>NZ_DASXNL010000017.1:0-84847 GCF_036495085.1 Phenylobacterium sp. | reverse complement strand
TTCGTCAAAGGCGTCTCATTCGTCTATCGCGAGAACCAGAGCCGCTACATTCCGATCAGGTTCTCGGTGCGCGGGCGAGACCTCGGCGGGGCGGTGGCCGAGGCCCAGGCCAAGATCGCCCGGCAGGTCGTCCTGCCGGGGGGCTATCGGTTGGAGTGGGTCGGTGAGCTGGGGGAATTGCACGATGCGCTTGGTCGATTGGCCGTGGTCGTGCCGATCAGCCTGCTCCTGATCGGCCTCCTGCTGTTCCTCAACTTCGCCTCGATCACCGACACCTTGTTGGCGGCGAGCGTGGTGCCGATGGCCCTGATCGGCGGCATCTTCACGCTTTACCTGACCGGCACACCGCTCAGTGTGTCGGCCGCCATCGGTTTCATAGGCCTGCTGGGCATCTCGGTTATGAACGGGATCATCGTGCTGAATTCCTTCAACCGGCTGATCGCCGGCGGGTGGGCGCGCAGCGAGGCGATCTTGCAGGCCTGCGAGAACCAGCTCAGACCTGTGATGATGACCTGTTTCGCCGCCTGCGTGGGCCTGGCGCCGGCGGCCGTATCCACGGGGATCGGATCGCAAGTGCAACGACCCTTGGCGTTGGTGGTGGTCGGCGGCATCCTGCTCGCCCCTGTCTTGATCCTCGTTGTCCTGCCTGTGCTGATCGATATCTTCTCCAGGCGAGGCTTGGCCGCAGCGCACCCGACGACGGGCGCCCCGATGGAAGGTGCAGCCTAGATGCGCGGACAAAAGTCCATCGTCAGCGGGTTTGCGGCGCTTGCTCTCGGGGGATGCGCGGTCGGCCCGGACTTCCACACGCCCGCAGCGCCGAGCGTGAGCGGCTATACCCGCGAGCCGATGGCGCCGACGACGCCTGCCACGGATATTGCGGGCGGCGCGGCGCAAAGGTTCGTCGCGGACGCTGACGTGTCCGGCCAATGGTGGACGCTCTACCAGTCGCCGGCGCTCAACGCCCTCGTCGAACGCGCGCTCAAGGCCAACCCGACTCTGGCGGCGGCTCGGGCGTCCCTGCGCGCGGCGCGCGAGGCTTACTACGCCCAACGCGCCACGCTGTGGCCGACGGTGACTGGGGGCTACAACCTTCAGCGCCAGAAGGCCAATGAGACGCTTGCCCCGCCGCTGACCTCCAACGAAAACCTCTTCACCCTCAACACCGCCCAGCTCAGCATTTCCTACACGCCGGATGTCTTTGGGGGCCTGAGGCGTCAGGCCGAAAACGTTCGGGCCCAGGTCGACGCGCAACGCTTCCAGACCGAGGCCACCTATCTGACGCTGACCACCAATGTGGTGGCCGCCGCGATCCAGGCGGCCATGCTGCGCGATCAGATCGCCGCGACCCAGGCGATCATCAAGTCCGACAGCGACGTGCTCGCCATCATGCGCCGGCAGTTCGCGCTGGGCGAAATCGCCCGCGGCGACGTCGTCGCCGAGGAGGCCGCGCTCGCGCAGGCGCAACAGACGTTGCCGCCGTTGCAAAAGCAGCTCGCCCAGACCGAGGACCTGATCGCCAACCTGACCGGACGCTTTCCAAGCGAGGCGTCGGCCGACGGCGTCACCATGGCGGGCCTGACGCTGCCTGTCGATCTGCCGCTCAGCCTGCCGTCCAAGCTTGTCGCTCAGCGCCCCGACATCAAGGCGGCGGAAGCCAACCTGCATATGGCCAGCGCCGAGGTCGGCGTGGCTATCGCCAATCGACTGCCAAACATCACCCTTTCTGCAAATGGCGGCGGCGCTGCGACCGACATCGGCCAGATGTTCGCCGATGGAAACGTCTTCTGGGCCCTCTCCGGGACCCTCCTCCAACCGATCTTCGACGCCGGCGCGCTCAAGCATCGGCAGCGAGGCGCCGAGGCGGCGTATGACCAGGCCAGGGCGCAATACAGCTCAACCGTCCTGAGCGCGTTCCAGAACGTCGCCGATACGCTCCAGGCCCTCCAGTTCGACGCCGCGACACTGAAGGCCGCTGTCGTCACCGAACGGAGCGCCGCCGAAAGCCTCGCGATCGCCAAGCAGCAGTTGGCGCAGGGACAGGTGAACGCGATCGTCGTGCTGAACGCCCAGCAGACCTATCAGCAGGCGCTCGTCGTCCGCCTTCAGTCCGGAGCCAACCGGTATGCCGACACCGCAGCCCTGTTCCAGGCTCTGGGCGGGGGATGGTGGAACCGTACAGAGACCGCCGACGCCCTGAAGTGACGCGGGCGTATTGGCCGAAGCCATCCGCGCGACACCGACGACACGCCCCCGCGGCGAGAGTCTATTTCTACTCCGGGCGCAGGGTCGTCTCGATGCGTTGGATCAATCGCTCCCGCTGGGCAGGAAACGCTCCGGCAAGAAGGACGAGGACGCGCGCGATGGGCAGGTAGGGCTCGATCGCGGCCGTCAAGGCGGTGGGGGATATGCCGGTGAGCCGCGCATAGGCCGACTGCGCGGCCGCATTGACCGCGCGCGGCCGTTCCGGATCGGCGACGATTTCCGGGGCGAACTCGGACAGCAGGACGTGGCCCCACCCAAGGTCGAGGCCGCCTGGCGCGCGCATCGCAGCGGCCCAGTCGATGAGTCTCGGCCCCTCCGCTGTCATGATCACGTTGCCGGGGTGAAGGTCGCCGTGGCACAGCCCGCCGCCGGCCGGCAGGCGATCGATCAGGGTGAGGACGCCGGTGGCGATGTGCTTCGGAAGCCTGTCGCCGGCCAGCGGCAACGCGGTGTCCACCCAATCACGCAGGGAGAGTACGCCGGGCGGTGCGGACGTCTTGTGCACGGATAGGCAGAGGGTCGCCAGGATCGCGCCCGTCCGGCGGGGCGTCATAGCGCCGGTCCGCGAGAGCTGTAGCAGGGTCGGTCCGTCAAGGCGGCGGAGCACCATGCCAAACCGCCCCTCCACGGTCACCTCGTCAAGCACCTCCGGCGCCGGGAGGCCGGCGGCGTAGGCGGCGCGGGTCATCTGCGCCTCATGCCGGCCCGAGCGCCACCGCACGCCGAGCTTGCTCAGCTTCAGGACCTGACCGGGCGCCCAGACGTGGATGTCCGCCGTGGCGCCTTCGCCGATCTTCTCCCCGAGGGATCCCATCGCCAGCACTCCGCCGAAGTCTGATTGTAACACGGCTAAGCTTGGAGGAGGCGGGTGGGCCGCCGGCTCCCATCCCGTGTCGGGGGAGGGCTGCTTACAGCACGTCGTGGCTGGCCAGCCAGACCCTCAGCAGACCTGACGTCGTGCCGTCCATAGCGCGCGTGGCTTGGCTAGGCTGGAACGTACGTCAGCCTGATCGCGTCCTCGCCGATCCTGTCGCTGGAGACGAGGCGCAGCGGCGGCCGGGAGCCGGCAAAGAAGGGCTTGCCGGAGCCAAGCACGACGGGGTGGAAGTAGAGCCGATACTCATCGATAAGGCCAAGGTCGGTTAGGCTTCGTGCGAGGTCCGGGCCGCCGACTTCAATCTCCCCAACGAGCTCGGCCTTCAGCCCTCGCAGCACCGTCTCGACGTCATCGGCGACAAGTGTGGCGTTAGGGCCGACCGACTTGAGCGAACGAGACAAGACCCATTTCGGTTGGCCGCGCCAGGCCGCTGCGAAGTCACGTTCCGCAGCATCCCACTCCGGGCGGTCTTCGTCCCAATAGCGCATGACCTCGTACATGCCGCGGCCGTACACACTGCCCGTCAGGCCGCGCACCTGCTCGATGAAGTGAAGAAAAAGCACGGGATCAGGCGCAAATTCCTGGTGGTCGACGTACCCGTCCAGCGACTGATTCAATCCGAAGACGAACCTCGCCATGCTGCAAAATCTCCGCGCCTGGGTCTTCAGAATAGCCTGAGCCGCTGTTGCTCTGAAGTGAGCTTGACTGATCGCTCGCCTCGGCTTGTCCCGCCAGGGGGCTTGGCCCTACTCAGGCGAGGCCGGCGGCCTTTGGCGATACCACGCCAGCTGTTCGCTGGTCGCCAGCAACCGACCAGCGCGGGACCAGTAGCTCGACCTTTCGTCCGATGCGCCGCCACCGCCAACACGGCCCTCGCACTCGATCAGGATAAAGTCATCGCCGAGGCAGGCGAGCTCATCGGCGTCGGCATGAAGGTATGCCGTCAGGGAAAGGGTCGTCGTCATCACGCGATCGAGCGCGTACATGGCGCGCGGCGCCGAATTGTCGGTGACCATCGCCAGAAGCGCCTTGTCCCAGGTCCCGCTCCGCGGACGCACCCACGCCAAAGTCCGGGAATCGCCGCCGGGCCTGGGCGGGAAGCGGTCAAGCGTTCGCCGCTCAAAAGCCGCCGCACCATAGTGCGTCGCTCCGGCCGGATGATCCGGACTCGGCAGGTCCTCCGGCGGCGGCGCAGCTGGGGGGCTCGCGAACGCAAAGGGCGGCGTGGCCGGCCGGCGGGCCAATGTGACCATGCCGTGGACGCTGACGTCTTCGACGCCTTGCGGCCTGAGTTCGACTTCCCAAACCCCGATTGATCCTCCCTGCCGCAGGCGACGCGTGCGGACATCCAGGTTTCCAGCCGGTAGCCCCGTCGCGTAGGTGAGGGTCATCGAGAGGGCCTCGCCGGTCGCGTCGGGTTCTGCTTCCAAGGCGCGGACACATAGGCCCAGGGCGTAACCACCCCATAGACCGCCCCCGGGGTTGCTCCATTCGGGCGCTGCGAGCGTTGTCCACCGCCCTGGGGCCGCGGCTTGCAACGAAATTTGGTAAGCGGGATTAGCAGAGGTTTCGGCCATTGCGATGTTCTAGCCAGTGGCCGCCTGGGCGCAAAGCCGGTCTTGTACGGGGGCGGGGGTCCTGGATCGCGCCGCAGCGACCCGCCCGATAGCGGGCGCCGCGGGATGTGCGTGCGGTCATTGACCGGCTGCGCCCGGTTGCGCCCGGCCGGGCGCCCCGTAGCCGCTCGTAAGACCAGCGTCGGCGACGTGGACGGCGCCGTTTATGAAAGCCGCCCGACGGCTCGCCAGGAAGAGCGCCAGTTCGGCGATATGCCGTGGGTCGCCGCGCGAATTGTGCGCGACCGTATCCATCTCCTCGGCCGCAAGGTCGTCGAGCTCAGACTTCAATCCGATCATCGGCGTTCGCACGGGCCCCGGACAGATGGCGTTGATCCGCAGACCCCTGGATGACAACGGCTCGGCCAGCGACCGCACGAGCCCCAGGACGCCGTGCTTGGAAGCGGCGTAGCCGACGTTGCCCGGATATCCCCTGAACGCCGAGGTCGAGGCCGTCACGACAATCGCGCCGTTAGACCGCAGACGGCGGGCGGCCGCGCGGGCGCCCAGAAGGCAGCCGCGCAGGTTGACCGCGATGATCCGGTCGAACGTCGAGATGTCCTCTTCGAGGGGATCGTAGGCCGCGCCTAGGATTCCGGCATTGAGGAACGCCACGTCCAGGCCGCCGAAGGCGTCCGCAGCAGCTTGGAAGGCCCGCTCGTTGTCGGCTTCCACGGCCACGTCAAGCGACTGGGCGATTGCGCGCCCTCCGGCGGCCATGATCTCTTCCGCCACACGGCCTGCGCCGTCAGCGTCGAGATCGGCTACGCAGACGCCGGCGCCTTCCTGGGCGAACCGCCTCGCCGCGGCCCTGCCGATGCCCGAGGCCCCGCCCGTCACGACCACGGCGCGACCCCGGAATTCCTGCCCCGCCATGTGTCATCTCCCACCGCGCGGTCTTTGTCCGTCGCGATCATGGCCGACCCGCGACGGAAGGCCAGGCCTTCCTCTCGGACCTATTGGCCAGGGGCAGTCGGCGAAGTCCCGACGTCGGACCTACGACCTGCGCCGTTGGGAGGTGGCGCTCCCAGGTCTTCCGTCACGTGCGCCGCTGCTCGTGCGCGGCCGGGGTCAGGCCTTCGCCGCCTTGAAGGCCTCGTCCGCCGCCTCGAGCGCGAAGTCGATGTCGCCAAGGGTCATGGCCGCGCTCATGAACATGTTGTGCCAGGGATGGAAGTACACGCCGCGGGCCATGAGCGCGGCGTTCCAGCGGTAGCCGATGGCGGCGTCCGGATCATCCTCGAACATGATCAGCGGCAACTGTGCGGGGCCGGTCTGCCGCAGCCCAAAGCCGTGCCGGGCCGCCGCCTCGTCCAGTCCTTTGCGCAGGCGCTCGCCAAGGGCGATGGTGCGTTCGAGATAGTCGGTCTCGCGCACCAGGGTAAGCGTGGCGAGCGAGGCCGCCATGGCCGCCGAGGCGAACCAGTAGGAGCCGGTCACAAAGATCTCACCGGCCGCCTGGCGGCATTTGTCCGAGCCCAAGAGGGCGGAGAGGGGATGGCCGTTGGCGATCGCCTTGCCCCAAGTGGAGAGGTCAGGCTCAACGCCCACCAGCGACCAGCTGCTGTCGCGCGCCAGGCGCAGGCCTGCGCGGACGTCATCGACGATCAGGAGCGCGCCGCGCTCGTCGCAGAGCTCGCGCGCGCGCTTGGCGTAGGCCAGCGTCGGGCTTTGCTGGTCGACGAGCACATCGTGCTTGATCGGTGAGGCGAAGATCGCGGCAAGGTCGTCACCGGCCTCGCGAACGGCGGCCTCCAGGCTTTCCACATCGTTGTATTCGCAGAAGATCTGTCCGGCGCGATCGGCCGGCGTGACCCCGTTCAGCACCGGCGTGCACCAGGGGGCCGCGCCATGATAGGCGCCCTTGGCCAGGACGATCGTAGACTTGCGCGTGTGACTGCGCGCCGTCATCAGCGCCATGGTGGTGGCGTCGGTGCCGTTCTTGCAGAACATCGCCCAGTCAGCGTGGCTCACCAGGCCGACCATGGCCTCGGCCAGTTGCACCATCTCCTCACCCGGGCCGGTCAGGGCGTCGCCCCGCCGGGCCCGGTCAAAGTATGCCGCGTCGACCTGGGCGTTGGCGTAGCCGAACAGGTTCGGTCCGTATCCGCACATGAAGTCGAGATAGCGGTTGCCGTCGACGTCCCAGAGATAGGCGCCTTCGCCGCGGCTGAAGAACTGAGGGTAGCCTTCGGGGAGTCTGGCCACGGACTGGTGGCCGTACATCCCGTTCGGGATAACCTTCTGCGCCCGCTCCCGAAGGTCGGTGTCCCTGCTGTTGATCCGGGCCATGCGGCGTTCCCTAAGATAGTTTTGACTACTCTAACGGAGCCGTTCTAGGAGAAAACCGCGGGGCGGGTCAACGAGAGGTAAGACGATGAGCGCGCAAGACGAAGACAAGCTGCGCTTGCGGCTGGTCGAGGTCATGCAGGCCATGGACCTGCGCGGCCTTAATCGCGGCGCCTCCGGAAACGCCTCGGCGCGGTTGGGGGACGACATGCTGGTGACACCGAGCGGCGTTCCGCCGGTCCGGCTTACGCCGGAGATGATCGTGAGGGTGGCGGCGGACGGCTCGACGGCGGAAGGCGCGCTGCGGCCCTCCAGCGAGTGGCGGATGCATCGGGGCTTGCTCGATGGCCGCCCGGACGCGGGCGCGGTGGTGCACTGCCATTCGCGGCGCGCGACGATCCTGGCCTGCGCCGGGCGCGAGATCCCGGCCATGCACTACATGGTTGCGGTGGGCGGTGGTTCGAGCATCCCGCTGGCCCCTTACGCGACCTTCGGGTCGATGGAGCTGGCCCAGGCCGTGGTCCGAACGCTGGACGGCCGCTCGGCCGCCCTCATGGCCAACCACGGCCAGATCGTGGTCGCGCGCAACCTCGATGCGGCGCTTGCGATCGCCGAGGAAGTCGAGGAGCAGGCCGCGATCTACTGGGGCACGCTCGCTATCGGCGGCCCGCAGCTGCTCGACCAGGCGGAGATGGATCGCATCCTCGGCCGCTTCCGCGGCTACGGCCAGAAATCCTAGTCGGCGCGCGCCCGAAAGCCCCGCGCTCGATCGCTCCGCGCCGGCGGAGCGCCGCTTGCAATTAGATCGCCGGATGCTCTGATGGGGCTATGCCCGCCGCGCTGACCGGTTTCAGGAAGCCATATGCCCAAGCGTGAAGCCGCTTCAGCCGCCGCCGTCGCTCCCGACCTCGAGGCGAAATCGCTACCGTCCCGCCCACGGGGCATCACCACATACGAACTCATCCTGGCGACGGCGGGCGAACTCCTCGCGGAGGTCGGCTTCGAGCGCCTGACGACGAACCTGGTGTGCGAGCGCGCCGGGCTGACGCCGCCGGCCCTCTATCGCTATTTTCCCAACAAGTACGCGCTCTTGTCGGAACTTGCTCGCCGCCTGATGGAGGCCCAGGACCGCGAGGTGTTCGAATGGCTTGAGGAAGGCGGACGCTCGGGCGAGACGTTCGAGGCGGCGTTGGCGGGCAACCGAGCGCTTCACAAGCGACTCATCTCGGCCACCCGCGCCCACCCCGGCGGCGCCTGGATCCTGCGCGCGATCAGGGCCATCCCCCTCCTGCAGAATGTTCGGGCCCTGTCCCGCGACAAGGTGCTGGGCGAGATGCTGGATCTCTATCGCGCGAGGTACCCGCACATGGACGACGAGCGGCTGCGGACCGCGATGCGCCTCTCCGAGCAGATGACCTACGCCGCCATCGAGATGATCATCGAGGATCCCGATCTCGATGAGGACCTGCTGGCGGAGGAGACCGCGTGGATGGTCACCCAGTACCACGAGAGCCTTTCGCGCCGCAGGAAGTCATAGCAGCCATCGGCTGGGGCCGGGCGCGCCCGCTCTGGGCGGCCAATCGAACGCTCTCCGGGTTCCGCGCGCAAGGGCGCGCGCCTCATCCGCCGCCCGATCGGCTTGCCCAGGCATAGGTCGGGTTTGGGGCTTGGCTGTGCCCAGTCTCCGTCCCGGAGAGCTATAGTTGAGTGCGACGAGCGGGCAGAATTTCGCGTGTAGAGCGCCAAGTGGACTTGGCCGTGTTGGGCGCAAACTTATCGACACGCGCAGAAGCAAATCATTCCGCTCATGCGCGCCGAGCCGTCGATCCGCCGTGCCGCCCTTGCGCCGGTCTTACCGGAGATTGTAATGCGCGCTGATGCCCGCAGACCGAGGCAGAGCGGAGATCCTCGTGGCGAAGTCTTTCAAACGGGTCGGCGCTGTCGACAACGCGGTGGCGATCATCAGCCATCTCGCCAGCGCCGATCGTCCGCTCAAGCTCGTCCAGATTTCTCGCGACCTCGGCATAAACGGCAGCACCTGCCTCAACATCCTGCGGACACTCGAGAGCCATGGAGTGGTCAGTCTCGACCCGCGCGATAAGACCTATGTGAACGGCCCAGAGCTGCTCAACCTGGCCAAACGCAGCACGCAACGCGGCACCGAGCTTGATCTGTTGCTCCCGATCATGGAGTCGATCGCAGGCGAGTTCGCGGTTCACGTCTCGCTATGGCGCCGACTGGATCCGGATCATCTCACGCTCGTGCTGGCGGCCGAAAGCAGCAGCGCCGCACGGATATCGATGACGATCGGTCAGCGGCGGCCGGTAATCTATGGGGCCATGGGACGGGTCATCGCCGCCTTTTCCGAGGATGTCGGAGAGACCTATGTCCGCGAGCATTTCGACGCCTTGCGCTGGGCTCAGCCGCTTCAACTGGAGGCCTACCTCAAGCAGGTGGCGGACGCCAGCAAGCGCGGATGGGCGCTCGACCGGGGAAACGCGGCGGTCGGGTTGCAGGTCATCGCCGCGCCGATCTTCGGACGGGACAACCGGATTCACAGCGTGAGCGGGGTCACCACGTTCGTCGGCGAGCTGGACAGCAGCCAGGAGCGGCTGGTCGCCGCCCGGCTCAAGATCCTGGGGGACGTGCTGCGCAAGCCCTACGATCCGTTCCGCATCGTCGAGTAGCGTAATTCGCTATAGAGAATTACTGCTCCCTATGTAGAAAATTGAGCTTCCGCCGTCCTGCGGTCCAACTATACTCGGCAGGTCTGCGCCGGCGCATTGCGACGACCGGCGGCCGCGGGAGTATGCGATGGCCGACGACAGGACGGTCCTGCCTTTGGGGGCGGCGCGCTGCCCCGGGGTTTCATGGGACGATCTGGCTGCGGCCGATTCCCGGCCGATGCCCGAATTCCTCAGCACCGAAAGCTACCGGTATCTCGGTTCGGAACCGCTCTCGGCCGACCGCTACACCGACCCGGGCTTCTTCGCCCGGGAAGTCGAACGGATGTGGCCGAATGTCTGGCAATACGCCGCGCGTGACGAAGATATGCCCGAGCCGGGCGATTTCATCGTCTACGAGAATGTCGGCCGATCCTACCTGGTCGTGCGCCAGGCGGACGGGTCAGTCCGGGCCTTCCATAACGTCTGTCTGCACCGCGGCCGAAAGCTGAAGACCGAAGCCGGCTGGGCGAACCGGATCACCTGTCCGTATCACGCGTTTTCGTGGAATACGGACGGCACGCTCCACAGCATTCCGTGCGCCTGGGACTTCGGGCACCTGGATCGCGCGCAGATGAGCTTGCCCGACGCCCAGGCCGATAGCTGGGCCGGCTATATCTTCGTCAAGGAAAACCCCGGCGGCCCGTCGCTGCTGGAGTATCTGGCCCCGCTGCCCGAGCAGTTCGCGCGCTGGCGCCAGGCCCCGATGACCACCACGGTCCACGTCGCAAAGGTGCTGAACGCCAACTGGAAGGCGGTGATGGAGGCCTTCATGGAGGCCTGGCATTCCACCGCCACTCACCCCCAGATCCTGGCGTTTACCGGCGACGCCAACGGCCGCAACAACATCTTCGGCGATCATGTGAATTTCGGGATCGCGCCGGTGACGCTGTCACCCAGCCTTGATCGCAAGGGACGCGATGAGCAGTGGCAGGCCGACGTCTATTTCAACTTCGCAGGCCGCGGTCGGCTGAACCGTGATGAGCCGTTGATCGTGCCGCCCGGCGGAACCGCGCGCGCCACGCTCGGCGAGCGATCGCGGCGGGACTACAGCCGCCTCTACGGCATTGACCTCGACCATGCGACCGACTGCGAGATGCTGGATTCCCTCTTCTACAGCGTCTTCCCGAACTTTGGTCCGTGGGGCGGCTTCAAACCCAACCTCGACTACCGGTTCCGGCCGTGGCCGGACCAGGACCATACCCTGTTCGAGGTGCGCATCCTGTCGCGGGCTCAAGGCCAGGCGCTGGACCCTCCGCCGCCCATGCGTGTTCTGGCGCAGGGCGAGCCCTGGGTCGCGGCCGCCGACGTGCTCGGGCAGGGGTTGGCCGAAGTGCTCGACCAGGACGTCGGCAATGTCGAGCAGGTGCACGCCGGGCTCAGGGCATCGAAGAACCGCCGCTTGCAGCTCGGGAACTACCTCGACATCCGCATCCGTCATTTCCACACCACGCTCGACAAATACCTCGCGGACCGGCCGTGACGGCGTCCATTCAAATTCCCAATAGAGAATTATAACTCCTTATAGAGAATTTCATTGCGCCGAATGGGCCTCGGGCCTATCACGAAGACGGCGAGGCAGGGCGAAGCTGGAGCGGGCTAGATCCACGTCCCGCGGCCGGGGAGGCCGCGATTGCATCGCCAAAAGCACATGCGCCGGATCAACCGAGCGCACGTCGGGGAGATGCGCATGGGGAGGCCGGGGACATGAATTCGCCGAGCGTCCAGAGCAGGCGGCTCCTCGCCCATTGTTGGGCCGGAGCACGCCATGCAGCTTGGTCTTGACGGGCTGAAGGCGGTCCTGGCCGGGGCCAGCCGCGGCATTGGTCTGGCCACGGCCGAAGCGTTCGCCGAAGAAGGCTGCGCCGTAGCAATCTGCGCCCGGGGCCAGCCTGGCGTGGACGAGGCTGTGGCCAAGATCGCAGCCAAGGGCGGCGCGGCGACGGGCGAGGCCGTCGATATCGCCGACCCGCAGGCCTACGCCGCCTGGGTCCGCGGCGCAGCCGAGGGACTGGGCGGCTGCGATATCTTCATATCATTTGCGACCGGCGGCGGCGGCGCAGCGTCCGAGGAGACGTGGCGTCGGACGTATGAACTCGACGTGCTTGGCTTATGGCGGGGAGTCGAGACGGCGCTCCCGTATCTGAGGGCGTCTTCGGCCGCCTCGGTGGTGGCGATCTCCTCGACCGCCGCGCTCGAGCGCTTCCTGGCGCCGCAAGCCTACAACGCCATGAAAGCCGCGGTGATCAACTACGCAGCCGAGTTGTCGCAACAACTCGCGCCCGAAGGAATCCGAGTGAACACGATCTCCCCCGGGCCGGTGTTCGTGGACGGCGGTTCGTGGGACGGGGTCAAGCAGCGCAACCCGGAGCTCTACGAGCGGACCGTCCAGCAGATTCCAGCGGGGCGGATGGCGTCGGCGGCCGAGGTGGCCCGCGCGATCGCATTCGTGGCCTCGCCCGCCTGCCGCTCGATCATCGGGGCCAACCTGGTGATCGACGGCGGCTTCACCAAGCGTGTTCAGTACTGAGGGAGCCCCATGCAACCCATGCTCACCGCTAACGTGCCGCTCGCGGGTTTCCTCACCGCGATCATCATGCCCCAGTGGGGGCCGACGATGGAGGAGGGGACGATCGTCGCCTGGCGCGTCCGGGAGGGCGACTACGTCGAGGCCGGCGCGGAGATCGCCGAAGTCGAAACCTCGAAAGTCAGCAACGCGATCGAGGCCTCGACGTCGGGCACGGTGCTGCGGGTCGTGTGCGAACCTTGGCGGCAGATGCGCGTAGGGGGCCTGCTGGCGGTCTTGGGTCCTGCCGACAGCGATCCTTCCGAAATCGACGCCTGGATCGAGGAGCACGACGCCTGGGTCGAGGCTGACGAGACCGACTGCGGGATGACGACGGGAACCCTTGAAGTCGGGTCGAAGTCCATCGCCTACGCTGAAGCCGGCGCGGGCGAGCCGCCACTGGTCCTGATACACAGCCTGGGTGCGGACCAGACCAGCTGGCGCTCCAACGTCGAAGCGCTCGCCGGCGGTCGCCGCACGATCTGCCTCGACTTGCCCGGGCACGGCAAATCGACCTTCGCCTTGGGCCGGGGCGATCTTGCGCAGCTGGCGGACGATGTGGGCGCAGCGCTTGACCAGCTCGACGTCGGGCGCGCGGTATTTGTCGGGCACGGCCTGGGCGCAGCCGTCGCCCTGCAACTGGCGCGCGACCGCCCCGCCAGGGTGGCCGGCCTCGTGGCGATAGCCGGCCTCGGGTTCGGGGGAGAGCTATCGCGGGAATTCGTCTGCGGCCTGCGCCGGGCCGAACGCTGCTACCAGGCGGCGTCCATGGCGCGGCTGATGTTCGCCGATCCGGTCCAGGCCCGGCGCGCGATGCTTGATCACCGTCCGGCGCCCGGGACCGCCAGTGACGCCAAACGCCAGCTTGATGCGATCGCCGCGGCTATCCTTGCTCCCGGGGTGGCGGAGGCGTTGCGCTCGGCGCTCGCCGAAATGGACATCCCCATCCTCGCCATTCACGGCGCCCTCGACAGGGTGATCGCCCCGCCGCAGGCATTGCCGACCAACGTTGCGGCCGTCCTCATACAAGGAGTCGGCCACATGCCCCACGTCGAGGCGGCCGCACAGGTCAACGAACTGGTCGCCGGCTTCGCCGCGGAGATCGCCTGATGGATCAGGACACCGTCAGGCTTCTGCGCGACGTCGCCGATCGACAGCAAGTCGAGGAAACCCTCTACAAATACTGCCGCGCCTGCGACCGCCTGGACGCGGAGCTGATGGAAAGCTGCTTCTGGCCGGACGCCACGGCCTACCACGGCGCCTACAACGGTCCCGCGGAGGGCTTCTGGCGCGGCGCGCTCCACTTCCTGAGCCACATCAAGGCGTCGCTGCACTACGCGATGAACGTCATCGTCGAGCTGGACGGCGACCTGGCCCATCAGGAAGCCATCTATCAGGCGTGGCACCGCGTCGACAAAGGCCCGATCCATATCAGCCCGTTCGAGACCGGTCCCTATGCCGGCCCCGATGCCGCGAACCGGACGCCGCAGGTGTTCAACGGGTTTCCGGGACACGACGAGGCCTACGATGAGGACGCGGTGTTCCATGGCCGTTACGTGAACCGCTTCCAGCGCCGCGGCGCGGAGTGGCGCATCCTGAACCACGTCTGCTTCGGCGAATGGACGTACTGGCGCAAGGCCTCCGAGCGGGCGCCCATGACCTACAGTCTGGCCCGGCGCGACCGCTCCGACCCAGCCTACTGGCGCGGCGAGCACGTTTGGGGGGTCTGAGTTGGAACTTGATTTGAAGGGACGCGTGGTGGCCATCGCCGGCGCCAGCCGCGGCATCGGCCTCGGGATCGCCGAAACCTGCCTGGCCGAAGGCGCCAAGGTGGCCATCTCGGCGCGCAACCCCGAAGCGCTGGAGGCCACCCGGCTCCGACTGGCCGAGCGCTACGGCGAGGATTGCGTCTGGGCGCGCGCCGGCGACATGCGCGAGACCAACGAGATCGAAGCCTGCCTCAACGGCGCCGAGGCGGAGCTCGGCCCGCTCTGGGGCGCTGTCGCCAACGTCGGCATCTATCCCTGTCCGCCCGGCATCGAGGTGGATGACGAAACCTGGGACGCCGGATTTCGACAGAACCTGGACGCGGCCTACAGGTTGGCGCGCTCGGCCCTGCGCCGCCTGGTTCCGCGCGGCGAGGGCAGCGTGCTGCTGATCAGTTCGATCGCCGGCATCGACGCCATGGGCTCCTCGCTCACCTACGGCGTGGCCAAGGCGGCGGTAAATCATCTCGGCCAGGAACTTGCCCGCCTCGCCGGTCCCGCCAACGTTCGGGTCAATGCGATTGCGCCAGGCAATATTGTCTTTCAGGGGGGAACCTGGGCGGAGCGGCTGAGCGGTCCCCGAGGCGACGTCTGGAGGCGGTGGGTGGATCGCGAAGTGCCTCTCAAACGGTTCGGGGCCCCGGAAGAGATCGGAAGCGTCGCTGCGTTCATGCTGAGCCCGCGAGCGAGTTTCATGACCGGAATGGTAGCGGCGGTGGACGGGGGGCAGACCCGCTGACCGCGGGCGCCGCGCCAAGGAGAATCTCATGGTGCTAAAGGCTTCAGACGAGCTCCGACACCCCCATGACGATGACTACAACTGGCGCGAAAGCGTCTACTTCAACTTCAATGACCCGGTCAGCGGCGTCGGCGGCTGGATCTATCTTTGGGTCGTGCCCAACAAGGAAGCACCCTCCGGGATGCTGGTCAGCTTCTACAAGGGCCCCTGGCCGGAACCATCGATCATGGACGAAATCGCCCGGACCGCGGATCACATGCGCGTCGAGCCCGGCCGCTGGCTCTACTGCTTCAAGCAGGATGTCGGCCAATTGATGACGGCTGATTTCGACGACGCCTCGCTTGGCGGCCTCAGGATCCGCCGCGTGGAGCCCCTGAAGCGATATGAGCTGAGGTTCGAGGACGACGTCGGAAACGGCTTCGAGATCGACGCGCGTTTCATGGTTCATCCGTACGACTATGGCGCCGGGCTCAACGCCTCGCCCCCGTGGGTCGCGGCGAACAGGTACCATCGATCCTGGTGGGCCAAGGGTGAGCTGCGGCTGGGCGGACGGACGATTGCGATCGACTGCACTGGGGATTCCGATCACTCGTGGGGCAAGCGCGACATGGACGTGTTCGGGGCCAACCAGTTCCGGATGTGGTCCCTGCAGACGCCGGACGGTGGCCTGTCGCTATCGGCCGTGCAGCTTCAGGTGGGCGACCAGCAGATCGACCTGGGGTTCCTGGATCGGGACGGCAAGTCGGCCTCCATAAGCCGCATCGAGTCCTCAGCCGGCTATGACGCAAATGGCGTGCAGCAGGACATCGCTCTCGTGGTCACCGACGAGCTGGACAGGCGCCTGTCGGCCAAACTCGGCAAGATGTACGCCTATCTCGGTCTCGGCGGCCCCCCCCGGCGGTCGTGGGGCTTCGAGGGTGTCGGCACGTTCGAGGTGGATGGCGTCGGCGCAGTCCCGGGCCTTACCTCCTATTTCTGGCCGGATGAGGTGACGGCCAAGCGACTGCACACGCAAAGCCGCTGACCTCGACGTCAGTCGCCATGGCGCCGGGCCGTCACCTCGACACAGGATGGGCCACGCAGGCCAAAGGCCCCGTAGTCGGCTGGGCCGGCCAGTCGGTAGTGCGGCGTCCTTGCCAAGAGGCGCGTAGTGGCGACCCGGGCTTCCAGCCGAGCGAGCGTGACCCCCAGACAGCTGTGCATGCCGAAGCCGAAGCCGAGGTGGGCCTGGTGCGGGCGGCCGATGTCCAGCCGATCCGGATCCGCATAGCGGTCGGGATCGCGGTTTGCCGCACCGGTGAGCAGAAGGATCTGGTCACCGGCGCGAACCGGGGTTCCCCCGATCTCCGTGTCATTCAAGGCCACTCGGGGTATGCGCATCACCACCGGCTCCCAGCGCATGATCTCCTCGATCGTGGGCGCAATCAGGCTCGCGTCCTCGATCGCAGCGTCGCGGATGGCGGGGTGGCTCGCAAGCGTCACCACGATATGGCCGAGCCATTTCGCCGTCGTCTCATTGCCGGCGAAGAGGAGCTGGCGGGCGTTCTGCATGATGGCTTCGTTCGACATGCCACGGCCGACGTCGGAGTGGACGATCTGGCTGATAAGGTCGTCACCGGGCCGGCGCCGGCGGTGCTCGATCTCGGCCAGCAGGAAGCCTGCCAGCTCGGCCTTCGCGCCTTCCGAGGCGAGCCAACGCGGGTCGGTCTGGCGATCCACGTTGGGCGTCCCTCCGGCCGCCCCCATCAGGTCACTCCAGCGCACGATATCGGCCCGGTGCGCTGGCGGGACGCCCAGCATGTGGGCGATGACATAGGCCGGGAGATCCCGGCAATAAGCTCTGACGAGGTCGACGGTCTCACCATCCTCAAGCCTCGGGGCGAAGCTGTCGATCATCCGCTCGGCGATCTCGGCCACGACACCCTCAAGGCGATCGAGGGTCTGCCGCTGGAACGTGACGGCCCAAACGCCTCGAATGGCATCGTGCGGTTCGCGCTCGTCGATCGCGATGAAGGCGGCTGCGCCGAAGAAAGGCGCCGTGACCGGGCTCAGAATGAAGCGTTCCGGATCGAGCAGGACCTGACGGCAGAGCCGGTCGCTCGTCACCATCCAATGGTCGATACGGCTGTTCCAGACGACAGGTCCGGCGCGCCTGATATCGGCGAGAACCGGCCAGGGATCGCGCACCGCGGCCGGGCTGTAGAGGTCGACGTCCACCCCGGCTACTCCGCCTTGCGGCGCCCTTCGTTTCATGTTCTCGTACGAGAAATAACATTCTCGATCCGAAAGGGTGATAGTTGGCGCAGCCGCGAGCGGCAAGCGCTTTCGACCGCCTTTCGGAGTCGGGACGCGGGGCAGGGACGAGGCGCGCGATGACCCGGGACACGACCGAAGTCGGCTCGGCAAAACGCGAGGTCGCGGTCATCGCGCTTATGACGCTCTCGAAGTTCTCGATGAGCTGTGACTTCTACATCATGAGCCTGATCCTGCCCTCGATCGGACGTGACCTTCACCTGTCGCAGGTGATGGTCTCGTGGGTTGTGGCCGCGCAGGGCCTGTTCTTCGCCGGGTTCATGGTGCTTGCCGGTCGACTGGCGGACATTCTTGGCCAGCGGCGGGCGCTGGCGAGCGGGCTCTGCGTCTTCGCAGTCGGCGCGGTGGCGGCCGCTCTCGCCCAAAACGTCTGGTGGCTGATCGCCGCCCGCTGCCTGCAGGGCCTGGGCGCCGCAATCCTGGCGCCGGCGGCGTTCTCGCTCATCACCACGCTCCTGCCTGAAGGGCCTTCGCGGCATAGGGCGCTTGGCGTCTTCAGCCTCACTCAGGGGCTGTCGGTGATCGCCGGCCTTCTGGTGGCCGGCGCGCTCGTAGGCGTGTTCGGGTGGCGCGCCGGCTTCCTGATCAACGTCCCGCTGCTGCTGGTCGCGCTCTATATGACCTTACGGATCGTGCCCAAGGGCCCCATCGGAGCCGCCGGCCAGAAGCTCGATGTCGCCGGCGCCGTGCTGATCACCCTTTCCACAGCCTTGCTGCTCGGTTCGATCACAATAATCGGGCGCTACGGCGTCGCCTCGCCGCTCGGCCTGGGCCTGCTCGCCGCGGCGGTGGTCGGGGGTGTGGCCTTCGTCGCCGTGGAACGTCGCGTGGCCGCACCTCTCGCGCCCCTGGACCTGGTTCGGCGGCCCAGCGTCATCGGCAGCTGCCTCACCGGAATGGGGCTCATCGCAGCCGGCGGCGGCGTGATGGTGGTCACCAACTTCTACATGCAGTCGGAGCTCAAGTACTCGATCCTGGTCGCCGGGATCGCCATCCTGCCCTACGCCGCGGGCATCCTTCTGTCCGGGCCGGCAGTCCCCTGGCTGATGGCCCGCCTATCGAGCACCACCATTCTGATCGGCTGTGTGATCATCGCGATCGCCGGCATGGTCACCCTCAGTTTCGTCAGCAGCGAGCACAGCTACCTCCTGACTATCGCGCCTGGTCTTGTGCTGTCCTCCTTCGGAGCCATCACCGCCTGGGCCGGCCTCATGAACTGGGCGACGCGCGACGTGCCGGCCCAGCAGCAGGGCGTCACCTCAGGGATGCTGCTGATGTTCCAGCAACTCGGAGTACCGCTCGGCGCAGCGGTGATGCTCAGCATTCTGGGTGGACATGCGGGCGAGGGCTCGAGCGTCTACCAGACGGCCTACCTGACCGCTGCGGGCTTCGCCACAGCAGGGCTCGTTGCAGCCTTGGTGTCCGTCCGCGCGGCCGGCAGGCTCGCGGCCGCGCGCCTGGCCGGGCGCGCGGCGGGAGAGCTCTGATGCGGATCCGAACGGAGCCGATGGCCTGCATCGCCAGCGGCGCCTGCCGGCGAACCGCCCCTGCGCTCTTCGGCGCCGATGCGGACGGGGTCGTAACCGTCCTGCAGCCGCAACCGGCTCCCGACCAGGAGGCGCTCGCCCAGGACGCGGCCGCGGCGTGTCCCGCTGCAGCGATCCACGTCGAGGACGAGGCATGACCCGACGCGGCCGGCCGGAGGGGTGATGGAGAGCTTTCGGGACGTTGGCCGCCGGCTGAGCAATTGGGGGCGATGGGGGCCCGAGGATCGTCTCGGCACACTCAATCACATTACCCCCGAGCGCATCGTCGCGGCCGCCAGGGCCATAAGGACCGGCAAGCTCTTCGACCTGGGGCTGAAGGTCGGCAGCGCCGGGATCCAGCCGGCCGGCGGCGCACGGGTGAACCCCGTCCACCTGATGAACATCACCTCGCTGGACCTGCGTGGCCGCGACGACAATGCGGTGGTGGCGGACGACTACATTTTTATGCCGCTGCAGTCGGTAACCCAGTGGGATGGGCTGGCGCACTTTGGCTACGACGGCATGTTCTACAACGGCGTACCGGCCGAGACGGTCACCACCATGAACGGCTCCACTGTGCTCTCCATTCACCAGATCGCCGCCAAGGGCGTCGCGGGCCGCGGCGTCCTTTTGGATGTGGCGGCGCTCAAGGGAGTTGAACGCCTGCCGCGCGCCTATTCCATCACACCGGACGAACTCGACGCGGCCGAGGCCCGGCAGGGGATCAAGGTGGGTCCCGGCGACATCGTCCTTGTGCGCACAGGTTGGATCCGACACTTCACGGTCGACGGTTCCACTGCCGCCTATTGGGACGGCGCCGCCGGCCTTGGCCTGGCCTGCGCGCAGTGGCTTCACGCCCGTGACGTCGCAGCGGTGTGCTCCGACAACTGGGGAATTGAAACCAAGGATCCCACCCGCAACGATGGCCTGCCGCTGCACGCCGTATTGATCCGCGACATGGGTATGACGCTGGGGGAGATCCTCGACCTTGATGCGCTCGCCGAAGACTGCGCGGCCGATGGGGTCTGGGAATTCTTCTTCACCGCGCCCCCGCTGAAGGTGGTGGGGGGCGTGGGCACTCCGATTACGCCCCTGGCGCTGAAGTAGCGCGTGCCGGGGATCGGCTATCGCTGGCGTGGAGGGCCGCCTCTGAGCATCGAGGACTATCGGCGAGCGGCCCGGCGCGCGCTCCCCGACATGGCCTGGGCCTACGTGGACGGCGCCGCCGACGACCAGGTGACGCGTCGGGACAACGAGCTTGCGTTCCGGCGCTGGCGGCTTCGCCAGCGCGGCCTCGCGGGCGTGAGGGCCCCCGACCTATCCGTCGAGGTCGCCGGCGAACGCCTGGCGCTGCCTATCGTCCTTGCGCCGACGGGGATCATCGGAATGGCCCACTGGCAGGGCGACCTTGCCGCCGCGCGGGCCGCCGAGAAGGCCGGCACTCGCCATATCCTCAGCACTGGCTCCTCCTACAGTCTCGAGGAAGTCCGCGACGCAACGTCGGAGAACCACTGGTTCCAGCTCTATCCCTTTGGAGATCGGGTAAAGGTCGGCGAGCTTCTCGACCGCGCCGCCGGGGCGGGGTTCACGGCCCTCTTCGTGACCGTCGATGTCCCCGTCAGAGGCAATCGCGAGGCCGAGCGGCGAGCCGGCATGACGGTCCCGCCGACCCTTACGCCCGGGCGTCTGCTCGACGTCGCCGTCCACCCCGCGTGGTGGTTCAATCTCCTGCGCCACAAGCGGATCTCGGCGGTCCACTATGCCGAAGGCGCGCGCACGCTCTCAGGCGCGGTCGAGGCCGTGCGCAAGCAGGAACGCTACATGCAGACCGACCTCGACTGGAATGACCTCGCCTGGATGCGCGAGCGCTGGAAGGGCCGTCTCTACGTCAAGGGCCTGATGGACCCGGAAGACGCGGCGCGGGCGGTCGACGTGATCGGGGCGAACGGTGTGGTTGTCTCAAACCATGGCGGCCGACAGCTCGACCGTGCGCCCGCGACGCTTGAGGTGTTGCCGGGCATCGTCGAGCGTGTCGGGAACCGCGGAGAGGTGCTGCTCGACGGCGGTGTCCGCAGAGGCGTTGATGTTGTGACCGCGCTTGCTCTTGGCGCGCGTGCGGTGCTGATCGGGCGACCTTACGCCTATGGCCTGGCGGCCGGCGGGGAGGCTGGCGTCACCGATGTCCTGCGGATCCTGCGCGAGGAGATGACCCGCGCCCTGATCCTGATGGGGTGTCCGAGCGCCGCCGAACTTGACGGTAGCTGGCTCCTCGCCGGCATGGGGGAGGCCTAAGGCATGTCGCATCCGGTTTTTGACCACGCCAAGACAAGCGGCCGCAGCCTGGTGGGCGGGTGGATCAGCCTCGCCGAGGTTCCCGTCCTGGAGACGATGCTGAGCGTCCCTTACGACTACGTCGGTATCGACACCCAGCACACGCTGCTGAACGTCGAGCGGGCGGCGCGTTTACTGCACGCCCGGCCCGTGGATGGGCTGCCGGTGCTCGTGCGCACGCCTGACGCCGCCGCCGCCGGCATCGGCAAGGTCCTGGACGCGGGCGGGGATGGTGTGATCGTACCGATGATCAACTCCGGCGAAGCGGCGCGCGCCGTGGTGGCCGCCTGCCAGTACGGGCCCCGCGGCGTGCGCAGCTTCGGCCCCATGCGCGCTCGCATGCCCTTCGAGGTGCAAGCCCTCAGCGCCCGCGTCGCCAGTTTCGTGATGGTCGAGACGCCGCAAGCCGTGGAGCGGATCGACGAGATCTGCGCCACGCCGGGGCTCACCGGCGTCTATGTGGGGCCCGCGGACCTCGCCATCGGCCTGGGCCTGCCGGTCGGTGGGCTCGAGGCGCCGGCGGCGTTGAAGCAGGCGTTCGCCGCGATCGCGGCGGCCTGCGCACGGCACGGCGTGCTGGCCGCCGGCCACTTCGCTCTGCCGCATCTGACGGAGCTAAAGGGCCTTGGGTTCAGAATGTTCACCGTGGGCTCGGACCGTCGCTACATCGCGCTCGGCGCAGCAGCCGATCTGCGCGGCGCGCGGGCCGCGCTCGATGGGTCTGCATAGGCGCGCGCGCCTCGCGCCTCAGGCGGACGCCTTCAGCGGCGCAAGAAACTCGATCTCGCGGCCTTCGGGGTCCTGAACGAAGGAGACTCTCAGGCCGCGCACATCGAAGGGCGGACGAAGCTCGCCGGCGCCGGCGCCGAGCGCGCGGGCGTGGGCGGCGTCGACGTCCGGCACATAGATGCCCAGGGCGCCGTAGGCGCCGCCGGGGGTGTTGTCGCGGCCGTCGGCGTAGCGGCACAGGACCAGGCAGAGCCCGCGGTCGCCGGCGGGGTTCCTCAGCACCAGCTCCGTAAGCTCGCCGGTTTCGATACGGGTCGCCGAGCCCAGGCCAACCGCCGCACCATAGAAGGCGGCCATGCGATCGAGATCCTTCACGACAAACTTCATGAAGGCGAAGGTCCCCACGCCGTTCAGGTGATCAGCCATCGTTCTTCTCCGGCTTGGCGAGGCAGCCGTGCAGGACCAGCTCCACCATGTGATCGATGAACCGGCGGCGCATATCGTCGTCGATCTTCTGGTGGCCGAACACGAAGCGCAGCGCGCTGCCGCCCCAGAACAGGTAGTCGCAGGCGCCCACCGATGAGAAGTAGAACAGCACCGGATCGATCTTGCGGAACACACCCGCGGCCATGCCTTCGTCGAGCATCTTCGCCTGCGCTCGCGTGACCGGTCCGGTGAAGACCTCTGTGATCTCGCGGGAATTCTCAGACTCCGGATCGCGCAGCAGCAGGTGGATCAGCCGGGTCATATACGGATAGTGGAAGTTGAAGTTGATGATCCCAGCCAGGTGTTTGCGGAGCTTGGCCTCCGGGCCCAGATCGGTCGCCATCAGGGCGTCCATTTCACGGATCGCCTGGGCGGTGTCACGTTTCGCCAAGGCCATCAGCAGGCCTTCCTTGCCGCCGAAATAGTAGCTGACCAGCGCCGAATTGAGCCCGGCCCGCTGAGCGATTTCGCCGAGCGGGATGTCGATGGTTTCCTTCTCGATCATCAGGGAGCTGGCGGCCATGAGCAGCTGGTCTCGCGCGCTGACCTTGGCCTTCCATCTGCGGCCGGCCTTTCGGGGGGCGCCAGCTGTCATCGCCGTTCGCTCGCTGCTGGTTGGTCCATTAGCCGCCGCCCGGCCACGCGCCAAGGTGGAACCACCGAACTACACGCCACCTGCTTGCAGGAAACGCCAAGAGGCCAGTTCATGGAATTTGACCGACGTCGGCCGGGGCCAGGTTCACCCCGACGCCGCCTGCACCCAAGATCCGGGCGGCTTCACGGAGGGGGGGCGGCGTCCTCTCGGGGGTCCAGTGGGTGAGGGGCGCCATCATGGCCTCAATTCCTGCGAGCGAGCTGATCATCACCAGAGACCCACGCCGCGACGTTCCATGCGCCTTAGAGTGCTTCGCGCCTGGCTGAAAGCAGGGTTGCGGCTCATGCCCCGCTCCCGGCGCGCGAGACCCGGCAGGGAGCGGGGAGGCCGACATTTGAAGGCGCCCCCACGCCGGGAGCCCCGCCTGGCCTCGCCTCTGCTGAATCCATGCTCGACCACGCCACTCGCGGAAATGTCGCGGGCGCAAGGCCCAGACCTGATCGCACCCGAACCCGCCACATAGCCCGATCCCCACCTCTCGCAGCAGATCCGAACCCCGGACGGTCAGCGCAATGCTCGGGCCCTTCGCGAGGCGGACCGAGGCGATGCCCAGTCCGACGACGCTGCCTGGCTCGGCCGACGGACGCGACCCGGTCCGATTGATTCAGATCCATGCACCCTCCGGACAGCATGTTCTTATCCGCACGTTTAAAGAAGATAATTAATCGGACAATTATTTTGTTGACGGTCTGATGACGGCGCGTGAATCTCCCTGCCACCGGCGCCACGGGACGATGGCGTGAACGGAGCAGTCCCGCGCAGACGGGGCGCCTGGATTTGGGAGGGTGTGATGGTCCTGAAGGCGTCGGACGAGCTGCGTCACCCCTGGGATGGCGACACGCTGTGGCGGGAGAGCTGGTACTACAATTTCTCCGACCCGACGAACCAGATCGGCGGTTGGCTCTATCTGTGGGTGCTTCCGAACCAGCCACTGAAGTCGGGCATGCTGGTCAGCCTCTATCACGGCATCGAGGAGGGCATCGATTCCAACGCGCTGGCCTGGGACGCGCCAGGGCACCTCTATCGCGGTCCCAACGACAACTGGGTCTATTGCTACAAGCAGGACGTGAAGGAGCTCTTCGAGGCCGACCTCGACGACGTCGAACTCTGCGGCCTTTCGATGAAGCGCCTGGAGCCGCTCAAGGGCTATCACCTGGCGTTCCGGGACGGCGACAACTGCCACTTCGACATCGACTGCCGCTTCATGAGCGAGCCCTGGGACTTCGCGGACAACATCCATCCGACGCCGCCGTGGCTGGCCAAGAACCGCTATCACCGGGGCTGGAAGGCCGACGGAGAGATCGTCATCGGCGGACGGACCTATCGGCTCAAGACGACCGGTGACTCCGATCACTCCTGGGGCACACGGGACATGACCGTGTTCGGCCAGAACAACCTCAAGACCTACGCGCTCCAGTCGCCGGACGGGGGGCTGTCGGTGAAGGCCCAGCTCCTGGGGCCGCCTGGGAAAGAGCTGTCGCGTGGCTACATCGCCTATGGCGCGGACATGCGGGCCGTAAAGTCGATCAAGGAAAGCAGCCGCTACACCCCAGGCGGCCTGATGTACGACATGTCCCTGCGGGTGGAGGACGTCGACGGCCGGGTGGTCGAAGCCCACATGGACGCCATGTACGCGGCCGTGAGCGGCGCGCCGCCGCGGGTCGGCTACGAGGGGGCCGGCGTTTGGGACGTCAAACGCTGGGGCCCCTGCGCCGGTCTCGCCTCCTGTTGGTGGGCCGCCGGCACCACCCCCCAGCAGCTCCACGAAGGCGTGGTTGGCAGGACGCCGTGAGCGAAGGGGGCATGCGATGGATCGTAGGCCCCGGTGATCCCCGTTGTGTGGAGGAGTCGGTCGCGGGGGGGAAGGGCGCTGCCCTCGCGCGCCTGGTCCGGCTCGGCGTGCGCGTCCCGCCGTTCCGAGTGATCGTCGCCGACGCACACACCGCAATGGCCAGTGAGCTGAGCGACAGCTTCCTCGCCGAGCTGAAGGCGAGCCTCGCGCAACTGGCGACCGCAGACGGCCTGGCTGTGCGCTCGTCGGCCATCGGCGAGGACGCGGCCGATAGTTCGTTCGCCGGGCTCTATCACACCTCGCTGGACGTGCGCGGCTTCGATGCCGTGGTCGAAGCGATCCGGACCTGCTGGCGATCGTTCGATGCGCCGGCGGCGGTTGAGTATCGGGAGGCGCGCCGGGTAGAGGGCGCCCGGCCGGGCGCCATGGCCGTGGTGCTGATGGAGATGATCCACGGCGACTGGTCCGGCGTCGCGTTCACCGCCAACCCCGTCAGCCAGGCCCTCTCTGAGGGCCTGGTCAACGCGGCGCCGGGCCTTGGGGAGGCTCTCGTCTCGGGCGAAGTGAACCCCGAGGAGATCACGCTTGCGGCGGCGGATGGGGCGGTCCTGGCGCGCCGTCCCGGAGACCGACCAGACGCCCCCCTGCCGGACCGCGCGCTGGCCGAAGTCTGGAGCGCCTCTCGAGCGATCGCAGACCAGGCCCTCTTTCCGCAGGACGTCGAGTGGGCCTGGCGCGGCGAAGAGCTCTTCATCCTGCAGAGCCGGCCGATCACCACGATCGCCGACGTCTACTACAGCCGCTCGATTGAGCCCTGGAAGGACAACCCCGAGGCAGATCCGGATCGTCCCGACCGGGTCTGGTCTCGGATGCTGGCGGACGAGACCTGGGTCTCCCCGATCAGCCCGCTGTTCTACAACATCCACAACAGCACGCCGGGCCGCGTGGGGTTCATAAGGTCTCACGGCGATCCCTCGTGGCTCCCACCGGACCTCTTCAAATATCACCGGGCGACCGCCTACTGCGACATCTCGCTGATCCAGCGGATGTATGCCTTCCAGCCGCGGCTGGCCCGGATCCAGGGCATCGTGAATTTCCTGCCGGCCGACCTGCAGGAGGCATTTCGCAGGGCCCCGTGGCGCTGGCGTGGGCGTCTGCGGCGCATGCTCAGTTACGAGCTGCAGCAGCCCGATACACGCTCCTTCTTCCGCAACTACCGGGCGGTCAACGTTCAATGGCCACCTTACGTCGAGCTCAGCGACCGCTGGTTCGACACGGACCTCGACCAGCTCTCGCTTGAGGACCTGCGGGCGCACCAGGCCGAGGTGGCCGGTGAGATGGCGCGGGTCGGTCCACCGTGCGGCATCGCGGTCCTTTCCCATGCGTCCGACCTGCACCTCCTGCTCACTGGCCTCCTGGATCGCTGGTGCGGCGCGTTGGGGTCCGACGGCGAAAACCTCTACGCCCGGATCAGCTCCGGCCTCGAAGGCAGCGAGACGGTGAAGGAGGGCGAAGCGCTCTGGCTGCTGGCCGCCCGTTTCAAGGGGCTGGGCCCCGGGGTGGTTGAGCGGGCCAGGACGACGAATTGGTCGGCATTCCGCGCCCATCTTGTGGATCTGAACGGCGGACCCGCCGCCGTGAGAGCGTTCGAGGATTTCTGGCGTCGGCACCGGCACCTGGGATCGACCTACAAGGACCTGATCTGGCCGCGCTGGGGCGACGACATCGATCAATGCTTCAGGGTGGTGGTCGGTTATCTTGAGAGCGACGCAGTCCAGCCGTCCGTCGTGCACAGACGAAGCGCAGAGCGCCGGGTCGCTGCTCAGGCGGAGATCCTCGCCTCGCCGCGCGGCCCGCTGGCGCCGATCCGTCGGCGGATCCTGCGCTGGCTGTTCCGTTACAACGAACTCTACATGTCGGTGCGTGACAACCACCGCTACTACGTCGATCGCAACTGGTACGAGCTGCGCCGAATCTACCGGTCGTACGGCGCGCGACTGGCCAAGGCCGGTGTCCTTGAGACCCGCGACGAGGTGTTCTTCCTCGGAACATCGGAGGTCGAGGCCGGGCTGAAAGGCGAGCTGGCAGGCGCCGAGGCCAGCCGCCGCATCGAAGTGCGCAAGCGCATCTGGGAGACGACCTTGCGCCGGCAGGGTCCGAAGTTCCTGAAGGGCTGGGCGCCCTACGCCGATCGGATGGCGGGCGAGGCTCAGGAGGGCGCTCGCCTGCAAGGTATCGCCGCCAGCCCCGGCTTCGCCGTGGGCCGGGCGCGCGTCGTCTACGACGTGCGCGAGCTGGAACGGGTCAAGGATGGCGAAATCCTTGTCACCCGGCAGACCGATCCCTCGTGGACGACCGTGTTCGGCCGCATTGGCGGCCTCGTCCTGGAGACGGGCGGCGTCCTGTCGCACGGCACCTCTTTGTGCCGCGAATACGGCCTGCCGTGCGTCACCGCGGTCGAGCGGGCGACCGTGCGGATACCTGACGGCAGCCAGATCGAGCTCAGCGGCAGCGAAGGGGCGATCCGGATTCTGGAGACGACGTAGGCCGCTCGCAGCGGCGACGGCTAAGGGAGGAACGGACTTGGACATAGAGGTGGTGGCGCAGGATCTGTGGTTTCCCGAGGGCCCTGTCGCCCTGGCGGACGGCTCAGTCCTGCTGGTCGAGATCCGGCGCCAGACGCTCACGCGCGTCTTCCCGGACGGTCGCACGGAAATCGTCGCTGAGATTCCCGGAGGGCCAAATGGCGCAGCGATCGGGCCGGACGGCGACTGCTACGTGGTCAATAACGGCGGCTTCGAATTCCACGAGCAGCCGGATGGCCGCTTCGTAACCCACGGCGAAGCGCCGGCGGGCTACAAGGGAGGCTCGGTCCAGCGGGTCAACCTGCGGTCCGGAAAGGTCGAGACCCTCTATACCGAGTGTGACGGCCGAAAGCTGAACGGCCCCAACGACTTGGTCTTCGACCGCGATGGGGGGTTCTGGTTCTCCGATCCCGGCAAGGTCGGCGACGGCGTGTCCGACCAGGGCCAGCTCTTCTACGCCAAAGCCGACGGCTCGCTGATCCGGCGGTTCCACACCATGTCGACGCCGAATGGCGTGGGCCTCTCGCCCGACCAGAAGACGCTCTACGTCGCAGAGACGCTCACCGCGCGCCTGCATGTCTTCGACATCGTCGCACCAGGCGAGATCGCGCCGCCGGCCGCGGAGTGGGATCGCGGCGTGATGGGCCCTCTGCCTGGTAAGCAGATGCTCGACAGCCTGGCGGTCGAGGCCGACGGGCGGATCTGCGTCGGCACGCTGCGCCACGGCGGCATCACTGTCTTCGAAAAGGGTGGCGCGTGGGAACACATCGAGTTCCCCGATGCGATGGTCACGAACATCTGCTTCGGCGGCGCCGACATGCGCGACGCGTGGATCACCGGCTCCGATGGCGGGCGCCTCTTCCGGTGCCGCTGGCCGCGGCCAGGCCTCAAGCTCAACTACAACGCGTGAGAAAAACTCTAACGGTAAAGCATTGAAATCGATGATCGGATGATCAAACAAGTATAAACAGGAAGGGGCTCAAGATGTCACTCCGTGATGGCTCTAAAAGGTTGTTCAAGACGCTGTTGTTTGCCGGAGGCTGTTCTTTAGCATCTGCGGCGCCGGCCTTCGCGCAGGTCGCGCAACCGACTGCCGCCGCTACGGTCGAAACGCTGATCGTGACGGCGCAAAAGCGCGAGGAAAATCTTCAGTCCGTGCCGCTCTCGGTGGCGGCCATCTCGAGCACCACGATCGAGCGGCTGCACGTGCGGGACTTCAAGGACATCACCGGGACGGTTCCCAACGTCCAGGTCCAGGTCAATGCGGGCCTGAGCCTTGCGGCGTCCTACGTCATCCGCGGCATCGGTATCGCGGCCAACCCCTCCCCATACGTCGGGACCGAAGTCGGCACCGTGATTGACGGTGTGGTGTTGTCCGTCAACCAGATCGCGCTCATCGATAACTTCGATCTCGAACGGATCGAAGTTCTCCGCGGGCCTCAAGGCACGCTCTTCGGCGCCAACACGACCGGCGGCGTGATCAACGTCATTACGGCTCAGCCCACGGGCCAGTTCGGCGGCTACGGTCAAGTGACGCTCGGGAATTACAGCCGCATGGACGGCGCCTTCGCCCTGAACTTCCCGATCATCGACGATGTGCTGGCCGGCAAGGTTTCCTACTCGCACCGTCAGCGCGATGGCTATTACACCAACCTTTATACAGGCGATCCGATCGGCGGCTCCAACAGCTCGCAGCTGCGAGCCTATCTGAAGTGGACGCCCGAGGCCCATCTCGACGTCACCTGGATCGGCCAGGTCCAGAAAATCCGCGATGGGACGGACGTGCTGCTCGACATCGCCTACCCGGGCGAAATCTTCTTTCGGCCGACCACGCCTTTCGCCTTCCAGCTCTATTCGAACGTGCCCGACAAGCACAATACCGACACCACCAGCAACACGATCACCGCCAATTGGGAAGGCGGTATCGGCAGGGTCACGTCGATCACCAACTACCTGACCTGGAAGAGCCTGGGGTATCAGGACATCGACGGCATCGACGCTCCTGGCTATGCGCAGGTGGGCAAGCAGGATGGCTGGCAGATCTCGCAGGAACTGCGCGACCTCTTCCACCCGGTCGAGAGCGTCGAAATGCTGGTGGGCCTCTACGCCCAGCAGTGGGGCTACTATTCAAACGGGCAAAACTGGCCCGTCTTCTCCAGTCCCACCGCGATCGGCGAGACCATCAACAAGGAGAAGACGACGAACCTGGCGGCGTTCACGCAGGTCTGGTGGGACGTAACCGACCGCCTGCGCCTGCAGGGGGGCTTACGGGTAAGCTACGAAACGGTGCGGATGTACGAGGCTTCCGTCAGCTTTGTGCAGCCCGCCGGCACTGACCCGGCCAAGGGCTTCAGCAACCTCGTGGGTGCGACCCAGCTCCCGTTGAATCCGTTGAACCTGCCGACCGAGGCCGAAAAGTCATGGACCAACGTCGGCGGCAAGGTCGCGGCCGACTACAAGATCACCGACGACGTGATGGCCTACGGTTACTATGCCCGTGGCTTCAAGTCGGGCGGGTTCAACGGCCGGGTCACGCTTGCGGCGAACATCGGGCCGTACAATCCCGAATACGTCGACTCCTTCGAAGCGGGGATCAAGTCGCACTGGCTGGACAACCGGCTGCGCCTGAACATCGCGGCCTTCTACAACAACTGGCAGGACATGCAGGTCAACCAGGTGTTCTATCGGGGCAATCCCCCGGTGGGCTCCTCGACGATCCTGAATGCCGGCAAATCCACCACCAAGGGCGTCGAACTGGATGGCGAGTGGGTGCCCGTCGACGGCCTGCGCATCAACGGGACGCTGGGATACCTGAACACGTACTATAACGTATTCAAACAGGGCAACGGCCCCACTTGCGCGCCGCCACCCGCCATTCCCTCGCCTGGCTGCAGCAATGACTACAGTGGTCGGCCTCTGGTCTATTCGCCAGAGTGGAACGGCTCGCTCTCGGCGACCTATACGTGGGCCGTGGGCGGCGGCAAAGCCGACGCGACGCTGCAGTACATCTATAACGGTGACCGCTGGGGCAATTACACCCAGGCGCCGAGCGAGTTCCTGAAGGCCTACAGCTTGCTCAACGCCAATCTTACCTGGTCGCCGGCGAAAGAGCACTGGGCGATCAGCCTTTGGGGGCGGAACCTTACAAACGAGAAGTATCTCAATCTCGCCCTCGATGCGCCGCCACTCTTCTCAGAGGGCCTCTTCGGCGCACCGCGCGAGTACGGGATCGATTTCCGGTTCAACTTCTAACGATGGTGTAGCCGGCGGCTTCCCCCCCTCCTTGCGCCGGTGGCCCCGGAGCGTCCAGGCGCTCCGGGGCTTTTTTTCGCCTGTCCTGAGCTTCGCCAGCCGGCCCTCGTGCCGAATGCGCAGGCGTTCAAAGGAGGTCGACGGTCCCGGCCCCACCATCCAGGGCGACGGACTGGCCGTCGCGCACCCGTTCGGTGGCGCGGTCCAGAGCGGTGACACAGGGCAAGCCGAACTCGCGGCATAGGGAGGCCCCGTGGGCCAGAACCCCGCCGGTCTCCAGGACGAGGCCGCCGAGCCGCGAGAACACCGGGGTCCAAGACGGATCGGTCTGGCGCGTCACCAGGATCTCGCCGGGCGCGACGCGCGACAACTCGGAGATGTCGTAGATCACGCGCGCACGCCCTCGGGCCTGGCCGGGGCTGGCAGGCTGGCCAGTGAGCCGCCCCTCAGCGGGCGCGGGGCTCTCGCCATCGTCGGGCACATAGCCGCGACGGAGGAACTTGGGCGGCAGACGCAGGCGGGTGGCCTCCCATTCTTCGCGTCTTACGGCGATGCGCTCCGCGGCGGTCGAGGCGGAAAGTCCGCCCGTGGCCAGTTCGGCCTGTTCCCCTCGATTGAGGAAAAAGACGTCGTCGGCGCGCTTGAGCCGGCCTGCCGCCAATAGCCGTCGTCCCTTCTCGACGAAGGTGCGTCGGAGCATCCACCAGACGTGGTCATAGTAGTAGCGGTGGTTGTCGCGCAGGCCGGTATAGATCTCGTTGTACCGGAAGAGCACGCGCAGCACCTGACGGCGAACTGGCGCGAGTGCGCCGCGAACGGAGGCCAGTGCGAGGCTCTGCGCGGCGCGGCGCCGCTCGGCCGCAGCGGCGTTGGCGTGACTGGGCCGGGCGCCGGCGCCGAGGAACGCCCGCACCTGCGCCCAGAGCAGCTCGGGATCGTCGCCCCACCGCGGGTGGATCACGTCCTTGTAGTTCGCGCCTCGGTGCGGATGTTCGGCCAGAAAGGCCTCGAAGGATCGCACCGCATCGCCGGCCCCGAGCGCCTGGGCCTGCTGGCGGAACGCGGCCAAGTCGAGCGCCGAGGCAGCCGACTGGGCGCCGGCGGCCTTGATCTGCTCGGCGATCGCCCAGATGCCGTCGCTCTCGCGCACGGTCTCGCTGGCCGCAAGCCCGGCCGAGACGGCGCCATAGAGCTGTTCGCCCTCACCGCACCAGCGCTCCAAAAGTCCGGTCAGCACAAGTTTGAGGTCGTGGCCATAGTAGAGCACCGCCACGCCGCACTCGATGCTCACTGAGCCGGCGAGCGTCCAGATGTCATTGGTGTGGGTCGCAAGGGCCGCCTCATCGAGGGTCGTCACGTCCACAGCGCGCAGCTCGGTGGCGCGCGCGAGGAACGATGGCCAGGCCGCGGCGAGGAACCGGTAGTTGCGGGTAAGCCCCCAGCCGGCCCCGTACTTAACCTCAAACTGCCACAACCGGCGAAGGAGCCCGCGCCATCGCCAAGGAGCCGCCTTGAGCGCCGCATGCCGTTCCGTCGGGAAAAGCGTGTAGATGCCTGGACGCCGCGCCAGCGGCGGCAGACACGCATACATCCGTTCAAGCGGGTCCACGTCGCAGTAGGCCGCGGCGCGGTAGTACTTGAAGATGTCCGCAGGGGTGGGGGCGTCGTCCCCGCTGCGGGATAAGTAGTCGGTCACGACCCCGCCGATGTACTGTATGTCATAGAAAATGGGACTGACGGGCGGCGACCAGATCTCGTCGGCATAGGCGCGCGTCCACACCCGCTCAGGGGCGTCAGGGTCTCCCGCTTCGCCCCAAGGCTCGATCGGGCGGTTGTAGTGAACCGCAGCGACAGTCGTGATCGGACGGCTCTGCAGCAGCCACAAGCCTTCGGAATCGAAGGCCCACTCCACGTCCTGCGGAAATCCGTAGGCCTTGGCTATGGCAGCACTCGTGCGCACCACTTCGTCGAGCATGAATCTCGGCACTCGCTCGTCCGCCGCTCCGCTGCGTTCAAGGATCTCGCCGCTCGCTCCATTGAGGCGGATGGTGTCCGGGTTCACGAGGCCTGAGACCAGCTTGTCGGCGCCACCGCGCACGGCATTGACGACCGTGACGGAGAGCGCCTGGGTGAGCGGGTCGGCGGTGAAGCAGACGCCCGACCAGGAGGCCTCGATCATCCGCTGGACGATGACAGCCATCGCGTCGTCGGAGGTGATGGCGCGCGCCGCGCGGTAGGCGGCCGCCTCAGGGCTACGGTGGGAACCCCAGCAGGCTTCGACCGCGGCGATCAACGCCGCTTCGCCCCGGACATCGAGTACGGTCGTGAAGACGCCGGCGAAAGAGTTGTCGGCGGAATCCTCCGCGACGCCGGATGAGCGCACGGCGAACGGGTGAGTGTCGCCGCCGAGCGCCCGCCACTGGGCGGTGATCTGCGCGGCCAGGGCTGGTGGGACCCGGCCGTCGGAATGCTGGCGATGCGTCTCCGCCGGGATCACGAAAAACGGGGGCACCCGCCAGCCTTCAGCCTGCAGCCGAAGCAGCGACGCCGCCTTGCCGCCAACCTCCTGCGGCGTCGATCGGTTAGCCGCGTCGATCACGCCACCTCGCCGGCACGGAGCATGGCGCCGGTCACGTGCTCGGGCCAGAAGTAGGAGACGAGGCCGGGCGCCTCGCCATGGCCCTCCACCTGATATTGGCCGACCCCTTCGAAGCCCCAGAACGCCTGCCCGTAGCCGAGGTAGGAATGCATCCGATCAAGGCTCGCCGTGACGGTGCGGCCGAGCGCATCGGTGACCCTCAGTGCGATCCGGCTCTGCACGCCGGCCGCATCGTACTCTGCGCTCGTCTCCACGTTGGCCGCGGAGCTCATCTCGCCATCGATAGAGACGAAGCCGAGCGCCAGGGTCTCACCGCTGGCGACGCCGCCGACGCCCTGCTTCAGGACAGAGATCATCACCCGGCCATCCGCCGTACGGAATGACCACATCTTGAAGAGGTTGGAGCCGAAGGTCGGCGCATCGCGGGTTCCCCATGAGTGGTCGGAATCGCCGGTGCAGTCGACGGCGTAGACGCGGCCGGCCAGTCGCAGTTCGCCCTTGGTCTTCCAGGCGCGATGGTAGCGGTTGAGGGCGATGAAGGCAGGGGTGGGATGGACGCCGTCGGCGTAATCGTAGGGAGCCGTCAGAAATTCACCCCGCAGATCAAACCCGTTGCCGACGTCGTCCTCGAAGCTGAGGGCATAGGACTTCAGGGGTGCAAGCCGGCTGAGCTTCAGCCCGCCAAAATCGACGGCGTCGAAGTTGGCCGGCTCGAGGGCTTCGCCGTCCTTGTTGTAGAAGTAGAGCCAGTTGTCGCCGTCGCGAAGGACATGGTCCGGCGAGGTCAGCGCCGCTTGGCCGCCATCCGTCCGTGGGTTGGCGCCGTGGTAGAAGCTCACAAGCATGCCGGTCCGCGCCTCGCGGTTCGGGGTCACCCAGTAGTAGATCCATCCGCCGATCTGGTTTTCGACGTCGTTGAAGTTGAAATAGACGCTTTCGCGCCAGTGATAGTCATCACTGAAAGGATGGCGCAATTCGTCGTCCGCCCTAAGCACCATTTCGGCCGTCCTCCCGCAGTTTGCGCCTGTTCCAGCGCACTGACTTTAATCGTGCAATTAAATATGTCCGCCGAGGCGGTGCAAGCACCTAACGGCTTGCGGCTCCGGGAATTAATCGCATAGTTAAATCATCGCGCTCGCGGATCGTGGGAGGATGTATGACCGCAGGTCCCACTTTGCCGGACGATGTCGCCGAGACCTTGGTCGATCCACGGGCTTACGCCGATGGCCGGATCCATGACGCCTACCGGTGGCTTCGCCAGAACGAGCCCTTGGGCGTGGCGCGGCCCAAAGGTTACGATCCATTCTGGGTGGCCACCCGCCATGCCGATATCCTGGAGGTCAGCCGCCAGAACGAGCTGTTCCACAGCGGCGATCTGCAGACCACGCTCACCAATCAGGCGACCGACGCCCTCGTGCGCCAGAAGACGGGCGGCTCACCCCATCTCGTGCGCAGTCTCGTGCAGATGGATGCCCCCGACCATCCCAAGTATCGCCTGCTCAGCCAGGCGTGGTTCATGCCGGCGAACGTGCGCACCCTGGAGACGCGGATCCGGGAAATCGCCCGGGCGAGCGTCGAGCGCATGGCTCAGCTCGGCGGGCGCTGCGACTTCGTCAAGGATGTCGCACTGCGCTATCCGTTGCATGTGATCATGGAGATCCTGGGCGTCCCGGAAGAGGACGAGGCGCGCATGCAGATGCTGACCCAGGAACTCTTCGGTCCCCAGGATCCCGACACCGCCCGCGCCGCCGAGGACTCCCAGGAGCAGACCGCTGACGCGTTAGGGGCGGTGCTGGATGACTTCTACGCCTATTTCGAGCGCATCAGCGCCGAACGCCGGGCATCTCCCAAGGGCGATCTGGCGACCCTGATCGCCAACGCCACCATTGATGGCGTTCCGATCAGCGGCCTCGAGCAGCTAAGTTACTATGTGATCGTTGCGACCGCTGGCCACGACACGACCTCGTCGAGCACGGCCGGCGCGATCTGGCAGTTGTGCGAGGACCAGGAACAGTTCGCCAGGGTGAAGGCCGATCCGTCCCTCATCCCCGGCCTGGTGGACGAGGCGATCCGCTGGGTGACGCCTGTGAAGCACTTCATGCGATCGGCCACAGCCGACACTGAACTGAACGGCCGGCACATCGCAAAGGGTGACTGGCTGATGCTCTGTTACGCCTCGGGCAATCGTGACGAAGCTGTCTTCGAAGACCCATACCGCTTCCGCATCGACCGCAAGCCGAACCGCCACCTGGCCTTCGGATACGGCGGACATGTCTGCCTGGGGCAGCATCTGGCCAAGCTGGAGATGCGGATCTTCTTCGAGGAGCTGTTCGCCCGGCTTGAGCGGATCGAGCTGGCGGGCGAGCCCGCGCAGACCCAGGCCGTGTTCGTAAACGGCCCGAAGAGCCTGCCACTACGCTTCGAAATGGCCTGACGCGTGGCGAAAGCGGTCAAGCTGGCGAGCCCGCGCCGACACGCTGCGCCAAAGGCATCCACATGAAGACCATGGCTGCGCTTGTTCGATCGCCGGGGGCGGCGTTCACGATCGAGGAGGTGGAGCTCGACGCGCCGCGCGATGATGAGATCCTCGTCCGGATCGCCGCCGTCGGGGTGTGCCACACAGACCTCGTGGCCCAGCAGGGCGCCATGCCGCTTTCGATGCCGGCCGTCCTTGGCCACGAGGGCGCGGGCGTGGTGATCGCAACCGGCGCGGCGGTCACCAAGGTCTCCTCAGGTGACCGCGTGGCCCTGACGTTCCGATCCTGCGGCCGATGCGAGCGGTGCCATGGCCGCGATCCAGCGTACTGCTACACCATGCCTGCCCTGAACTATGTCGGGGCCCGACCCGATGGTTCGAAGGCGATCCGCCAGGCCGGCGCAGCGGTGTCCTCGAACTTTTTCGGGCAGTCCTCCTTCGCCGGCCATGCGCTAGCCTACGAGCAGAATGTCGTGAAGCTGCCGCCTGACATGCCCTTCGAATTGGCCGCGCCGCTGGGGTGCGGGGTGCAGACCGGCGCGGGCGGGGTGATGCTCGCCCTGGCTTGTCCGCGTGGCTCCTCGCTTCTTGTGACGGGCGGCGGCGCGGTCGGCCTGTCGGCGGTGATGGGCGGCGCGCACCAGGGTTGCGCCCCGATTATCGTTGTCGAACCCATGGCGGCGCGCAGGGATCTCGCGCTGGAGCTCGGGGCGACGCACGTCATCGACCCGGGGGCGGACACCGATCTCGCCGCGCAAGTGCGCGCGATCGTCCCGAACGGTGTCGATTTCGCTTTCGACACCACAGGGCGGCCCGACATCCATGCGGCGGTGATGTCGGCCTTGGCGCCGAAAGGTGTTCTCGGGATTGTCGGCATTCCACCGCCGGGGGCGCCGATGCCGGGCGCCCTGGGAACAGTGCTTATGCTGGGCCAGACCGTTCGCGGCATCATCGAGGGCGACAGCGACCCCGACGTCTTTCTGCCGCGCCTCGTGGAGCTGTGGCGCGCCGGTCGCCTGCCTCTAGAGAAGTTGGTGCAGGTTTTCCCGTTCGCCGAAATCAACGAGGCGATCGCCGCTCAGCATCGCGGTGACTGCGTGAAGGTCGTGCTGGAGGTAGGCTCGGGCGAGCCTTGAGCCACGGGGCCGTGCGTCAGATCAGGTAGCTCTGGCGAAGCTGGGCGATCGAGCCGTCAGTCAGGCCGAACCGGGCCTTGGCCAGTGCGACGGGGCCGCCGTAGCGCCGGTCGATCTCGCCCAGGGCCTCGCGCATCACGTCCGGGTCCGAGCCCATCAAGACTTGCAGCACTTCGGGTGGAAGGCGCGACAGCGACTTTGCCTGCTCTGAACTGATAGCGCCCGGCTTCGACGGTTCGGAGGCCTGCTTCAGATAGAAGGACGGCGGCGTATAGGTCTCAGTCAGGGCATAGTCTGCGATGACTGTCTGCCGAGGCACGCCCAGCACCGACAGAATTAGCGCCGAGGCGACGCCTGAGCGATCCTTCCCGGCCGTGCAATTGACAGCCAGCGGGGCCTCTCCGCGCACAAGCCGGGCGAACATGTCCGTGTAGTTCGGCCCCAGCATGTCGAGGTAATGGACGTACGACTCGGCGAAAGCCTGGACGGCGTCGGCACGGGTCTTCGCCCCGGCCATGCGCTCGGCGGTGCTGGCCATTGGGTATTCATAACTGATCACCGCGGGACCGCCGCCGCCCTTCAGGAAGGGGCTGGGCTCACGCGCTCGCTCCTGCGGACTGCGCAGATCGCAGATCACCGCTACCCCGAGGCTCTGGAGGTAGGCCATGTCGTCGGGCTCGAAGCCGGTCATGACGCCCGACCGGTAGAGCCGGCCCCAGCGAACCTGCCGCCCGTCAGTGGTCCGGTAGCCGCCCAGGTCGCGGAAGTTGCGGCCACCACGTAGGGGCAGCAGCCGCTCGGCTACCCGTGTCTGCTCGCCGTCCGCCGCCCGCAGCAGGAAATAAGGCCGCGGCGTGCGTGGCGCTGCGACCTCGACATGGCCCGAGCGGGCTTGGCCTTCCACCCGCCGCAGACGATCGCGTGGCGTGTCGGGCGTGTCTGAGACGAGGATCGAAACGGGTGTCGTTATCGGAGACCACCCGACCTGCACCCTCGAGTCTGCAAGCCGCTCTACGCTTGCGTCCAGCCGAGCCGGAGCAGCGGATCCCTCGGATGCCCGCAATAGGCTCGCACCGGCGAGTGTCAGAAATAGGCGACGGTCCATCCGCCATCTCTACATCAACGACGTGACGGATTTGCTGCCGCCGAAATCGCCGTGGCGCTGACCCAACGGCTAATGCTGCAGGCGCGCCGCGCGCGGAGCCGACTTCTGCTTCAGTGGCGTCGACAATCGCGGCGATCACCGATCGATTTCCGCAGGTCACGCTTATTGGTCGGTGGCGGCTTGCGCAGCGGCATTCTCAAGCGCTGTGCTTCGGCGTCGACACCAAGTGGATGCAGACCAAGCCCAGGACGAGCAAGCCGGCGACGGGAACGAAGCCCATCTGCTGACTGGCGAAGGCGGCCGTGAACATCGCCACGAGCATCGGACCGAGCCAGGCCGTGACGGTCCCGGCGAGGGCGAAAAGGCCGAAATAGGCGCCACTGCGGTCCCGCGGGGTGATCAGCAGAAGCAACGTGCGCCCGCTGCCGGCAGCGACGGTCGCCCACAGAACTACGCCGCCGGAAAACAGCAGAAAGATCAGTTCTGGTGCGCTCACGCTGAATGGCCCGACGCTCCATGCGGCGCCCTGCACGCGATCGTAGTCCCAGGCATAGAGTATCCGGTCCCTGGACATGCCGATGATCCCGGCCGTCGAAGCCAGAGCGCCGAGCAGCGCCAGTTGCAGCGCAACTTTCGGCCCCCAGCGTTCGTCGATCTGTCCGCCAATCAAGCCGCCGAGACTTGCAAAACAGCTCTGCCAAATGGCGAAGACGAGCATCTGCAGAACGCCCCACTGCATAACGCCGGCGGCATAAATGCCCAGGAACATGGCGACGGCCCCGATGGCGTCGGAGATGAAGATATGGGCGACGAGGTAGAGCGTGACGTTTCGCTCGCCCTTCAGCGCACGCAGCATGCCGACGAGATCACCAAAGGTCTGGCGAATGCTCTCGCCCAGGCGGGCGCCGGTCGTCTCCACATCCGGCGTGAACAACACAAGCGGAATAGCGCCTGCGATGAGCAGCGCCATCGTCACCCAGGCCACAGCCCTGTCAGGCTCGTGCATCGCCGAATCCAGGCCGAAGAGAGGGGTGGCCGGAATGAGGCTCCAATCGGTCTTGCCAGGCAGAACGAAGGCCCACAGGACGAAAGCGAGGCTTACGAGCCCCACGAGGTTCGCCAGCATCAGCGCCATGCCTGACGCCCGGCCGGTATGCGGACCGGCCGCGCGCACCAGGAGCGCGTTGTGGATGACTGACGAGTAGGCAAACAGGATATTCAGAGTCGTCGCGACGAACAGTATCGTCATGACCGAGAGTCCGGAGCCGTCGGGACGGGCCCACCATAGGCTTGCGATCAAGGGGACCGAGACTGCCGTCACCAGAAGTAGGAGGGGTTTGCGACCGCCCAGTCGGTCGACCAATGACCCCAGCAGCGGCACCGTGAGAGCGACGATCACGCCTGCGCCCTTGGCGAAGTTGGCCACCATGGCTTGGCCGCGAACCGGGTCGCCGACAATCACCGAGGTGAAATAGGGCATGAAAATGTAGACGGAGACCAGAATGAGGTAGGGGTCGCGCCCACCTTCAAATATCGCCCAACTCCACCCGCTCAGGCTCATCCGGCGCGGGAGCGCCTGTTCGGCGGGCTGGACGGCGCTCGTCATGACTGGCCAGTGACGATGCGCGCCGGTGCGTACCGAACTGGCGAATGCACGTTCACCTGCCTCCCAATACCGCCCCGACAGAGCGGCCGTTCGATAAGTGATACGATAGTATCATTTAGATTCGATAGTCTAAATATGTTACGGAGAATTCATAGCTGGCGTGCAGTTCCGAAGGATGGTAGCAGCCCGCCGTGTCCGTAACGAAGCCCAAGTCCTTTGTCCGATCAACTGAGGCCGCAAAGCATCCGTGAGCGTAATCGCTTGCGTACCCACGACGATATCTATGAAGCGTCTATGGAGCTTTTTATTCGGCGCGGGTATCAGGACGTAACGATCGATGAAATCTGCGAAGCCTCTGGCATCAGCAAGGCTACATTCTTCCGATACTACGGGAGTAAATTTGGCTTGGTGGATGAATTCAACCAGCGGATCGCCGCCAAGATTTCAGCGGCTGTCGATTTTGAGAGCATGTCGGCTTCCGACGCGCTGATGAAAGCCACCGACATTCTCTATGAGGAATGGTTGCAGAGCGCCTCACAGATGCGGAATTTGGCTGAGGAATTCCTGCGTTCAGGGGTCCAGATGTCTCCGGACAATATCGCCGACCCGATGACCCGGAACATGCTTGTGCCGCTCGTCGCCGCGATCCGGACTGGTCAGCAGCGCAGGGAATTCGTGTCCGGTGTCGATCCGGAGCTCGTCGCGCCGATGATCGTGCAGGCCTGGACCATGGGAACGGCGAGGTGGTTCGCTCACGATGACCGCAAGGAATTCCGTGATACCGTGCGGGCCCTTGTTCAACTGATCATCCGCGGCCTGCTGCAGCCGGTGAAGACCTAAGAGAAGTCCGGACCGAACCGGATGTTATCTTGCAGAAGCCCCTCTGCGACCACCTCAAGCCCGCCGGACTTGATCATCCACTCAAGTCGGTGATCGCGATATTCCCGCCGCATTGTCCCGCCGCTCAGCCGCGTGGCGGCGTCGCGCATTGCGCCAATGGCGCCGGCGGCCTCCAAGCCTGTTTCCCTGACGCTGGGCCTGGCGTTCGCGCGCCGGCGCCAGGCCTCCAGCGCTGACTGACGATCTGGTCGAAAACCGTGCGACGCCGACCCATTCAGATAGGGGATGACCGCAAGGTCCCCCCAGCCGAATCGCTCACCATTGAACCACTCCCGGCGGTCCAACTGGACTTCCAGCCATGAGAAGAATCCGCGTGTCTGCTTCGCTGCGGCGGCCTCGAGACGCGCCGCAATGCTTCCTTCCGCACGTTTGAAGAAACGGATTTCTCCCAGGCCCCAGTTGATGGCCTCATAGTGCGTGTCCATGACCTCTTCGAGCATCCTGGCCTTAGCCCGCTCACCAGGCGTCGCGGGCATAAGGGGCGGGGTCGGCCACTTGTCCTCGATATATTCGAGTATGATGGTGGAATCGAAGACGCGGACCGCCCCATCGATTAGTGCGGGCACCTCGCCGCGGGGACTCGCAGCGGAGAAGTCCGGCTCGGCTGCGCCCGACCCAACCCCGCTGGGCAGAAGGGAGCGGAACGGCACGGCTTTTTCTCGCAGAGCAATGCGGACTTTTTGTGCGTACGGGGACAGCGGGTGGTCGTAGAGCGTGACGCCCGATCCCGGCGAGGCCGGCGTCGTCATTGGATGGCCGTGCGACGTCCGTCGCGCTCTGAGGCAAAGGCGCCCAGTTCGGCCAGATAGGCGGTCAGCCCTGGGGGAAGAGCAAAGTCCATGGAGGGATCCTCGACAATCTGGGGCTTCGCCCTTCGGCGAGGCGTCGTCGCAATGATCGTGTGTCAGTCTGGGGTGGTGTAGCGTTCCGGCTTGGCCACGCCGGCAGGGTTCGGGTCGGCCGATTTCGCCTCCGGGCGGTCGTAGCCCTTGCCCCCAGCGTTGCAGCTTCTGACGTCGAGGTATAGATTTTTCTGATACCGGGGTATTGTTTTCCAGCAGCGGACTGGCGAGGCCGGAGCGGAGGACACCATGGATGTGGTTGCGGCGGTTGCGCGGGCGCCCCAGGCCGATTTCAGCATCGAGACGGTGACGCTCGATGCGCCGCGCGAAGACGAAATTCTCGTCCGTATCGTTGGGGTCGGACTTTGCCATACCGACATCGTCGCCAGGGATGGCGGCATGGGCTTCGGCTACCCGGCGGTGCTTGGCCACGAGGGCTCCGGCATTGTCGAACGGGTGGGGGGTAGCGTCACCAAGGTGGCCCCCGGTGACCGGGTCGCGCTTACATTCCGCTCGTGCGGCGCCTGCCCTCGCTGCCAACGTGGCGAGCCTGCCTATTGTCACACGATGCCTCAGCTCAACTACACAGGCGCGCGCCTCGACGGCAGCAAGGCCATCCACAGCCAAAACGGGGCCGTGGTCAGCAACTTCTTTGGTCAGTCTTCGCTGGCCGGCTACGCCCTGGCTTACGAACGCAACGTCGTGAAGGTGCCTGACGATGTGCCGCTGGAGTTGATGGGGCCGCTTGGTTGTGGCGTTCAGACCGGTGCGGGGGGGATTATGCGCTCCCTGAGATGCGAAGCGGGCTCAAGCCTCCTCGTCACCGGCGGTGGCGCGGTCGGCCTGAGCGCCGTGATGGGAGCCGTGATAAATGGCTGCTCGCGCATCATTGTCCTGGAGCCCCACAAGGCGCGGCGGGAGCTGGCGCTAGAGCTGGGCGCCACCGACGTCATTGATCCCGGCGTGGCGTCAAATCTCGAGCAGGCGGTGCGGGCGATCGAGCCGGTCGGTGTCGACTACGCCTTCGACACGACAGGGCGGCCAGACATCCTGCAAGCGATCATGGATTGCCTTGGTCCGCACGGCACGCTCGGCGTCGTCGGCATTCCGCCACCTGACGCCCCTATGCCCGGCCTGATGATCAAGGCGATAACCTTCGGCCACGCCGTCAAGGGCATCATCGAAGGTGATAGCGAACCCGATGTCTTCATCCCTGAATTGATCGAGCACTACCGCCAAGGCCGCCTGCCGTTCGACCGGCTGGTGACCACTTATCCGCTCTCGAGGATCAACCGCGCCATCGCCGACCAGCATGCCGGTGAGTGCATCAAGATCGTGTTGCTGCCTTGGGAAAACGGCCAGGACTGAGACGGCCGACTGGGCGGTGATCGATGCTCGGCGCCGCCCGGTTCGCCCTCCAGCTACCGTCCAGGCGGGCAAGCTTCGAACTCATCATGCCCACCTAAATCCTCTGAAGCAGCTCGACCATGTTGCCGTCAGCGTCGGCGGTGATGGCGTAGAGAGCCTTCACCCGGCCGACCGGCGGCTCAAGCGTTACGCCGGCATCGAACTCACCGATCGGCTGGACGTCCACGCCGCCGGCCTCAAGCCGGGCGACCGCGGCCTTGATGTCGGCGACGTTGATCGTGAAGTAGGTGATCCCGGCGCTCGGTGTCGATGCCGCCGTTTTCGCCCCCATGTCGGGGATAACGTAGAGCTTCAAAAGGGTGTCCCCGCAGGCATAGATCAGCAGCTTTCCATTGGGGAGCTCGACCTTTCCCATGAACGGAAGGCCGAGGGCCTCACCGTAGAAGCGCTGCTGGCCGGCCTCGTCGGCGACCATGATGCCGATGTCGACGGAGCCTTTGGAGAGCTCAAGCACCGGAAGAGCTCTTCAGGACTTTATGGTAGTAGTCCTTGTTCCAATAGAATGAGAGGATGCCAGATCCGGAATGCTCACCGCCGTTGACGGTGAAGTTATAGTAGCAGTCATTATTCCAGACATCGCCGCTCTCTGTTGGAGCGGAACAGTACGACTTGCCTTCAATCCGCGTCTTGCGGCTCTCGTTGTCGACTATGTTCATGACGATCCCGCGCTGGATGCCGTCAGCGTCATAGTCCGGGCAAATCTCCATGGTGCTGATTGGCGACATCTGTTTGCCGTCCCAGACGAAGCCATACGGGAACACGCCGCCGTCCAGCGCCACCCCTTCAAAAGCATGGAACGCAAAGTCGCGGCCGCACTGGCCGGCGATGTATTTGCTCTTGTAGAGCGGCTCCCACTTTCGGGGTCCCCATGAGTGGTCGGAATCGCCTGTCATATCAAGATCATAGCGCTTGCCGTCGAGGACCATCTCGCCCATGGCGTGGTAGGGACGGTGGTAGCGATCGCCCGCGAGGTACTTGGGCGTTTCGTGCCAGTTGTCAATGTAGTGCCAGTTGCCGGCGAAGAGATCGATGTCGACATCGAAGTCGAAGCGTTCGCCGTCGTGGAACGAGAGCTTCCACTTCTTCAGGGGTTCGATGCGCTTGTAGTGAGCGATGCCGCCGACCCTCATGTCGTCCCACTCGGCCTCCGGAATGGGAAGTTCCTTGGAGAATGAATAGAGCAACTTATTGGGCTCGCGATTCCAGCCCTGGGTTAGGTAGGCGAACAATGTGCAGTGCGGCTTCTCTTCGTGAGGGTAGTACGCATAGTAGATCGCGCCGCCCATTTCATGCTCGGGCATGTCGAAGCAGTACCACATACTTTCGCGCCAGCCTTGGCGGCCCGTGGAGGGATGGCGTAGTTCGTCTTCAGCGCGAAGCACCATGGCGTTACCCCATATGTAGACAACCGCCGGACAAGCGCGGGAGGCGGGATTGTACCGGCATCCGACTTAGGGACGTCGACCGCGGGCAGGGCGCCAGTGGTCGGGGACGTGGAATGATCATCCGTCCCCGTTCCCGGATCGCCGCCCTTAGCCGTTGACGTCAGATCCAATCGTAAGACTGGATTCAGAAGTTGTGACCACGGTATACTTTTGTCAAGAGAGCGCGACAGCCGCGTTCCGCGGGCGAGATCGCCCGTATCAGCACCCGGTCAGCTTACGGCTTCCCGCCGCTCTGAGCGCTGTTCCCATTGTTCGCAGACTGGCCCTCGACGATCATTACGACGCCTGTGGTGCCGTTTATCCTGACCAGGTCGCCGTCCGTCAGAAGAGACGTGGCGCCCCTCGCGCCGATCACGACGGGCAGTCCATACTCCCGACCAAGCACCGTTGCGTGGGAGAGCATGCCTCCTTCTTCCGAGATCACGCCGCCAATGATGCCGAAGACTGGAGTCCAGGCCGGATCGATCGCGTGAGTTACGAGGATGTCGCCTGGTCCCACTGAGCCGAGTTCCGCCAAGGTTCTGACGTGGCGAACCGGGCCGGTGACCACGCCGGGCGCCCCCCCCGTGCCGCTCAGATCGCCCTCGCCGGCTTCTGCGGCGAAGCCGGGATCGTGGGGCTGGTTGCCCTTGAGAAATGGCGGGGGTTCTTGTTGAGACACCTTTTCCCACCAGGGCCGCCGCCAGGCGGCGCGAGAGCGTAGCCGCGCCGCGCTCAGGGCGCCGTCCAGGTGCGCGTAGAGCTCGGTTTTTCCTGCAAAAAAGACGTCCTTGGCGTCCTCAAGAGCGCCGCTCTGCGCCAACCGGGCCCCGAGCGCCCGATATGCACAACGCAATTCCCAGAAGTAGTGGTCGAACGTGTGGCGTTGGTTGTCGCGTTGCATCCAATAGCGCTGGGCGGCCCGCAGCACGCCTTCGAAGATAGCGACCCGCAAGGCGCCGAGGCGGCCACGCCCCACTTGCTCCAGTATTTCGAGTTCGCGCTTCCTGCGTCGCAGAGCCGTCCTGGCGTGCGCCACCGCCGGGTCCGCAAGTTCACCCAGCCTGAGAATGGCGCCGATCTGGTTCAGCAACAGCGCCGCGTCGTCCCCCCATCGGGGCTGGTAGAGATCCCTGTCCGAACATCCGCGGTGGGGGCGCTTGGCCTGGAAGGCGCCGAGTTCAGACAGGAAGTCAGGCCCGCCGCTCACGCTTGCGATGCTCGAATATTCGCTCCTCAGGATCACGTCGCGGACCGCAGGCCTTGCCTCCGCCGACTTCGCCAGGCGCCACAGGTCGAGGTTCTCATCGTGGGTCAGGGATTCACTCAGCCCGCTGGTGAGCACGCCCACCGTGTCCGGATCGGCGCCAGGCGCCCAGCGCTCCACGAGGTGGACCAGTAATCCGAGATAGTCTCCGGCGTATCCGACGCCGAGCGCGGCCACGATGCTACGTTCCCGGCGTTGGGTTTCGACGTACTCGATGAAGCTTCGAATTTGCCCCGGCTGGGCGTGCGCGTAGTCGGGCCGGTGCAGATCGAGCCCCGGCAGCCATTCGTCATGCCATTTCTGATAGTAGTGGTCGATGTTCGCCCAGAACGACAATGTCGAGGGATAGCGGGCCGCAATGGCAAGGTTCGACCGCCATGCCTCGCTGAAGAAGCCAATAGGCTTGAGCGCCCCGCCTGGATCGGCGCGGCTGGCGAAGGTCACGTCGGAGTAGCTGTATCCATTGTAGTAGCGGACGCTTCGTCGCTTGCCCGCCGTGGCGCCATGGAGTCCCGCGACCTCCGGAAACATGTCGGAGAAGAATGCCGCCATTTCCGAATAGTAGAGCGGGGTCACCGGCATCCCTGAGAGCGGTGAGCCGCGCGCCCAGATCGCCTCCGGGTCGGTCTCCAGGCCGCGGTCGCGGACCCACTGGTCGAGCAGACCGGTGAAGTATGCGCCCCCGCCCGTGGTCACCGGCCGCGCCTGCAGCATGTGGAGCGTGTCCCCTTCGAAGGCAAATTCCGCGTCCATGGGGAAGTCGAACCAGTCCTCAAGTCGCCGCGCGGCGTCCGCCAGCTGCCGAAGCTGGTTCGCTGAGAGGCTTGGGGTGGCTTGTCGCCCATCCTGAGCGGGAACCTCGACGACGCCCTGCTCGGTGAGCTCGCTCGTGACCCGCTTGGCGCCCAGCACCGTTTCCGCGGCCGCTCCCGTCGCCTTGTCGATAACGAAGGTGTCGGGCTCGGCGCGGCCCGAGACCACCGATTCACCAAATCCGAAGTTGGAGTTCACCACCATCTGGTCGGTGCGCTCGGTCACCGGATGGATCGTGAAGAGCACGCCTGCGGCCGTCGCCGGCACCAACTCTTGGACCAGCACGGCCATTTCCACGCCGCCTTCGTCGCCCTGGGCGGTCCGATAGGCCGTCGCGGCCGCTGAACTCGCCGATCGCCAGCAGCGCTCTAAGGCCTCGATCAACGCCTCGGGCGTTCGTACACCGAGGATGGTGTCGTACTGTCCCGCAAACGAGGCGTCGGCGCGGTCCTCAGAGGGCGATGAGGAGCGCACCGCGACCGGCGTCCTCATGCCACTGAACGCTGCGAGGATCTCCTCCCGCGCAGCTTCGGTAGGCGAGCCTGTCTCTTGCCGCTCACGGTAGGCGCGGGTGGTGATGCAGAAACCGTCCGGCACCGAAAAACCGGCCTGCCGGAGTTCGGCCAGCCCCGCAGACTTGTTTCCGATCACTCCCGCCATTCCGAGGGTGGCTTCGCTCAACGCGATGACGTGAGCCATGGTCGACCTCTCCCGCCAGGCGCTTGCGAGGCCTGGGCAAATTTTGATTTCGCGTCTTAATATGAGACCATGGTATCGACAAAGGAAATGGAGAATTCGGTAAAGAGCGATTTGCAGGTCTTGCGTTCGAGCCCGTCTCGTCGCCGCGCCGACTGCGCAGCCGCTATGCGGATTCAGATTTGCTGTTGGGAGTGGACCCTCCCCGGTAGGGAGGAGCCGCCCAGCTTCCTTCGTCGGGGATGTGCCAGCGGCGACGACTGGACACGTTCCGCCGGCGACAGCTCGCTGTCGGGCCTGCCGACGGTTCGGGCAAAGCGCGACCTCCGGCCCGGGCGATCTACGATGTGGCCTAACCCGGCCGGCTCAACCGCGGCGACATCCTGGTGACCCGACAGACCATCCTTCTTTGGCCGTCGGCCTTTCCGCCTGGCCGGTGAGGTGCTGGGGCGGCGAATCGCTCGCCCCTCGCTGCAGCGTTATTCAGCGAATTTCAGTCTCACGACTTGGCGTCACGAGATCGCACGAGCCCGCGTACGATGACATTGACCAATGACCTCAGGAGCTGACGAAATTCGACGCGATCGTCATGGGCGAACCAGAGGCTGGTCGCCATGCCCCAAGCGTAGACGACCATCGATGCGACCAGTTGCGGGTCCGCCTCGCGGATGAATTCTCCTGATTTCTGCCCGTCGGCGATCACGCGGCTGAGCAGAGCGATGAGATTGCGGGCCATGGGATCCGCGCCATTTTCCGGCGAGACCCGGACGCCGGATCGGAGGAATTCCTGGGTGAGGTTTCTCATCTGGACTGCCGTATGCAGCCATTCCTCGTAGAGCGTGTCGGTGGCGGCGATCAGGGACTCAGAAGCAGACCTGGTTCTCTTCTCGAGGTCGACCTCAATCTTGCGGGCTATCCGCTGGTTGAACTCGTCAACGAGCCCGAATTTGTTCGTGAAGTAGCGGAAGAACGTGGCTTTGCTGATTCCCGCCGCCTCACAGATCTCGTCGACCGTGACGTCCTCATAGTCTTTGCGCTCGAAGAGCAGCATCGCTGAGTCATAAATGTCGTTGTAGGTGCGGATGCGATTTCGCTCGCGGATGCCGAGCGGTTTCGGTCGTTGGTCGGTGGTGTCGGCTCGGTTCATCTCGATTCGCTGCTGAGTAGTCTCGTTTCAGGTAGTTCGACCGATCGGCGCACCGGTGTCAGTCAAGGGAGTTCGGCAGTGGTCTGCTCTGCCGAGGACGGTCGAATGATGTGAATCGTTTCGGTCGACCCTGATAGTTCAACAAGATCGGCGTCGTTGAAGCATTGGCTCGCCGGCTCGACGGCCGCGACATGGGGCAGCCCAAATCCTCGGCAGAAGAGACCACGATGCGGGCGCGGCGTCCGTCTCAAGGATTAGACCGCCCGACCGCAAAAGCGTCCACGACGAATCCGGCTGGCGCCACCAGGACCCCGCCCGGCTGAACGCGAGTAAGTTCCCAAACATCGTAGACCACCCTCCCGGTCCAGGCGCCTAGCATGGGGGCCGGCGGCGATACCCCTGAGCTTTTTTTCTCCGAAAAGCCATAGCCGCCACAGAACGCTTAGCCGGCTCAAGCACGCATCCCGCAATGCGTCGGTCCCTCCGGGTGGGGGAGGCCGCAGCTACGATCGGCAAGTAGTTCCCACCCATCGGCCTTGGCGACTTCGAATTGACACTACCGTAACTTGGGTACAAATATGAGACAACGGTCTTAAGATAAACCGACGGGGAGAAAACCAATGGGTCCCGTGTTCAATGCACGCGCCTCCGGCCTGTGCGCGCTGAGATTTGCCGGCCTGTCCCTCCTCTTCACCAGCGTGTCTGCCGCCGCCATGGCCGAGGAGACCAGCCGCACCACGGCGGCAGCTTCGAACACAGTCTCGGAGGTGATCGTCAGCGCCCAGAAGCGAGACCAGGACATTCTCACTGTCCCCACCAGCGTGCAGGCCCTGGCAGGCACGACGCTCCAGCGGCAGGGCATAACCGAGATAACGACCGCGCTGACCAAGATCCCCGGTGCTTCGCTTCAGGGACAAACCAACTCGTCCCAGACCGTCTACCAGTTGCGCGGCGTCGCCAACGGAGACGTGCTTGGAGACGCGACCGTCGCCTCCTACCTCGACAACTTCGCCTTCTCGGTGCCGACCGTTCCTTGGGCGGCGCCGGCTGATCTCTACGACCTGAACCGGCTCGAGGTTCTGCAGGGCCCGCAAGGCACGCTGTACGGGAGCAGTTCACTGGGGGGCGTGATCAAGGTCATCACCAATGATCCGGACACGAAGCACTACGATCTGACGGCGTTCGCGTCAGGCGGAAGCGTCGAGAACCACGGCTACGACTACGAGGGCGACCTGATGGTCAACATGCCCCTCGCCGACACGTTTGCAGTGCGTGCGGTCATCGGCGCAAAGCATTTGACCGGCGATGCGAGCGCGCCGTTCCTGGGGATTCAGAACGCCAACGGCTCGGACGTGTTCTCGGCACGCATCAAGGCGCTCTATCAGCCCACCGATAAGTTTCGGCTGCTGGCCTCGTATTGGTACTACAACGACCATCAGGACTTCACGAACCGGGTCGATCACTCCAACCCAGCCCAAATTGATGATCGGGGCGTCGGAAATTCACCGAGCAAGTATTGGATCGGCGCCCTCGATGCGCAGTACGACCTCGGTTGGGCCAACATCCTGAACTCGGTCGGGTACATGGCGCGGCAATCGAGTCTCCTGGCGGTCGGCTGCCAGGTGGACACGTGCTTCAACGTTCAGTCTCAGGACAACACGAACTCGTGGTCGGATGAACTGCGGTTGACATCGCAGGGCGAGGGGCCTCTTCACTGGATCAGCGGCTTCTTCTACCAGCACGGAACTGACAAGGGGCCAACGTTCTTCAATCTTACAAACCCAAACCTGCTGACAGTCTCTTCGGCTGGGGTGAAATCCGACGAATACGCGGTCTTCGGCGAGGTTTCGTATGATCTCTTTGACAATAAGATCCGTCCGCTGGTCGGCCTGCGCTACTCAAAGATCGATCGGAGTCTCAATCAGAACTCGAATACTACGATCGAAAGCACTCCGCCGATCCTCGTGCAATCGACCGCAGGGGCTTCCGGCTCCTTCTATCACCTGACCCCGCGGTTCAATCTTTCCTACATCCCCAATGAGTCCGGGATCATCTATCTGAACATCGCCCAAGGGTTCCGGCCCGGCGCCCTGCAGAGCGCGTCTGAGGTGGCGTCGCTGAAGGCAGTCCTTGGGGTCGACACGCCTGTCCAGCTGAACACCGACTCCCTGTGGAGCTACGAGGTCGGCACGAAGTGGCGCGTGTTCGATAACACGATGAGGATCTCGGCTGCGGTCTATGCGATTGACTGGAAGAACGCCCAGTTCCAGACCGGCGCATCCGGCGTCTCCGGCATGATCAACCTCGGGGACGTGAAGGGCTATGGTTTCGAGCTGACCATTTCTCAGCAGACCCCTATTCCCGGGCTTTCCTGGGACTTTGCGGGCGCCATCAATTCGACGACGATCGACGGCATTCACCCGGGGGTGCTCGCAGCGCTGCCGTTCCTCTCCAACGGCATGCAGGTCCCGCCGGTGCCTAAAAATAACGCGTCGTTCGACGTGTATTACGAGCACCCTTTGCCGTTTAACGACATGCAGTTCACTTCGGCTCTCTCATTCTACTACCGCGACTCTGAGGAAGATCTGTCGACGGGCCGTCGGTCCGCCGTCCTGCAGATCTGGTCAGCTCGCGCCGGGATCCGGCGGCCGACGTACGAAGTCCAGGGGTTCCTCGACAACTTCACCAACGAGCAGGGCCCGACGATCTGGGAGGAGGGGCGCATGATCGTGCCTCGCCCGCGCACGATCGGCATCCGGATGTCATGGACGCCTGAGGCCCACTAGCAGTCGGCTTTCGAAAGCCGTTCGGATATCGCACTCGCACGAGGGCTAAGTGTATGGTTTTGCAGGCAAGTGACGAACTGCGCCACTCACATATGCTCAATGATGATTTTCATTGGCGAGAGAGTCTCTACTTCAATTTCAACGACGTCCGGAACGGGATCGGCGCGTGGATCTATCTTTGGGTCGTGCCCAATCAGCCAAAGCCCTCTGGGATGCTGGTCAGCTTCTACCACGGGGGCTGGCCGGAGCTGACGGTCAACGACGAGGCCATGAGCGCCCCCGGCCACCGGCTCTCCGAGCGTGACCGCTGGGTCTACTGCTTCAAAAAGGATGCGGACCATCTGCTGGCGGAGGATTTCGATGACGTCGAACTTTTCGGGCTCAAGCTGGAGAGGCTCGAGCCGCTGAAATCCCAACGCTTGACGTTCGACGACGGCGAGAACAACGGCTTCGACCTTCTCGCCCGCTTCATGACGCCGCCCTATGACTACGCCGACGGCGTCAACAGCACCCCTGGTTGGATCGCCGCAAATCGCTACCACCGATCCTGGGCTGTAAGTGGTTCGCTCCGGGTAGGGGGGAAGACCTTCGATGTAGAGGCTACAGGCGACTCCGATCACTCGTGGGGCCAGCGTCACAACGTTGAATTCGCGAAGAACCTTTTCAAGATGTGGTCCTTCCAAGCAGCCGACGGCAGCCTGTCGATCTCGGTTTTGAAGCAGGGCGTTGACGACAAGGAGATCGCTCTAGGATTTGTATCCCAGGACGGGAAGGTTGCTTCGGCGGCAAATGTCGAGACCTCCGCCTCCTATGACGACGACGGCGTCCAATCCGGCGTGCGCCTCTTGGTCGTCGACGAGCTCGGACGCGAGGTGCGCGCGACGATGCCCAAGATGCATTCCTTCATCGGCGCGGGTTCCCGCGAGTCATTCTGGGGATTCGAGGGCGTGGGCGACTACCTCGTCGAGGGCGTCGGCCGAGTTCCAGGGCTGATCTCCTACTTCTGGCCCGCGCGGGTCACTCCGAAAGGCCTACAGGCCGGTGATTTCCAATGAGCCGCCGCGAGCGGGGCGGGCGGTCGCCGCCATGATTGATGTCGCCAAGCCCGGCGTGTCGCAGGCGTGGCGCCCCGGCATGGCTCTCGATGCCATCGCCCGCGACGCCGACAAAAATGCAGTCGAGCTGCTGCAGCGGGTCTGAGGAGGATTTCACATGGTTCTGCGCGCGAACGACGAGCTTCGGCACCCTTCCACGCTGCTGCCGGAGTGGCGCGAGAGCATGTGGTACTGCTTCGACATGCCCGAGTACGAGATGGGCGGCGCCATCTACTATGCCTACAACCCCAATGCGCCCACGCCCTTTGCCTCGATCAGCGCCTACATCACGAAGGGCTGGGTCAGGGAGCCGAACAACATCCTCTATTCCTGGCGGCGCGAGGTTCCGATCCCCGACGCGGAATGGGACGACCTGAAGGTCGCCGGTGTGGCGCACTACAAGCGCATCGAGCCACTCAAGAAATGGACCCTGTCGTTCCATGACGGCGAGCGCTTCGACTTCGACGTCGAGATCGATCTGTTCGCCGGCAACTGGCACTACATCGACAACTGGCACGAAACGCCCAAGTATCTCGCGGGCGACCGTTACCATCGGCCCTATGCGGCGCAAGGCGAGATGGTTCTGGATGGCAAGCGCTACGCGCTGAACATGACTGGCGACTCCGACCACTCCTGGGGCCCGCGCCGTTGGGAGCCACTCTACAAGAGCAAGTACATCGCCGGGCAGTGCGGCCGTGACTGGGCGTTCCATGCGTTCGAGGGCGTGGCGCTCGACGGCGGGGTATTCCCCTACGGGTTTATCTGGGACGGCCAGCGGATGTCGCCGATCTCCAAGCTGGAGATCTGCCCCGACTATGACGCCGACGGCATTCAACGCGGCATTGTCATGAACATCGTCGACAATGAAGACCGCATGACCCGCATTGAGGGGCAGACGTTCTGCTCCTACCCGAGCGAGCGGGATACGGTGTGGAACAACGACTGCTACTACCGCTTCACCGTCAACGGCGGCGAGCACGAAGGCTCCGGCATCCTCTCGTTCTATTGGAACCGCGACTACTACCACCGGGTGATGCGGCGCGCCTCCATTGGAGGTTGAGACGAGCGGCGACCGGGGGGCGGGCAAGTCGATTTTCGCGTCTGTTCGACCCCTACGTTAAGTGATACCGTGGTATCAAAATGAAGCTAAACATAGGGCCGTCTGCCATGGGCGAAGCCGACCTCACTATTCCGCAGGACATCGCCGAAACCGTCGTGGACCCTCGCGCCTACGCCGACGAGCGGATTCACGACGCTTACCGCTGGCTCAGGCTGAACAACCCGCTGGGGATCGCCCGGCCGGAGGGCTTTGACCCCTTCTGGGTCGTGACCAAACATGCGGACATTCTGGAAGTCAGCCGGCAAAACGACCTCTTCCACAGCGGCGACCGCCAGACGACGCTGGTCAATCAGGTCAATGACGCCCGCGCGCGCGAAATTACCGGGGGCAGCCCTCACCTCGTGCGAAGCCTGGTCCAGATGGACCCTCCCGACCACCTGAAATATCGCGCCCTTACACAAGGCTGGTTCATGCCCCCCAACCTGCGGAAGATCGAGGCCCGCATCCGCGAGATCGCCAAGACGTCCGTCGATCAGATGGCTGGCCTCGGCGGGCGGTGCGACTTCGTCCGGGACGTCGCGCTTCGCTATCCCTTGCACGTCGTCATGGAGATTCTGGGCGTGCCCGAGGAGGACGAGGGGCGCATGCTCATGCTCACCCAGGAGCTGTTTGGGGCGCAGGATCCCGATATAGCCCGTCCCGAGATCAGCGTAGAAGAGACGAGCAAGATGCTTACCGGCGTGCTCGATGACTTCTACGCCTACTTCGACAAGATCAGCATCGACAGGCGGGCGAACCCACGCGGCGACCTCGCTTCGCTGATCGCCAACGCTTCAATCGACGGAGAGCCCATCTCGGGGCTGGAGCAGCTCAGCTATTACGTGATCGTCGCGACCGCGGGCCACGACACGACGTCGTCGACCACCGCCGGCGCCATCTGGAAGCTCTGTGAGGATCCCGAGCAGTTCCGGCGAGTGAAGTCCGATCCCTCCCGCATTCCCGGCCTGATCGACGAAGCCATTCGCTGGATGACCCCGGTGAAGCACTTCATGCGCTCGGCGACCGCAGATGCGGAACTGGGCGGGCGCCGGATCGGCAAGGGGGACTGGCTGATGCTCTGCTATGCCTCGGGCAATCGCGACGAAGAGGTCTTCGAAGACCCTTACACCTTCCGCAGCGATCGGACGCCAAATCGCCATTTGGCCTTTGGCTACGGCGCTCACGTCTGTCTCGGGCAACACCTCGCCAAGCTGGAGATGCGTATCTTCTTCGAGGAATTGTTCTCGCGTCTCGAACGGATCGAGCTCGATGGCGAGCCCGGCATGACCCAGGCCTATTTCGTCAACGGACCCAAGAAGCTGCCGGTCAGGTTCGAGATGAGCTGATCGATCATTGATTCCACTTCGGAGCTTGCCAACCGGAGCGGGCGTCAGTCGTCCATCCTTCAGAGGCCGGACTAGGAATTCGCCCTCCATTGGCCGTGCGCTCGCGCCGGCGGCCGCTGTGGGGCCTCACGAAGAACCAACCGGGAGTTGGGCATGCATGTCGCCGTCGCGGACACGGTCGGAGGCGTCGAGCTCGTGGACGAAGGGTTGCACCCCGTCGACGACCACCCGCAGTTCAACGAAAGCGCGCTGATCACGCTCTTCGACCTCGAAGCGCGATCCGGTGGCTTCGTGCGGATCGGCAACCGACCAAACGAAGGCCACGCAGAGGCGACCTTCTGCTGGTTCCTCCCCGACGGCTCGGCCCTGTTCAGTTTTGAGCGCGCCGCTATCACCGGCAACGAGGCGTTTCGGACCGACAGGATCCGGGTGGATGTCGAGGAACCGGCTCGCCGCGTGAAGGCAAGCTTTCAGGGGCAGGCCTATCACCTTTCCGACCCGCGCTTGCTTACCAACCCGAAGACGGCGTTCACCACATCGCCGCTTATTGATGTTGATCTTGTCGTGAACCTTAGAGGGGGTGGTCCCCTCTACGGCGGCAGGCCCTTCCCGGGGCTGGATGTCGGCGGCCACTACGAGCAGCCGATGTGCGGCGAGGCTCGGATGCGCATGGGAGACGGCACCGCGAACCTCACCGTCCGCGGAAACCGCGACCACTCATGGGGGCCGCGGGTATGGCAAGGCACGCACGCCGATCGCACCTTGTGGTGCACCTTCGACGAGACGTTTTCGTTTGCGACCTCGCTGACCTGGCACACGCCGGCTCCAGACCTCTACGAGGTGATAGGATACGTCTGGCGTGACGGTCGAATAGCCCGGATCGTCGGCGCTTCGATCCGTTCCGAGTTCGAAGATTCCGAACGGCTCTTCCACACGCGTTTCGACCTCGCGTTGCATCTGGAAGATGGGACGTCGATCGAGGTCTCGGGCCGCAGGGTCGCCATCGCGCCGTTGCGACATCGACGGGATGGCCTCACGACCCACATTGGGTGGGCTATGGCCGAGTTCGCCTGCGATGGCCGCTCAGGGATGGGGCTTTCCGAGTACCTCGACCTGACGTCGTCGGGCTGATGCCGGACCCGGCCGAAGAGTCCTGGAAAGAAGGCGTGAATTCCGCGCGGCTGGAACAGTTCCTGCGTGAAACGCTCGGCGTCGATGATCCCCTCGAGATCGAGGGCCGCGCCCTAAGCGGGAGCTCGAACATCACGGTGTTCATACGGTTGGGCGATGTGGCCTTGGTGCTGCGGCGTCCGCCCCCCGGCGAGTTGCTTCCGACCGCGCATGACATGATGCGCGAAGCGGCGTTCCTGAAGGCGCTGGCCGGAACCGCCGTTCCGGTCCCGCAGCTGATCGCCAAGTGCGAGGATCGCTCGGTCCTGGGGGCGCCGTTTTATGTGATGAGCCGGGTGGACGGGATCGTGGTCCAGCAGGAACCCCCAGAAAACCTGCGCGACCCGGCTGCGTTGGAGGCCGCGTGCGGCAATGTCGTCGACTGCCTGGCTGCCCTCCACAGCATCGAGTGGTCGGGGCTCGGTTTGCCTGGTCGGCCGCATGGCTATCTTGAGCGCCAGGTGGCGCGCTGGCAGGCCCAGCTCGCGCTGACCCCCAGCGCCAGCCGGCTGCCGCGGTTGGAAGTGGTCACCGCGTGGGTGAGCGCTCATGTCCCAGAGCAGCGCGCGACGACGATCGTCCACGGGGACTACGGTTTGCACAACCTCATCCTCGATCGGAGCGAGCCCCGGGTCCGCGCGGTTTTGGACTGGGAAATGGCGACACTCGGCGACCCGATCGCCGATCTCATCTGGTTCCTGCAGGGGTGGGGCGTCGCAACGGAGCCGGGCGTCGGCAATCCTGCCAACTATCTGACCACATGGCCCGGCGCTCCAAGCCGCAGCGCGATGATGGATCGATATCAAGCCCAGACTGGCCGGGCTGTGGAGAACGAACTGTTCTATCGGGTCTTTTCCACCTGGAAGGGAATAATTGTCACGGAAGGCCTGTACGACGCTTTCCTAAAAGGAGAGGCCGCTAACCCTGCGGTGGCGAGGTTCGAGACACAGGTTCCGGCGCAAGTCGAACGGGCCCGCGCACTGCTGGAGTAGGCGGTAGCTTGATCCGGTCACAAGAGAGCGGGTGACTGTCGAAGTTGGTCACGCCCGCATTTGCAGGGCCTGCGATGAGGGTGCCACCCGTCCTGACCGCCTCGGCGACCCGCATCTCGAGCACGGTGATGCGCCTCGCTTGGAATGCAAGGTCTCGGCCTACCTCGATCTACATCTCGAGCGACCCCGACGCGCCGCCCGCAGGCAGGCGACAGGTCGAGTGGGCGGTGCGCGGCGGAACAGCCGAGACTTCGGGGGAAGTCGTTCCGCGGCCCTACTACCTACTGGCGACGAACGATGCCCAGGCCCGGGTGGCCGAGCGCCTGTTGCCGCTCCGAGGGGGACGTAATTTCCGCGATCTCGGCGGCTACCGCGCGATCGACGGCCGACAGGTGCGCTGGGGCCGCATCTACAGGTCGGGCCTCATGACCGGACTCACCGACGAGGATCTCGACTACCTCAAGGCACTTGGCGTCCGGGTGATCTGTGACCTGCGCACCCCAGGGGAGCGGGCCGCAGAACCGAACCCGTTCATCGGCAGGGGCGGCGTTGAGGTGTTAGCCGGCAGCTACGACATTCCGGGCGCGTTCATGAGGCTAGCCGGACTCACCACGCGATCAGAAGCCGTCACCGCATTTGCGGCGACCTATGTCGAACTCCTGGAGGCATTGCGGCCCCAGCTCACAGAAATGCTGTCGCGACTGGCGCAAGAGGACGTTCCCCTCGCCATAAACTGCCTGGCGGGGAAGGATCGCACCGGCGTCGCTTCCGCCCTGGTGCTGTCGCTTCTGGGCGTGCCGCGCGCGACAGTGATCTCGGACTACGCTCTGACGGAGACCTTCACGCCGCCGGCCTTTTATATGGGGGAGATGTCCTCGGGGGTCGTTTCGACACCTGGCGCATCGCTCCTGCCAGCCACGCCGCTGCCGGTCTTGCGCGTAATACTCGGCGCCGATCCGGCCGTCATCGGCCGGTTGCTGGCGTATGTCGACGCCGAATACGGCGGGCCGGTTCAGATGGCCATGACGCGGCTGGGCCTTAGCGAGATCTCACTCTCGCGACTGCGGCAATCCTGCCTGATCTGAGCCTCAAGCTTCGGCGCGCGCCAGTGTGTCAGCGGCCAATCGCTGCGAGCAGGACGTCGTCCCGCGAGAAGTCGTGTTCGTAACGGCTGCGCCCCTCGCGCGCGTACCATGCATAGGAGTCGCGATAGCCGTCCTCGATCCCAAACTGCGGCGACCATTCGATCTCGCGCAGGGCCTTGTCGATCGACAGGATGGCCGTGCCGGCGAGCGCCTCGCCCCAATGCAGGAGCGGCGGATGCTGCGAGCGAGCGATTTCCATCGGGACGGACACGACCTCGGCGGTCGCACCCATCGCGCGCGCGATGAGATGGACGACCCCGACGATCGTCGTCACCTCGGACCCAGAGACGTTGTAGGCCTTCCCCCTTACGGTCTCGTTTCCGATCAGGGCCGACATGAGCCGCGCCACGTCCCGGACGTGGACCAGCGAAAGCCCTGCGAAACCCTCGCCGGGGATCAGGATGGGGCGGCCCGCCTCGATACGCGCGAAGAGGGCCGGGTCACGGCTCGCCACCGGACTACGTGGACCGAGCGTGTGGCCGACCCGCAGAAGGGTCACGGGTAGCCCCTCTGACTCCCAAAGTCTCAGCAGGTGGTCTTCGCACTGGACCTTGCCCACGCCATACGCCGCGCGCGGGTCCGGGTTCTCCGGAGCATGCCGGCGAAAATCCTCGCGCAGGGGCTGCACGTAACTGCGCCGGTAGACCGCCTGCGAGCTCGTGAACACGTAGTGCGCCACCCGGCCACGGAACAGCTCGACCATGGGCTCAATATCCGATGGCCGGTATGCGGTGTGGTCGAAGATCACGTCGAAGGCGTCGCGGTAGCCGTCGAGCGCTGAGGCCAACGCGCCGGGCTGGGTGCGATCGCAGTGGATTCGACTCACCCCATGCGGAAGAGGGACCTCATGGCTGTTGATGACCGTCACCTCGTGCCCGCGCCGAGCGAGCTCGGTGACGAGTTCCACGCCGATGTAACGGTTGCCGCCGGTCACCAGCACTCGCATGCGACTTTTCCCTTGCACGGCCGAGTTCGCGCTTGCCGCCGCTCCGACGGACGCGCGGCTTCGGTGCTCAATACGTGTTCAACTTGCGGACAGGTTGGCAAGTGATACCGTAGTCTCACATTTGGCGACGGAAGGGTCCAGATGCGAGCGCGCCAGCAGACGCAGGCCTACTCGAACGGCCCCCCCGCCGTCGACGCCCGCCGCGCCATGCTCGTTGGCGCACTTCTGGACCTCGACGGGGAGGCGCCAAGCGTCATCTCCAGTCACCTCGCCACCGGTGGAAATTCCCACGAGAACTGGGTCTTTCGCGTTCGGCGCAAGGGGCGCGAATCCTGCCTCGTGCTCCGATGCGACCCCGACGACTGGATTCGCCCAGAGGAGATGGAACGTGAAGTCGCCGGCCTGACGATCGCCGAGGCGATCAACGTGCCGGCGCCGCGCCTGGTCGCGAGCCATCATACCCGCCGCGCAGACCGACCCTACACGATCGTCAACTTCGTCGAGGGCGAGTCGATCCCGCGCCGAATCCACAGCGCGCCGAATCTCGCCGGAGCGCGAGCGACCTTAGCAGAGACCTGTGGCGCCATCCTCGGAAAGCTCGCCTCGACCCCGCTGGACCTGGCTCGGGGGCTGCAGCTGCGTGACCCGATCGAAACGCTGCGCGGTTGGTATTCGCGCGCCGAGGCGCCCAGCCCGGTGCTGTCGGGCGCTGTTCAATGGCTCACCGGCAGTGCTCCGGCCGCCGGGGCCCCGTCGGTGGTCCACGGCGATTTTCGGCTGGGGAATCTGATCGTCGGAGAGGATGGCGTACGGGCTGTGCTCGACTGGGAGACGGTCCATCTGGGCGATCCCTACGAGGACCTTGCCTGGTTGTGTCAGCGCGCCTGGCGCTATGGCGGCGCCGGTCCGGTGGCAGGCCTTGCAGAGCTCGACGAACTGTTCGCGGCCTATGCAGGCGTAAGCGGCGCCCAGGTCGATGTCGAACGGTTCCGGTGGTGGCTGGTCTGGGGAGCGTCGTTGTGGGCGCTCGTTTGCCGGGAGCAGGCGACGGTGCGCCGCGCGGGCGCAGGCGATGACATGGAATGCGCGGCGGTGGCCCGGCTCGTGTGCCTCCAGGAGGCCAACGTTCTTGCCGAGTTGGAGCACTGGGTCGGGTGAACCAGGCGCAGCCCCCGGTCTTTGATGCTCCGGACGCCATTGAGATCGTGCGCAAGGTCGCACGTTTTCTGGAGGAGGAGGTTCGCAAGGACCTCTCCGACGCGCGGCTCGGCTACCGCGTCAGGGTCGCCGTCAATCTACTTCGTCTGGTCGAGCGAGAATTGGCCGCGCACCCCAGCGCCTTGGATGCGGATGGCCGGGTTGCTACCGCCGAGCTCGTCGGCCAATTCGGCAGCCTTCGAGCGCTCACCGAGGCGCTCGGGACAGGCGAACGCTCGATCCTCGAGCCGGACGTGTTCTGGGCTCTCAGCCAATACACCCAGATGCGCGTCTCGATCGCATCCGCAGAGGAGCCCCAATGAGCACCTACCTCTCTCACAGCCACGGGGTCTTTGGCGACCTGGTCCCTGAAGACGACCTGATGCATCCGGTCTCGGAGGCTAGTTCTCACAACGAGAGCATGTTCTTCAATTTCTTCGACACGCCCAAACGGACAGGGGGCTTCGTCCGTATCGGCAATCGCCCGAATGAAGGTCACGCCGAGATGACCTTCTGCCTGTTCCTGCCGGACGGCTCGATGCTCTTCCAGTGGGGTCGTCCCGCCATAGAGGCGAATGATCGGTTCGAGGCGGCCGGGCTATGCTTTGAGGTGGTCGAGCCAGGCGAACATCTGAGGATCAGGTTCGTTGGCGAGGCGGTGCATCTCGCCGATCCGCTACAGATGGTCGATCCCGGGGCGGCGATGCGGCGCAACCCGCGGCTCCTGACCGACCTGTCTTTGGACTGTCGAGCCACCAGTCCGCTGGTCGGGAGCGCCAGCGGGGACTCCAGCGCAGCGATCTTCCTGCAAGGCGTGGGTCACTACCAGCAGGCCTGCACCTACCGGGGCCGGTTGTCGTACGCAGACCAACGCATCGAAATCGATGCGCTCGGGGTGCGCGATCACTCCTGGGGAAAGCGCGTCTGGCATGACATCCATAGGGACCGCTCGTTCTGGGCATGTGCCGACGAGCGTCTGGGCTTTATCGCCTGCAAGACCTGGAGCGGCGAAGACCCCGAACCGGACATCGTCGGATGCGTCATCGAGGACGGGGCGGTGCGCCGACTGAAGTCCGTCGTGTTGACGAGCCGCTACGCCGACAGTTCAGCCCGCCACCAGGCCTTCGATCTCGAACTCACGGAAGCCTCCGGCCGCTGCTGGGCGCTCAACGGCCAAGCTCTGTCCTACATCCCGCTGCGCCATCGAAGGCCGGACAGGCCAGTGCTTCACCTGGGCCAGGCGATGAGCCTCTTCAGCTTGAACGGCGGGCCGGCCTTTTTGGGCCTTTCCGAATACTTCGATGCTCAATCCGCGGTCGATGCGATCTGCGGATCCGCCGAAGCCCTGATTGGAATCCGCGAATAGCGGCGCAACCCAAGCCGCGTGGCGTATCGCGCGATGCGGCTCCAGCCACAAGGAAGTGGAATGAGCATCGCGGCCCTCTCAGCCAATGACGAGCTTCGGCACCCGCATGATGATCAGTTCTTCTGGCGCGAAAGCCTCTATTTCAACTTCGCCGATCCGCGGAACGGGCTGGGCGCCTGGTTTTATCTCTGGGTGGTGCCGAACAAGCCGCTCAAGTCGGGAATGCTCGTCAGCATCTACAAGGGCGAAAGCGGCCTGTTGACGGCCAATGAGCGGGCCTACGGTTCACCAGGTCATCGCTACGTGGGCGACAATGGAGCCTGGGTCTACTGCTACAAGCGTGAGGTCGAGGCGCTGATCAGCGCCGACTTCTCCGATGTCGAACTTTGCGGTTTGCGTCTGGTGCGTACCGAACCGCTGAAGTCCTATCGGATCTCTTTCCACGACGGCCTCGACGCGCAGATAGACCTGGACGTGGGGTTCATGACGCCGCCCGTGGACTATAGCGCCGGCGTGCATCCGACCCCGCAATGGGTCGCGAAAAACCGGTATCACCGGTCCTGGATCGCGCGGGGCGAGGTCGCGATCGTCGGCGAGCGGTACGAGATCGCGACGACGGGCGACTCCGATCATTCCTGGGGCACGCGGGACACCGAGGAGTACGCCCGCCACGAGTTCAAGATGTGGTCCTTTCAAAGCCCAGACGGCAAGAACTCGGTCTCTGGTATCGATCGCGACAGCCGGATGTTCCACGGCTTCATCAATATTGCCGGCGAACTCGAAAGCATTGAATCCATCTCGCACAGCTCGAAATACAAACCGACCGGGGTGCAGCGCGATATCGATGTAACATTCACGGACCGCGCGGGTCGCGTGGTGCATGCGCGTATGCCGCAGATGTTCTCCGCCATCGGAAACGGCAGTTCCACGGCCCTCTGGGGCTTCGAGGGCGTGGGGGTCTTCGATGTCGACGGCTGGGGTCCGTGCAGTGGGCTTACCTCCTATTTCTGGCCGGCGAGGGTGAGCCCGGCGCAGCTCCATGGGGGAGGATGACCGGTATGGCGCACGCGCCTTACCTGACGACGCCGTGGCATCCGTCGAGCACGGATGAAGGCGTAGTCGGCGGCAAGGCGCGTTCGCTCGTGGCTATGAAGAGGTTGGGATTTGACGTTCCCGATTTCTGTGTCGTGACCTGCAGGGCGTTCGACGACCTCGCCGGTCGCGGGGGGCTGGACGCCCTTCGCGGACCGCTCTCTGATTTTTTGGCCGCTCGCGGGCCCGAGGTCGCCTATGCCGTGCGTTCCTCAGCCCGCGGGGAAGACTCAGCAGAGAACTCGTTCGCCGGGCTCTATTCGACTTTTCTCGACGTCCACGGCCCCGACGCCGTCCTGGGCGCGATCGAAGCTTGCTGGACCAGCTACAACAATCCCGAAGCGCGGGACTATCGCGAGACGCGCGGCGCTGCGGCGTCGGCCATGGCGGTGATCGTCCAGGCGCTCGTGCCCGCCGAATGGTCAGGCGTCAGCTTCGCGGCCAATCCGGTGAGCCTGGCGCTGAGCGAAACGGTAATCAACGCCTCGCCGGGACTTGGCGAGGCGCTGGTCTCAGGGGCGATTACTCCGGAAGAGATCGTCCTCGACGCAGAGTCGGGTGAGGTTCTCAGGCGGAAGAACCCGCCTGGGAGCCAGCAGCTACCGGACGGCCTTCTCCGGGCGGTCTTGGCGAAAACCCGAGCCTTAAGCGAAGCCTTCGGCTTCCCGCAGGACGTGGAATGGGCGAGCGTCGGTGAGCAGGTATTCCTGCTTCAGAGCCGCCCGATCACCACCATCGCCGATGTCTACTACAGCCGCTGCATTGAGCCCTGGAAGGATGACCCGAATGCTCGTCCCGACGATGAGGGACGGCTCTGGTCGCGGGCCTATGCCGACGAGATCTGGACGCCGCCCGTCAGTCCGTTGTTCTACAACATTCACAACCTGACATCGTCCATCACCTCTTACATGGGATGGCATGGCGACCCCACGCCCCTCCCGCCGGATGTGTTCAAGTACTACAGGGCGGCCGCCTATGTGGACGTGGACGTGTTGCGGCGGCAGTACAGCTACCACCCGAAGTTCAGCCGGCTCGCGGGCATCCTCAACTTCTTTCCCGAGTCCCTGCAAGCGGCGGTTCGGAACGATCCGTGGCGCTGGGCGGGGCGGCTGCGTCGCACGGCGCGTTTCGAACTCGCGCACCGCTCGCTTCGCTCGCTGCGGCACAATCATGCGGCGCTGGCCGCGATGTGGCCCGGTTTCATCAAGCAATCCGATGGCTGGTTCGATGTCGATCTGGACGCCCTGTCTCTCGAACAGGTCAAAGAGCACCGAACCGAACTGAACAAAGTGGTGAGCGTCGTTTCACCCGCCTGCGGGTTCGCCGTGGCCTACCATGCGCATGACCTGACGTTCATCCTGACCGGACTGCTTGAGAAATGGTTCGGCGACGGCGACGCGCTTTACGCCCAAGCCACCTCCGGTCTTGATCAGAGTGTCACCGTTGCGGAATCGGAGGGTTTGTGGCGCCTGGCCAAGCTGCTCCGATCGACGCCGCCGCAGGTCCGCGCGGCCGCCCGTACAGGATTCGACGGCTTCGAACGCCTGGCGAAGGCCGCGTCCGAAGGTCGAATATTCCTGGAAGTCTTCGACACGTTCTGGAAAGCGCACCGACACCGTGGGGCATCCTACAAGGACGTCATCCACCCGCGATGGGGCGACGACAAAGGCCAGCTGCTCAGCCTCATAGCCGGCTTCGTCGACAGCGATGTCCTCAGTCCGCGGGCGCTCAACGAAGAGATGGCCGAGTTGCGCCGGCGCACCCAGCGCGAGCTGCTTGCCCGGTGCAGGGGACCGGCGCTCTGGCGTCGGCCGATCCTGAAGTGGCTGTTCCGGTACAACGAGATTTACATGAGCGAGCGGGACAACCATCGCTTCTACTTCGACAGGGTCTGGTACCAGCTCCGCCGGATCTACCGCACATTCGGGCGCCGGCTCGCCGAGGATGGTGTGCTCGAAGGCCCGGACGACGTCTTTTTCCTTGGCGCTGGAGAAGTCGAACTGGGCTTGAGCGGAGCATTGGACAGCGCCGCAGTTAAGGCCCGCGTTCAGACTCGTCGTCGCGCCTGGGAACGCACTTTGCGGTCACAGCCGCCGAAATTCCTGGCGGGGTATGCGTCTCATGACTGTCGCGCCTCATCAGATGCCGAAGTCCTCGTCGGCATCGGCGCCAGTCCGGGGCGCGTCACCGGACCGGTGCGGGTCGTCTACGACGTACGGGAATTGTCCAACGTCGCGGATGGCGAGATCCTGGTCACCCGCCAGACCGATCCGGCCTGGAGCACGGTTTTTGCGCGCATCGGAGGGCTGGTGCTCGAGACGGGTGGCGTGCTCGCGCACGGCGCATCATTGTGCCGTGAATTCGACCTGCCCTGCGTCACAGCGATCGACGACGCGACCAGCCTTCTTCGAGACGGCGACCTGGTCACCGTCGATGGCCGCAGTGGCCGGGTGAGCGTCGACAGAGCCAAGCTGGTGCTGGAAATAGGTCCCCTCGGTTCGGAACGTGGAAGGCGAACATGCTGACGATAGCCATTCGCAACGCGATCATCATCGATGGCACGGGCGCGCCGCCACGCCCCGGCGAGGTCGGAATCTCCGGCGACCGGATCGTATCGGTCGGGCGCATTGAGGGCTCGGCCGAACGCGAGATCGACGCTCGCGGCCAGGTCGTCGCGCCAGGTTTCATCGATATCCACACCCACTACGATCCGCAGCTCTGCTGGGACCGCAACGCCACCCCGACGCCCGAACATGGGGTGACGTCGCTTGTGATGGGCAACTGTTCGATCAGCCTTGCGCCCGTGCGCGGCGGGGACCGAACGCGCGCCATCCACCTGTTCGGCTCGGTGGAGGATATGGAGGGGCGGCTGCTGGAGGCGACCGTGCCCTTCTCCTGGGAGACCGTGCCGGACTATCTCGCCTATCTGCGCGCAGGCCTCGGTCCGAACGTCGCCTCGCTGATCGGCCACTCGATGATCCGGCTCTATGTAATGGGCGCGGACTCACAGGCGCGCGCGGGCACTGACGCCGAGGTCGCCGAAATGGCCGAGGTACTGCGCGAAGCCCTGGCGGCAGGGGCGCGGGGCCTTTCGTTTACGTTCAACCATTTCGATGAGCGCGGTCATCCGCTGCCCTGCCACTACGCCGACCACGGGGAAAAGGCGGCGCTTCTGCGCGTCGTGGCCGCGGCCGGGGGCGTTGTCGAAGTGGCGCCGAACTTCTTCAAGCGCGATATGGGCCTGCCCACGGTGGACGAGTGGGGCGCGTTGGCGCTCGAGACCGGCGCCACGGTCTCGCTCTCTCCGATCCTGGTGATGCCCAACATGCCAGGCGCCTGGCGAACCATCCTGGACCGGGTTGTCCACTGGCGCGATCTGGGCGCGAAAATCTTCGCCCAGACCCAAGTGCGGCCTCTGGACATGACGATCCAGCTCACCCACGGATCCGCCATCCTGTCGAAGGCCCCGACCTGGCGCGATAGTTTCGAAGCGCCGCTGGAAGAGCGGAAGGTCCGCTACGCGGACCCTGCGACCCGCGCGGCGTTGATCGCAGAAGGCGACCGTCTGAAGAACGCCATGAGCACGCTCACGGTCAAGCGCACGCGCTCTGAGGCCGCCCAGCCGTATGAGGGGCGAGTCCTCGCCGAGATCGCGCAGGCGGAGGGCAAGTCATTTGTGGAGGCGATGCTGGATATCGCCTTGCTCGACGACCTGGAGACCGAGTTCGGGCTGAGCGGATACCTGCACGACGAGGCTCAATCGGTGGCCGAGCTCCTGGACCATCCGGCTATGCAGGTCGGCTCAGGCGATGCGGGCGCGCACATCACCCAGTTCTCCGGGGCCGGTGATACTTGCTACCTGATCGAGAAATTCGTCCGCGAACGCGGCGACCTGACCCTGGAGCGCGCCGTCCAGCGGTTGACCTCCGACCTGGCATCCCAGTGGGGCCTTACCGATCGGGGCATGCTCGCGCCCGGAAAATTCGCTGACGTGGTCGTGTTCGATCCGGAGACGATCGCTCGTGGCGAGGAGGTTTGGGTGGAAGATGTTCCGGGCGGGCAGGGCCGCTACGTCCGAAAGCCGACCGGCGTGAGTAAAGTCATCGTCAACGGCCAGGTCCTCGTGGAGGATGGTGTCTACGCCCCGGTGCAGCCGGGCCGTCTCCTTTAGGCTGCCCGGCCTGGATGCAAGACCTCAGGTTACCTAGTTAAAATACTGAATTATTAGAATATCGAAACCTATTTCGATCTGACCGTGCCGTCCCTGGGCAAAATCCCAACCCCGACCTGCCGCTAACCCATGGCCGCCGTCAGTCGGCCAAGGACGTGAGATGTCATTCGCGGTAGATGTCCCGCTGACAAGCTGGCTTTACCGGTGAATTTGCTCTGACGGCCGGGTCTCCTCCCGCTGATTGCGAGGCCCGCGCCCTAGGGTTCGCCAGTCACCGCGCGCAGCTATGCCGGCGTTAGCTCAGGCTGCCGGGAGTCCTGGGTCTGTGACAAAGCGCTCGAGAGGCGAGCGAAACGCGCCAGGTCCGCTGCGGCGTCCCGGCTGATTTCCGGACACGCGATCGAGAAGATCTCCGTGCCATGGATGGTGCCCATCACCTGCCGGCACCGCGCCGAGACCCCGGCGCGTACAAGCAGGCGGTAGAAATTCACCCCCTCGTCCCGCAAGGGATCGCACTCGTTTACACTGATCACCGTGGGCGGGAGGCCTTTCACGTCGGCCTCGACGGCGAAGCCCGGCCACGCCAGCGGGTCGCGCCGCTCCAGGGCTTCGATACCGTAGGCCATCGCGCCGCGGTTGTTGTGCAGGTCGAGCAGGATGCCGTTGTTCTCGATCGACGAGGGATTGTCGGGGTTCGGCCAGGCGCCGGCGATATAGGGGCAGAAGGCGTAGAGACCCTGGATCAGGCCGATGTCGCCGTCGCGAAGCAGTTTCAGCCCCGTCGCCAGGGTGAGATTGCCGCCCCCGCTCTCACCGGCGACGACGATGTGGGCGGCGTCGACTCCGAGGGCGGCGGCGTTAGCAGCCACCCATCTCACACCGGAGACGCAGTCGTTCAGTCCCGCCGGGAACGGCAGTACTTCGGGCGCGGAGGACGGACGCAGGGCATTGCGGAAGTCCACCATCACCACGGCCACGCCCTGGCTGGCGATGATACGGCCCCAGGCCTGATACAGGCCGTTGAAGCACGACATGGACTGCATTCCGCCGCCGTGGAGGTAGACGACGCACGGCAGCGTTCCTGCGCCCTGCGGGCGGATGACCGCGACCCCGATTGTGTTGCCGTCCGGCGCCGAGACGAAGCTGTCGCGGCGGATGGAGAGACCGGCCGATGGAGCGTTCGCCTCGTTGTCGCAAGCGTCGAACAGGCCGGACATCGCCGCCTCGGCCGCCAGCGCATCGGGGGTGTTGGCTTGGGCGATCAGCGCCTCGCGGCTGTCGATATCGCCAACGGGCGGTCGGTCGGGCCAGGCGCCGAACAGGGCTTTCAGGCGAGGATCGATACGTGGATCGGCAGCGAGCTTCGAGGTCATGGCGGCGGTCTCCGGGCGAGCCCGAAGGTTGGCACGAACGCGACCCACGAGCTAGGGCCGGCGCGGGTCCAGGTGGGCGCCAGGCGCGAGGTCCGCCTGCTGGATAGGACCCGTTGTCCGCGGCGGAACCTTCAATGACCTGTCGAATTGTCCCGTTCCGACGGAGGCAGGAACCGCAGCTTCAGGAATGGGGTTTCCCAGCCCTCGCGAGGTGGATGAGCTTGGCATGGCGATGGTCAGGAACGAAGGCGCGGGGCCCAGTCGCCGTGGACTTCTGGCCGGCCTGACAGGCGCTGCGAGCGCCTTGCCGATCGTCGCGGGCGCGGCGCACGCCGCCGAGCCGAGACCAGCGACGCATGATCGGCCCACCCTGGATCTGAGCCTCAACGTCAACGGAAGGCCGCGGCGGCTCGCGCTCGATCCGCGAACCACCCTGCTGGACGCCCTGCGCGATCAGCTGGGGCTCACCGGCGCCAAGAAGGGCTGCGACCAGGGTCAGTGCGGCGCCTGCACCGTGCTGATCGACGGGACGCGAGTGCTCTCGTGCCTGACCCTTGCGGCCACCGTCCAGGGACGCCCGGTCATCACCATCGAAGGCCTTGCGCAAGGCGAGGCGCTGCATCCGATGCAGACCGCCTTCATCGAGCATGACGCCTTCCAGTGCGGCTACTGCACGCCCGGTCAGATCCTATCGGCCGTCGCCTGCGTCAATGAGGGCCACGCATCAACTGACGCCGAGGTGCGCGAGTTCATGAGCGGCAACATCTGTCGCTGCGGCGCCTACCCAAGGATCGTCTCCGCGATCGGCGGTGCGGCCTCGAAGATGAGGCGGTCTTGATGCGCCCGTTCCGCTATGAGCACGTCGTCGACCGCGACCAGGCGCTGAGGGCAGGAGCGGGCGCCAACGCCAGCTACCTCGCCGGCGGCACGACCCTTGTCGATCTCATGAAGCTGGATGTCCTTCGACCCGAACGCGTGGTGGACATCAACGCGCTCAGCGCCGACCACGGCCAGATCCGCGCCGGCGCCGATGGGCTCTACCTGGGCGCGCTGGCGAGGATGGCGCAGGCCGCTGGGCATCCCGCGGTCCGCCGCGATTATCCGGTGATCGCCCAGAGCCTCGAACTGGCGGCCAGTCCGCAAATCCGCAACATGGCGAGCCTCGGCGGCAACGTGCTGCAGAAGACGCGCTGTCCCTACTATCGCGACGTTTCCTGGAACGCCTGCAACAAGCGCGTGCCTGGTTCCGGTTGTGCGGCGATCGGTGGCGTGAACCGCCGCCTTGCGGTGCTTGGGACCAGCGCCAGCTGTATCGCCAACTACCCGGGTGACTTCGCCGTCGCCCTGGCGGCGCTCGGCGCCACTGTCGATATCGAAGGACCGGGCGGTCGGCGCGTGGTCGCCATTGAGGACCTGCACCGTCTGCCCGGGGAGGCGCCGCACCTCGAAACCAGCCTGGCGCCCGGCGATCTGATCACCGGGTTCGCCGTGCCTGCGGGACCCTGGACGCGCAATTCGCTCTATCTGAAGGTCCGCGACCGCCAGTCCTATGAGTTCGCTCTGGCCTCGGCCGCCGTCGCCGTCGATCTCGATGGCAAGACGGTTCGCCAGGCGCGCATCGGGCTGGGCGGCGTAGCGACGAGGCCCTGGCGGGCGCACGCGGCCGAGGCCGCCCTGCAGGGCAAGCCGCTGGACGAGGCCACGGCCCGCGCCGCCGCCGAGGCCGCGTTCGATGGAGCCGTCAGCCATGGCGGCAACGCCTTCAAGGTTGAGCTCGGCAGGCGGACACTCGTTCGCGCGCTGCTGCAAGCTTCAGCGCTGGAGGCCTGAGATGCCTGATGACGCCGGCGGCGCCCCCCACTCCGTCCTCGGCCGGCCGCACGTGCGCCTGGACGGGCGTGCAAAGGTCACCGGCCAGGCGCGCTATCCCTCAGACGAGCCTTTGCCCAATGCCGCCTGGGCCTGCCTCGTCACCAGCGCGATCGCCCGCGGGCGGATCCGCGGATTCCGGCTGGATGCGGCGAACGCCGTGCCCGGTGTCCTGCTCATTCTCACGCACGAGAATGTCGGGGGCGCCGTGAAGTCCCCGGCCGGCCCGGACGGCAAGGCCACCACCACGACGCTCGAGAGCGACAGCGTCGGTCACGACGGCCAGATCATCGCAGTGGTGGTGGCCGAGACGTTCGAGGCCGCGAGGGAAGCCGCATTCAAGGTGGCCGTTGACTATGACGAGGCCCAGCCGGGCGCCACTTTCGACAGCCCCGGCGTCACCTTGGAGGATCTGAAGCCCGACGAGACCCATAGCTATCCGTCGAAGGGCGACGCCGCCGCGGCATTCGCCGCCGCGCCGGTCAAGCTGGACGCCCACTACTCGACGCCGCCGCAGCACCACAATCCGATGGAGCTCTTTACGACGACCTGCGTCTGGGATGGCCCGAAGCTCACCATCCATGAGCCGACGCAGAACATGTGGGGCCTGAAGAACGCCGTGGCCAAGCAGCTCGGCGTCGACCCGGCCAACGTTCGGACAATCTCGCGCTATTGCGGCGGGGGCTTTGGCTCCAAAGGCTCGCCGACGTCGCGGACGGCCTGGATCGCGCTGGCGGCGAAGCGGTTGAACCGACCGGTCAAGCTGGTCCCGACGCGCGACCAGGGGTTCACGATCGCCACCTATCGCGCGGAGACGCGTCACCACATGAAGCTGGGCGCCGATCGGTCCGGAAGGCTCGTTTCCTTCAGCCATGAGGGAGTGGAGGTCACCTCCCGGCCCTCCGGCTACAACGTCTCAGGCGTGGTTACCACCGCGCGCATGTATGCCTGTCCGAACATCGCCACGCGGGTCAGCGTAGTCCACGCCGACCGCAATACCCCGGGCTTCATGCGCGCGCCGCCGGACACGCCGTACATGTTCCCTCTGGAAGTGGCGATGGACGAGCTTGCCATCGAGCTCGGCCTCGATCCGATCGAACTACGCCGCATCAATGACACCCAGAGTGACCCCGTGGACGGCAAGCCGTTCTCCAGCCGCTCGCTGATGAAGTGCTTCGACGCCGCGGCTGCGAGGTTTGGGTGGGACAAGCGCAACCCGAAGCCCGGCTCAATGCGCGATGGCGACTGGCGGGTGGGCTTCGGCTGCGCGACATCCTGCTACCCGTCGAACATTGGTCCGGCCGCCGCGCGGCTCGCGCTGACCCCGGCGGGCAAGGCGACGATTCAGATGGCCGGCCACGAGATCGGCACCGGGGCCTACACGGTGGTCGCGATCGTCGTCGCCGACGGTCTCGGGATCGCGGTCGAGGACGTCACGGTGATGCTTGGCGACAGCGAACTGCCGCCCGTCCCGGGCGCGGGCGGGTCGAACAACGCAGCTTCCACCGCCCACGTCGCGGCGAAGGCCTGCGAGGCGGCGCGCGAGCGCCTCGTCGCCGCTGCGGTGCGCGAAGGCGCCGGTGTCTTCGCCGGCGCGGATCCGACGGGTCTTCGATTGGCGGGCGGCGCACTGGTAGGGCCGGGTGGGAAGTCCGAGTCCCTGGCGACCGCCGTCTCTCGGATCGGCGGGGTGTTGGAGATCCACGCCGAGAACCTACCCGACGGCCTGCCGGCGGACGCTCTCGCCGGCCTTTACCAGGGCAAGATGAGCATGTCGCGCGGAACCGGGCGCAAGGATGTGACCGCCTATGCCTTCGGCGCACATCTGGTCGAAGTGCGCGTGCACGACCGAACGCGTGAGATCCGCACGCCTCGCGTCGTCTCGGCCTTTGCCGCTGGGACGATCATCAATCCGCTAACGGCCTACAGCCAATATATGGGGGGCGCGGTCTGGGGAATCTCCTCAGCCCTTCACGAGGCGACCGAGATCGACCCGCGCCACGCGCGCTACGTGAACCACAACCTGGCGGACTATCTAGTGCCGGTGAACGCCGACATCGAGCAGCTGGACGTCATCTTGGTGCCGGAAGCGGACAGCCGCGTGAACCCCCTCGGGATCAAGGGCATCGGCGAGATCGGCATCGTCGGCATGAACGCTGCGGTCGCCAACGCCGTCTTCCACGCGACCGGCAAGCGGATCCGCGACCTGCCGATCCGGATCGAAGATCTTTTGTAGACACACAATCCCGGCGGAACCGCGAGGCGGCGCCACGGGGCATGCGGTGCAGTCGGTGTGCCGCAGACGCCCCCCTTGGCGGGAGCCACGAGCCGAAGGGCGGGCATCGGCTAGGAGGGGCCGCCATGGCTGCGCTCGGCCTCGTCACGCCTTCAGTCGGGACCAATCAGCGCCAGGCTTCGGTCGGGCTGTCGACCCAGGAACGCTTGTTAATTCCAGCTGTTAGGCACACCAGAGATCGGAGAAACAAGCCCATGGCCGTCACCCAGACCAAAACCTCCTCGAGCCGCGCCCGCTCCGGTCGCAGGCGTCGTACGAGTCGCCCCGACCCGCTTGCCATCAACCTGCTGAAAAAGGACCACCGCCAGGTCGAGGGGTGGTTCGACGAGTACGAGCAACTCGAGGACGACACCGAAAAGCTGGAACTCTTCAAAAAGATCGCTTTGGCCCTGAAGGTCCACACCACGATCGAAGAAGAAATCTTCTATCCCGAGGAGCGCGGCGACGTCGAGGAGGACACCCTGGACGAGGCTTATGTCGAACACGCCGGCGCCAAGCGGCTTATCGCCGAGATCGAGGGCATGCGCCCGGGCGATGAGTTCTACGATGCCAAGGTCAAGGTCCTGGGCGAGTACATCAAACACCACGTCCGGGAAGAGGAACAGCCGGGCGGCATCTTCGCTCAGGCGAAAAAGGGCGACGAGGATCTCGACGCCATGGGCGAGCGGTTAGCCGCTCGCAAAGAGGAATTGATGGCGGAGTTGGGCGGCCAAAAGCCCAACTGAGGATTTGCCGCGACCGTGAACCGGAGCTTCGCGTTCGCAGGCTCCGAAAAGCCCCCGGTGGGACCCACCGGGGGGCTCTGCATCGGACTCGCAGCAGGGCGGCGACGGGACCTGCGCCGGCGCGACGGTCAAGGACCCACTTGGGCTCCAGGAGCCGACGCGAATATGCGCGCGTTTCCAATCTTACAGAGGGCGATCACCGCGGCGAGGAAGATCGCAAATGCGTGAGCAACTTCATATCGGCGTCCCACTCGCAGAGTTGCGTCCGACACAGATGACGGTTGGCTTTCGCGAGGTTGAGATCAAGCGACGCCAGTGGCGTGAGGCGAACGACGACAAGCGGGTTGAGCTTCTCCGACGGCATGTCGTTCCCGCCGTCATCGGTCCCAAAGGGCGCCACTACATTGTCGACCACCACCACTTCACAAAAGCGCTGCTGGAAGAGAAGGCGTCGGTGGTGGCCGTCTACGTTGTCGCCGACCTCGAAGATCTGGCGAAGGACGAGTTTTGGGCGTTCCTCGACAACAATGACTGGTGTCACGCCTACGACGCCGACGGCAAGCGCTGCGCGCTGTCGGACATTCCGAAGAGCATGTCAGACCTCACCGACGATCCATTCCGAAGCCTGGTCGGCGAACTGATCCGCGCTGGTGGATGCGCCAAAACCAGCGCGCCCTTCTTTGAATTTCTGTGGGGAGATTTCATGCGTCGCCGTATCAAAAGGGCGCTCGTGGAGAAAGATTTCGGCACGGCTCTGGTGAAGGCGCTGGACCTCGCGAAGAGCACCGACGCCAAGAGCCTGCCCGGTTGGTCGGGCGCCGATCCGACCGCGAAGTAAACGCCCCCCGCTCCGACCGAACGAACCGGGCACTCCATGTCCGCCGCGGCCGGGGCGATTCCAGCCGATCCAACGCGGTCGCCGGGCCTGGCCGCGCCGCCCAAAATTGAGGGATTTGCGGGTTCGGTTCGATCCACGGGGGGACCCCGTCGAGGCCTCTCCCGAACCCGCGCTTACGAACGCCTCCGGCTCGTCGACCTGGGGCGAAAAACCGGCGCTAGGCGCAAGCCTGCCCGGCCCGCGAGCGAGCGCGCCTGAGGTTCCAGCCTAAGCCGCCGAAGCCCGCCAGAAGGAGGGCCCAGGTCGAGGGCTCCGGAACACGCGCTGAGGCGCTCACGCCATCGAACTGATAGTCGAGCCGCCGTACGCCGTCCGTCACCCCAACCCCATAGGTCAGACCCAAGACGGGCTCGGCGCCATCACCCCACAGGTCGACGGTCAGGCCGCCCTCCACGGTGAAGGCCGCGCCGAACACGTCCAGGAACGTGCCGCTGAACGGATATGCGCAGTCGATGGGCGAACCGGCGGTGAAGAACAGGTTGTTGTAGGTGAGGGCGCCGGGAGCAGGCAAAGAGTAGTTGACGAAGCTTAGGCTGGTCGGAACCAGGGGGTCGAATGTCGGATCACGCTCGTTGGCGGGATGGATCGGCACAAGCCCGGTGATGGCGGCGTTTGAGATCCCGAGGTTGGTGTCCGAGAACGTCCCTGTAACCCCGGTGATAGCCCATGCGCCTGGCGGATCCGCTCGACACGCATTATTGCCCGCCGTGCCGCACAGGGGATTGGGATCAGGCGGCGAGACGTTGGGGGTGATCGTGAAGACCCCACTTCCGCTGAACGCACCGCCGCTGAAAGAGAAGATCGCCGTGGCGGCCTGCGCCGGCAGCCCGGAAACTGACGCTGCGAGCAACGCGCCGACCGCAATTAGCAACGATTTCATCACATGCACCCCATTTGCTGCAAAGCTCAATGATCAGAGACGAATTATGCGAAGGCAGGTCGCTGTGTCGGGGAGACGCCGTCAGGCTTGCCATCAGCGCGGCCGCCGCCCCGGCTATGGCCGAAAGCAAGAAAGCGCCCGCGCCTGTGAGTAAGTAAAGATTGGAACTTCGGATTCTCCCCCGCACGCACACCAAACGCCAGACCGAAGAAGAGCAATACACGCCGATTAAAGGCAAGCAATTTAAAGGCTGCTGTGCAGCTTACTAATATTGGGTCGCATTCCCGACATATCCTGTCGTCGGTCGCCACGACGGTTGATCAAAGAATTCTGGAACGAAAATGGAGGGGATTTTCTTAGCCCTTTCAGCTCGTGGCTGACGCTAGGTGAAGCCTATGCCTGGAAGGCTGATCGCCTGCGCCGGCAAAACTCAAGTTCCGGGGAGAGCTGCTAAGTATCCGGCTGATCTGGGAATCCGCGGAGTCCCGGCAGTCCGCCCGCGCCGGGACCGGTCAGGGCGCAGCCATCTTCTGCGAGAAGCGCAGAATGATGAATTCGGCGGGACGCACCGGCGCCATGCCGATCTCCACGATCATGCGGCCTTCCAGAATGTCGAGCGCGGTCATGGTCTTGCCGAGTCCCACGGCGACGTAGAAGGCGTCTTGCAGCTTGACCCCCTGTAAGGCGCCCTGTCGCCAGAGCGTCGTCAGGAAGGTCTCGATCATGCCCTGCACCCTAATCCAGGTGTTGGCGTCGTTCGGTTCGAAGACGAACTGCGTGGTCGCCTTCGTCACCGACGCCTCGACGAAGATGAAGAACCGCCTGACGCTGATATAGCGCCACTCGTTGTCGTTGCCCGCGAGCGTGCGCGCGCCCCACACCAGGGCGCCGTCACCGGGGAACGAACGGATCGCGTTGACCGATTTGCCGCCCGCGAGGTCCACGTTCATCTGGTCCTGTTCGGTGTCGCTGACCGGGATGGTGGGTTCGGTAACGGCAGCGACGTTGACGTTGGCCGGCGCCTTCCAGACGCCGCGATTGATGTCGACCGTGGCGTAGACGCCGGCCATGGCCGCCGAGGGCGGCAGGATGCACGGCAGATCGGCGATGGACGCCTTGGCCATGGCGAAGATCGCGTTCTCCGTCGCCTCCAGGGTGGCCAGGCCCACGGGAGGGGCGAGCACGCCATCCGTTTCGATGGCCACTTGCGTCATTGTCGCGTCGAAGGAGAATTCCAGCGTCGTTTCGATGTTGGGGGCGTAGGCGGCGCCGTACTTCAGGTTGTCGGCGCCGAGGCCCCTCGTCCGGAAATTGGTGATCGCCTTCACGAGATCGGCGGCGGGATCGGACATGGCCTCGGTGTCGCCGTGCACGTCCATGACGACGAACCGGTCCATCAGGTCGGCGCACTGCTGCAGGGCGGCGTCCTGCAGCGTCCTGAATTTGTCGATCGCAAGGCCCTGGGCCTCGGGGAATACGATGAGGGTGGGCTCGTCCTGCTTCCTCGCAGCGTCGAGGCCGGCGCTGAGCTCGGCTTCGTCAAGCGGCGAGCCGAGCGCCTTGTAGGGGCCGACGGACACGACGTAGCAGGGGCCGCCGCCGTTGGCGAAGAAGGTCTGTAGCGCATAGTAAACGATGTGCTTGGAGCGGGCCTGTTGCGTCAGGCTGGACACCGCCTTCTGCGGGGTGACGATGTCGCCGACGGTGGTGACAGTGACGGCGACGGTGATCGCCGCCTCAGGCTGGGGCAGGCCGAAGTATGTCTCGTATTCGACCATTGAACTGATGCGCGTCGGCTTCAGATGCAGGTCGTTCAGCTGAAGGTCTTCGGCCTTCTCGGTATAGCCGATGAAGGCCGGGACCGCGGTTTCGACCGGCGTCACCGACGGAGGTAAATTCGGTATGCCTTCGACATGCAGGCCCGGGGTCTTGTCGCCGGTGACCATGGAGCGCCCTCTCACCTGCGGGGTCGGATATCCCAACGAACCGGCATGCAATCTAGCACCGAGCCCTTCGCCGAGGTCCTGCAGTTCGAGAATCCAACGCCGCGGAGCCCCGCTGAGCGCCGTTTCATTTGAGGGCGGCGATGTCCGCGCGCTCCGCTTCCCGAACGGCCGCTGATACGTTGAGCCTCGTGTAGAGGTGAAGGCCCTTGGTTTCAGCCGCAGATCGCCGAAAAGCGGCGGTTGCGTTCGATAGGTCGTTCGTGGCCGCAATCGTCTCGACGATGACGCCGCCCTGAGGGGTCATGCGAAGCAGTGCGTAATTTCCAGCCATGGGCGTGCTCACTACGCCGTTCGGCGCGAGCCGGAAGCGGTAGGTGGCCCCCGAGGCGCCCTCAAGATCGACGAAGTCCCTCACGCAAGACTCTCCGGAAACACGTTGGCTGCGATGATCTAATTCTCGCCGCCTGCTGCGTCGACAGTATGGCTTCTGCGCCTTCGCAATACACCGCGGACTGGCTTTATCTGGAACCACCTTTTTGTCACCGCTTGCTCAGCGCCCGAAGTCGGCCCGGTGCGGCGCATGGAAGGCTCGTGGCGTGGCGCGGCGCCTCCGTTCATGGATTCAACGGCCATATCCGCGAGATCAGCAGCGTTCCGACCAACAACACCAAGACACTGAGCGGAGCGCCAAGCCGAGGGTAGTCGGAGAATTTGTAACCTCCAGGCCCCATAACCATGGTGTTGCACTGGTGTCCGATGGGCGTGAGGAAGTCGCTGGCGGCGCCGACGGCGACGGCCATCAGGAAGGCGTCAGGATTGAGGCCCAACTGGTGGGCCAGCGACGCGGCGATGGGCCCCATGACCAGCACGGTCGGGGCGTTGTGCATGAAGGGCGCACTGACCATGGCCAGCAGCATTGTGATCCCGAGCGCCACCAGCGCGGGGGCGGCCGTAAGAACATGCGATAGCCACCCGGCCACAAGATCGGCCCCGCCGGTCGAATGGATGGCCTCGCCCACCGGGATGAGGGCCGCGATCAGCACCAGGACCGGACCGTCCAGGGCCGCGTAGGCCTCGCGCATCCGCAGTCCTCCAATCGCCACCATCGCCACAGCCCCACCGAAGAAAGCGACAGCCACCGGCGCAACGTGGAAGGCGATCGCCAGCATCACCGTGGCAAGGATCGCGACGGGGGCCAGGACGCGACGGATTCCGCCCAAGCGCATCTCGCGTTCGGCGAGGGGCAACAGGCCAAGCGCCCTGACGGCCCCAGGAAGCGTGCGCTCGCCTCCCTGCAAGAGGACGATGTCACCGGTGCGGAAGCGGACCGATCGCAGGGTCTGGCTGAGGCGATAGCCGCTACGGCTCACGGCCAGCAGGTTCACCCCGTGCTCGCCGTGCAGGTTGAGGCGCTGCGCGGACTCCCCCACGAGACTGGAGCCGTCGGCGACCACAGCCTCGACGAGCCGGATCTCTTCCGTAGGCTCTTGGGTGGCGACCGGACGATCAGAGCGTGTGAGCTTGAGCTTCGCCCGCGCAATCAGGTCCTCCAGCACATTCTGGCTGCCTTCCAGCAGGAGACGATCGCCCGGGCGCACGTGAAGATTGGCGTGCGGCGAGGGACGCCGCTTGCCGCCGCGGATGATGGCCATGACCGCGACGTCGCCTTCGGCCAGGGCCTGCAGGTCGGCGACCCGCGGCTTGTCCGCGATCCAGTCCTCTGGGACCTCCACCTCGGTCACATAGGCGTTGGCGGCGAGCACCGCATCCATGGTCTCCGTAGCGGCCCGCGCGGTCGGCAGGACACGGTAGGCGAAGGCCAGGAAGACGACGCCGAGGGCGGTGAGACTGAGGCCGACGGGCGCAAAGTCGTACATGCCGAACGGCTTGCCGAACAACTCCGTGCGGACCTGGCTGACGATTATGTTCGGCGAGGTTCCGACCAGGGTTACAAGCCCGCCGAATAGAGACGCGAACGACATCGGCATTAGCAGTCGCGAGGGCGAAGAGCCCGTGCGGCGCGCGGTTTGCAGGGCGATGGGCATGAGGATGGCGAGCGCGCCGACGTTCTTGGTGGCCATCGACAGGACGGCCGTGGCGGCGACGAACACCGGCGCCTGGGTTCTCTCGCTCTTCAAATGCGGCGCGATGGGTCTGAGCATTGCCTCGATCACGCCTGAGCGCGCGAAGCCGGCGCTGACGACAAGAGCGCAGGCGATGATCAGGACGACGTCATTGGAGAAGCCCTCGAACGCCTTCCGCGAAGGGGTCAGGCCCAGCAGCACCGAGGCCAGGAGCGCGACCAGCGAGATGACGTCGTAGCGGAAGCGACCCCAGATAAAGAAGCCGATGGTGACGAGCACCAGACCGAAGGCTAGGGCCTGCTGGTGTGACACGCGGCTTACTCCGATCCCTAGGCTCCGGAAACGCCTCGGAGAGGCGAAAGCTGCGCCATCTTCCGGCAATCGCCGAAGCTGCCGCCTCCGGGCTTATGCCTTGGCTTATGCGCCCCGTTCGGGGCGCCTGAAGAGCTGATCGAACACGACCTCGGCGCGCTTAACGCCCTCCTCGGTCAGCCACACCGACTTGGCTTTGTTGACCGGATCGTAGATCAGCTCCTTCTCGTGCAGCCGCCCCATTACGCCCCAGTCGAAAGACTTCCAGGCCCGCAACGCCCCGCTGGACGGATGCCGCTGAAAAGCGCCCAGAAAGAGCAGCGCCAAAGCGGCGTCGTCGATTAGGTCGGTGTCCACAGGCGGTTTGGAATCCATGGCGGGCCTCCTCCTGAAATTCTGCACCCGGCCACGACCGTCGCTACCTCTGGCTGCCCATACGGAGCTGACTGGCGGCGAGCGCCAGACCCCATAAGTCGGTGTCTGATTTGGAATGACCAGGCGTCTGGCGAGGCTCGCCGCCCTCGGTGCGTTCCGCGCGATGCGAAAAAACAAAACCGAAGAACATTGTTCCATGGTGTAGCTTGTTTTTGCGCAAAAATACACAAATCTAGGGCCCCAGAGGGAGTTGCCCGCATGAACACGCTCCATTTCGTCGCCCTTGTCCGAGGAGACCAGGCCACCGGCTACACGGCGTCGTTCCCCGATCTGCCGGAGTGTTCGGCCCACGGTCGCGATGTCGCGGAACTGGTTGTCGAGGCGCGGCGTGCGGCCCTCGATTGCCTCCAGGCCCTGGCCAACGCCGGCGAAGCGTGGCCGATAGCGACCACCGTCGAGCGGGTCGCGGTCGAGCCGGGAGTATTCGTCGTACTTATCGAGGTGGCGGTCGACGACCCGCCGATCCGCGTGAACGTCTCGCTGGGCGAGCGCCTGGTCCAGCGGCTCGACGCTGCGGCGGAGGCCCGCGGGATGACCCGCTCCGGGTTCATCGCCCAGTCAGTGCGGATGAATCTCGGGGAGCAGCCGCGGAACGACTTCGAAGGCTCCGGTCGCAAGCTGCAGGATGAGTTCACCACCCTGGCCCGCAAGATCAATGAAGCCATCGGCCCCAACTCGACCTTCGAAAAGCGCATGGCCGGCCTCGACGACCGTCTTTATGACGGCGTCCGGCGGGCCGCCGATAGCGTTTCGGCCGCGATGAGCCGCCGCCGGGAGGGCCCGCGGGCCGCGGCCGACCCCGGTCCGCGCGCGCCCGACGCGAGCGAATAGACCGCCCGTTTCAATCCCAACCTGGTCTCATGCCGGCGCCGCCGGCCTAACCCTGGAATCTCCCGATGACCCATTCCGAGGCTGAGCTTCGTTCGATCCGCGACAGCGTCGCCCTGGTGGGCCGCCTGTCGGACAGCTTGGTGCATATCGGCCCCTTCAGCGTGGGTATCGACGGCGTGTTGAGCTGGGTCCCAGGCCTGGGCGACGTCTACAGCGCCTTGGCCGGGGGTTTCATCGTGGTGCAGGGCGCGCGCGCCGGCGTGCCCGCTCCGATCCTCGCGGGCGCGGCCTTGCTGATCGGCTGCCGGACCTTGGTGGGCGCTGCGCCCATCGCAGGCTCGGCCTTCGCGGACTTCTTCACGGCGCACAAGTGGGCCTCCCTCATGATCGTGCGGGCGATCGACAAGCGCCTGGACGCGGCGGCGGGCCAACCGGTTTCGAGGGCTCCCATCCGGCGAGGCGAGGCGGCCGCCGGGATGGCGCGGGCCTGACTATCGAACAGCCGTGATCTGCTTGCTCGGGGCGATCTCTGCCAAGCGTCTACACAGCCGGGATTGCGAATTATCGCTCCCGACACCTGCCGGAGCGATGCTGGGTTCTGTCCGACAAGGGGACCAACTGGACGCTCGCCGATTTATGGACGGCCGGTCGGATCGGCGTCACGGTTAAGGCGGGCGATCACGGGACCACTCCGGCGATGGCGGACTCTTTCGAGACATTGGAGGCGGTAACCGATCACTTTCCGCCTTTGTTGGCCGCTTCCTGGAGCCGGGCGCCGCGAAGGATGCCTTCCATCGCGTAGTTTCCCTCGTGGCAAGCGTATTCGTAGATCTGCCCTTTCGCGGGTTTGAAGGAATACTCGCCCGACCAGGCTTGCGTGTAGTGCACGGGATCCTCGACCGTGAACTGATAGAGCAGCTCGTTCTTGGAGATCCGGGTGAACCGTTCGGTCACCGTGCCCTGCGCCGATACAGGCGTCAGGGTCCGCCCCTCCTGGATGGGGTTCACGTTCTTCGTCTCGGTAACCAGCGTGTCGCCTTCCCACCAGGCCACCGTGTCGCCCAGCCAGGGCCGGATCGTGGCCGGCTGGTGGGACGCGCGTGCCTTTTCGGCGGAGGCGAAGATCGGGGCGATCCGGACGTCGTGGTTCATCTCCAGGTCGATCACGAAATAGCCCGGAGTGACGAAGAAGCTGTAGTTGTTGTTATAGATCGCGTTGAGCATGACCGGCCCACCGGCGTCACTCTGGGCGATCAGGCAACGCTCGCGGAGCGGAAGGTCCTCCGGCCCAACGTAGGCGCCTTTGCCAGATTGATACTCGGCCCCGTCGCGGTTCATCAGGGCCAGGCTTTTCGCGCGATTGCGGAACGGCATCTTCCCGTCGGCTGGACTGGTGATGAAGGAGGATCGCGCCTCCCCGCGAACGCGCATCAGCCCGTCGCCGGAATCGATCCAGTACGAATTGTATCCGGCCGTGGCGTCCTCATCCTTGAAGGCGCCCTTACTGAGATCCGAGCGCCCGTTCGCCGCTGCGAGACGTGCGCTCGTCGCCTTCGCCACCGCATCCGCCTGTTCCTTCGAAACGACGAGCTGGGAAAAGCTTGCTGGTCGCTCAAGCCGCGTGACGGTTGCGTTCGTCCAGACCCCCTCGAAATTGCGCGCCAGGGCCTTGGGAACAGCGGGTTGAGATGCGGAAGCCTGGCTCTGTGACTGGGCGTACGCCGGACCGGCGAAAAGCACGGCCAGCATTGCGGCCGCAGAAATAGCGCCTCTTGTCATCGCATCGTCTCCTGGACCCCACCCGCATTCGCGCTTCGCCAGCACTTTGGCGCGTTGAGTTCTCCAACTTCAAGGCGCTGCCGCAATGACCATCGCCGCGATGGCGGCGCGGCCTTGCGCGCGAGCTTGAGCCCGGTGAAGGTATTCGCAGCAGCGGAGGGAACGGTGTTTCCGACACGACGGCGCCGGTCGCTGCGATGGGGGCGTTATGCGTTGGCTCATGGGGGCTCTGTCGAGCCTCGCGGCGATGGCGGCCGCGGGGTCGGTGTTCTGCGCGGAGCGGGCGTATCATCCGCCGCGCAACGCATTCGGCCAACCGGACATCGCTGGTGTGTGGAGCAACGCGACCTTCACCTTCCTGGAGCGGCCCCTTTACGTCCCGCGCGTGGTGCTCACGCCGGAGGAGGCCGCCAAGGGCGAGGCCCGGATGCGCGCAGGCACACCGCTGCCCGATGGCGTGGACGTCGGGCAGGGCGACAGCGAACGGGCCACGTTTGACATGGGCGACGGATATGCGCGGGTGCGTGGCGAAATCCGCAGCGCCATGATCGTCGATCCGGCGGACGGACGATTGCCCTTCCGGCCCGAGGTTCTGAAGCGCCTGGGGCTCGACGTCCCTCCGGACCCGCTTGCCCACTGGGACAATCCCGAGGAGCGCAGCGTCACTGAACGGTGCATCGGCGGTGAGAGCGCGCTGCCGCCGGTCCTGCCGAGCCCCGACAGCAACTATGTCCAGATCCTCCAGACCCGCGATCACGTCGCCCTGTACTCCGAGAAGTACCACGAGCTTCGCGTGGTCCGCCTGAACGACCGGCGCCATGCCGACCCAGCGGTCACGTCGTGGGAGGGTGACGAGGTCGGCTGGTGGGAGGGTGACACCCTGGTAGTCGAGACCACCAACTTTTCGGCGGCGTCCCTGGTGCGCTATCAACGCCTGCGCATTTCTGCGGGCGCGAAGGTCGTCGAGCGCTTCACCCGCACATCGGCCGGCGAGCTGATGTACGAATTCACAGTCAGCGACCCCGCGCTCTATACCCAGACTTGGCGCGCCGAGCTCCCCTTCAAGGCCAGCACCGCCCGCATCCTGGAAGACGCCTGCCACGAGGGAAACTATTCGCTCGCTGGCGTCCTGGCCGGCGCGCGCGAAGAAGAGCGCCGCGCGAGGTCCGGTCCGGGTCGATGATACCTGTGCGGGCGATCCCTGGAGGTCGCGTTTCGGGGAGCGGGGCGTAGGTCCGACAGTGGCGCGCGACAGACGTGCGCCGAGTTCGGGTCGGGGAACGCGCCCCTGGAGGTGGCACGCTTCCGGCCACCAAATAATTTGCGTAGTATAACTGCGCTCTCTGGGCGGAGATCTCGACAGGAGGTGCGGCATGGCCTTGGCTGATGACAGCAAGCGCCGGTTCCAGGACTACTACGTGCTGGCCACGGAGGGTTCACGCTGGACCATCGACCAGGACTTCCGGGCGTGTTTCGACTGGACCTATGACGACGGCCGCGCCGCCATGATCGGCCTCTACGAGAAGGGTAAGCAGATGCAGTGGGATGCGCAGACGCGCATCGACTGGTCTCAGGAACTGGACCCCCTCAACCCGCAGGGCATGCCAGACCAGTCTCTGCCGATCCACATGGCCCCCTGCTTCCTGAAGATGAGCGAGGCCGAGAAGGGCGAGGTGCGGCGTAACTTCCAGGCCTGGCAACTGTCGCAGTTCATGCAGGGCGAGCAGGGCGCGCTGATCTGCGCGGCCAAGATCGTGACCCAGGTTCCCGACGCCGACGCCAAGTTCTACGCGGCCACCCAGACCATTGATGAAGCGCGCCACGTCGAGAGCTACAAGGCGCTGCTGCGCAAGTTCGACGCCGTCTACCCGATGACCGCGCCGTTGGCCGAACTGATCGACCAGACCCTGCGTGATTCACGCTGGGACATGACCTACCTCGGCATGCAGGTGGTGATTGAGGGCCTGGCGCTGGCGGCCTTCGCCACGATCCGGGACAACGCCAAGAACGAGCTCTGCGCCCAGGTGAACGCCTATGTGATGCAGGACGAGTCACGGCACGTCGCGTTCGGGCGGCTGGCGCTGCGCGACTACTACCCGGAGCTCACCCAGAAGGAGCGCGACGAGCGCGAGGAGTTCCTTCTGGAAGCTTCGCACCTGATGCGCGACCGCTTCGACGCGGTGGAGCTCTGGCAGCACCTGGGGCTGCCGATCGAAGAGTGCGCCCAGGCGATGTACGAAAGCGGCTTCATGGAACAGTTCCGCAATTCGTTGTTCAGCCGCATCGTGCCGATCGTAAAGGATGTGGGCCTTTGGGGCGACACAGTCCGCAATGGCTACGAGCAGATGGGCGTGATCGGCTACGCCAAGACCGACGTCCAGGCGCTGCAGGACGAGGACGAGCACATCGCCCGCCAGCACGACGCCCGCCGCGCCGAGATCCAACGTGTGATCGAACGCGCTCGGTCCGGTGAGGGCGAAGCCGTCGCGGCCGAGTAAACAACCGGGCAGGTTGGGGAGCCCGCCTCCGGCCCGCGCTCTAAGCAGGCCTTGAGCGACGTTCTAGCCGAAGGCGCTCGTCAGCGGGTCGACATCCTTTTCGTAGTCAACCTCAGCCAGGCCAAAGCCGAAAAGGCGGAGAAAGTCGCGTCGGTAGCCTGGAAGGTCGGCGAGCTCGGCCAGGGTCTCGGTCGTCACCCGCGGCCAACGCCGGAGGACCTCCGCCTGCACGGGCTCGGAGAGTTCCAGGTCGTCCAGGCGAAGCCGTCCGGCGTCGTCGAGGGCCGGCTGCGGCAACACTTCCCGGAACATTCGGCTGATCTGCTCCAGGCAGCCCTCGTGCAGCCCCATCTCCTTCATCACGCGGAACAGCACCGTCCCGTACAGCGGCACCACGGGAATAGCCGAGCTGGCCTGGGTCACGACGGCCTTGAGCGAGACCACCCGGGCGGCTGACTCGCCCCATCGTGCGCGCATTGCCCCGGCGGCGCGGTCCAGGTCCTCCTTGGCCTGGCCCAGAGTCGCGCGCCAATAGATCGGCCAGGTCAGTTCGGAGCCGATATAGGTG
>NZ_DASXNL010000016.1:0-63199 GCF_036495085.1 Phenylobacterium sp. | reverse complement strand
ACGTCCGCGGCCTGGCGGCCAACCTGCGCCTGGCGCGGGTGATCCTGGATGGCGGCTTCCACGCGTTCCCCCGCCGGCTCGACTACAAGGCGCGGCGGTCCGGCGCGGCCGTCGTCGTCGCCAACCGATGGTTTCCCTCGAGCAAGACCTGTGCCTGCTGCGGCTCGGTCAAGGCCGGGCCGGCGGTGTCGCAGCGGATCTTCACATGCGACACCTGCGGCTATGCGGCCGATCGCGACCTCAACGCCGCGCGAAATCTCGAACGACCGGCCGCAAGCTCTGCGGTGACAGCCTGTGGAGAGGAACGCTCCGGCGCGGGACGAAAGCCTCGCGTGAAACGGGCCCGGGCGAAGCAGGCGCCGGACAGCAGGGCCGCTGCGTAGCTCAAAACAGCGACCAGCGGATTTGCAGAGGTTCCGGGGAGCGGCCATGGTGCCCTCGAACGAGCGGCGGGGGTGGTTCATGAACTTCGTTACACGCAGGAAGCCGGTCGAGGCCGCTGCGCCGGCCAACTCCGGGCGTCATCTGAAGCGGACGCTAAGCTGGTACCATCTGGTGGCGCTGGGGGTCGGCGCCATCATCGGCACCGGCATCTACACCCTCACGGGCGTGGCGGCCGGCCTCGCCGGGCCGGCGGTGATCGTCTCCTTTGCGGTCGCAGGCGCGGTCTGCGCCTGCGCTGCGCTCTGCTACGCCGAGATGGCCAGCTTGAGTCCCCAGGCAGGCAGCGCCTACGCCTACTCCTACATGACGCTCGGCGAGCTGATCGCCTGGGTGGTCGGATGGAGCCTGATCCTCGAATACACCCTGGTCTGTAGCGCCGTGTCGGTCGGCTGGGCGGGGTACGCGGCGGGCCTGATCCACCAGGCGCATTGGCCGATACCAGACGCCCTTCTGGCCTCTTCGGGGGCCGGCGGGGTTATCAATCTGCCAGCCATCTTCATCGCCCTGGTGGTCACCGGGGTGCTGCTGGTGGGCACGCGGGAGAGCGCCACGATCAATTTCATCCTGGTGATCATCAAGCTCTTGGCGCTTGCGGCCTTCGTCGCGTTCACCCTGCCGAGCTTCGATGCGGCCCACTTCCATCCCTTCGCACCGTTTGGTTTCGGGGCCCATGAGATCGACGGCAGGAAGTATGGCGTCATGGGCGCCGCGGCGATCATCTTCTTCGCCTTCTATGGCTTCGACGCCATCTCCACCGCCGCCGAGGAAGCTAAGAACCCAAGCCGGGACCTGGCGATCGGTATCGTCGGATCGATGCTCATCTGCACCTTGATCTACATGGTCGTCGCCGCCTGCGCGCTGGGCGCTTCACCCTTCGACGTCTTCTCCAAGAGCCCGGAGCCGCTGGCTTTCGTGCTGCGGCAGCTCAACCGACCCGTCGCCGCGTCGTTGATCGCGGGCGCTGCGGTTATCGCCATGCCGACGGTGATCATGGTGTTCATGTTCGGTCAAAGCCGCGTTTTCTTCGCCATGGCCCGCGACGGCCTCTTGCCCCGGGGCCTTTCGGCCGTCAGCCGTCGCGGCGTGCCCACCGCCGTGACCTTGCTCACGGGCCTGATCGCGGCGGTCATCGCCGGGATCACTCCCCTCGACCAGATCGCCTCGCTTGCGAACGCCGGGACGCTTGCGGCGTTCATCGCCACCTCGATCGCGGTGATGGTGTTACGGCGGCGCATGCCGGCCCTGGCCCGCCCCTTCAAGACACCGCTGATCTGGGTGGTGGGCCCGGCCGGCGTGGCCGGCTGCATCTATCTGTTCACGAGCCTTTCGGCGAAGACGATGATCTTTTTCGCCGTCTGGAACCTGGTCGGCGTGGTGGTTTATTTGGCCTACAGCCGCCCGAGAAGCGCGCTCGCCACGGCCTGAGGCGAAAGCTCCCTGCCCGGTTTTCCGCCGCCGGTGAAAAACCGACGCTTTGCCTCGCCGGGCTTGAGGGCTATCCCCGGGGGATAAACGGCCGTTTGAGGTCGGCAGCGCAGGCAATGCGCCTTTGGGGAGCTAACTCGGCGTGACGGCCAGCACAGACACCGCCGGAACGAAGACGCCTCCACTGGGAAGCGGGCCCGGCCGTCCGGGCGGCCGCCAGGGTGGGCCCGACCTGACCACCGGCCCGATCGGCAAGACGCTGATCGTTTTCTCGATGCCGGTGCTGGGGTCCAATATCCTGCAGTCGTTGAACGGCTCGGCGAACGCCTTCTGGGTGAGCCACGTGCTGGGCGAGGCGGGGCTCACGGCGACCAACAACGCCAACCAGATCTTCTTCATGATGCTGGGCGCGGCTTTCGGCATCACTATGGCCGCGAACATTATGATCGGCCAGGCGGTTGGCGCGCGCGATGAAGCGCTCGCGCGCCGGGTCGTCGGAACCGCCAGCAGCTTCTTTGCGCTCGTTTCGGTGCTTATCGGCGTTGCGGGCGGGGCGCTCACCCCGCACATCCTCGACGCGATGCGCACGCCTGCCGCGGCGCGGATCGATGCGATCGCCTACCTGCGCGTGATCTTCGCGGCGATGCCGTTCATGTTCTTCTTCAACTTCGTGATGATGGCCCAGCGCGGGACCGGCGACTCGCGGACGCCGTTCTACTTCGCGCTGCTGCAAGTCGGGCTCGACATCGTCCTCAACCCACTGCTGATCATGGGGATCGGGCCGTTCCCGAAGATGGGAATCGCCGGGTCGGCCACCTCGACCCTGATCGCCCAGACCTTCACGCTCGCGATGATGGTCATCCATCTGTACCGCAAGCGCTCGATCCTCGTGCTGCGGCCCAGCGAATGGCGGTTGCTGCTGCCGGACCTGGGGATCATCCGAACCCTGCTCACCAAGGGCACGCCGATGGGCGTGCAGATGATGGTCATCAGCCTGGCGGCGGTTACGATGCTGAGCTTCGTCAACCGCTATGGCGTGCACACTTCGGCCGCCTATGGCGCGGCCTCCCAGCTCTGGACCTATGTGCAGATGCCCGCCATGGCGCTCGGCGCGGCCGTCTCGTCGATGGCCGCCCAGAACGTGGGCGCCGGAAAGATGGACCGTGTGGAGCGGGTGGCGTTGATCGGGGCGGGCTACGCCGTCCTCTTCACGGGTGTCCCCATCCTGATCCTGCAGCTCACCGATCCCTGGGTGCTGCAGGCCTTCCTGCCGTCCACCAGCCCGTCGTTGCCGATCGCGGTGCATATCAACTCGATAGTGCTTTGGGGCTTCATCCCGTTCGGGGTGGCGTTCATCTTTTCCGGCATCGTGCGGGCCACCGGCGCGGTCTGGCCACCGCTGCTTGCCATGGTCATCTCGCTTTGGGGGGTGCGGGTGCCCCTGGCGATACTCCTGGAGCCGCACCTTGGCGCCGACGCGATCTGGATCAGTTTCCCGGTGGGCAGCCTGACGACCCTGGTGCTGGCGGGCGCCTATTACCGATGGGGCGGCTGGCGCAAGGCGCGGATGCTGAACGTCACTCCGAGCGCCGACGCCCCCGACACCGGTCTTGGCCAACCGATGATGGACGAGAGCGAGGCGATCACCGACGAGGAGATCAGGCGCCAGGCCGTTGCGAACGCGTCTCCATCAGAGCCGAGTAGACCAAAGTCCGAAGCTCCCGCCGAATAGGATAGGTCGAGGACGGCAAGAGCTGGGTCATGAAGACCACGGTCACCTGCTCCACCGGGTCCACCCAGAACGCCGTCGACGCCGCCCCGCCCCAATAGAATTCCCCCTGGCTGCACGGCACGAGCGTCTTCGGCGGATCGAACACCACAGCAAAGCCCAGGCCGAAGCCCACGCCAGCATTGGTGCTCTCCGAAAACAGCGACCGGGAGAGCTCGGTCAGGTCCTTGCCGCCGGGCAGGTGGTTCGACGCCATCAGCCTCACGGTCATCGGCGACAGAATGCGCGCGCCGTCGAGTTCGCCCCCGTTTACGAGCATGTTGGCGAAACGCATGTAGTCGGCGGCGGTCGACACCAAGCCGCCACCGCCGGATTCAAGAGATGGCGGCTTCAGGTAGGTGCTGGTCTGCGGGTCGTCCTGCAGCTTCAGTCCGCCCTTGGGGGTGGCGTTGTAGCAGGCGCCCAGGCGCGAGCGCTGGTCAGCGCGGACGAAGAATCCGGTATCGATCATCTTCAGCGGCTTGAAGATCCGCTCATGCAGCACCTCGCCCAGGGGTTTGCCGGCGATCTTCTGCACGAGGTAGCCGACGACGTCGGTTGCGACGGAATAGTTCCAGGCCTCGCCCGGCGAGAAGTCGAGCGGCAGTTTGCCCAGCGCCTCGACAAAGCCCGCAAGGTCGTGGCCGCCGTTGAACTCCTCCAGCTTCAGCTTGCGGTAGGCGGCGTCGACGTTGGTGCGGTTCTGGAAGCCGTAGGTCAGGCCCGAGGTGTGGCGCAAGAGGTCGACCACCTGCATCGGGCGCGCGGGCGGCGTCGTCAGGAACGCGGGTTCAACACCGGCGGCGAACACGCCCAGGTCTTTCCAGGCCGGGATGTGTTTGGTCACCGGGTCGTCGAGGGCGATCAGGCCCTCCTCGACGAGCGTCATAAGGGCCACCGAGGTGACCGGCTTGGTCATGGAATAGATGCGGAAAACCGTGTCATCGGTGAGCTTCACGCCGCGTTCGACATCACGCAGGCCGACCACGCTCTGGTGGATCACCTCGCCTTTGCGGGCGACCAGCACCTGGGCGCACGGCATGCGGCCGGGATCGATGTATTTTTCGGTCAGGAAGCGATCGATGCGCGCCAGGCGCTCGCTCGAGAACCCGTGTGACCTGGTCTTGCTCATGGAACGCGCCTCCGGCTATCCGATCCTTTTGCCCTTGCATTTCGCGTGGTCGCAAGCCTGACGATGCGACGCGACAGGAGGCGAGAATGCAGACCGTCAGCACGGAAGTCCGCGGCAAGACCCTTGTCGTCACCATCGAACGGCCCAATGCCCGCAACGCCGTGGACGGGCCGACCGCGCGGCAGCTCTACGACGCCTTCAAGGCCTTCGATACGGACCCCGCGGTCGATGTCGCCGTGCTCCAGGGCCGCGGCGGGACCTTCTGTGCGGGGGCCGACCTCAAGGGTGTGGCCGAAGGTCGCGGCAATCCGGTGCATCGCAACGGCGACCTGGGACCGATGGGCTGCACCAGGCTGACGCTCGGCAAACCGGTAATCGCGGCGATCGAGGGTCATGCCGTGGCGGGCGGCCTGGAGGTGGCCTGTTGGGCCGATCTGCGCGTCGCCGCCAAGGGCGCGGTGTTTGGGGTCTTCTGTCGCCGGTTCGGCGTGCCCCTGATCGACCTTGGCACAGTGCGCCTGCCGCGGCTGATCGGCGGTTCGAGGGCCATGGATCTGATCCTCACCGGACGGCCGGTGGCGGCCGAGGAGGCCTACCAGATCGGCCTCGCCAACCGCCTTGCGCCTGAAGGCGGAGCTCTGGCCGCTGCGCTGGAACTCGCCGCGCGGCTCTCCGATTTTCCCCAGCTCTGCATGCGCAACGACCGCATCTCCGCGCTTGGCCAGTGGTCGTTGGACTGGGATCAGGCGACGGCTGCGGAGATCGCACTCGGCATGGAGACCCTGCGCTCCGGGCAGGCGCAAGAAGGCGCGGCCCGGTTCGCTGCCGGCGAGGGGCGAGGCGGCAAGTTCTAGCGGCGGGCGGCCAGCTCGGTGAATGTCGCCGTGCCGACGGCGTATTGCGGCCAGTCCTTGTAGTCAAAGTGCCACCATTCCTGCGGGTAGACCGTGAAACCTTCGGCCTCCATCGCCGTGCGCAGGATCCGGCGGAGCGCGCGCTGTTTGCTCGTGCCGCCCACGAAGTCGGCATCGGAGCGTGTGGACATCTCGTCGTAGCGGCCGGTCATCTCGACCGGTTTGCCGCTCTTCAGGTCGTAAAGCGTCAGGTCCACCGCGCAGCCGCGGTTATGCCGCGAGCCCTGCGCCGGATCGGCGACGAAGACGTGGTCCTCAGGCGGTGTGGCGTCCCAGAACATCTTGGTCACGAACCACGGCCGATAGGCGTCGTGGATCAGCAAGCCGTAGCCTTGCGCCGCCAGCGCCTCCTGCACCCGGCCCAGCGCCTCGGCGGCCGGGCGCTGCAGGTAGGCGCCGGCGCGTTCATAGAGCGGGAAGCCCATGAAATTGTTTGCCGTGGCGTAGCGGATATCGAGCCTGATCCTCTTGTCGACCGTCGTCAGCTCCACCAGGTCGGCGGGCCGCTTGCCGGTCTCTGACGGCGGCGAGGCCGCCAGCGCCGCAGCTCGGACTTTCGCCGGATCGGCCTTCACCTTCGCCTGGATCGCGGCGACGGCCTCGGCCCCGAAATCGCGCCGCGGCAGACGCAGACCCATGAGAAATACGGCCTGAGCACGTCCCCCGGCGTCAAAGTCGAGGGCGCCTCGCTGTCCGTTCTGCAACTCGACGGCATAGCCGGAGCCGCGCCGGATTAGCGGCGAGCTGTGGATGGTCGGCGCGTCGGCGTAGAGGCGGCCCTTGTCCTCGTAGATCGTCAGGATGAAACCGGGTGCGCCGTACTGGCCAAGCAGCCTTTCGAGGGCCGGCGGCGGCGCCGGCGGGAGGGCCAAGGCGGGCCTGGTCGCCGCCAGGGCGACGAACATCAGCAAGGCAAGGGCGGTGCGTCTTGGCATGCCCAATTGGTGTGGTGCTCTGGGCCATTCCACAAGCGCCGTTGCGTATGTCGAACAAGCGTTTGATAATGAACCGAAGGCGGAAACATACCGCCATTTCGAACAATCACAGCGCTAGGGAGACTCGTCATGGCTTGGGATTTTGAGACCGACCCGGAGTTCCAGAAGAAGCTCGACTGGATCGAGGACTTCATGCGTGAGGAGGTCGAGCCGCTCTCCTATCTGGGCATGGCGGTGTACGGCCCGCTCGGCCGCGAGAAATTCATTCGGCCGCTGCAGCAGAAAGTGCGGGACCAGGGCCTGTGGGCCTGCCATCTGGGTCCGGAACTGGGCGGCCAGGGCTACGGGCAGCTGAAGCTCGGCCTGATGAACGAGAAGCTGGGCCGCAATGGCCTCGCGCCCACGGTCTTCGGCTGCCAGGCGCCGGACAGCGGCAACGCCGAGATCATCGCCCACTACGGCACCGACGCCCAGAAGGAGAAGTATCTTTGGCCGTTGCTGAACGGCGAGATCCGATCGGCCTTTTCGATGTCCGAGCCCACAGGCGGCTCCGATCCGCTGACCTTCAAGACCCGCGCGGTGCTCGACGGCGACGAGTGGGTGATCAACGGCGAGAAGTGGTTCTCCACGAATGCTCGGTATTCCAAGGTGCTGGTGCTCTACGCCGTCACCGATCCCGACGCCAAGGACCCCTACCGCCGTACCTCGATCTTCCTGGTTCCCACCGACACCCCCGGTGTCGAGATCGTCCGCAATGTCGCCGTCGGCGGCGGCGGCGAGATCGGCGGGGGCAACGAGGGGTACGTCCGCTACACCAACGTGCGCCTGCCCTACGATGCGCTGCTGGGGGAACGCGGCGCGGCCTTCGTGATCGCTCAGGTGCGCCTTGGCGGCGGGCGTGTGCACCACGCCATGCGCACTGTCGGCGCCTGCAAGAATGCGCTCGACCTGATGTGCCGGCGCGCAGTCAGCCGCACCACCCGTGACGGCAAGCTCGCCGACCTGCAGATGGTGCAATCCGACATCGCCGAAAGCTGGATCGCGCTGGAAAGCTTCCGGCTGATGGTCCTGCGGACCGCGTGGCTGATCGACAAGCACAAGGACTACAACCTCGTGCGCAGGGACATCGCCGCGATCAAAGTGATGATGCCGAAGGTCTATAACGACATCGCCACCAAGGCCGCCCACTTGCACGGCGCGCTCGGCGTCTCGAACGAGATGCCGTTCATGCACATGGTCACCTCGAGCCTGGTCATGGGCATCGCCGACGGGCCGACCGAGGTGCACAAGGTCACGGTCGCCAAGCAGGTCCTCAAGGACTACCGCCCCGACAACGACCTATTCCCCGCCTACCACATCCCCAAGCTGCGCGAGGCGGCCCACGAAAAATACGCCAAGGAGCTCGGTGAGCTGAAAGCGGCCTACTCCGAGCGCAAGGAGAAGGCCCCGGCCTAGAAGCGCTCTGCGTTGAAACGCCGATTGTGCAATAGATCGTCGCCTCGACCTGCCGCCGGGCGCGTCGGGCGACGAGTTCGTTTGGAGTAGATGAGAGTGACTGACGCTGCCTGGCCCGTGATGTCGATTGCTCAAGCGCACGCGCGTCTGACCGCGCCGGGCGAGCGCTTCGAGATTGAGGAGATCCCGATCCGCGGGATTATGACCAAGGTCTGGAAGAACGCGCCGCCGACGCTCGCCGATGTGTTTCAGAACGCCCGCAGCTTTCCGGACCGCGAGTTCCTGGTCTACGACGACGAGCGGGCGACTTACGAGGCTTTCGCCCGCGCGACGATCGCGCTCGCCCATCAGCTGCAGGCCGACGGGGTCAGGAAAGGCGACCGCGTCGCGGTGATCATGCGCAACCTGCCGGAATGGCCGGTGGCGTTCTTCGCCGGCGTCCTCGCCGGCGCCATCGTCACCCCGCTGAACGCCTGGTGGACCGGTCCGGAGCTCGAGTATGGCCTGGCCGACTCCGGGGCCAAGGTCGCCATCGTCGACGACGAACGCCTGCGCCGGATCGTCGGTGACCTGGATGATCTGACCCACCTGCAGCGCGTCTATGTTTCGAGACTGGACGAAGGGTCGACGCACTCGAAGGTTGCGCGGCTCGAGGACGTGATCGGTTCGGTCAGCCGGTGGAAGGGCCTGGCCGTGCAGCCAATGCCCGATGTGGAGCTGGGACCCGAGGATGACGCCACCATCCTTTACACCTCAGGTACGACCGGCAAGCCGAAGGGCGCACTGGGCACCCACCGCAACATGACGTCGAACATCGGCGCCGGCGGCATCTCGGCCGTGCGCAACTTCCTGCGCGCTGGCGAGCCCTTGCCCGAGAGCGACCCGCACAAACTGCCGCAGCGGGTGACCCTTCTGGTCGTCCCGTTCTTCCATGCCACAGGCCTTTCGGCGACGCTGGGCCCGACGATGAACGCCGGCGGCAAGATCGTCCTGATGCGCCGTTGGGACGCCGAACCGGCAATGCGGCTGATCGAGCGCGAGAAGGTGAGCTCCACGGGCGGCGTGCCGACCATCGCCTGGCAACTGATCGAGCATCCGGCGCGCGCGAAGTACGACCTCTCCTCGCTTGTGGCGGTGACCTACGGCGGCGCGCCCTCGGCTCCCGAGCTGGTGCGCAGGATCGGCGAGACCTTTCCAGGCTCGACCCCCGGCAACGGTTGGGGGATGACCGAGACCACGGCGACCTTCACCTCGCATCTGGGCAAGGATTACGAGAACCGGCCCGATAGCGCCGGCCCCGCCGCGCCCGTGGGGGAGATGCAGATCCGCGATCCCGCCGACGGCAAGACCATGCTGCCGGTGGCGGCGGTGGGTGAGCTCTGGGTCAAGGGCCCGCAGGTCGTAAAAGGCTACTGGAACAAGCCCGACGCCACGGCTGAAACCTTCGTCGACGGCTGGTTGCGTACGGGCGACCTGGCGCGCCTGGACGAAGAGGGCTTCCTCTTCATTATCGACCGGGCCAAGGACATGCTGATCCGAGGCGGCGAGAACATCTACTGCGTGGAGGTGGAGAACGTGCTGTACGACCACCCCGCCGTCATGGATGCCGCTCTTGTCGGCATCCCGCACAAGACCCTAGGCGAGGAACCTGCTGCTGTCGTCCATCTCAAGCCGGACGGCGTGGCCACGGAGAGCGAGCTTCGCGCCTTCGTCCGCGCGAGACTGGCGGCCTTCAAGGTCCCGGTTAAGGTGGCCTTCTGGCCGGAGACCCTGCCGCGAAACGCCAACGGCAAGATCCTCAAGACCGAGCTGAAAAAGGTCTTCGCCAGCGAAACCGAGACCGTATGAGCAGACCGCCGACCGCGGGCCCCCTGATCGTGGGCGTAGGCGGAACGCCCCGCAGCGGGTCGTCCACCGAGCGGGCGCTCGCCCTGGCCCTGCGACGGGCGGAAAAATCCGGCGCGCGGACGAGAGTGTTTGGCGGCGAGTTCCTCGAGCGCCTGCCACACTTCAACCCGGGGCCGCAGGGTCCGAGCCCTGAGCAGGCGGAACTGGCCGCCGCGGTCCGCGAAGCCGATGGGATCATCCTGGCGACGCCCGGCTATCATGGCTCACTGTCCGGCGTGGTGAAGAACGCGCTCGACACGCTGGAGCTGACCCGCGACGACGAGCGCCCCTATTTCGACGGAAAGCCGGTCGGGATCATCATCACCGCCGACGGCGCCCAGGCCGGCGGCACGACCTTGATGGCGGTGCGAGGCATCATACATGCCATGCGTGGCTGGCCGACGCCCTACGGCGCCGCGTTGAACGCTGCGAATCTGTTCGATGCAGCGGGCGAGTGCCGGCACCCCAAGGACACCTGGCAGATCACCACCGTAGCCGACCAGGTCATGGAGTTTGCACAGATGCGACGCGCTCATGTGCTAAGGGGCGGCTCATGAAGCGCCCCTATCTCGTCCCGCCCTCGAACGGATCCGAAGGTCCGCCGACCGATCCCGACGCCTTCACCTCGGCGATCTCGCCCATCGAGGACATCATCGAGGATGCCCGTAACGGCAGGCCCTACATCCTGGTCGACGCCGAGGACCGGGAAAACGAGGGCGACGTCATCATTCCCGCGCAGTTCGCGACGCCCGAGCAGATCAACTTCATGGCCAAGCACGCGCGCGGCCTGGTCTGCTTATCGATCACCGCGGAGCGGGCGCGACAGCTGCGCTTGCCGCCCATGGCCAGCGACAACCAGTCCGGCCATGGCACCGCGTTTACGGTCTCCATTGAGGCTCGCGAGGGGGTGACCACCGGAATTTCCGCCCACGACCGGGCCCACACCATCGCGGTCGCCGTCGACCCGACCAAGGGCCCCGACGACATCGTCTCGCCCGGCCACGTCTTCCCGCTGGTCGCCAGGGACGGCGGAGTGCTGGTCCGCGCCGGTCACACCGAGGCGGCCGTCGACATCTCCCGCATGGCCGGACTCAACCCGGCCGGGGTGATCTGCGAGGTGATGAAGGACGACGGCTCGATGGCGCGTCTTCCCGACCTTGTCGCCTTCGCACAGCTGCACGGCCTGAAGATCGGCACCATTGCCGATCTGATCGCCCATCGCAGGCGCACCGAGCGGCAGGTGGAGCGGGTGCTGGAGACGCCGTTCAACTCGACCTACGGCGGGCGCTTCCGGATGGTCATCTACCGCAATTCCATCGACCAGACCGAGCACGTCGTCCTGACCCGGGGCCGGATCGAGCCAGACAAGGCGACGCTGGTGCGTATGCATCGCGTGGATCTGGCCACTGACATGCTCGGAGCCGTGGAGGCCAGGCGCGAGTACGTGCCAAAAGCCCTCCAGACGCTGGCGGATTATGACGGCGCAGCCGTGGCGGTGTTTATCCGTGACTCGAACCCGCACTGGCTATCCGAACGCTACGGCCAGCCGCAGGCGAACCACTCGGAGAATATTCTGCGCGACTACGGCATCGGCGCGCAGATCCTGCTGGATCTCGGCGTGCGCGACCTGTTGCTGCTCACCTCGTCGAAGACCGTGCTGCCGGCTTCAGCAGGCTATGGCCTCAGGATCGTCGGCCGCGTTGCGCTGAGCTAAGGGGCGGCATCAGCTCGGCCGTCAAGCTCTCGACCCCGCGCCTCGACGCCTTCTTGACGGTCTGGCCCGCCCTGAGGACGAGCGGCCGTATACAATCTCGTTTCCTCACCCGCCGAACCGGCCTATAGATCGCCATCACACCGCCCGGCCGAAAGGCCGGGCGCCTTCATTTCCGACGCACGGAAAACCGATATGACCACTGACATCCTGATGCCGAAGGCGACCGCCGTTTGGCTGGTGGACAACACCTCGCTCACCTTCGAACAGATCGCCGACTTCTGCGGCCTGCACCCGCTTGAGGTTAAGGGCATCGCCGACGGCGAGGTGGCGCGCGACATCCGCGGCGCCGACCCTATCGCCAACGGCCAGCTCAGCCGGGAAGAACTGGACCTCGCCGAGAAGAACGCGAAGCACAAGCTTGTCGCCCTGAAGAGCCGGCACGCCGAATATCTGAAGCCGCAGAAGAAGGCGCCCCGCTACACGCCGGTTTCGCGCCGGCAGGACCGCCCGGACGCCATCGCCTGGTTCCTGCGCAATCACCCCGAGGTGGCAGACGCCCAACTCGCCCGCATCCTGGGTACGACCAAGGCCACCATCGATCAGGTGCGCAACCGCACACACTGGAACTCCGCCAACATCAAGCCGGTCGATCCGGTGACGCTTGGCCTCTCCACCCAGCTTGAACTGGATGCGGTGGTGAAGAAGGCGGCCGACAAGAAGGCCAAGGAAGATAAGCGCCGCGGCATCGTCGAGCCGGAAGGCCCGACGCTGATGCCGGCGTCGGAAACCGGCCTGCTGGAGACTGAAGACCATGCCCCGGCCTTCGCCGAGCATCATGATGACAACGACCACGCCGACGATGACACCGACGACTAGATTCTGATTGAAACACCGAGGCGGGTGAGAGAGGCCCTGCAGGGCTTCCCTCACCCTCGCCGGCGCACCGCCGGCTTCAGCTCTCCCACTTCGGGGAGGGATTGTGCGACGCGAAGCCTAGTGCAGCTGGCCGCGCAGGGCTTCCATCTCTTCCTTCAGCTTCAGCTTCTGTCGCTTTAGCTCCTTCAGCCTGATGTCGTCGGCGGCCGGCCTGCGCAGTTCGTCCTGAATGGCTTCTTCGAGGGACTGGTGGCGAGATCCGAGTTCCCGGATCCGGGCTTCCAACGCCATGATGGATGGCCTCCTTGCTGTTGGAAACGTCAGTGAACACCCGCTATGCGCGGCTGTCAGATCAAATATGTTTGCGGACGGCGAAGCTGAAGCGACGCCCTTAGTTCGCGCATTCAAGGACCCTCGCATGTCGAGAAGCGAGCAGCCCAGGTTGGTGGTCGGGATCTCCGGGGCCTCGGGGGTCGTCTACGGCCTGCGGACGCTGGACGCCTGTCGCGAACTGGGGATCGAGTCCCATCTGGTGATGAGCCGGGCCGCGGCCCTGACCTTGTCACAGGAGACCGAACTCACCGCGGCTGACGTCAACGCCAAGGCGGGCGTGGTCCACAAGGTCTCCGATATCGGCGCGGCCATCGCGTCGGGTTCATTCAAGACCCTTGGCATGATCGTCGCTCCCTGTTCAGTGAGGACCATGAGCGAGATCGCCAGCGGCGTGACCTCATCCCTGCTCACCCGCGCCGCCGACGTGGTGCTGAAGGAACGCCGGCCGCTGGTGCTGATGGTGCGCGAGACGCCGTTGCACCTGGGACACCTTCGGACCCTCGTAAAGCTGGCGGAGATGGGCGCTGTGATCGCCCCGCCATTGCCGGCCTTCTACGCCAAGCCCGCCAGCCTGGAGGCTATGGTCGATCAGTCGGTCGGCCGCGCGCTCGACCTCTTCGGAGTGTCATGGACGCCGGTTAAGCGCTGGGGCCAGGATGTTGGTCCATTGAAGACCGAGGCTTAGGCGTCGTGGCGCTCTGGGACTGGACACTTGAGGCCTATGCGCGAGCCGGCGTGCCGGAAGCTTGCCTGTCGCTGCAGGATCAGTACGGCCAGAACGCCTCCCTGCTGCTTTGGGCGGTGTGGGCGGAGGCCGGCGATCCGGTGATGCTGGCGCGAGCGGCCGATGTAGCTCGCCGATGGGAAGCGCTGGCGCTTGCTCCCTTGCGCGATGTGCGCCGGGCGCTCAAGCCGAGCTTCGAGGGCGTGTCGGACTCCGCGCGCTCGGCCCTGCGAGAAGATGTGAAAGCCGTCGAGCTTCGCGCCGAGCGGGTCTTGATGGAGACTCTCGAGGCCATGACCGAAGGCCGTGGCGGCGTCCACGCCCTGACCGCCCTGGAAGGCGCGTCAAAAGCCTGGGGCAAGCCCGCCCCGTCAGATGTCCTGGCTGCGCTCGCCGGCGCCCTGGGGTAGTATCGAACCTGCGCATGAACGACGATCAGCCCGAAGAATTGCTGCAGGCGAAACTCGCCGAGTTGCGGCAGGATCACGCAGACCTCGACGCCGCGGTCCAGGCGATTGCGCTCTCGCCCCTGCCGGACATGCTGCTGATCGCGCGGCTGAAACGCAAGAAGCTGGCGCTGAAGGACGAAATCACCCGCATCGAGGATCAACTGACCCCCGACATCATCGCTTAGCTCAGCGAGGCTTTGCGGTGCGCGCGCTTGCGCGCGTACATCGCCGCGTCGGCCTGGGCGACCAGGCCCTCCGGGTCGGTGTCCTGGGTGATTTCGCGCACGCCCCAGGAGACATGGAGCGGCGCAGACCAGTCTCCGAACTTCAGCGGCTCGACCTCGATTGCCCGGGCCAGCGCGGCGGCCTTGGCCTCGGCCGTCGCGTGATCGGCCTGGGCCAGGATGACGGCGAATTCGTCGCCGCCCATACGGCCGACAACGTCGCTCTCCCGCACATGCGCCAGGAGCCGCTCGGCGACGGCCTTGAGCGCGGCGTCCCCGGCGGCATGTCCAAGGCGGTCGTTGACCCCCTTAAGGTCGTCAAGATCGAAATAGACGAGGCTGGCCGGTGAGCCATATCGCTGGGCGAAGGTGCGGATGCGGCCAAGTTCGCGGAGCAACGCGCGGCGATTGAGGAGCGGTGTCAGGGCGTCGCGGTCCGCCAGGTCCTCGATCTCCCGGAGCCGGCCCTTCAGCCGGGTGACCTCGCCGCGCAGATCGTCGATCTCGCCGAGCAGGGTCTGGATCGCGCCGCGCACCGCCGGCGTCATCTCCATCTCGGTGACGCCCAGGAATTCGGCTGTGTCCGGCGTCGCCGTCGGGCGCGCCTGAGCCCCGGCCTGCGCGAGCGCGCGTCTTCGCATGGCCGAGAATGGCTCGCTGCGGGCGCCGGTGATTTTCATAGGCTTGATTTCCTAGGGTCTTGAGACGGAATCACGGCGGCGACGGCGACTTAACCAAATCTAGTCATCCTTGGTTGCCCCTGCAAAGTCGGCGCCTATACTCCGCGCCCTTCAAGCTAGGGGGCCGGTCACGACATGAGCGCCAAGCACGCGCCCGTCGCCATCATCATGGGCAGCCGTTCCGACTGGCCGGTGCTTCGGCACGCCGCCGATATGCTGGAGGCGCTAGGCGTCGCCTATGAGGCCAAGGTCGTCTCGGCCCACCGGACACCCGACCGGATGTACGCCTTCGCGAAGGGCGCCAAGGCGGCCGGCTTCCGGGTGATCATCGCGGCCGCCGGGGGCGCGGCCCATCTACCGGGGATGACCGCTTCGCTCACGGAGCTGCCGGTCCTGGGCGTGCCCATCGAGTCCAAGGCGCTGAAGGGAATGGACAGCCTGCTGTCGATCGTCCAGATGCCGGCCGGGATCCCGGTCGGCACCTTGGCGATCGGAGAGGCGGGCGCCAAGAATGCCGGCCTGATGGCGGCGAAGATCCTGGCGCTGGCCGACGAAGACCTCGCTGGACGGCTGGAAGCTTTTACCGCCCGCCAGACCGACGGGGTCGCTGAAACGGTGGAAGACGCGTGAGCCCGCCCGCGCTCCCCCTCGAGCCCGGCTCGACCATCGGCATTCTTGGCGGAGGCCAGCTCGGCCGCATGCTGGCGCTCGCCGCCGCGCGCCTGGGCTTTGACGTGGTGGTGCTGGAACAGAAGGCCGACAGCCCGGCCGGGCGCGCCGCCTGCCGACTGATCGTCGCTGACTACGGCGACGAGGCCGCCCTCGCCCAACTCGCAGGCCTCACGAACCTGGTCACTTATGAATTCGAGAACGTGCCGTCGGCATCCGTCGCCTGGCTCGCGGCGCACGGCGTTGAGGTGGCCCCGGGCTCGCGAGCCCTGGCCGTGGCGCAGGACCGGTTCGAGGAAAAGACGTTCCTGAACGCCAACGGCGCACCCACTGTGGCCTTCGCCAAAGCCGACACAGCGCAGGAGGCCGCTGATGCTGTGGCGCAGATTGGCGCACCGGCCCTGATGAAGACGCGCCGCGAAGGGTACGACGGCAAGGGCCAGCGCTGGGTGGAACACGCCGCGGGCGCGGTTTCGGCCTTCGAGGCTCTGGGCGGGGTTCCGGTAATCGTCGAGGCGGCCGCAAGCTTCGTTCGCGAGCTGTCGGTCATCGCCGCGCGCGGCCGGGATGGCGCGACGGCGATCTATCCACTGGCCGAGAACCATCACGAGAACGGCATACTCCGCCGATCGATCGCGCCGGCTCACGCCGATGCGGCGTTGAACGACCAGGCCGAACGCATCGCCGCGCGGGTCCTGGCCGGCCTCGACTACGTGGGCGTGATCGGCATCGAGCTCTTCGAGATGGAGCGTGGCCAGTTGCTGGTGAACGAGATCGCCCCGCGCGTGCACAACACCGGCCACTGGACCGAAGACGGCTGCGAGGTCGACCAGTTCGAACAGCACATCCGCGCGGTGGCGGGCTGGCCGCTGGGCCCGACGCGGGCGATCGCGCGCGTGGAAATGGTCAACTTGCTCGGCGAGGAGGCCGAAGCGTGGGCCAAATTCGCCGCCGAGCCGGAAACCCGGCTGCATCTTTACGGCAAGCGCGGTTCTCGCCCCGGTCGAAAGATGGGTCACATCAACCGGGTCAGGCCGCTCTAGTCGCGCGTCGAAAGCCCGTATCGAATTCGGCCGAGCGCGCCGGCGGCCTTCTCCAGCATCCGAGAGGGCTTGAGCTTCGTCGTCGCCTTCCATTTCTCGAAAGCCATGACATCGGCGATGCGGCGATCGGTGAACGCCAGCGCCGCTTGTGGGCCCGACGAGAGGCGGATGGCGAGCGCGCCGGCAAGGATGCCGGCCAGGAGGGCGCGCTTGGAGTAATGGTTCTCGTCGGTGGCCGTGTCGCCGGCCCAGCGCCAGAGAACATCGGCGCTCCGCCAGGTCAGGCGCGCACCCAGCGGCGCATTTGCGGGGAGGGCGAGGAACCCTGCCCAGCGGCGGACCGCCGCCTCGTCCGCTGCGGCGACGGCAAGGCGCGCCTCGACGGCGCGCGCGATGCGCTCGCGGATCTTCAGGGCCTTTGGATCGACGTCAGCGAGAGCCTCAAGCGCCTGGGCGTCATGCCGGTGGGACAACAGGGTCGCAAGGTCGGCGGCCCCTTGCGGCAACAGCAGTTCGGTCTCGCCGGACGACAGGCCGCACGCCTTGCCCGCCATTGTCGCTGTGCGCGAGGTCCAGCCCTCCCGTGGAGCGATCCTCAGCGCAGCGTCCAGCACGCGCTGCTCGGCGGCGTCCGCCCAATCTTGGCGGGGTGTCTTGGGGGCGGCTTCAGCCATGTCACCCCTTTACCCCACCTCGGGCCTAAGGAGAAAAGCCTGTCGTGCGGCGTGGACATCACGAGCCTCTTCTGATATCTCGCCGCGCTCAATCCGGTAGGCTCCCGCCTGCGGGACGTAGTTTCTTTTTGTTCGCTCGCCGCCGCCCCTGAGCAAGGGACGTAAGGGGGCCGGGCGCCAGGCGACAATAGGAGAGAGACCTCTGGTTCAGATTTTCGTCCGCGATAACAACGTCGACCAAGCCCTCAAGGCGCTGAAGAAGAAGATGCAGCGCGAGGGCTCGTTCCGCGAAATGAAGCGGCACGTGCACTACGAAAAGCCGTCGGAAAAGCGCGCTCGCCAGAAGGCGGAAGCCGTGCGCCGGGCGCGCAAGCTGGCTCGCAAGCGCGCTCAGCGCGAAGGGCTGATCGCCGCGCCGAAGAAGCCGGCTCCCCGGTAGCGCTTAATTCAGCAAATTCGTGCCTATCTAGGGGCCGCGTCTTCCGGGCGCGGCCCCTTGCTTTTGTGGTCAAGGCGCGGTCTTCCGTCGCGCTGTTGCCCGGACAACTGGTGAAACGGCGATCAGAGTCTTATCTTCGACCTGACGCGAAGCCCTTTTCGAGGCGGTCCTAACCGATGAATCTGCGCAATCTGGCCATCTGGGGCGTCATCGTCGTCGTCCTCATCGGCCTCTACTCGATGGTCACCGGCGGCGGCAAGGCAGCCAGCTCGGGGGAAATCACCTATTCGCAGATGCTGAACAAGGTCGACGCCGGCGAGATCAAGTCCGCCGAAGTTCGCGCTGGTTCAGTCACGATCACCGACCAGGCGAACAAAACGTTCACCGCCTATACGCCGAACGACCAGGGTGACCTGGTCCATGAGTTGCGTGCCCACGGGGTCAACGTCTCGGCCAAGCCGGTCGGCGGGATGACCGTCGTCGGCTTCCTGCTGCAGAGCTTGCCCGTACTGTTGCTGATCGGCGTCTGGGTGTTTTTCATGCGCCAGATGCAAGGCGGCACGCGCGGAGCCATGGGCTTCGGCAAGTCGAAGGCCCGCCTGCTCACCGAGAACAAGAACCGCGTGACCTTTGAGGACGTGGCGGGTGTCGAGGAAGCCAAGGAAGAGGTCGTCGAGATCGTCGACTTCCTGAAGGACCCGCAGAAGTTCCAGCGCCTGGGCGGCAAGATCCCCAAGGGCGCCCTGCTGATCGGCCCGCCCGGCACCGGCAAGACGCTGCTCGCGCGCGCCATCGCTGGCGAGGCCGGCGTGCCCTTCTTCACCATCTCCGGCTCGGACTTCGTCGAGATGTTCGTCGGCGTCGGCGCGAGCCGCGTGCGCGACATGTTCGAACAAGCGAAGAAGAACGCGCCCTGCATCATCTTCATCGACGAAATCGACGCGGTCGGTCGTCACCGGGGCGCCGGCCTTGGCGGCGGTAACGACGAGCGCGAGCAGACTCTGAACCAGCTGCTGGTCGAGATGGACGGCTTCGAGGCCAACGAGGGCATCATCCTGATCGCCGCCACCAACCGGCCCGACGTGCTGGACCCGGCCCTGCTGCGCCCCGGCCGCTTCGACCGCCAGGTCGTGGTGCCGAACCCCGATGTGAATGGCCGCGAGCGCATCTTGCGCGTGCACATGAAGAACGTGCCGCTGGCCGCCGACGTCGAAACCAAGGTCATCGCCCGCGGGACGCCCGGCTTCTCCGGCGCCGACCTTTCCAACCTGGTCAACGAGGCCGCCCTGATGGCCGCGCGGAAGAACCGCCGCATGGTCACGATGCGCGACTTCGAAGAGGCCAAGGACAAGGTCATGATGGGCGCCGAGCGCCGGTCAATGGTCATGACCGAGGAGGAAAAGCGCAATACCGCCTACCACGAAGGCGGCCACGCCCTGGTGGCGCTCACGGTCCCGTCCGCCGATCCGGTGCACAAGGCCACGATCATTCCGCGTGGTCGCGCGCTCGGCATGGTGATGCAGCTGCCGGAAGGCGACCGCTACTCGATGAACTTCGAGCAGATGACCTCGCGTCTGGCGATCATGATGGGCGGCCGCGTTGCCGAGGAACTGATCTTCGGCAAGGACAAGGTGACCTCGGGCGCTTCCAGCGACATCCAGGCGGCCACGGGCCTCGCCCGCAACATGGTCACCCGCTGGGGTTATTCCGACAAGCTGGGCCTCGTTTCCTACGGCGACAACCAGGAGGAAGTGTTCCTCGGACATTCGGTGTCGCGCACCCAGAACGTCTCGGAAGAAACCGCCAACATCATCGACGCCGAGGTCAAGCGCCTCGTCCAGGCCGGCTATGACGAGGCCAAGCGGATCCTCACGGAACGCCTGGAGGACCTGCACACGCTGGCCAAGGCGCTGCTCGAGTACGAAACCCTGAGCGGCGACGAGATCATAGGCGCGCTTAAGGGCGTGGCTCCGAATCGCGATGACGTCGACGCCAAGCGCCCGACCGGCCCGGCGGTGGCGGTGCCGATCTCGCCCAAGCCCGAACCGGCGTGAGGTTGAGGGCGACCTCAAGTTGACGAAGGGCGGCCACCGGCGACGGGGCCGCCCTTTTTCGTTATCAGGTCTGGCGATGATGGCTCCGCTCATTCTGCGGCCCGTGGGAGTCCCTCCCGTGAAGGTCTGGGGCGTGATCAACGTCACGCCGGACAGTTTCTCCGATGGCGGGCGGTTCGACGAACCGGGCGCGGCCTTGGTCCAGGCGCGCCGGCTGATCGCCGAGGGAGCCGACGTCATCGACGTGGGCGGCGAGTCGACCCGGCCAGGCGCCAAGGCCGTCGGTGCGGCCGAGGAGATCGCCCGCGTCGTCCCGCTGATCCGCGCGATCCGGGCTGAGAGCGAGGTCGCTATTTCGATCGACACCATGAAGCCCGAGGTGGCGCGCGCCGCCGTGGCGGCCGGCGCAACGACGTGGAACGACGTCTCGGCTCTGCGGCATGGGCCCGGGAGCCTGCCCGCGGCCGCCGAGCTCGGCTGTGACGTGGTGCTGATGCACATGCAGGGCGAACCCCGGACCATGCAGTCCGCGCCACGCTACGAGGACGTTGTCGCCGATGTGACGGCGTTTCTGGCGATGCGCGCCGAAGCCGCCATGGCCGCCGGCGTCGTCCGCGAGCGGATCTGGCTGGATCCCGGCGTCGGCTTCGGCAAGCACATGCTGGATCACAACCTGCCAATCCTCGCCGGGCTGGATCGCATCGTGGCCCTGGGTTTTCCGGTGCTGCTCGGCGTGAGCCGCAAGAGCTTCATCAGCGCAGTGGACGGGCGCGGACACGCCGCCGACCAGCGCTTGGGCGGCTCACTCGCCGGCGCTCTCGCGGGTGCGGCGGCGGGGGTCGCAGCCGTGCGCGTGCATGACGTGCGCGAGACCGTGCAGGCGCTGCGCGTATGGGAAGCGATCGCCGCCTCGCAGGCTCCCTAGCGACACGGATGCAGATTTTCCGCCCCGGCCTGATCCAGTTGCATCGTGCAATTCGACGTATCCCGCGCTATCGCCTCGCCATGTCGTCCCTGGGCCGAGTTCTGATCATCGCCGGATCCGACTCCGGCGGCGGGGCGGGGATCCAGGCGGACATCAAGACGGTGACCGCCTTGGGCGGCTATGCGGCGACGGCGGTCAGCGCGGTCACGGTGCAGAACACGCTGGGCGTCAGCGCTGTCTATCCGATCCCAGCCGAGGTCGTGGAAGCGCAGGCGCGCGCGGTGCTGGACGATATCGGCGCGGACGCCATCAAGACCGGCATGCTGGGGTCGAAAACGGTGGTGGAGGCGGTCGCCCGGATCCTGGCGTCAGCGTCTGGCGTTCCTGCGGTTATTGATCCCGTGATGGTGGCCAAGGGGGGAGCGTCACTGCTCGACGCCGAAGCTATCGCGGCGGTGAGGGCCCTCCTGATACCGGCTTCGTCGCTGCTCACCCCCAACGCGCCTGAGGCGGAGGTCCTGACGGGCTTAACGGTCTGCGCCGCCGACGACCTGCGCCGCGCCGGCGAGGCTCTGCTGACTGCGGGTGCGAAGGCCGTGCTGATGAAGGGCGGCCACGTGCCGGGCGCGCGAGTGATCGACGTCCTGATGACCGCCGAAGGCGAGACGGTCTTCGAGGCCGAGCGGGTCGATACGAGGCACACCCACGGCACCGGCTGCACCCTCGCCTCGGCCTGCGCCGCGGGCCTGGCCCAGGGATTGACCCTGACTGAGGCTGTCGCGCGTGGCTGGGCCTATGTTCAGGAGGCCTTGGCGCGCGCGCCCGGCTTTGGGGCGGGCGCCGGGCCACTCGATCACGCATGGCCCTTGAGGGGACGTATATGACCGACGCACCGGAGCGGCGCCTGGAAGAGATCGTCCGCGGCTCCCCAAGCCTGATGCAGGTGCTCACCACCGTTCGCGACCTGGACCTGCCTGACTGGCTGATCTTCTCTGGCGCCATCTACCAACGGGTGCTCAACCATCTGACCGGCCGCGACCCGGACTATGGGATCAAGGACTACGACCTCGGGTATTTCGACGCCTCCGACACATCCTACGAGGCCGAAGATGCCGTCATCCGCCAGGTGGCCTCGGCTTTCGAGCCGCCGTTGCGCGAGATGGTGGAGGTGCGCAACCAGGCGCGTGTGCACCTGTGGTTCGAGGCGAAGTTCGGCGAGCCCTATGCGCCGCTGACCCGGACGGCCGACTGCCTCGAGCGCTTTGTCAGTCCGCTGTTCGCGGTGGGCGTGCGGCTGGAAGCCGACAACCGGCTGACGGTCCTGGCTCCCTTCGGCCTTTCCGACCTCTTCGCCCTGCGGCTTACGCCCAATCCGAGGCGCAGGACCAACGGCTTTGCGCGAACCTCCGCCTCGGCGACGGCGCGCTGGCCGGAGCTCACTGTGATCAATTCGTCACTTGCCTAAGTCCTCCCTGCGCCTATCTGCAAGCTTCGCCCTAAAGGAGACCAGGGATGCGCCAATGGACCATCGACGCTTTCGCCACCGGACCCTTCCGCGGCAATCCGGCCTGTGTATTGGAGCCGATGGGCGCGTGGCCTGACGCCGACTGGATGCAGGCCCTGGCCGCTGAGAACAACCAGGCCGAGACGGCGTTCCTGCTGAAGACGCAGGACCCGGCGCGATTCGGGTTACGGTGGTTCACGCCGGCCCTGGAGGTGCCGCTCTGTGGTCACGCCACCCTCGCCTCGAGCCACGTGCTGTTCTCGGAGCTGGGGCTCGCGGCCGAGGCTTTGACCTTCGATACCAAATCCGGGCCCCTGACGGTCCGGCGCGCGGGGGATGGGGGCTATGAGATGGATTTCCCCGCCCAGCCGCCGCGAGAGCAGGCGACTCCTGCGGGCCTCGCCGAGGCGCTTGGCGCCGAACCGCAAGAGGTCTGGGCGTCGTCCTTTCTGGTCGCCGTGATGAAAAACGAGGCCGACGTTCGCGCGCTGAAACCGGACCTCGTGGCTCTGGAAGCGGTCGCCAGTGACGCTACGGGCGGACGCGGCAACGTCGGTGTGGTGGCGCTTGCCGACCCGGGACGGCCCTACGACGTGGTCGACCGGTTCTTCGCGCCGGGATCCGGCATCCCTGAAGATCCGGCCACCGGGTCACTGCACTGCATCTTGAGCCCCCTGTTTGCCGAGAAGCTTGGTCGGCCGCGCGTCAGGTTCCACCAGGCCTACCCCGGCCGGGGCGGCGATCTCGACTGCGAGGTTCGGGGCGACCGCGTCCTGCTTCGCGGACGCGCGGTCACCGTGCTGGACGGCACGCTACGCCTTACCTGAGCCGAGACAGTGACGCCCCGGGGACGCCAAATCCCGGGGCGCTTGATACTTATCCAGGAGCCGCAAGCCGGCTTGCCTAGCGACGCCAGTCCCGGTCGGGGCCGGACCTGTCATGGTCGCGCCAGGCGTAGCTGTTCTGAGACATATAGACGTTCAGCCCGGCCTGCACGTGGCCCAGCCCGCGAGCGAGCTCCTGGCGTTCCCAAGGTCCCGCCCGGCCGGTGTCGAGGCGCCACGCCAACGGCCGAAGCTGGTGCAACTCGCCCAGAAGCTGCTGGGCCTGGCCCCCTGAGATGCGGCCTTCATTGACCGCGTTGCGAATGCGCCACTCGTAAGCCCTGTAACCCGAGCCGTCTTGGACCCCGTAGGCGGAGCCGTGGTCATTGACGCCGTAGGTGCGCCAAGGCTGCGCCGCTGCGGGCGCGACAGCGGCGGCCAGGGCGGCGGCGGCCGTCAGTCCGAGCAGTGTCTTCTTCATGGCATGGTCCTCCCGAACCAGTACGCCGGAACTCCGGACGATGGAGGGATGGAACCACGCGGGCTGTGACGCGAACCTGAGGGCCTCGTTGTTCGCCGTTCAGATGCGCAAGGCATCGACGACCACGGCGCAACGAGGCGCCTTTGCGCCTGTCGGCGGCCGGAACGCCGGAGGTTACGGCTTCGGCGTTCGGATCAGGCGACCTGGGTCGCGGCGGGCGTGCGAGCGGCCGCACCAGTGGCCGCAGCAGTGAGCGCGGCGCTTACGGCCTCATAGAGCTTGGCGATCTCGATGGGTTTGGCCACGTGTCCGTCCATGCCGGCGGCAAGGTATTCGTCCACCTGGTGTGTGAGCGCGTTGGCGGTCAGTGCCACGATCGGCGTGCGCCGGCGCTGTTCGGAAACCTCGATTCCACGGATCAGCCGCGCCGCATCGATGCCGTCCATGACCGGCATCTGGATGTCCATCAAGACGAGGTCGTAGCCGCCCAGCTTCCAGGCCTCGACCGCCTGCTTGCCGTCCGCGACGATGTCGATGTCGATGCCCAGCGACTCCATCACCGCGGCCAACACCTGCTGATTGGTCGGATTGTCCTCTGCCGCCAGCAGCCGCAGGTTGCGTTCGCCGGTGTCGGCGGCCGCCTCGGGCTGGGCCGCCTCGACCGCTTCGCCTCGGCTGAGCGGTAACTCGACAGTAAAGGTCGAGCCGTGTCCCTCGCGACTTTCCACGTCGATAGAACCGCCCATCATCTGGGTGAGCTCGCGGCAGATCGCCAGGCCGAGGCCCGTCCCGCCGAAACGCCGGGTGGCGGAGTTGTCCGCTTGGGTGAACTTCTCGAACAGCGCCGGCAGCTTCTCGGGCGCGATCCCGACGCCGGTGTCGCGGACGACCAGGCGAAGGGCGCCGGTTTCGTCGTTAACGTCGACAACCGCTTCGACCGAGCCCTGGCCGGTGAACTTGACCGCGTTGGAGAGCAGATTGCCCGTGATCTGGCGAAGGCGGTCGGCGTCGCCGCGCCACCAGCCTTGCGCCGCCTCGCTCAGCGTAAAGCCGAAGTCGAGGCCCTTGCCTCTGGCCAGGACCTGGAAGCTTTCGATGGTGGAGCTGAGCGTCGGACCCAGATCGAAGTCTTCCTTTAACAGACTGAGCTTGCCGGCTTCGATCTTGGAAAGGTCGAGGACGTCGTTCAGCACCGCCAGCAACAGGCTGCCGGACTGGCGGATGATGCCAAGGCGCTCGCGCTGCACGTCGGCCAGCTCGCCCATCGACATCACCTCGGCCATGGCCAGGACGCCATTCAGCGGAGTTCGTATCTCGTGGCTCATGTTGGCCAGGAACTGGGTCTTAAGCACATTGGCGGCATTGGCGGCGTCGCGGGCGCTTTCCAGTTCGCGCATGGCCCGCTTCAGGTCCTCCTCCCGCTCGCCGAGCTTGCCGAGCAAATGGTTGAAGCTGGCGGTCAGGCCGCGGAACAGTTCGTCCTGCGCCTCAACCTCGACGGGCTCGAAACTGCCGCTCTCGGCCACCTCGTGCATGGCTTCGGACAGCCGCTGCACAGGCGCGATAACCCGGTGCGCCATCCCGCGGGCGAGGAACAGCGCGACGCCGACACCCCCGAACAATAGAGCGGCGGTGAGCGCAATGAACTGGGGCAGCAGCGCCGTGAGCGCCGGCCGGCGCACGACGAGCGCCAGGGTCCCGACCTTGCGTCCGTCGGAGACGACGTCTGACCGGATGACTTCGGTCGGGGTTGAGGCGAGTTCGCTTGCGCCTCGGTCATAGGCGGCCAGGATGTGGCCATCCAGTCCGGTGAGGCGCGCGGCCGCGACATTTCGGCTCGCCGCGAGCGCAGCGACGGGAGCCTGGATCATCGCCTGGTTGCCAACGGCGATCGCGGGGGCGGCGGTGGTCGCGGTCATCTCCGCAAGACCGGTATACATCTGGTGAGACTGGGTGCGCGCCACCGCCCACTGCTGCAGCATGAACGTCAGGCACGCTGCGATCAGCACCACAAGGGTCGTCACCAACCCGACGCCCGCAACGCGCGCGTGGAAGGTCGCTGTCGAGGGCGAGCCGGGGGTGCCGTTCGATGAGGTCATAAGGTTCGCAAAGGCCGCACGGACCTTCGCTTTAGCCCAACATTCCTAACGCTTCGCTTCCCGGCTGTACGGCCGCGGCGGTTCCAGCCCTCGCCAAACTCCGGAAAACTGTGCCTTTGGCGCCACAGTACAACCCGTGGGGGAGAAAAACGTAGTTAACAACCCATGAATCGATTGCGAGAAGGTTAAGCTTCTATTTACCCTGACGTGTGGTTGTTCACCGTTTCTAGGGGATCGTGATGGAAAAGGCGTTTGTGGCTCAGCGGGTGGCTAAAAAGCTGTTCGTGACCGAGGCCGCCGTCGATGGCGCGCTGGCGGAAGCGTCAGAACTGATGAGCGAGATGCTCAAGGCTCGTAAGGACGTGAACGCCTCGATGGTGTTCGCCGACGACGCGGCCGTGAAGATGGTCGAGGCGATCAAGGCGCTCAGCGAAGCGCGCACTGCCATGGTCGGCGTGCACAACGAACTGAATGAGGCCAAGCTGCGGCTCGGCATCCGCACCAAGCTCGGCGTCGAGAACAAGAGCTTCCTCGGCGAGGAAGCGGCTCCGACGGTGATGCGCGAAGTCGGCTGATTTTCTAGCCTTCATTGCAATGAATTAACTGGTGGTGCGCTCCTATTGGGTTAGGGGCGCATTTCCATGTCCATTTCACCCATCACCGCCGCCATCGCTTTGCTCGGATTTGCGGGGTGCGCCTTCGCCATTTTGAAGGGCGGACCGGCGGAACGCAGCGGCGGCGCCGTGATCCTGGCCAATCTCCTGCTGCTCTGGGTTGCCGACATGACGTGGCCCGACGCCTCGTCGGGCGTCGTCGGTCTTTTGGTGGATGGGCTGACGGCGATGGGCCTTCTGTTCATCGTCCTTCGCCACGGAAGCCTTTGGCTGGGCGGCGTCATGATCCTCTATGCCGCCCAGTTCAGCCTTCACTCATTCTACTTCGTCACCGAACGGCCCAAGGACGACTTCCACGCCATCGCCAACAACACCAACTTCATCGCCATCATCACCTGCCTGATGATCGGCGCCTCGATCGCCTGGCGCCGCCGTCTGCGTAGTGTGGCCAACTAGGCCGGCGATATCGGGGCTCACAGCCGCCCCAGAAACTTTCCCTTGCACCGCAGCGTAAACGCAGGCTTTTGGCCCGCGGGCCACGCCCTCCCAACGGGGCGCAGTCCATCTGTGAGGATGGGAGACATAGCTATGACGACCCCCGCGACGCCGGCCATGCGGCCGGCGCGACCTGAATTTTCATCCGGGCCATGCGCAAAGCGCCCCGGATGGGCCCCCGAAAATCTCCAGAATGCGGTCCTTGGGCGCTCGCACCGTTCCAAGCTTGGAAAGGCGCGCCTCAAGGAGGTGATCGACCGCACTCGGCAGGTGTTGGAGGTCCCCGACGATTTCCTGATCGGCATCGTGCCCGGCTCTGACACCGGGGCCGTCGAGATGGCCATGTGGTCGATGCTGGGCCCGCGGCCCGTGCAACTCCTGGCCTTCGAGAGCTTTGGCAAGGACTGGGTGACCGACGTGGTCAAGCAGTTGAAGATCGAAGCCGAGGTCCTGGAGGCGCCCTACGGCGAGCTGCCGGACCTGGCCAAGGTGCGGCCCGACGCCGACCTGGTGTTCACCTGGAACGGCACGACATCGGGTGTGCGCGTACCGAACGCCGACTTCATCGCCGCCGATCGCGAAGGCGTGGTCATCTGCGACGCCACCAGCGCCGCCTTCGCCCAGGACCTCGATTGGGACAAGCTCGATGTGGTCACCTTCTCCTGGCAGAAAGCCCTGGGCGGAGAGGCCGCGCACGGCGTCCTGGTCCTGTCCCGGCGTGCGGTAGCCAGGCTCGAAACCTACAGTCCGCCGTGGCCCATGCCGAAACTCTTCCGCATGACCAAGGCCGGCAAGGTCACCCTGGACCTGTTTGAGGGCGCAACGATCAACACGCCCTCGATGCTAGCCGTCGAGGATGCCGTCGATGCGCTCAAGTGGGCCGCTTCCATTGGCGGCCTTGTGGAAATGCGCCGCCGAGCGGACGCCAACCTCGGTGTCCTTGAGGCCTGGGTGCAGAAGACCGGCTGGGCCGCTTTCCTGGCGGAAGACCCGGCGATCCGCTCCAATACCTCGGTGTGCCTCAAGGTGATCGACCCGCGGATCACGTCCCTTTCCGAGGATGCCCAGGCCGACTTCGCCAAGAAGCTGGCCAGCCTCCTGGAGAAAGAGGGCGTGGCCCTCGACGTGGGCGGCTACCGCGACGCGCCACCCGGCTTGCGGATCTGGTGCGGCGCCACGGTCGACACCTCCGACCTCGATGCACTGACGCCGTGGCTCGACTGGGCCTTCGCGACCGCCGCCTTCGACCTTCAGCCCGCCTGAACCCGGCGCGCGCCCGCGCGCGCCTTCTCAAAACTCACCCTCTCCGCCACGGCGGAGAGGCTCTCCCCAACGGAGACCTCCATGCCCCGCGTTCTCATTGCCGATAGCCTGAGCCCTGCTGCGATCGACATCTTTCGTCAGCGCGGCGTCGACGCCGACGTCAGGACGGGCCTCGCCAAGGAAGACCTGATCCAGATCATCGGCGACTACGACGGCCTCGTCGTGCGCTCCGACACCAAGCCCAACAAAGACGTCATCGCCGCCGCCAGCCGCCTCAAGGTGATCGGCCGCGCCGGCATCGGTGTCGACAACATCGACATCCCGGCGGCCACCGCCGCCGGCATCGTGGTGATGAACACCCCCTTCGGCAATTCGATCACAACCGCCGAGCACGCCATAGCGATGATGTTCGCGCTGGCCCGCCAGATGCCGGCGGCAGACGCCTCCACCCAGGCCGGCAAGTGGGAAAAGAGCCGGTTCATGGGGGTCGAGCTCTACGGCAAGACGCTGGGCCTGATCGGGGCCGGCAATATCGGCTCCATCGTCGCCGATCGGGCGCTAGGGCTGAAGATGAAGGTCGTGGCTTACGACCCCTTCCTGTCCGTCGAGCGCGCCGTCGAACTCGGCGTCGAGAAGGTCGAATTGGACGACCTCCTCGCCCGCGCCGACTTCATCACCCTGCACACCCCCCTCACAGACAAGACCCGGAACATCCTCTCGGCCGAGAACCTCGCCAAAACCAAGAAGGGCGTGATGATCATCAACTGCGCCCGCGGCGGCCTGGTGGATGAAGCTGCGCTGAGGGCCGGGCTGGAAAGCGGCCACATCGGGGGCGCGGGCTTCGATGTGTTCGTCACGGAGCCGGCCAAAGAGAACGTGCTCTTCGGCGCACCGAATTTCGTGGCCACCCCACACCTGGGCGCCTCCACAAACGAAGCGCAGGAGAACGTCGCCCTGCAAGTCGCCGAACAGATCAGCGACTACCTGCTCACCGGGGCGGTCACCAATGCCCTGAATAGCCCCTCGGTCACCGCCGAAGAGGCGCCAAGGCTGAAGCCCTTCATCGCGCTCGCTGAAAAACTCGGCGCCTTCGCAGGCCAGATGGTCGACTTCGGCATCAAGGCCATCGACATCGCCTACGAGGGTGACGTGGCGGCGCTCAACGCCAAGCCAATGACCGCCGCGGCCCTGGCCGGCGTCATGCGGCCGATGCTGGCGGAGATCAACATGGTCTCGGCCCCGGCGGTGGCGAAGGAGCGCGGGATCACGGTTTCGGAAAGCCGTCAGGAAGAGTCGCCGATCTACGAGAGCCTGATCCGCATCACCATCACTACCGAGAAGGGCAAACGCTCCTTTGCCGGCTCGGTGCTGGCCGGCGCTCCGCGGGTTGTTGAGGTGAAGGGCATGGACCTCGACGCCCCGTTCGGCCCGACCATGCTCTACGTCAACAACCTCGATAAGCCGGGCTTCATCGGAAATCTGGGTGGCCTCCTCGCCGAGGCGGGAGTCAATATCGCGACCTTCAACCTCGGCCGCGTTTCCGCCGGCGACGACGCCATCGCCCTGGTCGGCGTCGATCAGGAGCCGAGCCAAGCTCTTATCGGCAGGATTCAGGCCTTGCCGCACGTGAAAGAGGCGCGCTCGCTCCGGTTCTAAGGAGCCATCGTAGTCGCCCTCTGCGGGGTGGGCCCTCACCCAGGCCCGCACCTGCGATCGCGTGGGCACGATCCGTGCCGACGCGGGCCAGGTGGCGCAGCTCGTCTTGGTCTCGGCGGCGACCCCCTCGCAGACGATGCCGCGGCGCTGCGCGCGCGCCGCCCTTCCCCCGGAACCTCTGCAAATCCGCGGGTAGCTGTCTGAAGCTACGCAGCGGCCTTGCTGTCCGGTGCCTGCTTCGCCGGGGTCCGTTTCACGCGAGGCTTTCGTCCCGCGCCAGAGCGTTCCTCTCCACAGGCTATCACCGCAGAGCTTGCCGCCAGTCGGTCGAGATTTCGCGCGGCGTCGAGGTCGCGATCGGCCGCATAGCCGCAGGTGTCTGGCGCGCAGACTGGCGCCTCCGCGCGGTCGGAGCGATGCGTGGGTCTACGAGCGCGTTGGTCGCCGCGCCGGCGCGCGGCGTCGACGACTACGGCCGAGGCCGGGGGAACACTTACGCGGCTCGAACGCCGGGTACGACCTGCCAAACTCAGGCCTGAGCGATTTCGCGTGGCGCCGGAGGCGGCCAGCCGCACGGTGGCCTACGCACGCGTGTCCAACCCCGACCAGCAGGCGCCCTGAACCGGCAGACGCAGGTCCTGGAGCTGTGGACGATGCCGGAATAAAAGCCCTCTCGCAAAAGAGTTCCTGACGCCCTCGCGACAACTTAGTCCGCGTCAATATTTTGAGACAAGCAAGCGGCGGAGGTCAGCCACCGCTCAGCGCGCCGAAGATCAGCAGCTCCTGGCCATCCACAAGGGCCGCGACAGTGCTCCGCGTTTCCTGGAGGCCGATGAACAGCCGCATGTGCTTGCGCACACGGTCCTGTTCGTCGATCACCCGGAACTTCAGGCCGGGAAAGCGGCGCTCGAGATCGTCAAGTACGCCGCCCACGGTGGCGCCATCCGCCTCCACCCGGGTCGCGCCGCCTGTATAGGAGGTGAGCTGCGAGGGGATCAGGACCTGGATCATGGGATCGGCGCTGCGACCACCGAGTAGATTTCGGGAAGGTGGGCTGTGATCTGGCGCCAGTTCTGGCCCTCGTCCCCGCTCATCCATAACTCGCCGTTGGTGGCCCCAAGATAGAGGCCCATGGGTTCGGCGCGGTCAGCGCAAAAGGCCTGACGCTTGACGGTGAACCAAGCCTGGTCGGCAGGGAAGCCCCTGTCCTGGCGCTCCCAGGTCGCCCCGCCGTCGCGTGTCCGGTAAGCGGCCGGCTTACCGCCGGGGCTCACCCGCGGCCACACATCGGTGCCGTCCATCGGCCAGACCCAGGCGACGTCGGCATTGCGGGCGTGAGGAACGATCGTGAAGCCGATGTCGCCGACCTCGGCGGGCATCGCATTGCCGATCCTCTCCCAGCGCGTGGCCGGACGGTCCAGCCGGTAGATGCCGCAATGGTTCTGTTGCCAGAGTCGGTCGGGATTGGTTGGAGCCAGGGCGATGAAATGCGCGTCCTGGCCGAATTCGGGATAGGGGTCCGGAAAAAAATTCGCCTCCACGTTCTCGTTCAGCGGCCGCCAGGTTTCCGCGCGGTCGGTGCTCTCGAACACGCCGCCGCTGGACGTAGCGACGTACATATGCCGAGCGTCGCGAGGGTCGATGATCACCTGGTTCAGGAGCGAGCCGTCCGGCGTGCCGGCCTCCGGCGGACACCAGTCCCAGTAACTCGGGTGGTCGTTGAAACCCGCGACGCTGTCCCACGTCTCGCCGCCGTCGGCGCTACGGAAGAGGCCGGGTGGTGAGGTGCCCGCCCACCAGACGCCAGGCTCATCGGCAAGCCCGGGCTCGAGCCAGAAGCTGTGGTCGACGGCCCGCGCCCGGCTATCATCGGATTTCGGAAAGGCCGGCGGGCGCCTGGCTTCGGTCCAGGTGGCGCCGTCGTCTGCGGAGCGGAAGATCGTCGGACCCAGGTGGCCGGTGGAGGCGGCCATGACCAGGGTTCGGCCATCACGTGGATCGAGCACGAGGTGGTTGACGATGGAGCCAAGGAATATCGGCCCCTGGACGCGCCAGGTCCTGCGCTCCTCGTCGCTTCGATAGATCCATGCGCCCTTGCGGGTGCCCACAAGCAGCTGAATTCCGTCGGTCATGGACGCCTCCTGACCCTAGGACGCTGCATTTCACGTCAAACCGACACCGACCGGCAAGTCCTCAAGTTTTGTCTGATCTAGGTGCGCCTCGGGGCAGGCGTGGCGGGGACCGCGTCGGCGATCATGCGGACGAAGTCGCCGCGATAGTCGTCGACCACTCGCATCTCCGTGTCGAAGACCATCGTCGCGCGCCGCTGGGGATCGTAGGCCGGCCAGTCGGGGATCGAGGAGTTGTTCGGGTCGCCGGTCTTCGCGAACGCCACCCACGTCGCCGACAGCCGGTCCGACATCAGCCGCCCGCCCTTGGTCCCGGCCCCGCCGATGGCGTTGCGCGACAGATGGAAGGAGGCCTCCACGTCGTGGCCATGGACTGCGCCGAACTTGCCGTCGAAGGCCGGCGTCGCCCAGTCCCAGACGTACATGTACGTCGGAGCCCTGCCGAGCGCGGCCCTGCGCTCGGCCTGCAACATGGAATTTCCGCGGGTGGCGTCAGTGAAGGCTTCAGCCTGGGTCAGGTAGGCAGACTGCCGAGGGTTGGAGCGACGATACGCAGCCAGGATCTGATCGCCCTTGGCGCCGAACCGCTCGCGGAAAAGGCCGGCCAATCCGGCCTCGTCGAGGTCGAAGTTGGTCAGCCTGAGCGCCGCGTCGTGCAGGGTCGTCGAGATGATCACCGGCACGTCGGCCGATTCCTCGGGCGCGCCTGGATCGAAGGGATGGCGCGGCAGGACCTTGCCGTCCACCACCGGACGGAAATTGCCTCGAGATCCTACCTGCGCCTCCAGCAGGTCCTGCCAGGACACTTTCTGGATGTCGGCGATGTTGGCCTTGGCGAGCCCGAGCGCCTTTAGCAGTTTCTCCGCCTCGGCGGTGGCCTCCGGTTTGGTCGCCTGGCGAAGCGTCGACCCGGACTGCACGGCCGCGCGGTGGAACAAACCCTTGGCGGACGGGACCGCCAGGAGGGTCGAAGTCTTCGACCCGCCCCCCGACTGGCCGAAGACCATGACCCGTCCAGGGTCGCCTCCGAAGCGCTCGATGTTGTCGCGCACCCACTCGAGCGAGGCGACCATGTCCATGACGCCGCAGACGCCGGCATAGGCGAACTCCGGCGGCGCGCCCAGGTCGGCCAGGTGAGTGTAGCCGAAGGCCGCCAGCCGGTGGTTGACCGTCACCACCACCACATCGCCCAACCGGGCCATTTGCGCCCCGTCATACATCGGCCCGTTACCGGAGCCGGTCGTCCAGCCGCCGCCGTGGAAGGAGACCAGCACGGGGCGCTTGGCGTGGTCGTTCACGCCGGGTGTCCAGACGTTGAGGTTGAGGCAATCCTCGCCCATGCCGCCCGGCCCGACATGCCGGTCCCAGGCGATCAGCATCGAATAGTCCGACGCCAGGTCGGCCGGCGTCTGCGGAGAGATCTGGCCGTAGCCGATGCTTTCGCGGACCCCGGTCCAGGGGCTCGGCTTCTTGGGCGGCATGAAACGGTTCTTGCCTCCGGTGGGAGCACCGTAGGGGATACCCTTGAAGAGCTTCACCCGCCCGTTGGCGATGCCTTGCACCTTCCCGGAGGTGGTCTCCACGGTCCAGAAAATGGCCCCCGGCTCCCCGCCACCGCCCAGGACCGGCGCAGGCCGCGCCGGCGCGGGGGCGGGCGCTTGCGCCTCGGCTTTCGGCGCCGCGAGCGCACCCGCCGCGGTGGCCGCGAGCGACGCCGCCTGGATGAGGCTGCGGCGACTGAGCGTCAGGCCGGGTTTGCGTTCCATGCTCGCCTCCTAGCCCCGCTGGCCGGGGGCCGGGGGATGAGCATCCCACCAGGCGCGGATTTCGCCACGCGGATTGAAGTCCTGCCGGGTGTCGTTGTCGTAGACCATCACGGCGCGGGTCTTGTCGTCGTAGGCCTTCCACGGCGGCACGTGGGCGTTGTTCGGGTCGCCGGTCGCGGCGAACGCGGCCCAGGTCGAGGCCAGTCGGTCGGCCATCTTCTTGCCCGGCGTCGAGCCGGCGAAAAAACCATCGCGATAGGAGTGGAACGAGGCCGAGACATCGATCCCGTGCACTGCTCCGAACCTGCCGTCATAGGCCGGCGTGCGCCAGTTCCACTGGTAGACGTAGGCCGGCGCCGCGCCCAGCGCCGCCTTGCGCGTCGCCAGCGCATAGGCCGCGCGCCGTCCGCCCGCATCGGTCAGCGCCTGAGCCTGGATCAGGAACGGCGTCGCGCCGGGGTCATAGCGCCGGTAGAGCGCCAGCACCTCAGCGCCCTTGCCCCCCGTCCGCTGGTCAAGCAGGGCCCGAAGCCCGTCCTCGGTGAGATCGAAATTCGTGAGGCCGAGGGCGGCATCCTCCAACGTCGTCGAGACGATCACCGGCACATTGGCGGAGACCGCCGGGGCCACCGGATCGAACGGGTGGTTCGGCAAGGCGTCGGTCCCGATCACGGGAGAGAAATTGGCGCGCGCCGCGGTCTGGGCCTCCAGGATCTGCTGCCAGGACGCCTTCTGGATGTCGGCGATGTTGGCCTTGCCGAGGCCGAGCTGCTTGATGAGCTTCTCGGCGGCCTCCGCGCCGGCCTCTGGCGTCATGAGCCGCAGCGCCGCGCCGGACTGAACAGCGGCGCGGTGGAAGAGGCCTTTGCCCGGCGGCATGGCCAGGACGGTTGAGGTTTTCGCGCCCCCGCCGGACTGACCGAAAATCATCACTCGCCCAGGGTCGCCGCCGAAATTTTCGATGTTCTCCTTCACCCATTCAAGGGATGCGATCAGGTCCATGACGCCGGTGACGCCGGCGTACTTGAACGCGTCCGGCGCCCCAGCTCCGACGAGGTCGGTGTAGCCGAAAGCGGCCAGCCGGTGGTTCACCGTCACGACGACCGCGTCGGCGTAGTGGGCGAGGTTCTTGCCGTCGAAACCCGGGGCATTGCCTGAACCGGTGGCGAATCCGCCGCCATGGAACGAAACGAACACCGGCTTCTTCGCAGCCCTATCGACGTTGGTCGTCCAGACGTTGAGCGAGAGGCAATCCTCCCCCATGCCGCCGACCTGGCGATCCCACATGATCAGCTGACCATATTCGCCGCGGATGTCGGACTGGGTCTGCGGGCAGACCGAGGTAAAGGCGAAGCACTCGCGCACGCCGGTCCACGGCGCCGGCTTCTTGGGGGGCATGAATCGGTTCTTGCCGCCGGTCGGCGCGCCATAGGGGATGCCGCGGAATTCCCAGGTCGGACCATTGGCGATGCCCTGCACCTTTCCGGTGGCGGTGGTGGTGACCTGAAAGATCTTGCTGGAGCCACCACCAGCCGCCAGCCCGGCGGGCGGCATGGCCGGCGGGGTGGGGGCTTGGGCGGCCGCCTTGCCGGCCACGGCCGCCGTGGCGGCGACCGCGGCGCCGGCGATCAGCATCGACCTGCGGCTTGCATCTGGTTGATCCTTGGACACGCGCTTACTCCCGGCCAGATACATTTTTTCCATGGACGCGGGCGGCTGGCTCGCACGCTCCTGACCAATTGAAAGCTTAAGCGTCGTTCTGGTTTGTGGTCAACGAAGACTACAAATCACTTTTCGCTACTTTGCAGCTCATCGACGAGGCGCTGACGCATGTCCTTTAGGAGGGCTACGACCTTCAGGGCGTCGCTCGTGGGTCGTCCGATGAAAACCGATTCCATGGCCAGCCCGTGGAGGGCGGCGCGGGTGAGATGCGCCAGGACGTCGATCTCGGCGGTCCTTTCCGGCACGCCCAGATTTATCGCCATCCGGCGACGGGAGCGGTGCAGGGCCGCATCAAGATCGTCGGCGAACAGGGGGTAACGCGCAGCGAGCTCAGGGTCGCTGCGGGTGGCGATGGTGATTTCCATCAGCGCGATCGCGGCGGGCTCCTGAAGTGACGCCCAGACGGCGTCGACCCCATGCAGGAACCGGTCAGGCCCGTCCGGATAGGGCCCGAGGTTCTCACGAACCGCGGCTCCACGGGCGCGGGAGGCGTAGTCCGCCACGCCCAGGATCAGATCCACCTTGGTCGGAAACTGGTGCAGCAGTGAGCCGCGGCTCACCTTGGCAAGCCGCGCCACGAGGGGCGTGGAGGTCGCGGCGTAGCCGAATTCTGCGAGGCAGCGGACCGCCGCCTCCATGATCTTCGCCCGCGTCGCGGCGCGCCGCTCGGCGTTGGGGCCGCGCGGAACCTTGGGCTTTGGAGCCTTAACCATGGACCGAACATGGCGCGGTGGCGCGCTTCCGCCAAGCCTAATGGAAATCGCGGCTGCGGACGAGGCGGTCGGAAGCCCTGGCGTGCGGCTGAGGGGGCTTGGCGCCGGGCGCCTCTTCGTGGTCGCGCATTTCGCTCAGTTTGGCGGAAAGGTCGGTGAAGCGTTCGGCGACCAGGTGGATGACATCGCCCGCCACCTGGAGCTGGCCATGCACGACCAGGAATGAGGCGCTCATCACCAAGCGGCGATTGGCCTCGAAGGCGTCCTTCCAGCAAACTATGTTGGCGATTCCGGTCTCGTCCTCCAGGGTCAGGAACACCACGCCCTTGGCCGTCCCTGGCCGTTGACGCACCAGAACGAGGCCGCCGACCGACAACTTGCGGCTATCACCCACGCTCTTCATCGCTGAACAGGGGACCACCCGCATCCGCGTCAGGTCCTCCCGGAAAAAGCTCACCGGATGGGCTTTCAGCGATAGGCTGGTGGTGCGGAAATCCTCCGCCACCTGCTTGGGCAGGCTCATGAACGGCAACTGGACCTGGGCCTCCTTCAGGTCCTGGCGAGCGAGCAGTGGCGCGTCCCGTTCGGCACGGATCTCACCTGCCATGCCCTTCACCGCCCACAGCGCCTGGCGACGGTCCAGCCCCAGCGAGCGGAAAGCGTCGGCTTCAGCCAGAAGCTCCAGGCCCCGGCGCGAGAGGCCCGAACGCAGGACGAAGTCTTCCAGTGTGGTCAGCCCCAGGGCGCGGGCTTTCATGAAGTCCTCGGCTTCCTGCCTCTTGAAGCCTTTGATCTGGCGAAAGCCCAGGCGGAGCGCCCTGTGCGGCGTGCGCGGATCGTCGGGGGGTTCCAGCGTGCAGTCCCAATCGCTGGCGATGATATCCGGCGGCCGTACTTCGACGCCGTGCTCCTTGGCGTCGCGAACCAGTTGGGCCGGCTGGTAAAAACCCATCGGCTGGCTGTTGAGCAGGCTCGCGCAGAACGCATCGGGGTGGTGACGCTTCACCCAGGCCGAGGCGTAGACCAGCAGCGCGAAGCTGATCGCATGGCTTTCGGGGAAACCGTAGGAGCCGAAGCCCTCAATCTGCTTGAAGCAGCGCCCCGCAAATTCCCGGTCATAACCCCGCCCGGCCATGCCCTCGATGAACATCTCCTTGTAGGACCACAGCTTGCCGTTGGCGCGGAAGGTGGCCATGGACCGGCGCAAGCCGTCGGCGTCGTTTTCGGAGAAATGGGCCGCATCGATGGCCAGGCGCATGGCCTGCTCCTGGAAAAGAGGCACGCCGAAAGTCTTGCCGAGCACCTTCTTCAGTTCGTCGCTCGGGCCATGGTCGGGATGCGGGGCCGGGAATTCCACGGGCTCTGTTCCCTCGCGGCGGCGGAGGTAGGGATGCACCATGTCGCCTTGGATCGGCCCGGGCCGGACGATCGCCACCTCGATCACCAGGTCATAGAATCTGCGCGGCTTCAGCCTCGGCAGCATCGACATCTGAGCCCGGCTCTCGACCTGGAACACCCCTACCGAGTCGGCCTTGCAGAGCATGTCGTAGACCGCTGGGTCCTCCTGCGGGATGTGGTCGATGTCCGTGATGCAGGTCCCGTTCGGTAGCGGCGGCAACATGTCGAAGCTGCGTTTCAGGGCCGTCAGCATGCCCAGCGCCAGAACGTCGACCTTCATCAGGCCGAGCGCATCGATGTCGTCCTTGTCCCATTCGATAAAGGTGCGCTTCTCCATGGCCGCGTTGCCGATGGGCACGGTTTCGTCGAGGCGGCGCTTGGTCAGGACATAGCCGCCCACGTGCTGTGACAGGTGGCGAGGGAAACCTAGCAATTCCTCGGCAAGGGTGACCGCGCGGCGGATCTCGGGCGTCTTTGGATCAAGGCCGACCTGGCGGATGTGGTCGTCGGGGACACTGTCTCCCCAGCTGCCCCAAACGGTGTTGGCCAGGGCGGCGGTAACGTCCTCGGTCAGGCCCAGCGCCTTGCCGACCTGGCGGATAGCCATCCGCGGGCGATAGTGGATCACAGTGGCGACGATGGCCGCCCGGTGGCGGCCATAACGCTCGTAGACGTATTGCATCACCTCCTCGCGCCGCTCGTGCTCGAAGTCGACGTCGATGTCCGGCGGCTCGCCGCGATTCTCGGAAATGAAGCGGGAAAAGAGCAGGTCCTGGTCTTCTTTGGTCGGATCGACCGCGGTCACCCCAAGGCAGTAGCAAACGCAGGAATTCGCCGCCGAGCCGCGGCCCTGGCAGAGGATTTTCAGCTCGTCACGGGCGTGGCGTACGATGTCGTGGACCGTCAGAAAGTAGTTCGGGAAATCCAGTTTCTCGATCAGGTTGAGCTCGTAGGCGACGAGGTTCCTGACTTTCTCCGGGACGCCGTCGGGATAGCGCCACTCAGCGCCCGCCCAGGCCAGGTCGCGCAGGTGCTGGATGGCGGTCTTGCCGGGCGGGACCGGCTCGTCGGGGTATTCGTAGCGGAGCTGACCAAGGTCAAAGCCGATCCGCTCGGCGATCTCGACACTGCGCTCGACCGCGCCCGGGAACCTTGCGAACAGACGCGCCATTTCGTCGGGCGACTTCAGGTGACGCTCGGCGTTGGCCTGCAGGCGCAGTCCCGCCTGCTGGATGGTGCAGGTCTCGCGGATGCAGGTGAGCACATCCTGCAGCGCCCGCCGTTCGGGGACGTGGTAGAGCACGTCATTGGCCGCGACCATCGGCGCGCCGTTCGCCAGGGCGAGAGCGGCCAACTGCGACAGCCGCTTCAGGTCGCGCGGCCCATATCGCCGGGCCGCCGCCAGCCAGACGTTCCCGGAGAGCTCGCCGCCGATGCGCCGAAGGTCGCGCTCGAAGCTCTCGTCAAGATGGTCGGGTGGGACCACCAGCACGAGCTGGCCTTCGGCATGGTCTGCAAAGTCGTTCCAGTGCAGCTCACACGAGCCCTTCCTGGCGCGGATCTGGCCGACGGTGAGCAGACGCGTCAGACGGCCGTAGGCCTCGCGATCAGACGGGTAGACGAGGAGGCTCGGCGTCCCGTCGGCGAAGTCCAGCCGGCAGCCGGTGAGGTCGCGGATCTTCGCGCCGGCTTCCTGCAGATCGTTCTTCGCCGACCAGGCCCGCACGACACCGGCGAGCGAGTTGCGGTCGCAGACGCCGATGGCCTGCATGCCGAGTCTGGCGGCTTCAGCCACCAGTTCCCCAGGGTGCGAGGCCCCTCGCAGGAACGAGAAGTTGGTCGCCGCCTGAAGCTCGGCATACCGGGCGGTCACGTCAGATCCGTGAACGGATTGAAGGCAACCTCCCAGAGGTTGCCTTCAGGGTCCGCGAAATAGCCGGAGTAGCCACCCCAGAAGACGTCCTCAGGCTGCTTGATCGGCGTCGCGCCGGCCGCGATCGCCTCAGCGAAAGCTTGGTCGACGCCTGCCTTCGATGGCTCGTTGTGGGCGATCGCAACCCCGCTGAAGCCGGAGCCTTCGGCTGACACCGTGGCGTCTTTCGCAAGTTCGTCGCGCGGGAAAAGGCCGAGCCACGTTCCCTCCAGGCGGAACATGACCATGTCGTCGCCGGGCTTGTAGTTGTGCGGCGGGAAGCCCAGGCCGTCACGGTAGAAGGCGATCATTCGGTCGAGGTCGCGGACGCCGAAGGTGATCAGGCTGATCTTGGGTTTCATCTGGATCCTAACCGAATAGGCCGTGCAGCCACCACTGGGGCGGCGTCGCCGGGTCACCGTAAAGGCCGGCGCGGAATAGCCAGAAGCGGGCGCCCGCCTCGTCCTCGACCCGGTAGTAATCGCGCACGTGATCTGTCCTCACGTTCTCGATCGGGCCCTTCCACCACTCCTCGCCGATCCGCTCGGGCCCCTCGGCGCGGCGTATGCGATGCAGCTGGCCGCGCCAGCGGAACTGGGTCGGCGGATCATCGGGGGTGAGCGCCATCACCGCCTCGACGGGCTCGGGACGGCGCAAGAGGCGGGCTGGGCGTGGGGTCTGCCGGTTCCAGGCTTGGGCCTCCGGCGGGGGGGCAAGTGGCCGCGCTCGACGGGTGGCGAGTTCCGGCACATGGCTCTCCACCGGCACAGGGCGCCAGACCCGCTCCGCGCCCAGGCGGTTGACCAGCCGGTCGACGAGCGGAGCCAGGCCCTCCTCGACAGTGGCCTCGCGGGCGTTGTCGAGCCGCGCCTGGCGTCCGGAGATCGGCTCGACGCCATGGGCGGCGATCGTCACCACCTCGATCCCGAAGCCTGGATCGATGGTCTCCAGCCTTGGCGCGAAAAGCTTCGCCATCCGCGCGGCGTCGCGACCGGGCAGGGAGAGGCCGATGGCCAGCGGCAAGGCTTTTCCGTCCAGCCGATGGAAGCAGACCTCGAAGCGCCGTGCGCCTTGGCCCTCGATTTCCAGCCGGGCGCAGAGCCTGGTGGCGACGTCGAAGGTGACGCGCGCCATGTCTTCCGGGGCGCTGATCGGCTCGGCAAAGGCCAGCCTGGCGAACCACGGTGTCGGCGGCCGGCGGAAGGTGAGCGCTTCTCCCTCGCGCCCAAGGGCCTGGTCGAGGCGCGTGAGCGCCGCGCGACCGAAGCGGCGGCCGAAGGGGGCGCGGGGCATGGCCATCAGCTGGCCCACCTGGCGCAGGCCCAGACGCTCGACTTGCGCCCAGGTTTCGGCCTCCAGCCGCAAAGCGGCCGGCGGGAGGGGCGCGAGCAGTGGGCCTTGGCCGCCCGGCGGGGCGATCGCGCCGTCCTCGCCGAAGTGGGCGAGCGCCCAGGCCGCGCCCGGCGTGTCGGCGATGGCGCAGCGGAACGGCAGCCCGTTGGCGATGAGACGGCTGCGGAAATCGGCCAGCATCTGCGCTTCGCCATTCCACAGGTGGTCGACACCGGTGACATCCAGGAAGAACCCGTCCGGCGCATCGGCCGCCACTGCGGGTGAGAAGCGTACGCACCAGTCGACGAGGGTGGTCAGGGCCGCAGCGTCAGCCTCCGGCTCGGCCTCGGCGGTGATCAACTCGGGGACCAGGGCCATAGCGTCGGCGGCCTTCTGGCCGGGCCGCAGGCCGTAAGCGGCGGCCTTGGCGTCGACGGCGGCCAGGCGGCGGACCGCCCTGACGGTTTCCAGCAAGGCGAACGGCGCATGGCCCCGCACCTCCCCCAAAGTGTTCCCTGCGGGAACGGTGCTGGGATCAGGCGACCCGGGAGAGGGCCGGCGCCGGCGCCAGTTGGCGATCGCCCAGTTCGGCGACCAGGCGCAGAGGATGCGCGACATCCGTCATCTCCAAAGAATAGGCCTGCGTGGCCTCGAACAGCCAGGCCCCTGTCCGTCCCCCTCTGCAGCGTTCCAGCACCGCCTCGAAGCGCGGCGCACCCAGGCCGAACTCGCCGGGCGGCGGCTCGGAGGGGGCAGAGGCGATCCGCCAGCGGGTGGCGGCCGCCGACCCGGTCGCCTCGCGCTTCGCCCGGCCGCCATAGGGCCGGCGGAGGATCAGGAAGCCGGTGGCGTGGCGCTTCTCGCAGGCGAGTTGCAACCTGCGCCCGGCGGTGAGGTCAGCGGCCTCCGCTTCGCCCACTACAGCCGCGACGCCCACGGTTGAAAGCGCGTCCTCCATCACCGACAGGGCCTCGGCTTCGTCGCGGGCGCAGACCTGGATCAGCCGCTCCGGCGGAAACCCGAGACCCTGCAGTCCCGGCGCCCACAGGTCGTCGCGGCGCAGCACCCAGACCACCTCGCCCCGCCTGGCCAGGGGCGCGGCCATGAGCGCGGTGAAGGCCGCCGGCGCCGCCGCGGTCTCCGCCTCCATTCCGCTGCCGCCGATCTCGTGCCAGCGACCGAGCGGCAGGCCACCGCCAGGCAGGCAGCTATCGATCCGTTGATCTCCGAACGGCAGGGATTCAGAGTCCGTCCGTCCGCCCGCCTCGATCGCGGCGATCTTCGCCTTGAGGGCGGCTAGCCCTCTTGCGCGAAAATCGGACATGGCTTTGCGGACTCCTTTCGTTCCACTTTTGTTCTAGAACATGAACATAAGGAGTCAAGCCGCCTCAGCGTTCCCTTGACCGCTTGGCCTCGCAGACCAATCCTCCCGGCCATCAAACCGGGGGAACAGCCGGTGGAAGGACTGCAAATGCACCGTATAGCCGCCATTCTTGGGGTCGCTGCGACACTCGTCGCCGGCGGGGCCCGCGCCCAGGCCGACAAGCCCATCACCGTCAAGATCGACTCAGGTCCGGTGGTCGGCGTAGCCGGCGAGAAGGCCAACGTCTTCCGCAACATCCCCTTTGCCGCATCGCCGGTTGGGACGCTGCGCTGGGCGCCGCCGCAAGCCGTGAAGCCCTGGACCGCGCCTCGTGCGGCAGCCGAGGCGGGCCCCTCCTGCCCGCAACCGATGAACGCCGACAACACGCCCAACTCCGGCGGCGCCAACGGGCCGATCTCGGAAGACTGCCTGCAGCTCAACGTCTACGCCCCGCCCAATGCCAAAGGCGCCCCCGTGATGGTCTGGATCCACGGCGGCGGTCACCGCACGGGCGCGGGCTGGATCTATGGCGGCGAAAACTTCGCTCGCGACGGCGTCGTCGTGGTGACCATCAACTATCGCCTAGGCGCGCTCGGCTACTTCGCCCACCCGGCCCTGACCAAGGCCGCCAGGCCTGGTGATCCGGTCGGCAATTACGGCCTGATGGACCAGATCGCAGCGCTGAAGTGGGTGCAGCGGAACATCGCCGCCTTCGGCGGCGACCCCAAGAACGTCACCGTCTTCGGCGAGAGCGCCGGCGGGATGAGCACCCTCGCGCTCCTCGCCACCCCCTCGGCCAAGGGACTTTACTCGAAGGCCATTGTGGAGTCTGGAGCCGGCTGGTTCGCGCCTAAGACACTGGCGGCCAAGGAGGCCGAGGGCGTCGCTGCGCTGGAGAAAGCAGGGATCACGGCTGCGAGCGCGGAAGATCTGCGCGCGCTGCCGGTCGACAAGCTCGTGGCGGTCAACGCCGACTACCAGCCCTTCACCGACGGCAAGCTGATGACCGAGACCCCCTCACAGGCCCTCGCTGACGGCCATTTCGCCGACGTGCCGCTGATCATCGGTTCCAACTCCGGAGAAGACTCGCTGATGGGGCCGCGTCCCGTCTCGCCTCAGGTCGTGGCGATGATCCCGGCGGCCGCACGCGCGATATACAAGGACGAAGCGGCCGCAGGCGACGACACGCTCGCCCGCGCCATCTTCACCGACCGGATCATGGGCGGCCCCGCCCGCTGGGTGGCCGCCAAGGCCTCGTCCGGGCAGCCGGCATACCTCTACTACTTCACCTACGTCGGCTCGCGATTCCCGCCCACGAAGACCCGCGCCGGCCATGCGGACGAGATCCAGTACGCTTGGGAATACTGGGGCCGCCGCACGCCGATGAGCATGGTCAGCGCCAAGGACCAGGCCGTGGCCAGCCTGATGCATGCCTGCTGGGTGAGCTTCGCCAAGACTGGGGTTCCCAAGTGCGGAACGGAGGCCTGGCCCGCCTACACGCCAGCCGGTGATCAGCTGATGGAATTCGGCGCGACCAGCGGCGTGCGCACCCACCTGCGAAAGGCCCAGCTCGACGCCCAGGAGATGGTGACCCTGCCGACCCTGGCGCTTGGCGGGACCAGCGCCCTTGCGGCGCGCAGGAGCGACGCCGCCCCGAACTGAATCCCCGGGCCCTGCGTTCCCACCCGGAGGCGCTCATGGCTACTCGACCGACCTGGCAGGGCTACCTGCGGCTCTCTCTCGTGAGCTGCCCGGTGGCGCTTTATACGGCCACCTCGCGCACTGGTGAGGTGCACTTCAACATGCTGTCGAAGAAGACCCACAACCGGATTCGGATGATCCCCACCGATCCGGAGAAGGGACCAGTGGAGCGGTCGGACATCGTCAAGGGTTATGAGATCGAGAAGGGCCACTACGTCGTCATCACCGACGAGGAGATCAAGAACGTTCGGCTGGAGACCACCCGCACGCTCGACATCGAACGCTTCGTCGAGGAAACCGACATCGATCGGCTCTATTGGAACGACCCCTATTTCATGGCCCCGGACGGCGATATGGCGCTCGAGGCCTTCGCCGTGATCCGCGAGGCGATGAAGCAGGCGGGAAAGGTGGCGCTGGGCCGCCTGGTCATGCACCAGCGCGAGCGGATGATGGCGCTGGAGCCGCGCGACAGAGGCATCGTGGCCTATACCCTGCGCAACAATCGCGAAGTGCGCCAGGCTGAGGACATCTTCGAGCACATCAAGGCCGAAAAGCCGCCGCCGGCGATGGTAGATATCGCCACCAGGATCATCGACCAACTGGAAGGCCCCTTCGATCCCAGCCAGTTCAACGACCGCTATGAGGACGCGCTACGGGCGCTGATCAAGGAGAAGGAAAGGGGCCACACCGTTGAGGCGCCGGAAGAGCCCAAGGGCGCAGAGGTCATAGATCTCATGGAAGCCCTCAAACGCAGCCTGGGCCAATCTGGCGGCGGTGGACGTCGCAAGGCGGCGACCCATCGTTCCGGAGCCAAGAAGCCCGCCGCCAAACATTCAACGGTCAAGAAGCGCGCTTAGGGCGGCCCGGCAAAGCTGGTCTCCAGGACAAGCTTGTTCGGTCGCCGACAGAACATCCCAGGGCCAGGTTCGGTCGCGGCGCCGCGGTGGCGCGGGGGCCCTGCATAGCCGGCCCCGCGCCACCGCAGTGGCTACTTCGCCGAGTTCGGCGAGGCGCTGGCGCCGGCTTTGACGTCCTGTTCGGCCCAGTCGAGCTGGGCTTTCAGGAAGTGCTCGTGCGGGACCGGACCGTCGGCGCCGAACTCCATGAAGGTCTCGTTCGGCGCGAACCTCGGCCACGTCGGTCCGCCGGCGCTGTCGGGATTGCCGGTCTTGATGAAGGCCGCCCAGTAGGCGTTGACCGCCTTGGCCAGGGCCATGTCCTCGGGCGCGAAGGTCTGTTTCGGGCCCGCGAAGGCGTACCTGATCTCAGCGGTGTGGACAGCGCCATACTGGGACCGCGCCTTCTGGCCCGCGGACACGTAGGAGAAATAGTAGGTGAAGACCGGCTGGCCGGCCTTGGCGTGCGCCCGGCTGATCGCACGATCGGGCTCGGTGATGTACCGGCGCGTCGCCATATCGTTGACGATCTGGAGCGTGTTGCCCTCGCTTTTGGGATCGAAGGCGGCCATGGCTGCGGTCTTACGATCCGCAGGCATGGCGTCCAGCACAGCCGGCTGCGGACGGAAGAGGCTGGCCTCGTTGGAATTTCCGCCGATCATCAGCGGCACCTTGGCTTGCTTGCCGGCCGCGAAGCCCTCGGCGACGCCGCTCTGGACGTAGCGTCCGTCGAGGATCGGCCCCGCACGGCTGGTGAACGGGCCGGAGTAAGGCATGGCCGAGAGCGGCGCCTTACGCAGCGCCGCAGCGGCTGCGGCGTCCTCGCCGGTCACGCCCGCAAGCGCGGCGGCCTTGACGCCGGCGGCCTGCGCGTCAGTCATGGACATGGGCTCGACCCGGCCGAAGCTCGACTCTCCGATCGCCTTCTGGAAGAGGCCACGGGCATCGGGCGCCAGCATCAACTCCAGCACGGAGATGCCGCCGGCGCTCTCGCCGGCGATCGTGACGTTCTTGGGGTCCCCGCCGAAGGAGGCGATGTTGTCGCGGACCCACTTCAGCGCCGCGACCTGGTCCATGTAGCCATAGTTGCCGCAGGGGCCCTCCTTGCAGAGCGCCGGATGCGCGAACCACCCGGCGCGGCCAAGCCGATAGCTGACCGAGACGGTGATCACGCCTTCCTTGGCGAACTGGATGCCGTCGGTTTCCGCCCCGAACGCACCGGTGGCCGAGCCGATGGTGAAGCCCCCGCCATGGATCCAGACCAGAACCGGGAGCTTCTCGCCGGGCTTGGCGCCGGGCGGGCGGGTGACATTCGCGAACAGGCAGTCCTCGGTGTAGACGCCCTTCTGCGTCGGCTGGCATGAAGCGCCGGCCTTGGTGGCGTCGCGTGCGCCGTTCCAGCTCGGCGCGGCCGCCGGCGGCTTCCAGCGCAGGTCGCCGACCGGCGCCGCCGCGTAGGGAATGCCCCAGAATTCTTCGACGCCGTCGACGACGGCGCCTTGCAGGGCGCCCTGCCTGATCTTCGCCGTGGGTCCAGCTGCGGTTTGAGCGAAACCGGCGGTCGGTGTGGCCAGAACGCCCAGAACAAGACAGGCGGCAGTCAATGTGCGTCGAACGATCATCCAAATCCCCAAATTTTCAGGGATCTCTAGGAGGCGGCTGTTTCGCGATTGTGTCTTACAGGCCGGCTAAGCGCTCAGCCCTTCAGCTTCCGGATCGCCGGCGTCAACGGCTGCTCGACGTCGCAATAGTCGGCCCAGGCGTCGGTCTTTTTCAGCAGCGCAGGCGCAGTGCGGACCGTGAAGGCTTTGGGGTCCAGACCGGGTCTCACCTGATCCCAGGTCAGGGGAAAAGACACCGGCGCTCCGACCCTCGCGCGAGGCGACAACGGGGCGACCGCCGTCGCCATGCGGTCGTTGCGCAGATAGTCGAGGAAAATCCGGCCGACACGCTTGGCCTTGGCCATGTTGACCACGTAGCGCTCCGGTTGGTCGCGGGCGACGGCCAGGCAGACGTCCTGCGCAAACTGCTTGGCGGCCGGCCAGTCGATCTTGCCCTTCTCGTTCTTAAGCGGAGTGACCACGTGCAGGCCCTTGCCGCCGGTGGTCTTGCAGAAGGCCACGAGACCAAGCGCCTCCAGGCGCGCCTTCACGGCAAGAGCGCCTTCGATCACCCGCTCGAAGGGAATCTCCTCGTCGGGATCCAGGTCGAAGACCAGGCGGCCCGGAACCTCTGGCGCGAAGGGCTGGCAGTTCCAGGGGTGGTATTCCGTGGCGCCCTGCTGGGCCAGCGCGGCAAGCGCCTCGACCCGGTCGACCTGCAGATAGGGCTTGTGGTCGCCGAACACCTTGACCTCGGATATCAGCGCCGAGGATCCTTTGCTCACGTGGCGCTGGAAAAATCTCTGGCCGCCGCTGATGCCGTCCGGCGTGCGGATGATTGAGCAGGGACGGCCCTTTATGTGGGTCATCATCCAGGGCCCGACCTCCTCCAGGTAGCGGGCGAGGTCGAGCTTGGTGACGGGGACCCCGTCACCGCCATCGGGCCAAAGAGCTTTGCCTGGATTGGAGAGGGTCACGCCCATGACGATCGGTGGCCCGGCCCTCACCGCGGGCGCAGGCCCCGGCGGGCGGGCGGGTTGAGCAAGTTCGACGTCTCCAACGCTCGTCGGCGTCTCAGCCTCGACTTGGGCGGCCGCCTTGTCTTCCCGCAGCGCCTTGAAGGCGGCCTGGCGCACCATACCCGACGACGTGAAGCCCGCGAACTCGATCTCGGCGACCAACTCGGGACGCGCCCAGTGGACATTGGCGGCCTGCAGGGACGCCTGCGGCCCTGAGAAAGGACTCCTGTCTGACTCAAGCCGTACCAGTCGGGGGAGGACACGTGCGACCTTGTCGCGGCCGAAACCAGTCCCTACGCGGCCGACATAGACCAGCTTCCCGTCCCTGTTCACCCCTACCAGCAGCGAGCGAAGTTGGCCCGTCTCGCCGGTCCAGCCACCGATCACCACCTCGTGGCCGGCGCGGCACTTGGATTTCAGCCAGCTGTCGCTGCGCTCGGAGCGATAGGGCGCATCGAGGCGCTTGGAGACGATGCCTTCCAGCGACATGCGGCACGCTGAGCCCAGCACCGCCTCGCCGGCGGTCTCGAAGTGGTCGACATAGCGGATGCGCCCGGCCGTCCTCGGCGCGCCGTCGAGCACGGCCTTCAGCCGAGCCTTGCGCTCTCGCAGCGGCCGGTTCCTCAGGTCTGCCCCCTCTGCAAACAGCAGATCGAAGGCAAAGAAGATCAGGTCCCCGGTTTTGCCGTCAGACAGCGCAGCCTGCAGGGCCGCAAAGTCAGGCCTCCCATTGGCGTCGAGCGCGCACGCCTCGCCATCGACGATACAGTCCGGCAACACCGTGGCATCTTTGGCGATCTCTCTGAACTTGGCCGTCCAATCGAGGCCCGCGCGGGTCTTCAGCGCCGCGCGGCCGTTCTCGACGCGCAGCTGCAGTCGATAGCCGTCGAACTTGATTTCGTGGCCCCATCCGGACCCGGGTGGCGGCCGGTCCACCGACCTGGCGAGCTGGGGGGGCACAAAGCCCGGCATGCCTGTGGCCTTCAGCTTCGGCCCCGGCGCCGTGCGCAGCGGCGCAGCGGCGCGTTTCTCAGCCGCTTCGCCCTTGTTCGTGGTCCATACCCGTTTGCCGCCGTCTCGCGTCTTACCGGTCATGAACCGCGTCGCTCCTTTGCCCTTGCCGGCAGCGATCTGCTCCATCGTCCGCCCTGAGGCGACCGAGGTCATCTCTGCGGCAACGAGCGCGTCGCCATCGCCCTCCATGGCCCAGCCATCATGGTGCTTGATCAGCAACCAGTTGTCGCGCTTCTCCCGTTCGCGGCGTTTCATCCGTACCAGGACGAATCCGCCCTTCAGCCGCTCGCCGTCCAGGACGAACTTCAGGTCGCCCTTCCTCAAGCCATCGTGGGGGTCGCTCCCCGATTCGGGCGCCCAGTAGCCTCGGTCCCACAGCATGACGGTTCCACCGCCGTACTGGCCATCGGGGATCGTGCCTTCGAAGTCGCCATAGTCGAGCGGGTGGTCCTCCACCTCGACGGCGAGCCGCTTGTCCGCCGGGTCCATCGACGGACCTCGGGTGACCGCCCAGGATTTGAAGGTTCCGTCGAGCTCCAGCCGGAAGTCGAAATGCAGCCGAGTGGCGTCGTGTTTCTGGATCACGAACCGGAGCCGATCGGACGGCTGAACCTTCTCCTCGCCGCTCGGCTCCGCTGTCTTCGAAAAATTGCGCATCGACTGGTAGCGGGCGAGCTTGTTCACCATCGGGACAGCTCCGCGAAGGACCTTTGGACGGAAAGGCCCGTGCGACACCGTGGGTTCCCCCCTAGCTGGCCAATGCGGTCCGCCGTTCCTTAACGCCCGTCAGCGCGCCCACGAAGGCGTCGCGCCAGGCGGTCACGTCGTCGCGCTGGACGTTGTCGAAGAGCGCATGCCAGCGGCGGACCCGCTCGGCCTTCTCCATGCTGATCGCCCGCTTGAGCGCGTCGGCGATCTCTTCAGGACTGTTGGGATTTATCAGGAGGGCATGGCGCAGCTGCTGTGCGGCTCCGGCGAACCGCGAGAGGATCAGTACGCCCGGGTCCTCGGGGTTCTGCGCTGCGACGAACTCCTTGGAGACCAGGTTCATGCCGTCGCGCAGGGGAGTCACCAAACCGACCCGCGCTGCGCCGTAGATGCCGGCGAGTTCGTCACGGCGATAGTTCTTGTTCACATAGCGGAACGGGTTCCAGTCCACATCGGCGAACTCGCCGTTGATCCGCCCGGAGAGCGCGTCCAGCCGCCCGCGAATCTCCTGATAGGCTTCGACGCTCTCGCGGCTGACCGGCGCGATTTGCAGCATCAACACTTCGCGCCGCATGTCCGGGTTGTCGGCCAAGAAGCGCTCGAAGCCCAAGAACCGCTCTTCAAGTCCTTTGGAGTAATCCAGCCGGTCGACGCCGACTACCAGATGGCGGAAGACCGTTGCGGCGGACATCAGGTCGCGCATGCGCCGCGCTTTGGGGCTGGTCAGCAGACGCGCGAAATCCTCGGCGTCGATCCCGATCGGAAAGGAGCCGACCCGCAAGGATCGGCCGAAAGCCTGCAACCGGCCGGGCTCAGGCTCCGAGCCGCCAGCCTCGTACAGCACGTATTCCTCGAAGGCCTGGCTGTACTCCGCCGTCTGGAAGCCGACGAGGTCATACTCGAACATCGCCTGCGCCAGCAGGGCGTGGCCGGGCAGCGTTGTGTACACCTGCCTCGCGGGCCACGGGACGTGCAGGAAGAAGCCGATCCGGTTCTTGACGCCCAGCGCCCTCAGTTCACGAGCAAGCGGGATCAGGTGGTAGTCGTGCACCCAGACGAGGTCGTCCGCCTCGATCAGTGGCGCCAGGGTCTCGGCGAAGCGACGGTTCACCCTGCTGTAGCCCTCGCCATAGACCCGGTCATAGGCCGCCAGGTCAGTGCGGTAGTGGAACAGCGGCCAGAGAGTCTTGTTGGCGTAGCCGTTGTAATATTCGTCGAGATCCGCCTCCTCGAGGTCGACGACGGCCGCCGTCACCCCGTCGATGGTCTGGATCGCCAGTTCGCCGGAGAAAACCGGTACAGTCTTTCCGCTCCAGCCGAACCAAAGCCCCGAGTACTCCCGCAGCGCAGCCGCGAGCGCCATGGCCAGACCGCCGACGGCTTCTTCGCCGACGTGACCGGGCGGATTGACACGGTTGGAGACGACAATCAGGCGGCTCATGTGGCCGCCTCCAGCCAGGCGAGCGCTGCATCCACGCCGAGCAGGCCGAACCTCGCCTCCGTCAATCTCGGCTCACCGACCCGAACGCCTGCGCCACCCAGGGACTGGACCGCCTCGAAGCCGAACTCATCGGTGGCGTCATCACCGACAAACACCGGCCGGGCGCCTGCGAACGGCGGCCGCGCCATGTAAGCACGCACACTGTCGCCCTTGTTGGCGCCCGGCGTACGTAGCTCTTCGACCATGTCACCCTCCTGAAGGGCGAGTCCGGTGCGCCGGGCGAGGTCGCGGGCGCATGCACGGGCGGCGGCGGCGTACTCCGGGGCCAGGCGAAAGTGCAAGGCGACTGAAAGGCCGCCCTTTTCCTCAACGAGCAGGTGCGGATCACGCGCCGCCAGGACGGCGAAGCCCGCGGCGGCGAGGGAAAGGCTGGGGTGCGGGGGCGTCTCATACACAGCGCCGCTGGGGTCGCGAACAACCAGGCCGTGGACCGCGGCGACCGACGTCACGCACCCTTCCAGAATGCGGTCCACATCGGCAAGCGTCCGGCCGCTGACCACAGCCAGGCGGCCTTCCAACTTGACCGCCAGACGTTCGAGCAGGCTCGTGCGCCGTGGATCGGGGCCCACGTCCTGTGGCCTTGCGGCGATCGGCGCGAGCGTCCCATCGAGATCGAGGAACAGGGCGGTCTGCGTCAGCCTCAACGGCTTGGGCGCAGGCAACTCAACCGTGACGTTCTGCATCGACATGAATAAACGCCCGCCTGATGTAGGCGGAACGCCTCACGGCCGCGTTCGATCCCGTGGAATTCCTTGACGATCTGTATAGCAATCCGCGCTATTCGAGCGCTCCGCTCAACCACGTGACAGGTGACGCCCGATGGCAGAGACGCCGCTGGCCGATGCAATCGTTCTGTTCGGGGCGACCGGTGACCTTTCGCGGCGCATGCTGCTGCCGTCGCTGTATTTCCTCGATGCCGACGGCCTCCTGCCGCTTGACTTCAAAATCCTGGCGACCGCCCGCGCCCAGCTGAGCCGCGAGGAGTTCGTCGAGCAGGCGCGCCAGATCCTCCAGGCGCGGCCGGAGGCGGTCGACGACAAGGTTTGGGAGCGCTTCTCCGGGCGGCTTGACTATGTGGCCTGCGACGCCACGACAGCCCAAGGTGTTGGGCTGCTGAAGCCCCACGTCGACCGGTTTTCCCGGCCGATCTTCTTCCTGGCGATCTCGCCCAGCCTCTATAGCCGCGTCGCCGCGGCCTTGGCCGGGGCGGATCTTGCCGGTGAGCAAAGCCGCATCGTGCTCGAAAAGCCCATTGGTCGCGACCTTGCCACGTCGCGCGAGGTCAACGAGGCGGTGGGCGCCGTCTTCAACGAGGATCGGATTTTCCGCATCGACCACTACCTGGGCAAGGAGACCGTCCAGAACCTGATCGCGCTTCGCTTCGCCAACACGCTTTTCGAGCCGTTGTGGAACAACCTCACCATCGACCACGTGCAGATCACCGTGGCGGAGACGGAAGGCGTGGGCGACCGCTGGCCTTACTATGACGAGTACGGCGCGCTCCGCGACATGCTGCAGAACCACATGCTGCAGCTCCTCTGTTTTGTGGCCATGGAGCCGCCAGCGGACATGGATCCCCGCTCGGTGCGCAACGAAAAGGTCAAGGTGCTGCGCTCGCTCCGCCGCCTCACCCGCGCCGACGCCCAGAACGCCTCGGTCCGCGGCCAGTACGCAAAAGGCGTCGCAGGCGGCAAGGAAGTCGCCGGCTACGAGACCGAGCGCGGCCAGCCGACCGGCACCGAGACCTTCGCGGCGCTGCGGGTCGATATAGACAACTGGCGTTGGGCGGGCGTGCCCTTCTTCCTGCGCACCGGCAAACGCCTGCCCGAGCGGCGCACCCAGATCGTCATCCAGTTCAAACCGGTGCCGCATTCGATCTTCGGAAATGCGGCCAGCGACGACCTGGTCGCCAATCGCCTGGTCATCGACCTGCAGCCCGACGAGGACATCGAGCTGCTGCTCATGAACAAGGCGCCGGGCATCAGCCGGGGCGGCATGCGGCTGCAGCCACTGCCCCTCTCACTCAGCTTGCTTCGCGCCTACGAAGGCCCGGGCGCGCGGCGTCGGATCGCCTACGAACGCCTGCTGCTGGACGTTATCCACGGCAACTCCACCCTCTTCGTCCGCCGCGACGAGGTGGAGGAAGCCTGGCGGTGGGTCGACGGCGTCGCCGCGGCCTGGGCGGAAGCCGGGATGGCGCCCAAGCCCTACGCCGCCGGCAGCTGGGGCCCCTCGGGCGCTTTTGCGCTCATTGAGCGCTCGGAGCGGGCGTGGCTGGACTAGAAGGTCCCGTCTGACTTTGCTGAGGGGCTAAGTCTCAGCCCTCCTACCGCACGCTCGACCACGGGCGCGAAAGAAGGGTCGCGCAGTTGATCAGCCCCACCAGGGAGTAGGTCTGCGGATAGTTTCCCCACAGCTCTTTGCCGTCGAAGGTGATGTCCTCCGACAGCAGGCCAGCCCTGGTGCGACGGTTCAGCATCTCCTCGAACAGCTCCCGGGCTTCTTCGCCACGACCCGAGAGATGCAGGGCCTCGATCAGCCAGAAGGTGCAGAAATTGAACGCAGTCTTCGGCTCGCCGAAGTCGTCAGGCAGGGCGTAGCGCAACATGAATTCGCCGCGCCGCAGGCCATCTTCGACCGCCTGCATGGTCGCTGCCATTCGTGGATTGTCGGGCGAGCAGAACCGGACATCGACGAGTTGAAGCAAGGAGGCGTCCAACTGGTCGCCGCCGAAGGTGGAGGCGTAGCGGCCGAGCTTCTCGTTCCAGGCCTCCCGTTCGATGGTCTCCCGGATCTTCCCAGCCCTGGTATCCCAATAGCGGGCGCGCTCGCCCAGACCCAGTTTCTGCGCCGCGTTGGCCAGCCGGTCGCATGCCGCCCAGCACATCACGGAAGAATACGTATGGACCGCCTCGCGCCCGCGGAATTCCCAAAGGCTCGCGTCGGGCTTGTCGTGCAGCTCGAAGGCGCGGTCGCCCACCGGTTCCAGAGCCCGAAAGTCGTCGATGCTCGCTGGTCGGATCAGCCGTTCGTCGAAGAAGGCCTGGACCGTGGAAAGCACGATCTGTCCGAACACGTCGTATTGCATATGCTCGTGAGCCTGGTTTCCCACACGCACGGGCCCCATGCCGCGATAGCCGGAAAGCCCCGGCGCGATCCGTTCTGTCAGCACTGGCTCAAGCCCCACTCCATAAAGCGGCTGCACCCTGCCGCTGGCCCCCACCTGGTCGACGAGGTTGCGCAGGTAGCCGAGGTAGTTCTCCAGCATGTCCGCCGCACCCAACCGGTTCAGCGCCTGGACGACGTAGTAGGCGTCCCGTAGCCAGCAGTAGCGATAGTCCCAGTTGCGGGCCGGCTCGCCGGGCTCGACGGCGTGCTCCGGGATCGAGGTGGTCAGCGCCGCTACGATCGCCCCGGTCTCCTCGTGGGCGCAGAGCTTCAGCGTGATCGCAGAGCGGATCACGGCGGCCTGCCACTCGAGGGGAGTCGAGAGCGTCCTTACCCAGTGACGCCAATAGTCGGTGGTCTCGCGCAGCATCCGCCGCGTCGTCGACATGATGTCGGCGTCGAAGCCTTCATCTGGCCCCAGGAACAGGCTGATCGGCTCTTCCAACCGGAAGATGCGTTCTTCGACGACATGGCTTACCGCCATGTCGGTGGTGAGCCGCAACGTCGTTTTGCCCCCCACATAGCGGATATGGTTTGATCCCCTGGTGATCTGGGCGGGGGCTGCGCCGTAGTCCACGGTCGGGCGAAGCTTGATACGAATCCGAGGGGTTCCCTCGATCGGCTGGATCAGTCGAACGAAGGCCAGCGGCCGATAGAGACGCCCGAACTGGCGGTATCGGGGGCAAAAATCGATGATCTCCAGCCGTGCGCCGGCCGCGTCTGTGATCTCGGTTCGAAGGATCGGGGTGTTGCGCACGTAGGCCTGGGAGGTCTTCGCGCGATCGATGACATCAATAGCCCACAGCCCCGACGCATCCTCTTGGTCGATGTCCCGGCCGGACAGCAGGGCCGAGAAGAACGGGTCGCCGTCCACCCGGGGCGCACACGCCCAGACATGGCGGCCCTCCTCGTCGATCAGCGAGCTCGCCGCACAGTTGCCGATCGGGAAGAGCTCAAGGCTCTGCCTCACGAGTGCGGCCCGAGATTCAGCAGCCTTACCATTCGACGCGCCCCGCCGGTTCCCACGACATAAGGTCTAACGCGCCTTGATAAGCTTGGCTCCGGAAGCCTAAGCCTCTTGGATGATCCGCGCGCGTAGAGCCCGAATCGTTGCGACCCTCGGCCCGGCCAGCCGGGGCGCATCGAAGATCCAGGAACTGGCGGTGGCCGGCGCCGACGTATTCCGTGTCAACTTCAGCCACGGGGCCCACGATGACCACGCTCGCGCCATCGAGGCTGTGCGCAAGGCTGAGGCCGCCGTCGGCCGGCCGCTGGCCGTGTTGGCGGACCTGCAGGGGCCAAAGCTTCGCTTGGGCGAATTCGCCGACGGTGTGGTGCGGCTGACTGCCGGCCACCACCTTCGCCTGGACCTGAAGTCCGCGCCCGGCGACGCTTCACGTATCGGCGTGCCCCATCCGGAGGTGTTCGCAGCGCTTCGCACGGGTGCCCGGGTCCTGCTCGATGATGGCAAGGTTCGCCTGCGAGTGGTCAAGCATGGCGCAAACTTCGCCGATACGGTCGTGGAGGCCGGCGAGCAGCTCTCCGACCACAAGGGACTGAACCTGCCGGGCCTTGCGATCCCGATCCCGGCCCTCACCGTCAAAGACCGCGCGGACCTCGCGTTTGCGCTGAAGGAGGGTGTCGACTGGGTGGCGCTCTCGTTCGTGCAGCGGGCCTCCGATATGGCTGAGCTGCGCAGCCTCGTGCAGGGGCGCGCCAACGTGCTGGCCAAGATCGAGAAGCCTTCGGCGCTGGATGCGTTGGACGAGATCCTCGATCTCTCGCAAGCCATCATGGTGGCGCGCGGCGACCTGGGTGTCGAGCTCGCCCCCGAGGAGGTGCCGGTCGTACAAAAGCAACTGGTCCGCGCTGCCCGGCTCAGGGGCATTCCGGTCGTCGTTGCGACCCAGATGCTGGAGTCCATGACCCACTCGCCGACACCTACGCGCGCCGAAGCTTCGGATGTGGCCGGTGCGGTCTATGAAGGCGCCGACGCCCTGATGCTGTCGGCGGAAAGCGCCGTCGGCGAATATCCGGTCGAAGCGGTGTCGATGATGGACCGCATCATCACCCGCGTCGAAAGGGACCCTCGGTGGCCCGAACTGATGCGCGCCGAATATCCCGTCGAGGACGCCGATGCCGACGCCCTCGTGGCCGCGGCGCGCCGCGCCGCCGAAGCTGCCTCTACGGCTTGTTTGGCGGCGTTCACGACCACCGGCCAGACGGCGCTGCGCCTCGCCCGCGAGCGACCGTTGCAGCCGACCTTGGGTCTCACGCCGAGCCTTGCCACCGCGCGAAAGCTGGCGCTGGCCTGGGGCGTGGAGCCGCGGGTGGTGGCCGAGCTCTACGACCCCGAAGACCTGGCCCGCGTGGCGCTGGAGCAGGCTGTCCAGTCGGGCCTTGCCGACCCAGGCCAGCGCGTCCTGATCCTCGCCGGGCTTCCCATGGGCTCACCAGGCGCCGCCAATATTTTGCGGATCGCCCACGCGCCTCTGCGATAGGCGCGGCGGGCGGATTTCGGTCCGGCGACGGAAGTGGCACTGCAAAGATGGATTGCTAACGGCCAGGAACCTTCACGACGACCGTCCTTTGGCGCGAATGGCTCGCCACCCGAATCTCATCCCCGTGCCGTTCAAACGCCAGATCGATGACGTCGTCGCCCACGCGCAGGGCGTCGATCCAGAGACGGTCGATGCCAATGGGCAGGTGGGGATCGACGACGGTTATAACCCCCTCGGTGGCATCGACCGTAATTCCGAGGCATGCCTGCAGCATCATGAACACCGATCCAGCCGCCCAAGCCTGCGGCAGGCAGGCGACCGGATAGGCCACCGGCGGCTCGCCAGGGCATCGCGTGAACCCGCAGAAAAGCTCCGGCAGGCGCATCTCGAAACTGTCGGCGGTCTCGAAAAGCGCGGCTGTAAGCGCCACCACGCCTTTGCGCTCGCCGTAGTGTGACAGGCCGAGCGCGCACATCGCCGTATCGTGCGGCCAGACCGAACCGTTGTGGTAGCTCATCGGATTGTAGCGGGCTTCGCCGAGCGCCAGCGTCCGCACCCCCCAGCCGGGTGCGAAGTCCCGCGACAGGAGCTGTTCGGCAACCTTTCGGGCGCGCTGCGGCGCGACCAGCTTGGAAAACAGCAGATGTCCGGGGTTGGAGGCCCGCACCCTGCAGAGCTCGCCGTTGCCATCCACCGCGATGGCGTAGAAGCCGAGGTCTTCCATCCAGAAGCGCCGCTCGACCGCTTCGCGGATCCGCTCGGCCTTGGCGCGCCAGACGGCTGCGGCTTCGACGTCCTGGCCGCGGCGCTCGGCCAACGAAGCCATCGCGCGATAGGCGGCGAAGGCATATCCCTGCACTTCGACCAGCGCGATCGGCCCGGTGGCGAATCGGCCGTCCGCGTGGAAGACCGAGTCCTGGCTGTCTTTCCATCCCTGATTGCTCAGACCGCTCGCGGCGCCGCGGGCGTAGTCGATCAGGCCGTCGCCGTCGGTATCGCCGTAGGTTTCGATCCAGCCGACCGCAGCCAGGAGATGCGGCCAGAGCGCCTCGATTAGCTCCATGTCGCCGGTTCGCTCGGCGTAGGCGCCGGCCAGCGCCACGAACAGGGGTGTGGTGTCGACCCCGCCGTAATAGCGCGCGAACGGGACCTCCCCGAGCGCCGCCATCTCGCCGAAGCGGGCCTCGTGCATGATCTTGCCGGGGGCGGAATCCCGGAATGCCGACATTTCGGTGGCCTGGTTGGCCGCCAGGAATGACAGGACGCCCTTGGCGAGCGAGGGATCGAGCCAGAGGATCTGGTAAGCTGTTATGATCGCATCGCGGCCAAAGGTCGTCGAGAACCAGGGGATGCCGGCATAGGGATAGGGTCCGCTGGCCATTTCGGTGGTCAGGAGCGCCAGGTCCGCCTTCGACTTCTCGATCCACTCGGAGAACAGCCGTCCTGAGCTGCGCACCCGTGCGCCGTGCCGCCGCCGCGCGCGCATCGAAAAACGGGCGCGCGCCGCGTGGCTGCGAAACCGCTCGCGGGTGGGCGTTGGCCCCGAAGACATTCCGATCTCCAGGTAGAGCTCCAGCTGGCTCTCAGGGGCCAGCGGATACATGAACTCCGCGCGGTGCTCGCTCAGGCGAAATGGCGGGTCCGAAAAGCTGATGACGCACGCGCGCTCGACGCCATCCAAGCCCGTGTAGCTCATTGCGACGGATCGGCCGTTCAGCTCTGCAGGATGTTTGACGCCACGCCGCGGACGGGTCAGCCCGCGCACCTCGAACATGTCACTGAAGTCGGCGTCGAACTCGAAGACCAGCGGGATGATCACTTCGTCGCGGCTGTAGTTGACCATTCCAACGCGTTCAAAGAGGCGGCCCTCCCAAAGGAAGCGCTGGCGTTCGATGTGGAGCACGCCGGGGGGCGCCACGGGGCCGCCGGGAAAGGGCAAATGCTGGTTGGCGCTATGCGACGTGAAGAACACATTGTCCCTGGCGATCGCGGCGGACAGCAGGGATGGCTTGCGTGTTCCCAGCAGCAGCTGGAATCGCGACAGAATCCGCGTGTCGTTGTGGAAGAGTCCGTCGCCCAGGCCCATGAGGTCGCCAAAGGCGTCGGCCACCAGGTAGGTGTCGCCATCCTTCAGCGCATAGAGTCTATGGGGAACGCGCGGCTCGCTGGTCTCGCCAAGGGCCACCTGGGCTTCAGGTGACGGCGCGAGGTCGTCCATGCGGCTACCTCATTCGGCTGCGAGGTCCAGCTCCGCCTCTTCCGGTGCGGCAAGCCCTCCGTAGATCTCGATATACCGCATTGCCATGGCGGTTGCCGAGAATCGCTCTTCGAACCGCTTGCGAACCGCCCGACGGTCGAGCTCGCGCAGGCGAGCGACGGCGGCGATCGCGTGTGCGTCGTCGCCTACCAGAAACCCCGTCAACCCATCTTCGACGACCTCTGGCGCCGAGCCGCAGGCATAGGCGAGCACGGGGGTTCCACAGGCCATGGCCTCGATCATCACCAAGCCGAAGGGCTCAGGCCAGTCGATGGGAAAGAGCAGCCCATCCGCGCCGCCGAGGAACGCTTGTTTCCCCTTGTCGCTGATCTCGCCGACGAACTCGATCAACGGGTGGTCCATCAGGTGCGCAATCTTCTCCTCGAAGTAAGCGCGGTCGACGTCGTCCACCTTGGCGGCGATCTTCAACTTCTTGCCCGTCGCCTTGGCGATGGCGATCGCCCGATCAGGCCGCTTTTCGGGTGATATGCGGCCGAGGAAAACGAGGTAGCCCTCGCTCGCGGGGCTGAATCGATAGAGCGAGGCGGGAACGCCGTGTTGCGCTGTTCCGACCCAGTTGGCGTGTATCAGGGGCCGGCGCTGGTCGTCGCTGATGGAAACCAGCGGGTACTGCGGCCAGCGCTGATAGACCGCTCCAAGGTCCTTCAGGTCGAGTCGGCCGTGAACGGTGGTCACGGTGCGGCCTGCCCGCTGCTCGAAGAACGGGAAATGCAGCATGTCCGTATGAAAATGGATCACGTCGAACTGGTCGGCTCTGCGCTTCACTTCCGAGAGCAGCGACAGGTGGGCGGCGAGATCGGACTTCAATGGGGCGGGGTCGAGCCGGATCGCCTGGTCGCGCACAGCCACCAACTTGGCCTTGGTCTCGGCGTCGGCGCTCGCGAACAGGGTGACATCATGGCCGAGCTCGACCAGCGCGTCTGTCAGGTGGGCGACGACCCGTTCGGTTCCACCGTAAAGGCGCGGGGGAACGGCTTCGTAGAGGGGCGTGACCTGGGCTATCTTCATAAGCAGACTCGATTACTCACATTAGAATTGGCTGGCGCTGAACGGCGGCGCACCGTGCCGGCGCCCCTCCGCGCTAGGTTGATCTATGTTTGAACGCGCGGTTGGTTCCCACAGACCACCTGTATTTCTGGCCACAATCCCTTGAACTGCAGGTCGCCATCGGACTGCGCTAGAACCCGGGAATGCTTGAGATCTTCACAAATTCTGCCGAGCTCGCCATCGCGGCGTCGGAGGCCATCGAGGACCGGCTCGCCGCCGGCCTCGCAGCGCGCGGACGGGCCGCCCTGGTCGCGACCGGCGGGCGCTCGCCCGGGCCGGTCTACGATCGCCTTTGCAATGCCGATCTCGAATGGGCGCACATTGCCGTGACCCTCTCGGACGAGCGGCAGGTGGAGGCTTCATCGCCCAGTTCCAACGCCCGACTGCTGCGCGAACGGCTGTTCGTCGGCCCCGCCGCCGCCGCCCGGTTTCTGCCGCTCACCGACGAGACCGAGCTCCGAGAGCTCATGCCCTTCGATGCGGTGATGCTGGGCATGGGCGAGGACGGGCATATCGCCTCCCTGATCCCAGGCAGCCCTGTCATGGCCCACGCCATGGATCCGAACGGGCGTGCGCTGACGGCCCTATCCCCTGCGGGGTTCGGCTCGCCCCCCCTGGCTCGAATCACGCTGACGTTTGCGGCCCTGTTGCAAAGCCGGGCCATCTTCCTCTTGATCGCCGGCGGGGCTAAGCGGCAGGTGATCGCACGCGCCCTGGATGGTGAAGACCTGCCGGTGCGCGCCGTCCTCGCTCAGGACCGTGTCCCGGTGAGGATTTTCTGGACGCCGAACCAGTAAGGAAATGAGTCATGCATCCGGTCACGGCGGAAGTTACCGAACGAATCGTCGAGCGAAGCCGGGAGACCCGGGCCGACTACATGACCCGCATTGAGGCGGCGCGGTCTTCCGGAACCGGGCGGGCGAAGCTCTCCTGCGCCAATTGGGCCCACGCCTTCGCCGCCGAGAGCGACGCGGACAAAGCCACCATGCGCAACCCGACTGCGCCGAACGTCGCGATCGTCTCGGCCTACAATGATATGCTCTCCGCCCATCAGCCGTTGGAGCGCTTCCCGGCGATCATCAAGCAGGCCGCCCGTGAAGTCGGCGCCACCGCCCAGTACGCCGGTGGGGTGCCCGCCATGTGCGATGGGGTCACGCAAGGCCGACCGGGCATGGAGCTTTCGCTGTTCTCCCGCGATGTGATCGCCATGGCCACGGCGGTTGCGCTCACCCACGACGCCTTCGACGCAGCCCTGATGCTGGGCGTCTGTGACAAGATCGTGCCGGGCCTGACCATGGGTGCGCTGGCCTTCGGCCACCTGCCGGTGATCTTTGTGCCGGCAGGGCCGATGACCTCGGGTATCTCCAACGCGCAGAAGGCCAGGGTCCGCGCCCTTTATGCGCAAGGCCAGGCGACGCGTGAGGAGCTGTTGCAGAGCGAGATGGCCTCCTACCACGGCCCCGGCACCTGCACCTTCTATGGCACCGCCAATTCCAACCAGATGATGATGGAGATGACCGGCCTGCATTTGCCGGGCTCGGCCTTCGTGCATCCCAATACCCCACTGCGCGACGCTCTGGTTGCGGCCGCACCCAAGCGGGCGGTGGAAATCCGCGATGGGACCAACGCCTACACGCCGATGGCTCAGGTCGTGGACGCCAAGAGCCTGGTTAACGCCTTGGCGGGCCTGCTCGCCACCGGCGGCTCGACAAACCACACCCTGCACCTGATCGCCATGGGCCGCGCGGCCGGCATCCAGATCACCTGGGAGGATTTCGATGAGCTGAGTCGCGTCACTCCGCTGATCGCCAGGGTCTACCCGAACGGCTCGGAGGACGTGAACGCCTTCCACGCGGCGGGCGGCATGGCGTTCGTGGTGCGCCAGTTGCTGGACGCCGGGCTCGCCCACGACGACGTCATGACGATCGCCGGTCCCGGGCTTCGCCGTTACCAGACCGAGCCGTTCCTGGACGGCGGCAACCTGGTCTGGCGTGAGGGAAGGACGACCTCACTCAATCCCGACATCCTGCGACCTGTCGACGACCCGTTCCAAGCCGAAGGCGGGCTTCGCCTTCTGAACGGTCCGCTGGGCCGAGCGGTGATGAAGACCTCGGCGGTGAAGCCGGAGCACTTGGTGATCGAGGCTCCGGCGGTGGTGTTCGAAGACCAGGACGAACTCCAGGCCGCCTATCATCGCGGCGAGCTCAACAGGGACTTCGTCGCCGTCGTCCGCTTCCAGGGCCCCCGGGCCAACGGTATGCCGGAGTTGCACAACCTCACCCCGGCGCTCGGTGTTCTTCTGGACAAGGGCTTCAAGGTGGCGCTGGTCACCGATGGACGCATGTCGGGAGCCTCGGGCAAGGTGCCGGCCGCCATCCACGTCACGCCGGAGGCCGCCGACGGCGGCGCACTCGCTTACGTGCGCAATGGCGACGTCATTCGCCTTGATGCGCAAAAAGGGACCCTGGAGATCAAGGCGCCCCCCGCCAAGCTGATGGCGCGCGCGAGGATCTTTGGCCCACGCTCCGACCACGGCTACGGCCGCGATCTTTTTGGATTGATGCGCCGCGCCGCCGGGCCCGCCGACGCCGGCGCATGCTCACTCTTCGAGGCCGCCCAAATATGAAGACGCATTACACGGGACTGGTTGGCGACGTTGGCGGCACCAACGCACGCTTCGCCCTGATCGATGGGGAGGGGCGGGTGCGCAACCTCCACATCTATCCAGCCGCCAACTTCGCATCCCTGGTCGCCGTCATCGCCGACTACCTTGAGCGGACCATGGGCCGCAACAAGCGTCCCCCGCGGGCGGTCGTCGCCGTAGCCGGTCCGGTGCTCGACGGCGAGAGCGAGTTCACCAATCTCGATTGGCAGGTCTCGGAAGGCGAACTCCTCGCGCACTTCGAATTCGAAGCCGTGAGGCTGATCAACGACTTCGCCGCCCAGGCGCTGGCGTGCCCGATGCTGGCTCCCGATGCGCTTCGGGCCCTGGGCCCGCAACTGCGCGGGGCAGCCGATAGTCCGATGGTGATCCTGGGGGCGGGGACAGGTTTCGGCGTGGCGGGCCTGGCGCGCAGCGAACGCGGCGACATCGCGGTCGCCACGGAGGGCGGCCACGCCGCCTTCGCCCCTTCCGACGACGTGGAGGTCGAGATCTGGGCCAAGCTCCGCGCGCGCCACGGAAGGGTCTCCATCGAGCGGATCCTCTCCGGACAGGGGCTGTTCGACCTCTACAGCGTGATGGCGGGGATGCGGCAGGCCGAACCGACGCTCGCCAACGAGAAGGCCGTGTTCGACGCCGCCGCCAAGGGCGACGCCCTGGCCGGCGAGACCCTCGACCGATTCTGCGGCATACTCGGCTCAGTGGCGGGCGACCTGGCGCTTTCCCACGGCGCCCGCGGCGGTGTGTTCGTCTCCGGGGGCATTGCGCCGCGCATGGCCGACCGCCTGGCGGCAGGGAGTTTTCGGGCGCGTTTCCAGGACAAAGGCCGCCTGACTACCTTCGTCGAGCAGATCCCGACGTCGCTAGTCCTGCACCCATACCCCGCGCTTATCGGCGCGGCCCGCGAACTGGAGATGATGGAGCGTCTTTAACATCTTCCCCCGGCTGAAGCCGGGGGATTTCCCAGGGAGGAAATCCACTGAGGAGTTCGCGCTTCATCGGGCGCCTGACGGCCACCCTCCACGCGCAGCGACGGTGTGTTCCACCGCCGGACGCCGGTCCCGGCGT
>NZ_DASXNL010000015.1:0-8386 GCF_036495085.1 Phenylobacterium sp. | reverse complement strand
ATGTGGGGATTTGGCGTAAGCTTGAGTGCTTTTCCGGGTTCCGAATCGGCCGGCCAAGCGCCTGGACCCCCGCAAGGAGCTTCGATTGATGCCCGGCGCCAAATGGTTGAAGCGCGAGCGGATGTACGTGAAGGCGCTTGGTCTGAACTACCTCTTTTCGAGGAAGTCCATCGGGGATGGAATCGTCGAGGCGAAGACCAAGCACGGCCCACTTTATTACCGGCCCGCCGACAGCGATCTGACGACCCTTTGGCACACCCTCGGCGCCCGCGAGTACGATCTGGAGCCCTTTGCGCAGTACGCCACCGTGAAGCAGGCCTACGAGCGCATCATCGCCGCAGGCGCAACCCCCGTGATCATCGACGCCGGTGCGAACATCGGCGCGGCATCCATCTGGTTCTCCAACGAATTTCCCGCCGCGCGGATCCTGGCCGTCGAGCCGGACCCCGCCAACGCCAACCTCTGCCGCCTGAACACCAGGGCCCGGAACGTGGAGACCATCGAAGCCGCCATCGGCGCCCGGCCCGGATCGGTCTCCCTGGTGGCGGCCGACGCCTCCTGGGGAACCCGGACCATCCGCGGCGGCGAAGTGCCGATCGTCACCGTAAGCGAACTCCTCGCGCGTGTGCCGAGCGGCGAGTTGCTGATCGCCAAGATCGATATCGAGGGCTTCGAGAGCGACCTCTTCGCAGCTGATACGGACTGGATCGATCAGACCACCGTCCTGATCATCGAGCCCCACGACTGGATGCTGCCGGGACAGGGCTCGAGCCGTACGTTTCGCGCCGCGATGGGCCCTGAGTTCGACATGCTGGTTTCGGGCGAGAACCTGGTCTTCGTGCGCGCTTCGCCGCTATAGACCCTTCCCCTCGGCCGGCTCGGAAATTTCCAGGGCGACGCGGGAGCCGGCGATACGGGCCGCGCCGATGTGGATGCCGGCGATCATGAGAAATTGCAGACTGCGCCGCGTTGCGCCCAGTAGCCGCGCGGCTATGAACATCGCACCGTGGGCAGCGGCGCGCGTGTAGAGGCTGAGAGCGCTGCCGCGGACCCTCCGCATGTCACGCGTGCTCCACGCCATGTGGTGCGCCGCCGGCCAGGCGCGCTCCATGTAGGCGGCGGTCTCGCCGTAAGACTGGAAGTATTCGTAGAAGTGCCTCAGCGTCTGACGCTGGGTCGGAATGATGTGCCGGACCCTGGCCCCAGGCGCCCACCAGCCGACGCCGCCGGACTGCAGGATGCGGAAGACGACCTCGGTTTCCTCACCCACCCGGCGGTGCAGGGGCGAGACCCCCAAGGCGGCCTCGTAGCGAACCTGGCGCTGCTCGGCCGCGCGCACGGCGAAGTTGGCGCCCCAGGGAATGACACCCTCCTTAAATCCGAGGCGGATAGGCTGCTCACCGTAGTTCCGTTTCGCCAGCAGCGTGGTCAGCGGCCATTGGTCAGCCAGCCTGGCGAACCACTTCGGCGTCGGACCCTGGAGCACCGGAATGATCTCGCCCCCGAAGACCGCAGCCTCCGGATGGCGCGCGAACGCCTCGACGTAGGCGCAAAGCCAGTTCGGATCGATGAGCACGTCGTCGTCCGTCCAGCAGATATAGGTTCCCGCAGCCTCGGCGACGCCGCGGTTGCGCGCGTGCGACAGGCCCGGGGCGTCCTCCCTCACGACCCGGATCGGCAAGTGGCCGCCAAAGCCTGCGGCGACCTCGGAGGTGTTGTCCGAGCTGCCGTTGTCGACCACGACCAGCTCCCAGCGCAGACCTTCCGGGATGCGCATGCAGGTTGCCGTTTCCAGCACGTTCTTGAGCTGCTGGGCGCGGTTGCGGGTGCAGATCAGCACCGTGACATCCACTGCGCCCGCTTGGACGGCGCTGCGAGACCTTGCGGTCCCGGGGGCCTCGACGCTCACAGGCCGATGCCGTTCCAGGAGCCGCCGATCAGCAATGCCAGCAGCCCCGCCACCCCGGCGCCGGCGAAGTAGATCGCCAGCGTGGCGATTTCCAGGCCGAGGGTTCCCGGCATGTGTCGCCGCAAGCCGGGCAACAGCGCGGTGTAGGACACCAGCGGGGCGGCTATGAGCACCCAGATCGCGCCGTGCAGGCCCCAGATGTGGACGGTAAGCAGGAGGCCTACGACCATGATGATCAGGCGGACCACGTTGGCGAACGCGGCGTAGCGGGAGGCCCCCGACGCCAGAAGGCTGCTTCCAAGGGGGAGGGCGAAGACGTCGCCTGCGGCCCGGAAGCCAAGGAACTGCACCATCCAGCCGAGAGCGGCGTACGACTTATTGAGGCGAAGCAGGCCGACGAACACAGGGCCCAGGAGGATCGCGCCCCAGGCGATCAAGATCGCGAGCGCGGTGAACATCCATTTCACCCGGCGGAATTGCCGTTGGGCGGTTGCGGCATCCTCGCGGATCCAGCTGGCCATCATCGGCAACAACACCTGGGAGCCAAGCTGCGTGATGGCGCTGAGCGGCGTGGTCACCAGCATGGAGGCGAAGGCGAAGCAGCCGAATTCGACGTCCGGAACGGACCCCTTCAGCAGCAGGACTTCGCCGCGGCTGGAGAGGAAGTAGGTGCCCGTCGAAAGGATGATCCAGCCGCCGAACCGGACGATGCCCCGGGCGGCCGCGCTGTCCCAGTCGAATTTCACCCTTGGGCCCGCGAACTGCGAGGCCAGAGCGTAGGCCCCCGAGGTCGCGACGGCCCCCGCAACCAGCGCCCAGGCCGACGGCTGCTTGAGCGCCCAGGCCACGGTGACGGCGAATCCGGTGATCTCCGAGACGATGGTGACTATCGTCGGTCGGCGAAGGTCCACCCGACGGGTCATGACCGCCAGGCCAGGGTTGGCGAACCCGCGCAGCAGGATCGATGTCGCGCCGAACAGCAGCAGCGGCGCGAGCTGGGGATCGTGGTAAATCCAGGAAACCGGGAACGCCATGGCGGCGGCGAAAACGTAGAGGGCCGCAGCCCGCATCGCCTGGACGGAAAACGCTGTGCCCAGGAAGCGGGCATCAGCGCCGTCGCGATGCTGGACGATGTTAATGTTGATCCCGAGGTCCGAGATCATCTCCAGGCCCATGAGGATCGTCGTGATGACCGCCACCGTCCCCAGGGGCGCAGCGTTCACCAGGAGCTTGGCCAACACGATCCGCGAGATGAACCTGAGCGCGGTCTGGACGCCGTAACCGGAGACCGACCAGGCGCCGCCGCGCAACGCCTTGCCGGCCTGAGCCGAGCGCCGCAGGTCCATCACCTGACGCAGCGCGCCGGCCAACCGGGCCCGCGAGCCGCCTGAGGGGGTGGCCAGCTCGGTCACGGGCACGGGCTCTGAGCGCCGTTGGTCGATTGCAGATACCTCCAGACGCGCACCGCCAATGGTGAAGCTTTCCGCCCGGCCGCGCGCGGCGTCAACGGGGATGCTCCCACGGCGGTGAGGCTGTTCGATGGCGGCGACAGCATCTTGCGGGTTGCTAGCGCACGGACTGGGTGTCGCCCAACACGCAGGGCAGGGTTCGCGCCATGATCGCCAGGTCGAGCCAGATCGACTGACGCTCGACATATTCCAGGTCGAGGGAGACGCGGCGACGAACCGCCTCGGGGGTGTCGACAGGACCGCGCGAGCCATTGACCGCCGCCCAGCCCGTAAGGCCAGGCTTCATGCGGTGGCGGTGGGCGTAGGTTTCGACGAGTTTCGAGGCTTCCGCGCCGTTGGTGAGCATGCCGATGGCGTGGGGTCTTGGTCCCACAAGGGACATCTCGCCGCGGACGACGTTCCACAGTTGAGGAAGTTCATCGAGGCTCGTGCGCCGCAGGAACCTGCCGAGGCGGGTGACCCGCTCGTCGTCGACGCTCACCTGGCGGGCTGAGGTGTGATCCGTCATCTCGACCCGCATCGAGCGAAACTTCCAGACCAGCACTTCCTCGTTCATGTAGCCGTGGCGGCGCTGCTTGAAGAACACCGGACCTGGGCTGTCCAGACGGATGGCCACCGCGATCGCCGCCAGCGCCGGGGCCAGCACGACGATGGCGGCGACACTAAGGACCACGTCCATCGCGCGCTTCAGTCCGGCCTGGGTTGCGCCGCGGCGGACCCCGGAAAGGTGGGCCAGAGGCATGTCGAGGAGCCGGTCCTGGGCGGCCTGTTCGCTGGCGGCGTCGAAGCCGTCCATAAGCAGGCTGATGTCATTGGGGCAGGGCGCGAGTTCGGCGATCAGCTGGGCGATGCGCGCGGTGGCCCCGGAGGGCACAGCCACGACGATGCGGTCTACGTAAGGCAGCAGGCGGTGGCTCTTGACGTCGGCGGTGCGGCCAAGCACCGGCACGCCGAAGATGTGCCTGGGCGCGCGCTCGCCGCGATCGTCAAAGATGCCGAGGATGTTCACGTTGCGGCGCGAAAGCGCCATCGCCACCAGGCGCTGGGCGGCTGGGGTGGCGCCGACGATCATCAGGTTCGGGGTCAGGAACCCGCGGCTGCGCAGGCGGCTGATGTAGCTGAACCAGATCACGTGCGAGGCGCAAAGCACAGCCACGGCCGTAAGGCACCAGTCCACGATGTGCAGGATATTGGCGGCCTTCATGGCGGGCTCAGTGAAGGACGCAAAGGTGAGCAGCATCAGCCCCGACCCACCGACCGCGCCGATGACCTTGTAGATGTGCTGGTAGAGGCGCTCGCGGGCGTTGAGCTGATAGGCGTCAAAGCTGATCAGGGTGGCCGCCACCAGGCCGGATGCGGCCAAAACCAGCGCCGTTGAACCGCCCAATCCATCGCCGAGCGTCTTAAGGGCGAACACCGCTGTCAGCAGCGCCAGATCGCTTACCTGGACCCGGCGGGCCAGGGCGCCGCCGCTCAGGCGTGAACGGGCGCTCGCCAGACGCTCCGGACGCAAGGGGCCACGCCGTTCGGACGCCGATTTTGCACCTTCACGATCTGCGGCGTCCGTGTCGTACGCCATTTCGCCTTCGCCCCGATCCTTCTGCCGGCGGACTATGCTGCCCGCCGCTGATCAAGCGGTTAATCTCGGAGCGGAATCCGCAGGTTATCGGCGGCGCGCGAGGCTCAGAACTGGCGATGACGCCCGGAGTAAGGCTGACGCCGGCGCGAGGCCAGCGGCCGCGCCTCGACTGGTCGTGAGGCGCGCGGGGCCGATGGGGCGCGCGGCGGCGCCAGGACGCTCTCCGAGTGGGTCAAGGAACCCTCCGCCGCTGCAGCCCCCTCCGTGACCGGCGCGGGCGCCTCCAGGGCGGCCTCGGGGGCGGGATGCGTTGTGACTTGCGAATTCCTCAGTATGGACAATTCGGACAGCACATCGCCGTTGCGCGCCATAAGCAGGTCGATCGCCTGATGGCCGAGCCCCAGCGCTTGATAGAGCCGCCGGCGCGCCCGACGCTCCGCCCGGACCATGGCGACAGCCATCGCGGCGGCCGCAACCACCAGCGCCAGTCCAGCAAAGACTGCAGCCCACAAAATCATCAAACCCCGTCGCGGATGGGGAGGCCTAACCGCGCTGGCCTGTACGTAACCTGAATAATGGTCGAGCACGGCCCTGGACGCCGCAATAATTTAAACCCCAAGGATGACAAAAAGGTTCAAGCCCTCAGACCGGTTTCCGTGTCGCGATTGATGTCCGAAAACCGCGAGACATCCGGCGCCCGAGCCCCCATCTTGCGGCCATGGACATGGATTTCGAAGCCTGCCGCCGCGCCTTCCTGACCCGCGATCCTCGGTTTGACGGACGGATCTTCGGCGCGGTGAGGACAACCGGCATCTATTGCCGCCCGATCTGCCCGGCCCGAACGCCGAAGGCGCAGAACATGACCTTCTACCCCACCGCTGCGGCGTGCCAGGAAGCGGGCTACCGCCCCTGCCTGCGCTGTCGCCCGGAGTCCTCTCCCGACCTGGGCGCCTGGAGGGGCACCTCCAACACCGTCTCGCGGGCTCTGGCGCTGATCGAGGGCGGGGCGATGGATGCAGGAGACGTGGATGGTCTTGCTTCGCGCCTCGGCGTCGGCGAACGACAGTTGCGGCGGCTTTTCCGGCAGCACCTGGGCGCCTCTCCGGTGGCGGTCGCCCAGACGCGGCGGGTTCTGCTCGCCAAGCAATTGATCCAGGAGACCCTGCTGCCGATGGGCGAAGTCGCCCTGGCCGCGGGCTTCGGTAGCGTGCGGCGGTTCAACGAGACCTTTCAACAGCTGTTCGGCCGTCCGCCGGGCGCACTGCGACGCAGCCGCGCCGAGGAGGCCAGCGCCGCGGCCAGCGGCATCACCGTCAAGCTGCCCTACCGTGCGCCCTACGATTGGGCCGCGATGATCAGCTTCCTCGGCGCTCGGGCGATCCCGGGGGTGGAGGCCGTTTCACCACGCCGCTACGCCCGGACGCTGTCGGTGGATGGAGCGCTGGGCGTCGTGCGCGTCTCCCCCGGCGCCGGCGACTTCCTGGTGGCGGAAATCCGCTTCCCGAAGGTCCAGGCGCTGCCGGCGGTGATCGCCCGTATCCGGCGGGTGTTCGACCTGACGGCGGATCCGGCTTTGATCGGCGACCATCTCAGCCAGGATCCGGCGCTGGCGCCGTTGGTGGCTGCACGGCCGGGCCTGCGGGCTCCGGGCGCCTGGGATGGCTTCGAACTGGCTGTGCGCGCAATCCTTGGCCAGCAGATCACCGTCACCGGCGCCCGCGGCCTGGCCGCAAAGCTGGTGGAAGCCTACGGCGCCCGGGTCGACGAACCTTTCGCGACGAACCTTGGTCTGACCTGCGCCTTCCCGACGCCGGAGCGGCTGATCGGTCAGGACATCGCCGCGCTTGGCATGCCCAAGGCCCGCGGTGCTGCGCTGGAGGCGCTGGCCCGCACGGTCGCGGCCGATCCGGCGATATTCACCCCTCGCGCCGACCTCGGGAGCGCCATAGCCGCCTTGAGGGCGCTTCCGGGCGTCGGCGAGTGGACGGCGCAGTACATCGCCTTGCGCGAGCTTCGCGAGCCGGACGCCTTCCCGCAGGCCGACATCGGCCTGCTGCGCGGCATGGCCGGGGAGACCGGGACCCGCCCGACGCCGGCTGCGCTGCTTGAACGGGCTGAAGCCTGGCGGCCCTGGCGGGCCTATGCCGCCCAGCATCTGTGGGCGGCCGACGCCGGACTGATTTCGAAGTCGAGTGAAATGAAAAGGACGAAGAGCGATGCCGATCAACAACGCGCCGCCTGAGACCCTGTCAGTCGACCGCCTGACAACGCCCATCGGCACGGCATTGCTTGTCACTGACGAGCGCGGGGTCCTTCGCGCCTTCAACTGGACTGACTACGAACCGGCCATGCTGGCCTGGATCGGCCGGCACTATCCCAAGGCAAAGCTCGTCGAGGGGCGGGCGGGGCCGCCGGTGCGAGGCGCGTTCCACGCCTACTTCGGCGGCGATGCGCGCGCGCTGGAGAACGTGCCGTGGCAAGCTTCGGGCACGGAATTCCAGCTGAAGGTCTGGAATGCGCTATGCGCCATCCCGCCTGGCGAGACCTTGAGTTATGCCGGGCTCGCAAGGCGGATCGACCGGCCGAGCGCGGTGCGGGCCGTCGGACTGGCCAACGGCGCCAATCCGGTGGCCGTGGTCGTGCCCTGCCATCGGGTGATCGGAACCAATGGCTCGCTCACGGGCTATGGCGGGGGCCTGCCGCGCAAGCGCTGGCTGCTGGCGCACGAGGGCGCGAGCTTCCGAGACCGCCTCGCGGCGTGACGTCGCTGCGTCGCTCTTGAGCGACTGACCGCCGCGCGGGGTGTGTTATGAGCCCTTTCCCCAGGGCTCGGCGAGGCGATGGAAGAATTCCTACGACAATACGGGCCGATCGGGATCTTCCTGGGCGCGGCGTTCGAAGGCCAGACGGCGGTGATCGTCGGGGGCCTTTTGGCGCGTCAGCATATCCTGCATCTGTGGCTGGTTCTGCTCAGCGCCACGGCGGGGTCGGGGATTCTCGATTACCTCCTGTTCGTGGCCGGGCGGCGGTTCCGCACGCACCGCTTTGTGGTCAGGGCCCAGGAGCAGGCCGCCTTCGCCAAGGCGCTGCGCTTCATCGAGCGCTTCCCAATCAGCTACACGCTCACCTTCCGGTTCCTGTTCGGCCTGCGCGTGGCCAGCCCGATCGCCATCGGCGTCAGCCAGGTGCCGGCCTGGCGGTTCGCCGTGCTCAACCTGCTGGGCGCGATCATCTGGGCGACCACCTTCACCCTGGCGGGGTTCATTTTCGGCGAAGCCGTGCACAATGTGCTTGGCCACGGTCATCACGCGGGGCGCTGGACGCTGATCGCCGCCGGCGCGATCATCGCCGTCGTGGGAATCGTATGGGGCGTCCGCTATCTGCGAGGACGGCGCAAACCGGTCGCCCGGGCTCAGGCCGAAGCGTGAG
>NZ_DASXNL010000014.1:0-8663 GCF_036495085.1 Phenylobacterium sp. | reverse complement strand
GTCAGTCCACAGTTTCCAGGTTCCACCGACTCGCGTCCAGACGACCACGACCACGTACGTCCCCTTGACGTTGACTGGCTTGTCGCCAAGCGTGTCAAAGCTCGCGATACCGACTTCTCGGATGAAGTCCGGCGACAGGCGAACGACATCCGTCGTGGTCAGGTTCAAATTGGCGGCGCCCTTCTCCAGACAGGCGAGATAAGGCCCGATCGCCGGGCCGGACACGACGCTGTTGTCGGGCGGGAGCATCACGGCGTCGGGGGCGTAGAGCGCCGCCATCGCAGCGCCTGTCCCCCCTGTGCGCGGCCGCCGAGAACGTGTCGTTCAGCGCCTGAATGTCGGCCTGTCGTCGGCGCTGGCGGCGCCCGCGACGGAAAGAGCGGCCATGAGGCCACGTAGTCTTCGAGCGAGTCCGGCAATAGCAGCGACTGGCGTCGATCTTCACCTTCGACGAAACGCTTCATCCCGTCCCCCAAGCTGGTGGTCAGAATTCTGAACTGCTTCGCCGATTAGACGACAGCCTGGACACATGGCGGACTTGCGCATCCGGCATGCGAGCGGATCGGGTCGCAACGGAACCGTTTACTGGCTATCCTCGTGCGGTCTCGCCAAGGATCATGCCGGCCAATGGTCATCGTTTCTGGAACCATTACGCTGCGACCAGGGAAGCGCGAAGGTTTCCTTCGCGCGTCAATGGAGGCCATCGAAGCCGCGCGAGCGACTGCGGGCTGCCGCTCGTTCGTGGTCGCTGCGGACCCGATCGAGCCCCAGGTGGCGAACGTCTACGAGGAATGGGCTTCCGAGGAGGCGTTACTCAAGTTCCGAGGAGCGGGTCCGACGGCAGACATGCGGGACATGATCGCTTCGGCCAACGTGCAGCGACACAAGGTTTCAAGCAGCGGACCCGCCTGAGGCCTGCTCGCTGAAGTGGCGCCAATGACCGCGCTCGAGCACCCTGAGCAGACGTAGCGATCAGCGCCGCCGCGCGAACGTGTAGCTCCAGTCGATCTCCTCGCGGTAGCGACCGGAGGGGTCGAACGCCACCAGCTCCTTGGCAAGCGCAGTCTCGAACGCGGGGTGTCGGTCACCGAGAGCGCGGCGGGAAAGAGTAGAGTTTGAGCGTGCGTTGCCCAGCAGTGTCTCCAGCGTCCATTCGTGCGGGACGGCGAACGAGCGGGTCGCCACGTCGACGAATCCCGCATCACGTATCGCCTGTTCTTGGTCGGCGAGCTCGGCGGCAGGGGTGGAGTTCGGCGCGCCGAGACGTCGTGCGGGTTCGCCGATGAAGTCGCGCACGATACCGGACACGATCCGCCGCCAGGGCGCGAAAGCATCCGCTGCGACGCCTGAGCCAAGTGTCGCGAACGCGCCGCCCGACTTCAGCCATGAGTGCGCCATGGCCGCGACGCGCACCCGGTCGAGCCGATGGAAGGCTTCGCCGACGGTGATCAGGCCGAACGAGCCTGCCGGCGCCTCGAAGTCCTCCGCGCGACCGACTCGCCAATGGACGTTGCCGATCCCGAGCCGTGCTGCCTCCCGCCGCCCTGCCTCGATCATGTCTGGTTCCAAGTCCACCGCCCAGACTTCGGCAAAGCGACTGGCGATTGCCAGCGCCACCCGTCCGGGTCCGCTAGCCAGGTCGAGCAGGCGCGCGTCCGGCGGCACCTTCGCCTCGTCCAGCAACCCGTCCAGCACCTCGCGCGGATAAGGCAGCCGATAGCGAATATAGTCGTCGGCAAGACCGGCGAATGCGTCGGGCTGAAGATTTGGCGGCAGTTCGGGCATAAGGGCGCGGAACTACGACAGCGTTTCCCCTGAGGCCAATCCACGCGGGGCAGGCTTGGGTACCTCGGCGAACCGCCACTCACCACCCTCCTGAGAAGTTCGGGGCGTCTGCTTTCTCTCTCGACGAACCGGGCCCTCGAACGGCCGCTGGGCGCCGGAAGCAGAACTTGGCATCGCGTCAGAGAGCGAACTTCAGGCTGTCAGCCTGAGCGTGCAGCCTGGGAGGAGCGTCGCTACCTTCCAGGGTGCAGCCCCGGCGCTTCCTGGCCCGTGCGAGCGACATATTCCGAATAGCCGCCGCCGTACTGATGAATTCCCCTGGGCGTCAGCTCCAGCACGCGGTTCGACAGGGACGCCAGGAAATGGCGGTCGTGCGACACGAAGAGCATGGTTCCCTCAAACTCCGCCAGGGCGGCGACCAGCATCTCCTTTGTCACCATGTCGAGGTGGTTGGTCGGCTCATCGAGCACCAGCAGGTTCGGCGGATCGAACAGCATCCTGGCCATGACCAGGCGCGCCTTCTCGCCGCCGGACAACACGCGGCAGGGCTTTTCGACATCGTCGCCGGAGAAGCCGAAGCACCCCGCGAGGGTGCGCAGCGCGCCCTGACCCGCCTGCGGGAACGAGCCGTCCAGCGTTTCGAAGATCGTCTCTTCGCCATCCAGCAGGTCCATGGAGTGCTGGGCGAAGTAGCCCATCTTGACGCTGGCGCCGATGCTGACCGTGCCCCGGTCAGGCGTGGCGGCGCCGGTCACGAGCTTCAACAGCGTCGACTTGCCAGCGCCGTTGGCGCCAAGGACGCACCAGCGCTCTTTGCGGCGCACCAGGAAATCGAGACCTTCATAGATCGGCTGAGAGCCGTAGCCCTTATGGATATTGCGCAGGCTGATCACGTCGTCACCCGACCGCGGCGGGCTCTTGAACTCGAACTGAACCGACTGGCGACGGCGCGGAGCCTCGACGCGTTCGATCTTGTCGAGTTTCTTGACCCGGCTCTGGACCTGTGCGGCGTGCGAGGCGCGGGCCTTGAACCGCTCGATGAACTTGATTTCCTTGGCCAGCATGGCCTGCTGGCGCTCGTATTGCGCCTGCCGTTGCTGTTCGCCGAGCGCACGCTGCTGGTCGTAGAAATCGAGATCGCCTGAATAAGTGGTGAGCGAGCCGGCGTCGATCTCCACCACCTTGCCGATGATGCGGTTCATGAAGGCGCGGTCGTGCGACGTCATCAACAAGGCGCCGTCATAGGTCTTGAGGAAGGCCTCAAGCCAGATCAGGCTTTCGAGGTCGAGGTGGTTGCTGGGTTCGTCCAGCAGCATGCCGTCGGGCCGCTGCAGCAGGATGCGGGCCAGCGCCACGCGCATCTTCCAGCCTCCTGACAGCAGACCGACATCGCCATCCATCCGTTCCTGGCTGAAGCTCAGGCCGGCCAGCACTTCGCGCGCCCGCGCTTCCAGTGCATAGCCGTCCAGTTCCTCGAAGCGCCCCTGCACCTCGCCATAGCGTTCGATGATGGCGTCCAGTTCGTTGGCTTGGTCCGGATCGACCATCGCCGCCTCGAGCCTGGACATTTCGGTGGCCAGCGCGCTGACGGGGCCGACGCCATCCATCACCGCGGCGACCGCGCTCTGGCCCGACATTTCGCCGACATCCTGGCTGAAATAGCCGATCGTCGTGCCAGGATCGATCACGACCAGTCCGTCGTCGGGCTGCTCCTGACCGGTGATCATGCGGAACAGCGTCGTCTTGCCGGCGCCGTTCGGGCCAACAAGCCCGACCTTTTCGCCTTTCTGGATGCCCATCGAGGCTTCGATGAACAGGATTTGGTGGCCGTTCTGCTTGGAGATGTTGTCGAGGCGGATCATGGGGCGGTCAGCTAGCTTGAGTGCGAGGAGAACGCCAGCCTCCGCCCATGGGCTATTGGTCCCAGGTCCGCCGCCCACCCTCGCCCTCATCGTCGACCACCCGCCAGGGGTCAGGAAACGCCGTGACATCTGAGCGGAAGCCCGGTTTGGCATGTCACTGCCTTCGGGTCATGACGTAGCGGAGTTTGCGATTTCGCAGATCCAATCCTCCAAGATTCGCCTAGTGCGGAAAGCCTTCCCCTGCGCCGAGCCTCCCGTCTCGGTCGAGCCTTTCTAGCGGAGTGACCCCGCAACGCCCCCTTGAAGAGGGCGGCTGGCGGGCGTGCTCGGTCCTGCCGCTATCGCAGTTCCTATGGGTCCGCCACTTCAGGCTACTTCGTCGCCGACGGCCGCTCGACTGCACGTTCCGCCCTGCTGCGCCCCGGTCTCGCCGACGGGCATGGCGCGCGCGCTTTGCGCCCGCCAGCCATGCCGCAAGGGAGGCAGACATGAGCCAACAGACTGAGGTCATCCATCAGAACGGCGACGTGATCGAAGGGCCGCTCAACAAGTTGAAGAGACGCCGAATACCGCGCGCAAGGCGCCGGGAGGATCTCGTTCTGGTCATCGACCTGGACGCCTCTGGTTGACTTGCCCCGATCGGGATAATTGAACGACATGGAGCCGCTTCGAAGTCCAATTGTCCCGAACGGGGTAATTTCCTTGACTATCGTCGCTTTGACGCTAGAAATGTCCCGAACGGGATAATTTCGATGATCACGCCCAATCAGATCGGTGACGCGGTTCGGACGGCGCGCAAGGCCATGGGCTTGCGGCAGGACGAGTTTGCGGCCGCGGCCGGCGTTGGCCTGAGGTTCCTGGTGGAGCTGGAGCGGGGGAAGGCGACGATCCAGCTGGGCCGAACACTGGCCGTGCTGGCGGCGGCGGGGCTTGACCTGCAGCTGGTGGGACGGCCGGCGGCGCCGGAGGCGGGGTCGTGACCAAGTCGCTCTCCGTCTGGTGGGACGGCGACGTGGTCGGCCAGCTGCAGATCGACGAGCACGGCGACCTGGCCTTCGTCTATGACGCGGGTTGGCTGGCCGACCCGGCCGCGCGCGCCATCTCCATCTCTCTGCAGAAGCGGGCCGAGCCCTTCAACCGCCGCGAAACCCGGCCGTTCTTCGCCGGCCTGTTGCCGGACGAAGGCCAGCGCGAAGCCGTGGCCCGCGCCCTCGGAGTGTCGAAGGGCAACGACTTCCGGCTGCTAGAACAGCTGGGCGGCGACGTGGCGGGCGCGCTAACCCTCTGGCCGGAGGGTGAAACGCCGCCGGCCGCGACCGGGCTCGGTGGAGCCGAGCCGCTCGACGATGCACACCTGGTGGAGATCCTCGACACCCTGCCGACCCGGCCGTTCCTGGCCGGGGCGGAGGAGGGCCTCCGCCTGTCGCTGGCCGGCGCGCAGCAGAAGCTGCCGGTGATCCTCCTCAACGGCCGCGTCGCCCTACCGGCCCCGGGCCAGCCCAGCACCCACATCCTGAAGCCGCCGATCGCGCACCTGCCGGGCACGACTGAGAATGAGGCCCTGGCCCTGCGGCTGGCCTGGGGCGTTGGGCTCAAGGCCGCGCCCGTCTCGCCGCGCCGGGCCGGCGACCGCGCCTACCTGCTGGTGGAGCGCTACGACCGCGACGTCGCCGCCGACGGCGCCGTGCGGCGGCTGCATCAAGAGGACTTCTGTCAGGCACTGGGGATCGCCCCGGAGAAGAAGTATGCCTCGGAGGGCGGGCCGACCTTCCGGCCGTGCTTCGACTTGGTGCGGCAGGCCACGGCCCAGCCGGCGCCGGCCGTGCTGCGTCTGCTCGATGCGGCGATCTTCAATGTGATCGTCGGCAATGCAGATGCTCATGGGAAGAACTTCAGCCTGCTGTACCGCCCGGAGGGCATCGACTTCGCACCGCTCTACGACCTGATGTGCACGGTCGCCTATCCGGACGTCCACGCCAAGTTGGCGATGAAGGTGGCCAAGCGGGCCACTCTGGAGGAGTTCACGCCCACCACTTGGGAGGAGTTCGGGCGGGAGATCGGCATGGGCGGGCCCTTTGTACGACGGCGGGCGACGGCGCTTGCGGAGCGCGTGATCGACACCCTGCCCTACGCCGCGGAGGGGATCGCCAGCGCCGGCTTCGAAGGCGACGAGCTGCGGCGCATTGAGGACGTCATCCGCCGGCGCGCACGCAAGGTTGTCGACCTCGGCGCGACGGCGAAGGCCGGCTAGCGCCGCTCGAAGCGCACGCGCTCGGCGCCCTTGATGAGGAAGGCGTTGTAGCCGGCGTCCAGCCAGGCGCGGCATTGCACATAACGCGTCTGGGGGTCGGTTTCGTTGGCCCACCACTCCGAGCGCTGGGCGCTCTTCGGCAGCAGGCCGGCGATGATCCGTTCCACATCCGGGAAGGTCATTTCGTAGGTCGCGGTCTTCTGGCGGCGCAGGTGGCCGTGGAGTGGGTCGTACTTGGCCATGGAGAGTCCGTGGAGCCCTCGGTGACGGCGGGGCACGCAGCTAGGCGTGAAGTTGGGAGGGACGCAAGTGGTGCTGGGTCTCGCGGGACTGGCCGCCGCCCGGCGGTCCGCGCACGCGGCATAGAACCTCCCGGCCGCCATCGGCGAGGGGATCTACCTCCTCGCCAGGGTGGCTTGGGCGCTGTTGATCGCGCTGTTCACGACCAAGTGGATCTTCATGCCGACGCAGGCGAAAGCCGAGGTGAACGACCCAATCCAGTGCTGACAGTCTGACGCGTTAGCACCTCATCATGAGGAGTATACGGAAGTCCGTATATTTATTGGTAAAACGCTTTTCCGTATCGGAAGGCTTTATGCGATCTTTCGTATATAGACTTTTCATACGAAAAACCGTATATTGTTCGTGAGGTGTTCGATGGAACAATCCACACGAACCCAAGCCCGATTAGGTGCCTTCATGAGTCGAACGCGGAAAGCTGGGGGAGGCTTACTTTGCAGGTCGTCTCAAGGAGGAGCGGGCGAACGCTAGAAGCGGGGCGAGGTCTTCGGCGTCGGCCGCCTTCAGGGCTGCGCGATAGGCGTCCCGAGCATCGCCCACCTTCACCAGATCGGACCGGCCCCAGCTGAAGGGCTGGCGGCCGAGGCGGATCGCCAACAGGTCGGCGGCTAAACGGGCGTGACGGCCGTTACCGTTGGGAAAGACGTGGATCGCCACCAGTTGGTAATGGAAGTCGATCGCGATCTCGTCCGCATCGCGGCCCTTGTGGTCGACCTGGGCTTGGATATTGCCGAGCAGCTGGTGGAGGTGTTCGCGCAGCGCCCACCAATCTTCCCGGCCGATATTTGTGACCGCTTGGCGCGGCTGCCCGGCCCAACGCCAGACATCACCGAACATGCGCTTGTGCAGGGTCATCAGGTCGTCAGGATCGAGCACGTCGAAGCCTCTGCGACGCGCCCAGCGCAGACCGGCGGCGATGTTGTCCCGCTCGGCCCGGTTGAGGTCATCGCGCGTAACGATCCAGGTCGGAATCAGCGCGTCGCGATTCTCGGGCGACAGCGCAGTGGCGCCGTCGTCGGCGCGGTAGAGGTCGTCGTCGTCGGTCACCGCCGGCGACCCCATAGCTCTCGCGGGTCGAGCTCATCGGCGATGAAGCGGCGCAGCCGGTCTTCATCCTCCTCGTCGCCGACGGCTTGGTCCTCGAGCGCCATTGTGTGGCCGATCAGGCCTAACTCGCGGCGGGCCACGCTCTTGGCCGCCGCGTTATAGGTCTCCTGCAGGCTGCGCCGGGGCACCAGGGCGTAGATCACGTCACAGTCCAGCGCCGCGGCCGCCTTTCGCAGGCTGCTAAGCTGGATGGTGCCTTCGGCCTCGGACAGTTCCAGGCGCTGGACCGAAGGTTGGGAGATGCCCATGCGCTCGCCCAACTGCTCGGCAGTCATGCCTAGCGCGTCGCGTAACGCGCGGATCCACCCGCGGGACGGGGGTCGCTTGGGAGCCTTGCGAAACGGCGCAAGAGCCCGATCTAAGGATCGACGGGCTTCGGCCGTGGCTTGTCGCCGGTTCATGAATATACCTTGCGGGCTATAGAGGTCCGCCATTTATATAGTGTGTGAGCTATAAAATTCGATTCAAATATGTGCCAGAGCACATTTCAGACGGTTAATTTCATAGGGTCTGGCACATATATGCAGCTCGCCCAGCGCATCTCGCGACAATAACAAGGAGGGGAGCCATGCCGGCGACCACCATCAAGGCCCTCGTCAAAGAGGCCCTGAACCAAAAGACGCCCGCCGCAACTGAAGGCAGCGGCGACGGCCGCCAAGACCGCGCGCCTGACCGAAGACCGCAGGCAAAGGCCTAGCGCTTCGCCGTCACCTCGATGCGGCGGGCGCTAAGTTGCTCGCGGATCGTCTTCGGCCGTTCGCAGAACGGCTCTAGCGCGATGGGGTCCGGCCTGGCGCTTCAACGCGCCTGCTGCACCGCCCACGCATGGTACCGGCCGCATGGGGGAGGCTTACCTTGCAGGTCGTCTCAAGGATTGGCCGCGAAAGGAGACCAGCCAAGCTAGTACCGCCGCACAGTGATTATGACTCCTTGGAAGTTGGCGTGGGGTAGGCGCGCGCCAGCTTGCTGCGGGCCTGGTCGGTGGAGAACATCCAGTTGATGCGGGCGCCGCTGGCGTTGCGTCGCTGCTCCCAGGCGGCGACCTCGGCGATCAGCTTGGCTTGGCTGTCGATGCGGCGGTCCAGGCATTGGCCGCGCAGGACGCCGATCTCGATCTCGACCATGTTCAGCCAGCTGGCGTGCTTGGGCGTGTAGTGGAACTCCAGCCGGCGCAGGACGCGCCGGGCCTCGGCGGCCGGCAGGCTCTGGTAGAGCGCGGCGGCAGAGTGGGTGGACAGGTTGTCCATCACCACCCGGATCCGCTCGGCCTTGGGGTAGTGGAGATCGACCAGGTCGCGCATGCAGTGGGCGAAGTCCTCGGCGGCGCGCCGGTCGGTGACCTTCACGGCGCGCCAGGA
>NZ_DASXNL010000013.1:0-12092 GCF_036495085.1 Phenylobacterium sp. | reverse complement strand
TCCAGATCGACTCGGAAGCACTGTCGCTCGCCCGTGGCGCAATCCTCGACGAGTACGGAGACCTCGTCCGTCGCCTCGACGTGGCGGTCTTCGAGGTCGGCGAGCGCGGCATCCGCGAAGCTGACGCCTTCGACGAGGCGGCCCCGGGCGATCGCCTCCTGGACATCATGCACCGAAAAGCTTCGTCGCAGGCCACCGTCGCGCGGCGAAGACATGTCGGGAACCTCCCCGCTTTCGCCCTTAACGCCCCGGCGGCGGAAAGGATTTCCGCCAGGCCCTTGCGATCGCGCGCCCAGCCCCCAGCTTTCCTGGCGGGGGGCGCCTCATGGCGGGGACCGGCGTATGAGTGACTATCGGCTCTATGTGTTCGATCGGGCCGGGCACGTTCGCGGCGTGACGGTTCTAAGCTGCGAAAGCGACGAGGAAGCCGCTGCCTATGCGCGGTCGCACAGCGACGGGCAGCCCATGGAGCTGTGGCTCGGCGATCGACCGATCCGCCGTTTCGACACCGAGGGCCTTCGCCACGACAGCCGCTAGATGGGCTGCGAGCTGGCGTAGACTTTCGGCCGCAGGGGCTTGATCCTGAGCGCCAGGCCGGGCGCGACGCCGGCCGGCACGGTGGGGCCATTCGCCTCGAGTTCGAACAGCCGGCCTTCGATCAGGCATTCGATCCTGACGTCCGGGCCGCGGGCAGCCACGGCCTTGACCTCCCCTGCCAGTCCAGAGCCATCAGCCGGCGCGAAACTCACCTCGTCAGGACGGAAGTACACCTCGACCGGTCCCTGCGGAGAATCCTTGGGCGCCTTGATTTCCCAGTCAGCGACGGTCAGTCGGCCTCCCGCGACGACACCCGGCAAGCGGCAGGCCGCGCCCAGGAAGTCGTAGATGAAGGGGTCGGCGGGGTTTTCGTAGACCTCGTTGGGCGCGCCGAGTTGCTTGAGCTCCCCGCCTTTCAGGATCGCCACGCGGTCAGCCAGGTCCAGGGCCTCTTCCTGGTCGTGGGTGACGAACACCGTCGTGACACCTGCCCGGTCGTGCAGGTCGCGAAGCCAGCGCCGAAGGTCGCGCCGCACCTGGGCGTCGAGCGCGCCGAAGGGCTCGTCCAATAGAAGCATCCGGGGCTCAATCGCAAGAGCGCGTGCGAGCGCCACACGTTGCCGCTGTCCACCGGAGAGCTGGGCGGGAAAGCGCTTGCCGAGGTCCTCGAGCTGCACCAGCGACAGCAGGTCCGCGACGCGATCGTCGATCTCCGACTTCGAGGGCCGCTCCGACCGCGGACGCACCTTCAGGCCGAAGGCGACGTTCTGAGCCACGGTCATGTGGCGGAAGAGCGCATAGTGCTGGAAGACCATGCCGACCCGCCGACGGCGCACCGGCAGCGCCAGAAAATCCTCGCCGGCGAAGCGCACCTCGCCGGCGTCCGGCCGTTCCAGGCCCGCCAGCACGCGCAACAGCGTCGTCTTGCCTGAACCCGATGGCCCCAGGAGCGCCAGGAACTCCTTGTCCCTCGCCTGCAACGACACGTTGTTCAGCGCCGGAAAGCGGCCGAAAGACTTCGATATGCCGCTGATCTCCAGCGACAGAGGGGATTTGGCGTTAGTGTCGACGGTTGGCTGAAAGTTCACCGGCGTGACGCCATTCGAGGGCGGTCTTGAGGACCAGGGTGACGAGCCCGAGGGAGGCCAGGAGCGAGGCCGCCGCAAAGGCGCCGACGAAGTCATAGTCATTGTAAAGCACCTCGACGTGAAGCGGGAGCGTGGTCGTTAGGCCGCGGATATGACCGGAGACGACGGAAACGGCGCCGAACTCACCCATCGCCCGGGCATTGCACAGCAGGACGCCGTAGAGCAGCGCCCAGCGGATGTTCGGAAGCGTGATCTTCCAGAATGTCGTGAGGCCGCCGGCGCCCAGCGTCAGAGCCGCGGATTCCTCGTCCGCCCCCTGGTCCTGCATCAGCGGGATCAACTCGCGGGCCACGAACGGGAACGTCACAAGGATGGTCGCCAGGACCAGGCCCGTCGTCGAGAAGATGATCTTGACGTCATGGTCGATCAGCCACGTCCCGAACCAACCCTGCGCCCCGAACAGCAACACCCAGACCAGGCCCGAAACCACAGGCGACATGGAGAAAGGCAGGTCGATGAGCGTCAGCAGGGCGCTCTTTCCGCGGAACTCGAATTTGGCGATGCACCAGGCTGCAGATATGCCGAAAAGCGCGTTCAGCGGGACAGCGATCCCCGCCACCAGCAGCGTGAGCCGCATGGCCGCCAGTGCGTCTGGCTCACGGATCGAGGCGATGTATTTGCCTAGCCCCTTGGAGAACGCATCGTGGAACACCACGAACAGCGGCATCAGCACCAGAACGGCCATCACGGCGGCCGAGGCGACCACCAGCAGGAAGGCCAGCCCGGGCAGGCGCACACTGGATAACGGACGGGCGGCGACGGTCATGCCCGGCCCCGGCCGGCCAGGAAGAGTTGCAGAAGGTTCATCAGGATGAGGGTGCCAAACGATATGGCCACCATCGCCAGGCCAATAGCAGCGGCCCCGGCGTAGTCGTACTGCTCCAGCTTGATGACGATCAGCAACGGGGCGATCTCGGTCTTGCCCGGCAGGTTGCCGGCGATGAACACCACCGAGCCGTACTCCCCGACCGCTCGGGCGAACGCCAGGCTGACGCCTGAGATCAACGAGGGCGCGAGCGTCGGCAGGATCACCAGCACCGCACGCTGCAGACTGCCCGCCCCTAATGTCGTGGCCGCCTCCTCGACCTCCTTGTCGAGTTCCTGCAGCACAGGCTGCAGTGCGCGCACCACGAACGGCAGGCCGATGAACACCAGGGCGATGAATATACCGAGCGGCGAATAGGCCGTCTTGAACCCAAGCTTCGCCGCCACCCCGCCCAGAGGTCCAGTCGGCGCGTATAGCGCCGTGAGCGCGATGCCGGCCACCGCGGTCGGCAGGGCGAACGGCAGGTCGACGAGGGCGTCCAGGATGCGCCGTCCGGGGAACTCATACCGGGTCAGCGTCCAGGCCAGCAGCATGCCGAGCGGGGCGTTCACAAACGCCGCCAGCGCCGAGAGCCCGAAGGAAAGCCTCAGCGCCGCAGCCACGCGCGGCGCAGTCAACGCGTGCCAGACACCAAGCGGCCCCAGTTCCCAGGGTCGTAGCGCCAACGCGATGAGCGGCAGCACGACAATCGCGCCCAGGTAGGCAAGCGTGACTCCCAGCGATACCCCAAACCCCGGCAGGATCGAATGTTCGACCCACGACGAACGCCGCGGCCGCTCCGCCGCAATTGCGCCGCCGGCCGGGGACCGGCCGGGAATGATCGCCTGATCGGTCATGTGGGTTTGTAGATCTGGTCGAACAGGCCGCCGTCGGCGAAGTGGACGGCGCTGGCCTTCTTCCACCCCCCGAAGGCCTGGTCGATGGTGACCATGGGAATCTGTTTCAGGTTGGCGGCGAACTTGGCCGCCGCTTGCGCATTCCTCGGCCGGTAGTGATGACGGGCGATGATTTCCTGCGCCAGAGGACTGTAGAGGAAGTTGAGATAACCGGTGGCGACGGTCCGGGTCTTATGCCGATCGACGTTCTTGTCGAGCAAGGCCACGGGCGGCTCAGCCAGGATCGAGCTCGAGGGATAGACGATGTCGTAGTTCGGTCCGAACTCGTCGATCGTCAGAAAGGCCTCGTTCTCCCAGGACAGGAGGACGTCGCCGATATTGCGCTGGGCGAAGGTTGTTGTCGCATCGCGCGCGCCGGCGCCTAGCACGGGCACGTTCCTGAAGAGCTTTGTGATGTAGTCCTTAGCCGCCGCAGGGCCGCCTTGCTTGAGCCCGTAAGAATAGGCCGCCAAGTAGGCCCAGCGGGCGCCGCCGGAGGTCTTTGGGTTCGGGGTGATCACGCCCACCCCCGGCTTCACCAGATCGGCCCAGTCGCGAACGCCCTTCGGGTTCCCTTTGCGGACGAGGAACAGGATCGTCGAGGTGTAGGGCGTCGAGTTGTTCGGCAGCCGCGATTGCCAGTCGGCCGGCAGCAGCTTGGCCCGCGCGGCGATCTCATCGATGTCACCGGCCAACGCCAGGGTCACCACGTCGGCCTGCAGGCCATCGATCACAGCGCGCGCCTGTTTCCCTGATCCGCCGTGGCTCTGCTTGATGTCCAGGGCTTGGCCGGTCTTGGCCTTCCAGAAGGTCGAGAAGGCGACATTGATATCCTTGTAGAGCTCCCGGGTGGGATCGTAGCTGACGTTGAGCAAGGTGATCGCCTTGGCCTCAGCGGCGGCCGTCCCGCCCAGCATCAACTTCCCGGCCACTGCGCTCGCCGACACCCCGCCGGCCATGGCGATGAGCCCTCTGCGGCTAAGGTCGGGGCTCGTCATGGTCATAAGTCCTCGGGGCCGTGGGGCTTAGAACGCGTACTTGAGACCGACCAGCGACGTCCGCTCGCAGAGCAACCCCCCAATCCGGAGCCAGTTCATCACCGGCACCACGTTTCCTAAAGGCCGAAGCGGTCCGAAACGGAGCAATGACAGGCGCGCACCGGTGCTCCTCACCGTTGCAGGGAGTACCTAGGCCTTACATTCCTACTTAACGAGTGGGATTAAGCTACGGCAGTTCGCAGAAAATCTGAAAGTCACAAAGGCGAGAACGCCTACTCCGCCGCCAGCAGCACGCGCCCCGCCGTGAACGCGGTCTTGGCGGCGAGCTCCGCCTTGGCGTCTTCGTACTCCTGCGACAGCCGCGCAACCAACTCGGCGGCGGGGGGTATGTCCTTCACCGCCCCGATCCCCTGCCCACAGCCCCAGATGTCGCGCCAGGCCTTGGCCTTTTGGTTGCCGCCCGACCCGAAATTCATCGCCGAAGCGTCGGATTGGGGCAGGTTCGCCGGATCCAGGCCGGCTGCGATGATCGAAGGCGTCAGGTAGTTGCCGTGCACGCCGCTGAAGAGGTTCGTGTAGGTGATGTCCTCGCCCGTCGAGGCGACGATCATCGCCTGGTAGGCCGGGTCGGCGTTGGCCTCCTTGGTGGCGATGAAGGCGGAGCCTACGTAGGCAAGGTCCGCGCCCATCGCCTGCGCCCCCAGCACCGCGCGCCCGTGAGCAATGGCGCCTGAAAGCGCAATCGGCCCGTCGAACCATTCCCGCAAGCCTTGGACGAGGCCGAAAGGCGACAAGTGGCCGGCGTGCCCCCCCGCGCCGGCCGCAACCGGGATCAGGCCATCGGCGCCCTTCTCAATGGCCTTGCGGGCAAAGCGGTCGTTGATCACGTCGTGCAGCACAGTGCCGCCATAAGAATGCACAGCGGAGTTCACGTCCTCTCGGGCGCCCAGAGAGGTGATGATGATCGGCGCCTTCCACTTGGTCGTAGCCTCGACATCGTGCTCCAGGCGGTCGCTGGACTTATGGACGATGTGGTTGACCGCGAACGGCGCGGACGGCGCCTCCGGATGGTCGCGATCCCAGGCGGCCAACTCCTCGGTGATTCGATGCAACCATTCGTCCAGCATCGAAGCTGGCCTGGCGTTGAGCGCGGGGAACGACCCCACAATCCCGGCCTTGCACTGGGCGATCACCAGGTCCGGGTTGGAGACGATGAACAGGGGGCTGCCGATCACCGGAAGTCGGAGGCGGTCACGCAGGACGGGAGGCAAAGCCATCTGAGTTCCTCGGCAGGTTCATATTTGCGTTGGCCCCATGCGGTTGGAGACAACGGCTGCGACTACCTTGCCCGCGCGTGAACTTGACGCCAAGGGCCTTACGGGACCATCACCCGGCATGGTTGACGCCCCTGCCGCTGGCCCCGCCCTCACTGCCGACTTCATCGCAGCCACCGAAGCCGATTGGCGGGCGCTGGTCGACAAGACCCTGGGTGAGGCGCCGTTCGCCTCCCTCGAAAAGGCCACCGGCGAGGGCATCGCGGTGGCCCCGCTCTATGCGCCGGCGGCGCAACCCCTGGCGCCGGCCCGGGCGGTTCGCGTCGACCGCGCCTGGGAAGTCGCGACGCTCAGCGCCCATCCGGCCCCGCCGCGAGCCAATGCCGAGATCCTGGCGGACCTGAGAGGTGGCGCAGCCGCCGTTACCTTGCGTCTCGATCCAAGCGGCAGGGCCGGGGTCGCCATAGGCTCGGCCGAGGCGCTGGCGCGCGCCCTCGACGACGTGATCCTTGAACTCGCCCCCACCGCTCTCGACGCCGGCTTCCTGGGGCCCATAGCCGCCGACTGGCTCGGCGCGGTCGCCAAGGCCTCGCCCAACGCTCGCCTGCGCTTCCACCTCGATCCGCTGAGCGCCTATGCTGAAGTCGGAGCCAGCCCCGGACCCATCGAGGCGCACCTGATCTCCGCGGCCAACGCCGCCGCCCGGCTCGCCGAGACTTACCCTCTGGCCCAGCTCTTCCTGGCCTCCGGCCGGGTCGTCCACGAAGCCGGCGGAGGCGAGGCGCTCGAGGTCGCCTTTGCGGCGGCTGCAGCCGTCGCCTACGCCAAGGCCATGGTTCGCGCCGGTGCGCCGATGGATGAGGCCTTTCGACGAACGACGCTCGGCCTCTGCGCCGACGCCGACTATTTCCTGGCGATCGCCAAGCTCCGGGCGGCGCGAGCCGTCTGGGCGCGGATCACCGGGGCCTGCGAAGCTGATCCTACCGCTCGCATCGAGGTGCGCTCGTCGCACCGCATGCTGACCGCCAAGGATGCCTGGACCAACATGATCCGCCTCACGGCCGCGGGCTTCGGCGCAGCGGTGGGCGGCGCCGACACTGTGATCCTCGGCAACCTCACCGACGCGCTTGGCCTTCCCACCGAGTTCGCGCGCCGCCAGAGCCGAAATACTCAGCTGGTCCTCATGGAGGAGGCTCACGTCGGTCGCGTCGCCGATCCTGCCGCCGGTTGCGGATATGTAGAAGCGCTTACCGACCAGATCGCCCGAGCGGCCTGGGCAGAATTCCAGGCGATCGAGGCCGGCGGCGGCGTCATCGCCGCCTTGAACGCCGGCCAGATCGTCCGCGCAGTAGACGCCGCCAACGCCGCGCGCCAGGCGCCGAGGATCATCGGCGTCACCGCTTTCCCGCCCACCAAGGACACCCCCGTCGAGGTCGAGGTCGCCGCTGCGGCGGCCGTCGAGGCGCCGTCAACGCGGTTGCCGGGCCCGGATGGGACGTGCCCCCCACTCAAACCCATGCGCATCTCGGAGGCGTTCGAATGAGCCGTTTTCCCGATTTTGCGAATCTGCCGTTCGACGCCCTGCCCGTCCAGACGCCGCCTGATGGCCAGGCCTGGCAGACGCCGGAAGGCATCGCGGTTCTTCCGGCCTATGGCCCAGCCGACATCGCCGGCCTCGACACCCTGTCCGGCTACCCTGGCCTGGCGCCATTCCTGCGCGGGCCCTATCCGACCATGTACCTCACCAATCCGTGGACCATCCGCCAGTACGCGGGTTTCTCCACGGCCGAGGACTCCAACGCCTTCTATCGCCGCAACCTTGCGGCCGGGCAGATGGGGCTTTCAATCGCGTTCGACCTGGCTACGCACCGTGGCTACGACAGCGACCACCCCCGCGTGAAGGGCGATGTCGGTATGGCCGGCGTGGCCATCGATTCGATCCTCGACATGCGCACGCTCTTCGACGGCATCCCGCTCGACAAGATGAGTGTTTCGATGACGATGAACGGGGCGGTGCTGCCGATCCTGGCCCTCTACATCGTGGCCGGTGAGGAGCAGGGTGTGCCGCACGCCAAGCTCTCAGGGACCATCCAGAACGACATTCTCAAGGAGTTCCTGACCCGGAACACCTACATCTATCCGCCCGGCCCCTCGATGAGGATCGTCTCGGATATCTTCAGCTACACCAGCCGTGAGATGCCGCGTTTCAACTCGATCTCGATCAGTGGCTATCACATGCAGGAAGCGGGGGCGACGCTTGACCTGGAACTCGCCTACACGCTGGCCGATGGCATCGAATACATTCGCGCGGGCGTGGCCGCCGGCCTGCCCGTCGACAGCTTCGCGCCCCGCCTGTCGTTCTTCTGGAACGCCGGCATGAACACCTTCATGGAGATCGCCAAGCAGCGCGCAGCGCGCCTGCTCTGGGCCAAGCTCGTGAAACAGGAGTTCGACCCGAAGGACACCCGCTCGCTCAGCCTGCGCGCACACACCCAGACCTCTGGTTGGTCGCTTGCCGCCCACGACGTCTTCAACAATGTCGCCCGCACGACCGTGGAGGCCATGGCCGCCGTCGGTGGGCAGACTCAGAGCCTGCACACCAACTCGCTCGACGAAGCTCTGGCCCTGCCGACCGATTTCTCCGCCCGGATCAGCCGCAACACTCAGCTCTTCCTGCAGGCCGAGAGCGGCCAGACCCGTGTCATCGACCCCTGGGGCGGCAGCTACTACATCGAGCGTCTTACCGCTGACCTGGCTGCGCGCGCCCTCACCCATATCGCCGAGGTCGAAGCCCTCGGCGGCATGGCCAAGGCCATCGAGGACGGCTTGCCCAAACGGCGCATCGAGGAGGCCTCGGCGCGCACCCAGGCGCGCATCGACGCCGGAATCCAGAGCGTTGTCGGGGTCAACCGCTATCGCCCTGACGTCGCCGACGAGATCCCGGTGCTGAAAGTCGACAACACAGCGGTGCGCGAGCAGCAGCTCGCCAAGCTCCGGCGCCTGAAGGCCGAGCGCGATCCGGCCGCCACCGCCGCCGCACTCGAGGCCCTGACCAACGGCGCCGCTGGGGGCGCCAACCTGCTCGAGCTCTCGGTCGAGGCGGCCCGGGCCAGAGCGACTGTGGGTGAGATCTCCGACGCGCTGGAAGAGGTCTTCAACCGCCACAAGGCCCATGCAGACGCGGTCGCCGGGGTCTACCTGCGCGAAAGCGGCGTGACGACGAGCGCGCGGCGGGCCCAGGAAATGGCGAAGGCCTTCGCGCATGCGGACGGAAAAAAACCCCGCATCCTGGTCGCCAAGATGGGCCAGGACGGTCACGACCGTGGCCAGAAGGTGATCGCCTCGGGCTTTGCCGACCTGGGCTTCGACGTAGAGATTGGCGATCTTTTCCAGACCCCCGCGGAGACCGCCGCCCAGGCCGTCGCCGACGGCGTTCATGCGGTCGGCGCAAGTTCGCTGGCGGCCGGTCACCTGACGCTGGTTCCGGAACTCAAGGCCGAGCTCGAGAGGCTGGGCCGTGATGACATCATGGTGGTGGTCGGCGGCGTCATACCGCCGGAAGATTTCGCCGCACTGAAGGACATGGGCGTCGCCGCAGTCTTCACTCCGGGCGCCACCGTCCCCGACGCCGCGATCACCGTGCTCGAGCGTCTCAACGAGTTGTTGGGCTACGCCCAGGAGCAGGCTGCGGAATAACCGCCGGCGTCCTTGTCAATCGGGCCGGAGGATGCGTCATGACCGAGACCGCAGGCGCCAATCGTTGCGCGCGGTGACATTGGTCGGAGCAGGCGGGACTTATTTCGGCGCCTGACTGCGTCGCACCGACGAACGGCGTTCCAGGACTCGACTGCCGCGGGCGGCTGTGGCCTGCTCGCGGTGGGGACGGAGGGGCATCGTGGCTTCGGACGCAGCGCTGGAGCGATCCACCCTACGCAAGGCCGCGTTACGGCTCCTGCCGCTTATGGGTCTTGGCTACGGCATTGCCTTCATGGATCGCGTGAACATCAGCTTCGCGGCCCTGCAGATGAACCGTGACCTGCACTTCAGCGCCAGCGTCTACGGCCTGGGCGCGGGCCTGTTCTTCATCAGCTACGCGGCGCTCGAGATTCCATCGAACCTGATTCTGGCGCGGGTCGGCGCCCGTCGCTGGATCGCGCGGATCATGTTCACCTGGGGGGTTATCGCCGTGGGCATGATGTTCGTCAGAACGCCCTGGCAATTTTACGTCATGCGCTTCCTCCTGGGCGCGGCTGAGGCGGGTTTTTTCCCGGGCGTGATCTACCATCTGACCCTGTGGTTTCCCGCGCAGCATCGTGGCCGCGCGATCAGCAGGTTCTATGTGGCCGGCCCTCTGGCCTCGGCGTTCATGGGGGCCGTCGCGGGCAGCCTTCTCGGCCTTGAGGGACGCCTCAGCCTATCGGGATGGCAATGGCTCTTCCTGGTGCAGGGCATCCCGGCGATCCTGATGAGCCTCTTGTTTCTGCTCTACCTACCCGACACGCCAGCCACCGCCAAATGGCTCTCCTCTGACGAAAAGCGCTGGCTCGAAACCGGCCTGGCGGCCGACCACGCGCTGACGAGATCACCGGGCGAGCACAACACCTTCAAAGCCCTGCGCGACCCGCGGGTCCTGGCCTTCGTGGCTCTGAACTTCATGACCCTTGGCGCTTACTACGCTTTCAATCTGTCGGCCCCCAGCGTCCTGGAGACCGCGACCGGCCTGAGCGCCGGCCGAATCGGCTTCTTTGTCTCCATCGCCGGGCTGATGGGCGCCGCGGCGATGATCTTCAATGGCTGGCATTCCGACCTCAGGCGCGAGCGCTATCTGCATCTGGCCGCTCCCCTGTTGATCCAGGCGGCCTGTTTCGCCGTCATGGCATCCACCCACGCCCCGGTGGTCATGCTCGGCGCCTATATGATCCTGATCACCGCCAACTGGGCCGCCGCCGCCGTTATCTGGCTGATTCCCGGCGAGATTCTCGATCCGCGGTCAGTGGCTGTGGCGGTGGCGGGGATCAACGGCATCGGCCAGCTGGGTTCGTTCGTAATGCCCTACGCCTGGGGTCTGGCGAGGGACGCCACCGGCGACTTCCACACCGGACTTGCAGCGCTGACCGCGCCGTACCTCATTGCCGGGGCGATCGTCCTTGTCCTGCGCCAAGGGCACAGGCGACGGTTGCTCACCGTCGCCCCGGCGGCCTGACGAAGCCTTACTTTCCGGCCGGCCCCGCCGGAGCCGCCGGAGCCGGCGCAGCGGAGGGGGCGATGGCGCCTTCAGCGCGGCGGCGCGGCCCCATCATGGCCTGAGCCGCAGCGAGTTCGTCGGCGTCGAGCACTCCGTCGTGGTTCTTGTCGAGCACGTCGAAGTACTTCAGCAGTTGCGCGCCGATCCCGCCCTTCAGCTCAGACTTCTCGAGCTTGCCGTCCAGATTGTCGTCCATCATACCGAGCATGCGGTTCTTGCCCAACTCCTCGTCGAAATTGACGCGGTGTTGGGCGGTCTCCTCGGCCCAGCGGAAGCTCAGCGAGGTGAACAGCATCTCCTGGAACGATTGCTCACCCCACGAGACGTTGATCTTCGGGTCTGGGTTTGACGGATTGCGCGCCGAGTTGTCGTACACATAGTGCGCGACCAGCTTCGACCCCGCCGGGACCTTGATCGGTTCGGCGAACGTGTATGAGCGCTGCCAGTTGAAATCGTAGCGCGGCAGGCTGAGTAGCAATTTCATTTTTCCGTCGGGATACTGGATCCAGAGATCGGAGGAATACGCGCGGTAATGGGCGTGCGGGAAGGCCGAGTAGAGCAGCGCATCGTGCGGGAACTGTACGTAGGCGACTTCCTTGTGCCTGCCCTCGCCGGCCGGAATCTGGATCGTCGGATCCATGATGACCACGTTGTGCATGATCAGCTCGGGCGGCTTGTCGTAGAAATAAAGCGCCACCTGGCTCTTATCGACCGCCTCCTTGCCGAATGGCGTGTAGTGCATCTGGAACCCGATGGCGCCGCCCGGCGGCAGATACACGCCTGCGTTGGCGGGCTCGATGGAAGACTCGGCGCCCACCGCATAGCCGGCGCCAAGCGAGGCGGCCCACTTGACCTCGGAGGACTTTCCATCGGCCGGCATCTCGGCCATCCAGCCGGTCAGCAGGTGGTGCACGCCCTGGCGCGAACCTGGCTTCACCGTCGAGGCGCGAACCCACTTTCCTTCCGTCAGCTGGCCCGGCACTGCGGGGCGCTGGTAGTCGACGACGCCTGAGGCCGGGATGGTGTAGGCCGGAACATCGATGATCAAGTCCGGCTTTCCGAGCGGCCATTCCTGGGCGACGTGCTTGACGGCGCCCAGCGGGTCGGGCCCATCGCCGCGCGGCGCGCCCTGCTCGATCCAGTGGACCAGGGTCTTGATCTGCTCGGCGCTCAGGCGCTTGTCGTCGGA
>NZ_DASXNL010000012.1:0-57420 GCF_036495085.1 Phenylobacterium sp. | reverse complement strand
GGTGAAGTTGCCGGCGGTGGGGGATCCCAACACCAGCGGGCTCAACGAGCCGTCGTGATTGAAGACCTGCTGGTTGGCCTTGCCGCCGATGATCACGCCGCCGGTGTTGATGATGGTGTAGTTGACCGGGGTTTGCAGGCTGAGCTGGCCGGTGCTGTCCTGGAAGATCTGCGCGAGCAACTGCGGGCGGCTGGGGCGATCGAAGGCCCCTTCGTCCTTGAGGTATTCGCCCGCGATCATGAAGTGGCCGCGGTCTTCGAGGAAATTCGTGCCGTAGGCGCCGTTGAAGCCGTAGCGCTTCGCATCGCTCCGGGCGGACCCGCCGCCGTCGGCGCCGACCTCGAGGCCGGTGAAATTGTCGTCGAGGATGATGTTGACCACCCCCGAGACCGCGCCCGAGCCCCAGGTCGCAGAGGCGCCGCCGGTGACGACGTCCACCTTCTTGATGATGTCTTGCGGGACGGTGTTCAGGTCGCCGCTGCCGGCGAACCGGTGACCATTGAGCAGGGTGAGGGTGCGGTTTGAGCCCAGGCCGCGCAGGTCGGCCGTCGAGGCGCTGTTATTGGTGTTGGCGACCGTCGTCGCCGGGGTCGAGGTCGCACGGAACTGCGGCAGATCGTTCAGGACCAACGCGATGTTCGGGCGGTCGCCCTGGAGCAGCTCGAGGCCGCTGACCACCGTGGTCGGCGTCGGCGCGTCGAAGCCGGCGCGCTGGATGAGGGAGCCGGTCACCACGAGCTCGCCCACCGCGGCGGTCTGGTCCGCCGTCACGGCCGCCGCGGCCGCGGTCTGGGCCGAGGCGCCGCTCGCCAAGGCGGCGGTGAGCGCGATGACGCTGCTTCCCAACGCAAGAGTCTCGGACAACTTGAAACGTGGCGACATCGGCATGAACCCCCAGGTGCGCCACGCGGCGGCGCCGCGTGGTTGCTAATTCTCTAATAGTTTCATGATTGGGAAACTACACTGTAAAAAACCTAGGTCCGTCACCGAACTGTAGTCAACATGTTTCTCATTCGGAAAAGGCTGCGGGTGGGGAATTGAGCGCTTCCGCATCTATGCTGATTGAACAGCGTGCGGGGGCCTCGGCCACTTTCCGGTCTGCGCCGATTCGGGGGCGTCGACGCTTGATTCGAGGGGGCTGTGACGTCGGCGCCGCCAGGGGTGAGCCCGTTCTTCCGTCTCCGCGGGCAGTCGGCGTCTCTATAGTGACGGCGCGCATTTTCCAAGTTTTTCCCGATCTGAAACGCATTGTTGCGCGACATGTCCGGTTGCGTGAAACTGCCCCGACCAAGAGGGCAGGGGACGGCAGATGGAATTGAGTCGACGCGCATCGCTGGGGGCCCTGTTGGCCTTGACCGCCGGATCGGCAGTCGCCGCGGCAAAGCCGGGCGGCGCCTGGTCCAATGTCCGGACCACCGCGCGGAAGATGGTCGCCGACCGCTTCGTGCCGGGCGTTCAGGTCGCAGTTCGGCGCAAGGGCGCGGTGGTCTTCTCCGAGGGGTTCGGCAAGGCGAACCTTGAGTGGGCCAGCCCCATGACCCCCACCACGATCTTGAGGATCGGCTCGGTGAGCAAACAGTTCACCGCCGCCGGCTTTCTCCTTCTGGTGCAGGACGGCAAGGTTTCGTTGGACGACAAGCTGTCGCGGTACTTTCCCGACTTTCCCAACGCCGATCAGCTGACGATGCGGCGGATGCTCAGCCACACTGCGGGTCTGGGGAACTACACCGCCACGACCCCGCCTGAGCGAGTCTGGCAGGATGCCCGTACCGATCGGAATTCGGCTGAGATGCTGGACGCGATGCGCGCCTCCAGCACCAAGCTCGTGTTCGAACCGGGTACGAGCTACCGCTATTCCAACAACGGTTTCGTACTGCTGGGCCTGGTGATGGAGAAGGCCGCAGACCGGCCCTACCGCGAGATTCTGCAGACCCGCATCTTCGGTCCGCTAGGCCTTACGCGCACCGCCGTGGATTCCGCCGCCGACGTCGTCCCCAATCGCGCCAACGGGTACAGCAACGACCAAAGCGCCCCGAGCGGCTTCGTCAACGCCTCGTTCACGTCGATGACCTACCCGGGCGGCGCCGGGGCGATCCGTTCGACGTGTGAAGACCTCTGTGCCTGGCACGCCGGCCTGCTCGGCGGCAAGCTCTTGCAGCCCGCCATGCTGACTCAGATGCTGACACCTGCCACGCTCAACGACGGCTCCCTGCCGATGCAGCAGAACCGCAAGGGCGAAAAGGTGGCCGTGCGCTACGGCTTCGGGATCAGCCTCAATCCGATCGATGGCCACAAGGCGGTTTCCCACGGCGGCAACATCCAGGGTTTTGCCTCCAACCTGGAGACGCTGACCGACGACGGATTGACGATCGCCATGATCATCAACGCCGATGGTGGAACCAAGCCTCCCGCGGGGTTCATGGCGGCGCCTGGCGATATCCAAAAGGCGTTGCGGACTGCTGGCCTAGCCGGCTAGGGCCGCCAGGCCGCGCCAGGCCAGGCCAACGCTCCGCACGATCGCCAGGCCCTGGAGGCGCTGCAGCAGGACCTCGGCCCGCTGCGCGCTTAGGCCGTCGGCCTCGACGCGGATGGTGCAGTCACCGTCCCTGGTGGTCATGGCCACCTGCGCCAGGGTGAGGGGCTGGACGGCGAACAGGGTCAACACGCGCACGAGGACATCCGGGGCGTCTTGGGCCTCGATCAAAAAGGCGTAGCGGCGGCTTGGCTCATACACGGCGCTCGCCTTTACGCTCGACGGCCGCGCGGTAGGTGCGGCTCAGCAACACCCGCCCGGCTGCATCGAAGGCTCTGAGCCTCACGCCCCCGGGATCGTTTCCCGCGGTCGCCCAGATCACCTCTTGCCGAGGGCAGATCCCGACAGCCGGCCAGGCTCGCGCGAGGGCTTCATCCACCTCGAACGGCGAGGCCTCGTCGTCGGCGCTGAGCACCGCTTCCGTCCTGGCGACGACAGTCAGAACGGCCTCGGCGGCCAGATCCGCAACGAATCGGCGGGCGGTCCTTCGGATCGCCGGCGAACAGGGGTCACAGTTCGTAGGGGGCATGGATCGGTCCTCTGTTGAAATGAGAACCGGCGGTGCGCGCATGAAAAAACCCCGCTGCCTTTCGGAAGCGGGGTTCTGATCTTGCGATCCGCCGGAGGTGTTAACTCGCGCTGGTTCGCCCCGCTTCTGAGGGGGGGGTAATAATGGCCATCATCGTCGCGCACACGCCCGCGACCGCGGGTGACCCGGCGGCGGCGGAGGCGAGACGTTTGACGCAGTTGCGCATGGCGACGAAGGATCTCTGCTGACGCGCTCGCTCTAGCCGCTGAGGATCTCTTGGGCAACCGCCTTCATGGTAGGCGGTGCAAATCGCGCCCCAGGTTCAAGAGCGACGTCCTGCATGGATCACTTCTCACCTTCAGGTCGCAAGTCTTGATGGTGGAGCAAAGGTCTGCGGATTTGACCAAGCGGCTTCGATTGCCGCCGGGGCTCGGCGAATAGGCGGCGCTCGAGGGCGCTTGGGGTGGACACCGGGGTGATCCCCGTCGCAGGCTGACGGCGAAGCCAAGGGGGGCCTTATATGCGCGCGATTCTTCTTGCCGCGGCGGCGAGCATTTTCGCCCTGACGGCGGCCACAGCCTCGGCGGCGCCCTCCGACTCCGAAATCAAGGCCCGCGTCGCCCGGGTTCTGAAGGCCACGCCGCTGATCGACGGCCACAACGATTTCCCGTGGGAGGTGCGTGAGCGCTTCGCCCAGAAGACCGGAACCTTTGACTTCAAGTCCGACCTCAGCCGCCAGCCGCAGGCGCCGGGCGGCGAAGGGCCGTTCGGGCTGATGACCGATATCCCGCGCCTGCACGCCGGCGGGGTCGGCGGCCAATTCTGGTCGGTCTACATCCCGGTCACTATCACCGGCCCGGCGGCGGTCGAGACCACCATCGAGCAGATCGACATCGTCAAGCGGCTGGCCGCCCGCTATCCGGCCGATCTCGGCATGGCCTACACCGCCGACGACATCGTGCGTCTGCACCAGGAGGGCCGCATCGCCTCCCTGATCGGCGTCGAAGGCGGCCACCAGATCGACGATTCCATGGCGGTGCTGCGCGCCTACTATGCGCTCGGCGCGCGCTACATGACGCTGGCCCACTTCACCAACAACGACTTCGCTGACTCGGCCACTGATGATCCGAAACACCACGGGCTGACGGCCTACGGCAAGGCCGTGGTGGGCGAGATGAACCGGTTGGGGATGCTGGTGGACCTGAGCCATGTCTCGACCGAGACCATGCGCGCGGCCCTGGAGACCAGCCAGGCGCCGGTGATCTTCTCACATTCCGGCGCTCGGGCGGTGAGTGACCATCCCCGCAACGTGCCCGACGATATCCTGGCCATGGTGGCCAAGAACCGGGGGGTGGTGATGGCCAACTTCGCCACCGGGTATGTCTCCGACGCCCGGCGTCGTTGGAACGCTGATCAGGCCGCGGAGACGGCGCGCATGGCCAACCTGTGGACGGGCCAGCCGGGTAACCGCAAGGCCGCAATGACCGCCTGGGAAGCCGCCCATCCCATGCCCCGCGTGACCATTCCTATGGTCGCCGACCACATCGAGCACATTCGCAAGATCTGCGGCGCGGACTGCGTGGGCATAGGCTCCGACTTCGATGGCATCGGCGACACGGTGGAGGGCCTGGAAGGTGTCGACAAATACCCGGCGCTGCTGGCCGAGCTTGCCCGCCGCGGGTGGTCGGACGAGGACCTGGGCAAACTGGCCGGCGGCAACCTGTTGCGCGCGCTGCGAGAGACCGAGGCGACGGCGAAGCGTCTGCAGGCGACGCAGCCGTCTGAGGCCACGATCGCAGAGCTTGATGGGACGAAAAAGTAGTCTCCCAAACTCCGGTCAGCCGCCGACCGTCGATCCCGCAAGCCGTCGTGCCAGTGCGAGACATGGTCACTCGGCAGCTCTCCGCACGGGCTCGGGTCGGTGGTCATGATGCCCGAGCTGCGCTGCCCGCAAGACGCGTTGATTAGCACGGGCGCCGACGGCAAAGTCGCCGCCGGAATCTATGCGGTAGGGGTTGGGGCGTGTTGATGCGTGGCTTGAGGCTTTTGGGATGCGGCGCTCTTGCGGCGCTGGCCATGGCGGCGGCCGCCCCATCCCGCGCCGCGCCGGCCACGCCGGCTGCGACGATCGCCAGCCTGGACGCCTTCGATGCGCAGAAGAAATCGGTGGTGCTGCCGAACGGTCTGCGGCTGGCCTATGTCGAGATGGGAAACCCCAAAGGTCGGCCCGTCGTGCTGATCCACGGCTATACCGACAACGCACGCGACTGGTGGCCGCTAACGCCCTACCTCGACAAGTCGTTTCGCCTGATCATCGTCGACATCCGCGGGCATGGAGGATCGGGCAAGCCGGAGTGCTGTTACACGCGCGTCGATTTCGCCTACGACATCAAGCTTCTGCTCGACGCCCTGAAAATCGACAAGGCGGACATCGTCGGCCATTCACTGGGAAGCATCATTACCCAGACGTTCGCCGAGCTGTGGCCCGAACGGACCGCCCGCGTGGTGCTGGTATCCTCGACCGGAGGCCCGCGAAAGGCGGCGAAGACGGGAGTTTCTACCGCCCCGGCGCCGCCTGCCTTCGACTTCCGCTCCGCAATTGTGAAGCTGAGGGACCCGATCGACCCGGATTCGCCGTTCATGGTCGCCTGGTGGTCGTCGCCGACGCCGGTGGATGAGGCGTTCATTCAACGCCAACGTCAGGACGCCGCGAAGATCCCGGTGAAGGTATGGCTGGCGGTCCTCGATCAGGGCCTGGAGGGCGTGGACCTGCAAGCGACCCTCCCCAAACTCAAGGCTCCGACGCTCCTGATCTGGGGCGGCAAGGACCAGATCATCGACATGGAAGGGCGCGAAACCCTACGTGAAGGCTTGCCCGCCGCCACGGTGAAGGTCTTCGAACAACTCGGCCACAACCCGTTCTGGGAGGACGCGCCGGGCGTCGCTGCGGAGATCAACCGCTTCTTGGGGCATCCGTAGGGGCCAGGCGCCTCGGTAAGGAGAACGACAGTGGCGGTGACCCTCCATGGCATTCGCAATTGCGACACGATGAAGAAGGCGTGGAGCTGGCTGGACCAGCACGGCGTCGCCTACGGGTTCCACGACTACAAGAAGGAGGGCGTGTCACGCGCGATGCTTGAGGGCTGGGCGCGGGAAGTTGGTTGGGAAGTCCTGCTCAATCGCGCCGGCACGACCTTCAAGAAATTGCCTGACGCCGAGAAACAGTGCCTCGATCAGGCTAAGGCCACCGACCTGATGCTGGCTCAGCCTTCGATGATCAAGCGGCCCGTGCTCGAGGTTGGCGGCAAGCTGATCGTCGGTTTCAAGCCGGAACTTTACGCCGCCAACTTCGTTTGAGGCGGAAATCAATAGCCTTGGGGATCGCATCTTCAGCAATCAGCTAGATTTCAAGCTTAGCTGGAGCGTGAAGCTGCGGTACGATACCCACGTATAGTCTCGCTTCCGGCCTATGCGGTCCTATTGTTATGGCGCGGTTATAGTAAAGTTCAAATTCGGAAAAGCTGTTTGACTCAATAATACATGAAGTCATAGGGTAATTCGGACACCAAGAGCGTATCTCGCGTACCCAGGGTCGATGAGGGCGACGGCGATTGGATTGCGCCGCTTGTACCCCCGTTGAGATTGAGCAGACCACGAAAGGGCGAGGCCTATGCGTGTCTGGCGTTTTGTGTTCCCGGGGATGATGGCGGCCGCGGTCGTCGGCTTGTCGAACTCAGCCTCCGCCGCGTCGCCCTTCTTTTTCAGCACCGGCAATCCGGACGGCAGGATCGCGACGGCGTCTGGCGGACCCGGCGAACCGGAAACCGGCGACGACTTCGTGCTCGCCAACAATACCCGGCTGATCGGAGGCTCGTTCACCGGCATCCTCACCGGGACGGCCGTACCGCTGAGCGAAATCACGAACATCAGCGTCGAGTTTTACCGAGTGTTCCCGCTTGACTCGACCGTGCCCCCATCGGGAGCCGTGCCCGCGCGGGCGAACTCACCTGCCGATGTCGCCTTCTCGGAATTCAGCACCGCGGCCCACACCCTGACCGCCTCTATAAGCATTCCGGCGACGTCGTTTACGGTAGCGAACACCGTCGTCACCGGCATCCACCCGCTGCCGGGTGTGTTCACCGGCGGGGAGGGGCCGGGGACTGGCGAAGAGGTGCAGTTCAGCTTCTCGTTCAGTGTTCCCCAGGACCTGCTTGCCGGGCAATATTTCTTCGTCCCGCAGGTGGAATTGTCAGATCCAGTCGATAACTTCCTTTGGCTTTCGGCCCCTAAGCCGATCGTTGCGCCTGGAACGCCATTCAACGCCGATCTTCAGACCTGGATCCGCAATGAAGCGCTGCAGCCCAACTGGCTGCGGGTCGGAACCGACATCACTCACCAGGGCCCGTTCAACGCCGCCTTCTCGCTGATCGGTACGGTGCCCGAGCCGAGCAGCTGGGCGATGTTGATCATGGGCTTCGGCGCGATGGGCGCGGTCCTGCGCCGGCGTCGGGGGGCGGGCCAGGTCGCCTAAGCCATCCGCCGTCGTCGGCGAATTGCAGGCGCCTTGGCGGGCCTCCAAAACCAGGCCTCCTTCGGAGAGGCAATGACCAGCATGACTCGGTTGAGTGTGTAGGCCGGCCGGGATTTCGTCGCACGGCAGGCCATTTGGGTCGCCTCTTCCGCCGGATGTCGCATGTGCTTGCGGCCGGGGCGGCCTTCAAAAGATCCGGCACGGCGTGGATGCGGGCGGCGCTCGACCCGAAGCGGCGCGCGGTGGGCCTGCGCAAGGGCGAAGGCGGCCCGATCCGTCGACCGGCCGATCCCGGCCAGGTCGCCGCGACGTACGTCTTCGCCCGCTACGTCGTCGATCGGGAGCGTGGATAGGGGGACAGCCGGGGACTAGGCTTCTCGCCTGCATCCGATCGCAAGGTCCGCGGCGACTAGGGGCAAGGCGGAACTCGTGGCATCCGCCCGCTAAGGGTTCAGGGAGCTTGTGCTCATGGAAGACATCTTCCGCAGCTACTGGTGGCTGCTCTTTCCGATCGGCGCCTTCGTCTTCGGGGCCTGGGACAGATGGCTGGCCTACAGGCGCAGCCGCGATCATCTTGACCTGCTGAAGTCCTATGCCGCGCAGGGCAAGGAGCCGCCGCCGGAACTGATCAGGGGGGTGGCCGACGACATGCCGGGCGAGGCCCCAGGCGGTTATTACCCGGGCTATGGCAACTATTGGATGAGCCCGCGCCACATGCGCCGCGCCTACCGGCACTACTACCGCTGGGGCCCCTATTGGCAGTGGCGCAGCGTGTTCGTGACGGGCGCGATCGCCGCCGGCTTCTGGTGGGCTTCTGAGTGGTCTGACTGGCCAGGGACGTACGGCCCCTTCCGAATGGTGGCGATCATCCTGACCATCGTCGCACTCGGCAACCTGATCTTCGCCGTCCTTTCATCGTCCAGCCATCGGGACAGATGAGCCCGGCGAGCCTCGATGAAGCATTGGTCGCCGCCGCTCAGGGCGGATCGAGCGAAGCTTTTTCGCGGCTCGTGGAGCGGCACCAGCAGGCGTTGCGCGCGTTCCTGCGCCGCGCCTGCGGCAACTGGGCGACCGCCGACGACCTGGCGCAGGAGACATTCCTGGCGGCCTGGTCGCGGATCGGCAGGTTGAGGTCCGGCGCCAGCGTGCGGGCCTGGCTATGCGGCATCGGCTACAACAAACATCTGAGCGCGATGCGCGCCTCGGGCCGCGAACGAGCGCGCGGCGCGCGCTACGAAGAGGACCGGGCCGTGGTGTCGGATGCCGCGCCCGAGGACCGTCTCAGCCTGGAAGCGGCGATGGCCGATCTCCCGACGGAACAACGGGCGTGCGTCGCGCTTTGCCTGGCGGCGGACTTCAGCCACGCTGAGGCTGCCGAGGCGCTCGACATGCCCCTGGGCACGGTGAAAAGTCATGTATCGCGGGGGCGCGCGCGGCTCTTGCAGGCGTTGGGAGTGTGCGATGACGCAAGCTGATGACCATTTGAAGGGTCTCTTCGCCGCGGACGAACCGCCGGCCCGCGATCCGGTGTTCTCGACAGCGGTGATGGAGAAGGTCATGCGCCGCCGCTTCCAGGAGGACGTGGCGCTGCTCTCGGCGGCAAGCCTCGTTGGCGGCGGCGCGCTCTGGGCGCTCTGGCCAGGTCTGCAGCCGGCGCTGGTGGCGCTTTCCCAGGGCCTGGCGCCCGCGCTTGGTGCTCTGGGCGTGGCGGCTTGCGCAGCGATGATCCTCGGCGGCCGCGCCCGTTCGGCGCTGGGTCTGGAATCATGACCAAGATTTCACGCTGGAGGTTGCATCTGACGGCGGTGTCCTAGGCCTCTTTCCCATCAGACGGGCTGGAACGGTCCGACGACGATCGAGAACGGAGAATACCGGTGGACTTTATATGGATCTTGGTGCCGCTCAGCCCCTTCATGCTGGTGGCTGCGCTGGTGCTGGTGCCGGCGTACCTGCGCAGCAAGGAGCGGCAGAAGCTCCAGGAAACCCTCCGGCTTGCGATTGAAAAGGGTCAGCCGCTGCCGACGGAAGTGGTCGACGCCATGTCGAGCAATGTTCGCACGATGCGCATGCCGCCATCGCCGGGCCGCGACCTGCGGATCGGTATCATCTGGATGGGCGTGGCCATCGGGCTCGCCGCCTTCGGCATCGCGCTTGGCTTCGAGGAACCCGACGCGGTGTTCCCGCTCGTGGCCTGCGCAGCCTTCCCGGGTTTCATCGGCCTGGCCTTCATCGTGCTCGGCCTCATCAATCGGACCAAGGCCTGAGACTGACAAAGGCCGGGGAAACCGCCCATGCCGGGCTCAGATCATTCAAGGTTCGCCAGTCTGCACGACGTGGAGCTTTGCAGCCTCGCGGCGACAGGTGAACGCAGCGCCTTCGGGGAGCTTGTGCGCCGTCATGGATCGGCCGTCCGGGGCGTCCTACGCCGCATGGGCGCGCAGGGCGCGGAAGCTGACGATACGGCCCAAGACGCCTTCCTCGCCGCTTTCGAACGGATCGCGGAGTTTCGCGGGGAGGGCACCTTCGCGGGCTGGGTGAAAAAGATCGCGGCCAGGCTTTATCTTCGCCGGCTGCAACGCGAGCGTCGGCTGGGCGCGATGACGGCCGAGGCCGCGGAGGACGAGGCTCCGCGCCGCGGCGACGCTGATGCGGTCATTGATCTGGAGGGGGCTTTGCAGGCCATAGCCCCGGCGGAGCGGCTCTGCGTGACAATGTGCTTTGGCGCAGGCCTTTCTCACAGTGAAGCGGCGGAGGCCTTGAACCTGCCGCTTGGAACGGTCAAATCCCATGTCAAACGTGGTCTGGATAAACTCAGGACGCGACTGGCGCCGGACGACGGCGCTGTTCTTGAAGGGAGGCGCGGCAATGGTTGATCTCGAGTTCGAGCGCCGCCTGGAGCGCCTCTTCTCCGAGGCTCCGGAGCTTCCAGATGCAGGGGCTTTCGCCGAGCGTGTGGAGCGTCGACTGGATGCCGGCTGGACGGCAAGGCGCTGGTTGATCGGGGCCGCCGGCGTTGTCGGTGGGGTGATCGGTGCAAGCCAGCTGATGTTGTCCAATGTCTTCCAGCGCGTGGAGACCGCCGGAGACTCCGCTCGCCTGCTGTCGACCAGCATCAATCACATCTCGACAGGGACCGATTGGATGGCGGCGGTCTCGAGCGCTGGTGTCGTCGTTTGGGTGGCCGCGGCGATGGCTGTCGTCATGATGGGCTTCGTGCTGACCCGGGTGATCGGCGAGATCTGAGGCCTATTTTGCCACACCTGGCGGGGGCGTCGCCAGGCGGGAGGATCGGTTGCGGCGCGCGACGGCGCGCTATAGGTTCCCCGCCTCTGAAGCGCGGCGCTTGAATTCTGTCCGGAGTCCCCGATTGACCGATCTGTTTGAAGAGGTCGAGGAGCAGCTTCGCTCTGACCGATACCGGACGCTTGCGCGCCGGGCCTGGCCGTGGGTGCTCGCCCTGGCGGCCGCTGCGCTGGCTATCGCGCTCGGCGTGTGGGCCTGGCAGCAATACCAACAGCAGATCACCGACAAGGCCTCGGAACAGTACGCCGCCGCGCTGAGCGCGCAGGCGCAAGGCGACAGCGCCGCGGCGGAGAAGTTGTGGGGTGAGACCGCCAAGTCTGGGTCCAAGGCCTATAAGTCGCTGGCGCTGATGCAACTCGGCGGACTGAAGATCGCCAGCTCCAAACCAGAGGACGTCAAGGCCGCGGTCGCGCTCTTCGACCAGGCCGCCGCCGCCTCGCCCGACGATCTGCTGGGCGACGCCGCACGCCTCAAATCTGCCTTCGCGATCCTCGACACCGCTCCCTTCTCGGAAGTGGAGGGGCGTTTGTCGCCGCTAATGAAAGACGGCCATCCCTATCGGGTGCAGGCGCGCGAGGCGCTGGCGTTCGCTAAGCTGATGAAGGGCGACACCGCAGGCGCCCGCGGCGACTTCGTGGTGATCTCCCAATCCCTGGACGCACCTGACACCGCTCGCCAGCGGGCCAAGGCGGCGGTCGACCTGATCGACACCGGCTCGGCCAAGGCCGTGCCCGCCGCAGTGAAGGCGGCGCTCAGCCTGCCTCCGCCGATGATCGTCGCGCCTGGTGGCGTGCCCATGGGCCTTGCGCCCCAGAGCCAAATGCAGGCGCCTGCCCCGCAATGACATCCAGCCGCACGACTGTACTCGCCGTCCTTTTGGTCGCCGCGCTTGGCGCGAGCGGCTGTTCGACGATCGATCGGTTCAACCCGTTCAAAGGCAACAGCCCGAAGGAGGTCGCCTCCGAGGGCGAACGCATCTCCATTCTCGCCTCTGACCAGAAACTGGAGCCGGCCGAGGCGTTGAAGGGCGTGGACTTCGCCCTGCCGCCGCCGTCGGAGATGAAGGACTGGCCGTTGCCAGGGGGCACCGCCGAGCAGTCGACGGGCAACATCAACGCTTCGCCGAACCTCACCATCGCCTGGCGACGTAGCATCGGCATGGCCTCGAAAGCGGGCGAGCTGATCACTGCGCCGCCGGTCGCCGCGGGCGACAGGGTGTTCACGATGGACGCCATGGCCACGGTGACGGCCCATGACGCGCGGACAGGCGCCGAGGTCTGGCGCGTGAACATGCGCCCGACCGACAACAAGCGCGACCGCGAGGGCTTTGGCGGCGGCTTGGCCTATGCCGGCGGCAAGCTTTACATGACCTCAGGCTTCAGGCTGGTTGCGCAGATCGACGCCGCCACCGGCCATGTCGGCTGGCGCGCCCGTACCGAACAGCCGATCCATGGCGCGCCGACCGTTTACGGCGGCCGGGTGATGGCGGTTGCGCTGGACAACACCCTGCTGACGTTTGACGCCGCCACCGGCGCGCCCGGCTGGACCTATCAGGCGCTGTCGGAATCGGCGCGCATCCTGTCGTCTTCGAGCCCGGCGGTGTCTGGTGACACAGTCGTGGCCTCCTTCGGCTCCGGCGAACTGGTGGCGCTGCGCGCCGCAAACGGCAACGACCTCTGGAACGAGGCGCTTTCCCGCGCCAGCCGAACGAGCGCGCTCTCCGAGATTCGCGACATCGCTGGTCGGCCGGTGATCTACCAGGGCGACGTCTTCGCGGTCAGCCACTCCGGCGTGTTCGCGGCGACCGACCTGCGCACCGGCCAGGCTCGCTGGAGTCTGCCCGTTGTGGGCATCACCTCACCGCTGCCGATCGGCGACGTGGTGTATGTCACCTCGGTCGATGGCCATTTGATCTGTGTCGCTCGTGAAAGCGGTCAGATCTATTGGATGCACGACCTGAACACGGGGTACGTCGTTAAGCGCAAGGGCGGCTTCTGGGGCATTGGCGGGAAGAAGGTGACCAAGCCTATCTGGTCGGGTCCTATCCTGGTGGACAACCGCCTGATCGTGGTCAGCTCGACCGGTCAGTTGCTCGCGCTCAACGCAAAGACCGGAGAGGTCGAACACAAGATGGATCTTGGCGCTCCCGCCCTGATCGGCCCCATCGAGGCCGATAACACCATCTTTGTGGTCCTGGACAACGCCCAGCTGATCGCACTCCGCTGAGCTTTGGGCCTATGCTGACGCCATGGCGCTGAAACTCGCGATCGTCGGGCGTCCCAACGTCGGCAAGTCCACGCTGTTCAATCGGCTGGCCGGGCGCAAGCTCGCCATCGTCGACGACCAGCCGGGCGTGACCCGCGACCGCCGTTTCGGCACCGGCCGAATCGGCGACCTCGACCTTGAGCTGATCGACACCGCGGGCTTCGAGGACCTCACAGACGAGAGCCTCGAGGCTCGGATGCGCGCCCAGACCGAGCTTGCCATCGACGAGGCCGACGTCGCCCTCTTCGTCATCGACAGCCGCGACGGCGTGACGCCCATCGACGAGATCTTTGCCGAGATCCTGCGCCGGCGAGACATGCCTGTCGTGCTGGCCGCCAACAAGGCCGAGGGCAAGGCCGGCGATCAGGGCATACTGGAAGCCTTTGGCCTGGGGCTGGGGGAACCGGTTCCGATCTCCGCCGAGCATGGGGAGGGCATGGCCGACCTCTATGCGGCGCTGATCTCCGTCGCCCCCGATCAGAGCGATCATGCCGAACACGACGGCGACAAGTCGGTGAAGATCGCGATCGTCGGACGGCCGAATGCGGGCAAATCAACGCTGGTCAACAAGCTGATCGGCGAGGATCGCATGCTGACCGGCCCGGAGGCCGGCATCACCCGCGACGCGATCCCCGTGGACTGGACCTGGGACGATCGGGCCGTGCGCCTGGTCGACACCGCAGGCCTTCGGCGCAAGGCCAAGGTCCAGGAGAAGCTGGAAAAGCTCTCCACCCATGATTCCATCCGGGCCATCACCTTCGCAGAGATCGTGATCGTGGTGATGGACGCCACTCACCCCTTCGAGATTCAGGACTTGCAGATCGCCGACCTGGTCGAGCGCGAGGGCCGGGGCCTGGTCTTCGTGCTGGCCAAATGGGACCTGGTGGAGGATCCGCAGGCCCGGCTTGCGGAGATCATCGATGAGGCCCAGCGCCAGTTGCCGCAAGTGCGCGGCGCCCCGATCATCGCACTGTCGGCCGAAACCGGGCGCGGCCTCGAGAAGCTGATGCCGGCGGTCTTCAAGACCCATGGCGACTGGTCGACCAAGGTCAAGACCCGCGACCTCAACGACTGGCTGAAGATGGCCACTGAGCGCCATCCGCCGCCGGCAGTGAACGGCCGCCGGATCAAGCCTAAGTACATGGCCCAGACTAAGTCGCGTCCGCCGACGTTCGTCCTGTTCGCGAGCCGCGCCGACCAGCTTCCGGAGAGTTACCGGCGCTATCTGATCAACTCGATCCGCGAGAGTTTCGACCTCCCGGGCGTGCCGATCAGGGTGACGGTGAAGTCGAACAAGAACCCCTACGCCGAGGGCGAGGAGAAGGCCGGCCAGGGCTCGCCCAGCGCCCCGTTCGGCCTGCCGACGACCGGGCTCAAGGCAAAGACCAGGATCGCGGCGGCCACCCGGGCCAAGGCGGGCGCTGCGGGCAAGCCCAAGCCGTTCGGCAAGCCCAAGGGTCCGAAATCGGCCAAGGCCGGCGCCCCGCGCGGTCGGGCGGCGAAGCTCGCCCGACCTGGGGTCAAACCGAAACGAGCGTCCCGTCCGCCTTCCAGCGGGCGAAGACCACGCTAGAGGTGGGTTGGCCGAGGTCGGCCTGCGCCAGTTCGACGATCAGCGGTCCGATCTCCGCCGGGTCGGTGACGGTCGCGGGATCCTCACCGGGCATGGCCTCGGCCCGCATCTTGGTGCGCATGGTGTTCGGGTCGAGCAGGACGGCCCGGATCCTCGTCTGCTCAAGCTCATCGGCCCACGTGCGAACCATGTGTTCCATCCCGGCCTTGGTGACCCCGTAGGGACCCCAGAAGGCCTTCGGGCGCGCGACGCGGCCGGAGGTGAGGAAGATCGCCCGAGCGGCGTCGGAAGCGCGCAGCAATGGCTCCGTGGTGCGGATCAGGCGGTAGGTCGCGGTCAGGTTCACGGCCACGACCCGATCCCAATGCTTCGGCTCGATATGGCTCACCGGCGTCATCGGGCCGAGGGTGGCGGCGGCGTGGACCAGGACATCCAGGCGGCCGAACCGCTGGTGCAGCGCAAGGCCCAGTTGGTCGAGGGCGTCACCGTCGGCGATGTCGAGTGGGACGAGGGTCGCGGGTTGGCCGGTGGCGGCGCGGATCTCATCGTCGAGCTCAGTCAGCCCGCCTTCGGTGCGAGCGACGGCTACGACATGTGCGCCGGCCCTCGCCAGGGCGAGCGCAGAGGCCCGGCCGATTCCGCGGCTCGCGCCGGTGACGAGGGCGATCTTGCCGGACAGGGATTGGGCGGAGGGAGGATTCGAAGTCGACATGGGGCCGCTTCCTAGCCGCTCACGGGTTCCAAGTCTGCCCGCTTTGCGTAGTGCTGGGCGATCACTGCACAGGCCATCAGCTGGATCTGGTGGAACAGCATCAGCGGCAGCAGCACCAGGCCGGCGGTGGCGGCGGGGAATAGGACGCCCGCCATCGGTACGCCGCTCGCCAGGCTCTTCTTCGAGCCGCAGAACAGGATGGCGATCTCGTCAGGCTTGGCGAACCCCAGGGCGCGCGCGGTGAAGAAGGTTGCCGTGAGGACCGCGCCCAGCAGCACGACGCAGAGCACAAGCAGACGCGCAAGGTCCAGCGCGCCGATCCGCGACCAGACTCCGCCGACAACCGCGCCGGAGAAGGCGGTGTATACGACCAGCAGGATCGATCCGCGGTCGACGACCTGCACCAGTTTTGCATGGGCCGACACCCAGCGGCCGATCCAACGCCGCAGGACCTGACCCGCCAGGAAGGGCGCAAGCAACTGGAGCACGATTGTCCAGGCCGAGTTGGCCGAGATCGCGCCGTTGGCGTGCATCAGCGCCCCTACCAGGACCGGAGTCAGCACAATGCCCAACAAGTTCGAGGCCGACGCAGCTGCGACGGCGGCCGCGACGTTGCCCCTGGCGATAACAGTGAAGCCGATGGAGGACTGAATGGTCGAGGGCAAGCAGCCCAGGAAGACAATGCCGCCGGCCAGCGCTGGAGGGGTGATCCATGCAGGCAGGGCGGCCAGGCCCAGACAGAGCACGGGGAAGAGCGCGAAGGTCATGGCCAGCACCAGCAGATGCAGCCGCCAGTGGGTCAGCCCTCGGATCACCGCCTCGCGTGACAGCCGCGCTCCGTGAAGGAAGAAGACCAGGCCGATGGCGACCTTGGTGGCCCAGCCGAACCAGATCCCCACCTCGCCTCGGGCCGGCAGGAACGAGGCGACGACCACCATGGCGATGATCAGCAGGAGGTATTTGTCGACCTTCAGGCGGCCCAGGAGCCCGCCGGAAGCCTTTGGCTTCACGCGTCGACCAGAAACGACAGCTGGCGCTCGGAGGCCTCATTGCGGCCCTCGGCGATCTCCCGGTCCAGGAGGCGCGTCGGATAATCGCCCGTGAAGTAGTGGTCGGTGAATTGCGGGCAGGCGGGGTCGCGAGGTGCGGCGTCCATCGCCCAATAGAGGCCTTCGACCGACAGGTAGCCCATCGAATCCACATCGAGGATCTTGGCGATCTCCTCGACAGAGTGGTTGGCGGCGAGCAGCTTTTCGCGATCCGGCATGTCGATTCCGTAGAAGTCCGGCCACTTGATCGGCGGCGAAGCCGAGCGCAGGTGCACCTCCGCGGCCCCGGCTTCACGCACCATGCGCACCACCCGCACGGAGTTTGTGCCGCGTACAATGGAGTCGTCGATCAGCATGACCCGCTTGCCGGCGAGCACCGAGCGGTTGGGCGAAAGCTTCATGCGAACGCTGCTTTCGCGTGTCGCCTGGGTCGGCTGGATGAAGGTGCGCCCCACATAGTGATTGCGGATGATCCCCATTTCGAAGGGGAGGCCGGCCTCCTGGGCGAAGCCAAGCGCGGCGGGCACACCGGAGTCCGGCACCGGGACCACCACATCGGCCTCGACGCCGCTTTCCTGCGCCAGGCGTTGGCCCATGCGTTTGCGCACGTCATAGACCGAGCGGCCGTTCACCACGGAATCCGGCCGCGCGAAGTAGACGTATTCGAAGATGCAGGGGCGGGCTTGCTTGGCCGGGAACGGCTTCACGCTCTGAACGCCTCCGGCATCGATCACGACCATCTCGCCGTGTTCGATATCGCGTACGAACTTCGCCCCGATGATGTCGAGGGCGCAGGTCTCTGAGGCCAGGATCGGCTTTCCATCGAGATCGCCCAGCACCAGGGGCCGGATGCCCAGTGGGTCGCGCACGCCGATCAGTTTCTTGTTCGTCAGGGCCACCAGCGCATAGCCGCCCTCGATCTGAGACAAGGCGTCGATAAAGCGGTCGACGAAGCGGATCTTCCGCGACCGTGCGATCAGATGAAGGATCACCTCGGAATCCGAGGTCGACTGGAAGATCACGCCGTTGGCGACCAGCTGATCGCGCAGTGTCAGGAAGTTCGTCAGGTTGCCGTTGTGCGCGAGGGCCACGCCGCCGGCTTCCATGTCGGCGAACATCGGCTGCACATTGCGGATGAACGACCCACCGGCGGTGGAATACCGTGTATGGCCGATGGCGAAGCGGCCCGGCAGGCGCTCGGTCAGGTCGACGCCGCCGAAAGCTTCGCCCACGTGGCCCATGTGCCGTTCGGTATGGAAGCGCTGGCCATCGAAGCAGGCGATGCCGCAGGCTTCCTGGCCGCGATGCTGCAGTGCGTGGAGCCCGATGGCCGTAAGACCTGCGGCCTCGGCCGTGTCGAAGACGCCGAACACCCCGCATTCCAGCCGAGGGGAATCGTCGAGCGGGTCCCGTTGGGGAGGTGACCACTCGTGAGTGCTCATCGGGACTTCTCCACCAGGTCTTCGATCTCGTCGCGTTGGCGCGCGTCGTAGCCTTCTGACTTCAATCTGTCATCAAGAGCATCGCGCGTGCTGCTGTGCATGGCCCGGTCGAAGGCCGGCTTGATGCGCAAGGCGACATCGAGCCCCCGCGGCGCCACGGCGCTCAACAATCGGCCCATGTTCTGGGCCAACGGCCATGTGGTCGCGCCCACAATCCAATGCGGTCGCAGGTCGGTCGGCGTGGCGGCGTTGAACATCAGGTTGAGCGCGCCCAGTACGATAAGGCCCCGAGCGAGGCCGATCGCCAGTCCCACGCTGCGATCCAGCGCGCCAAGGAACTGGGTTTCCTGGATACGGCGCGCAATGGCCGCGCCAATCAGTCGCAGCACCAGGTAGGCTAATATGAACACCCCAACCAGCGCCACGACGCCGCCAAGCCAGTCTGGATGGAAGAGCCGGCGCGCCAGGGGCGCGGTCATCGGTACGCAGTAGATCGCCAGAACGGCGGCGGCGACAAGCGCGACCACGGAAGCGATCTCCAGCACCGCGCCGCGGAAGAAGCCGATCGCGGCGGAGATCGCCAGCATGACCAGGATCAGGACATCGAACTGGGTCATGGCTGATCCCAGCCTGCCTCGCCGATGCGACGGACGGCGTCTGCGAGCCGCCCTGCGCCGATCACCGCCATGGCGCCGCCGTCGAGATCGGCGGGAGCAAGCGCGCGGCGGAAGCCCAGCTTGGCGGCCTCCTTCAGACGGGATTCCATACGGCTCACCGATCGGACCTCGCCCGAGAGGCTGATCTCACCGAATACCACACAGTCCTGCGGCAGAGCCTGATCCAGGGCCGAGGAGGCCAGGGCGGCGGCGGCTGCAAGGTCGGCCGCTGGCTCGGTGATCCGAAGGCCGCCGGCCACGTTGAGATAGACGTCACGGTCGCCGAACGAAAGGCCGCAGCGCGCCTCGAGCACTGCCAGCACCATGGCCAGGCGCCCTGAATCCCAGCCGACGACTGCCCGGCGCGGGGTGCCGTAGGCCGACGGCGCAACCAACGCCTGGAACTCGACAAGCACCGGGCGCGAGCCCTCGATGCCCGCAAAAACCGCCGCGCCGGCCGCCCGCTCGCCCGAGGTGTTGAGGAACAGAGCCGATGGATTCTTCACCTCGGCCAAGCCCGCATCGCCCATCTCGAAGACGCCGATCTCGTCCGTGGCGCCGAACCGGTTCTTGGCGCCGCGCAGGATGCGGAATGGATAGCCGCGCTCGCCCTCGAACGAGAGCACCGCATCGACCATGTGCTCGATGACCCTGGGCCCGGCTATCGTGCCCTCCTTGGTGACATGGCCCACCAGGACGATGGCGACGCCGCGCTTCTTGGCGAGCCGGACGAGTTCGCCCGCCGCGGCGCGGACCTGCGTGACCGATCCCGGGCCCGCTTCGTGGGCGTCGCTCCACATCGTCTGGATGGAGTCGATCACCACAAGATCGAAGGCGTCGCGTTTCAACGCGTCGACGATCTCGCGCAGAGAGGTTTCGGCGGCGAGTTTCACCGGTGCGTCTGCGAGGCCCATCCGCTGGGCCCTCGAGCGCACCTGCTCGACGGCCTCCTCTCCGGAAATGTAGGCGCAGGCGGCCCCGCGTCGCGCGGCCTCAGCGGCCACTTGCAAGAGCAGCGTTGACTTGCCGACGCCCGGGTCGCCGCCCAGCAGGATGGCGGAGCCAGGGACAACCCCGCCGCCGCAGACGCGATCGAACTCCTCGACGCCGGTCTGAATCCGGAGAGGAGCGGGGGTCTCATCCTCCAGCCCCTCGAAGGCGAGGCCGCGACCGCGGCTGACCTTGGAAGGCGCGAGCGCGCCCGGCGGACGGCTCTGCAGCTCCTCGACCAGGGTGTTCCATGCGCCGCAAGCCGGGCATTGGCCCGCCCACTTGGTTTGGACAGCTCCACAGGACTGGCAGGCGTATACGGCGCCGTCGCGGGCCATTCGTCAGATGAGCTCCTGATTCGGGGTGTGACGCAGTCTAGCCGACCGAGGCCGGGGTCGTCTGTGCAGCCGCTTGCCGCGCCTCCGGCTTGAGGTAGGCTGGCATAACGGCGGATTCAAACGGGGGAACAGCGATGAGCGTTGTGGAACCGGGTTCGGCTGGATCGAGCCTACTTGGGCGGGTCAAGGGAATCCTTTTGCGTCCCGAGGCGACGTGGGACCTCATCGACCCCGAGCCGGCGACGATCGGCGGGCTCTATCGAAGCTACGTCGCGCCCCTGGCCGCGATACCCGCGGTTTGCACCCTCGTCGGCATGCTGAGGTTTGGGATCGGGGGTATTTTCGGCCTGTCGTTCCGGCTCTCGCCGGTCTGGCTGATCGTACAGGCGATCACCAGCTACGCGCTGAGCTTGGCCATGGTTTATGTCTTGGCGCTCATCGTCGAAGCCCTGGCTCCAACGTTTGGCGGGACTAAGGACCGGGTGCAGGCCTTCAAGGTCTGCTGCTACGCGATGACCGCCTCATGGGTGTTCGGCGTATTCGGCCTGGCGCCTACACTTGGCGTCGTGGGGCTGCTCGGGGCGCTCTACAGCCTCTACCTGCTCTATCTTGGCCTTCCGAAGCTGATGCGGGTTCCGCAGGAACGAGCGACGCCCTATTTCGCCGTCGTGCTGGTCGTGGGCCTCGTGGCTGGGATCGTTATCTCATCGATCGCCGGGCGCATTGCCTCGATCGGCGGTCCGCTGCACCTAAGTGACGTGACTGGAAGCACGAGCCTAAGCGTGCCTGGCGTGAGCCTCGAGCTGAGCGAATTGCAGAAAGCTTCGAAGCGGGCCGACGTCGCGGCTTAGCCGCTGCAATCGGCAAAGCGGCCCCGGCGAGCGAGCCCGAGGATTTGAAGGCTTAGCTGCGACAACGTCGCCGGCTATGCCCGCAACCGGGTCAGCGCCAGGAGTGACGGGTAGTCGCCATGCAGAGCTCGAAGGCCAAAGGGACCGACCCCAAGGAAGGCCGGCTTCGGCCTTGCGGCAGCCGTCCGTCCGACGAGGGCCGTTCCGAAGGTTCCTTCCTGGTGGTGGGGATCGGACCTTCGTCGCCCTGCTCCAGTACGAGCTTCAGGGACGGTCTGACGCACCGTGTCCGGTGCGAACCATCACGTGGAGCCACTCTCCTGGGTTTCACGCGCTACCTGCGCCACGCTCCATCTTTTAGACGGCCTTAGCGCCTCGGGACCCCCGGTGCGAAGGTAACCAAATCGACACAAACAATTCTACAATAACGTCATTATTTCAATAAGCTGGGAAAATTCAAGGAGAACAACGGAGCCGCATTCACCTTCAAGATTGCAGAACTGCAAAATTCAGGCTTTCGAAGCTGAGCAGATGCGCGCAGATTTCGATCCGTCATCCGTGAGATTCACCGCCTCCCACAAGGGCGGGGCTCCGGATACGGGAGGAAGAAATGAATCGCAGCCACCTCTGCGCCGGCTCGGCGCTGACCTTCGTCATGGCCGTGGGCTCATCCCAAGCCTTCGCAGCCGCCGCAGCCCCCGCGGCGACCGGCCCGGCTAATGTCAGCGAAGTCGTCGTCACAGGCTCTCTGATCAGCGGCACGCCGAAGACCGCCGCGCTGCCGGTCGACGTGGTGACTCAAGACATGCTGAAGAAACAGGGCGCGCCGACCGTAATCGAAGTCATCAAGCAACTTCCGGAATCCTCCGGGGTGATCGGCGAGTCGAACCAGTTCGTCGCCGGCGGACGCGGTCAGGGCCAGTACGGCACCTCCACCGTGAACCTGCGGGGCCTCGGGCCGGAACGGACGTTGACGCTGTTTAATGGGCACCGCCTACCGCTCGCGTTCGCGATCGCGCCGGACCCCAACATGCTGCCGCTCGCCGCCATCGGCCGGGTGGAAGTTCTAAAGGACGGTGCGGCCGCCACCTACGGATCGGACGCCATCGGCGGGGTGGTGAACTTCATCACCAGGAGGTCCTTCGAGGGCCTGGAGATTGGAGGCGACTATCGCTGGATCGACGGATCCAAGGGCAACGACTACACGGCCAATCTCACGTGGGGGAAGGTCGGGGACAACTGGGACGTGCTAGTCTCGGGCGGCTATCAGCACCGCTCGGAGCTGCCGGTGCTGGGGAAGGACTGGGCCCACAAGATCTATGATCTGAACCCTGAGGGCGGCTGGACCGGCGGCGGTAATCCCGAAGCGTTCACGCCGTCGACGGCGACGGGCATTCCAATCGCCGGCGGACGTGTCGACCTCGGCTGCGCGGCGCTTGGCGGCCAGCTCACGACCAAGAATGCGAACGCCGCGCCCCTGCTGCCCTGGACGAGCTGCCGCGGGCAGTACTCGATCTGGGACAACCTCGAGGAGGAGGAGAACCGCTACCAGGCCTTCGCCCAGTTCAACTGGAAGTTCGCCGAGCACCACGAACTCCATCTCGACGCTGCGTACGGCTACACTGACTTGCCGTTCTTCAAGTCGTCGCCCTCGTATGTGACAACGCGGCCGGTGCCCCTTGCCGTCATGCCCGCGGGCTTTGCCACCATACCCGCGCTGACCGTCGGGGGACCGCCGGTTTCCTCGCTGGCCTATTTCGTGCCGGTGACCAACCCGGGATTCGCCGCCTACATCGCCGCCAACCCGGGACAGTTCCCGGCCGGCGCGGCCGGCGCGCTTATGACCATCGGGACCTTCCGCCCATACCTCACCGGCGGCAACCCGCTCTACAACTACGAGCACGGGGTCGGCGGGCCCTACTGGCACGACCAGATTCTGTTCGACGCCGGTGTGAAGGGCGATGTCACCTCGAACACCACCTACGACGTCAACTTCAGCTACGGCCGCTACAAGTCATACGGCGAAGGGCGCGACAGCCTGACCGACCGGCTGGAGCTCGCCCTGCGCGGCCTCGGCGGTCCCAACTGCAATTTCAAGACGGGCACGCCGGGCGTCGGCGGCTGCCAGTACCTCAATCCGTTCTCCAACGGCATCCCCGGGGCGCCGAACCGCGGGCTGACCAATCCTGGCTTCGTGTCCTCGCTCGCGAACACCGCCGCGCTCGCCGACTGGATCATGCCCATTCAGTCGGCCACGACGAATTTCCAGGAGTACGAGTTCAATGCCGTACTGTCGGGCAAGATCCCCTGGTGGACGCTGCCCGGCGGCGACATCAAATGGGCCGCCGGCTTCCAGTGGCGGCACAACAGCTACGTCACCAACTACAGCCAGTTCGGCAACGAGATCATCTCGCCCTGCTCGAACTCGGTCCCGCCGGTCGGGACCAATGACTGCATCTTCCCGTCAAACCCCAACCCGGCGGTCACCACAGGCACCGGCCCGAACGTGTTCGGTCCCGTTTCGATTCCCGTGGACATCAGCCAGGACATCTACGCCGGCTTCGGCGAACTCAACGTGCCGATCACCAGCGCTCTCAACCTCGAGCTGGCCGGCCGATACGAAGACTACGGCAGCAACGGGGGCGACACTTTCAATCCCCAGGCCCGCCTGCGGTGGCAGGCGAACGAATGGCTGGCCTTCCGCGGCTCTGTCGGAACCACATTCCGGGCGCCGCCGCAGGGCTCGCTGATCCCCAATCCGACCACCAATCTGCAGCAGGTGTTGGGGACCTTCATACCGGTTTCCACCATCGGCAATCCAAAGCTCGAGCCGGAGACGGCGCTCGTCTACAGCGTCGGCTCCATCGTCCAGAATGGCGGTCTTCGCGCGACGATCGACTACTGGAACTACGACTTCAAGAAGGTGCTCACCTCAGAGCCGCTCACGCCGGTGATCAACGCCGTCTTCCCGAATGGGGCGAGCGGCGCGAACAACTGCAACAACCCGGCGCTTGCCGGCTTCATCGCCGCGCACCTCGTCTTCAACGGGCCGTGCGGACCCGGCGTCGTCGCCGTGAATCTGCAGGCGATCAATGGGCCGGACGTGAAGACCGACGGACTCGACTTCGACCTCACCTACGACTGGACCGAGGTCTTCGGTGGGGATCTGATCGCCAGCGCCCTCTTTACCCACGTCAACAAGTACCAGGTCGGGGCCTTGCAGATCGGCACGGTGACGATCCCGGCGTTCCAGGCGGCCGGCTTTTTCAACTCCGGCCAGATCGCCTATCCGATCCCGCGGTGGAAAGGGACATTCGCGCTCAACTACGCGCACGGGCCGTTCAACGTGCACTATCAGCTCCGCTACATCGATCATTATGTCGACCAGCGCACGGCGCTATTCACCTTCAATCCGATCTATGTGACGCCGACGAACCCCTCGGGGATCGTCACGGCCGGGCAGAAGATCAAGGCGCAGATTCTGCATGATGTGACGCTGCTGTGGGATGCGCCGTACGGCACGAAGGTTACGCTCGGGATCAACAACGTCTTCGACAAGGCTCCGCCCTTCGCCCGGACTGACATCAACTATGATGCGCTGACGGGTGATCCGCTCGGCCGCACGGTCAAGTTGGGTCTGGAGAAGACGTTCTGAGTCGGGGATGTTTCCAGGGCGAGTTGGGAGGGCGTCGCGGCTTCGGCCACGGCGCCTGCCCCGCTGTGGCGGGCCACCGTCGGCCCTGACCCTCTGCCCGGAAGCGGCCCCAAGCTGGCGCTGGCTTAATGAGCGCACGCGACCTAGGCTTCGCCGACGTAAATCCTTTCGGCGCGCCGGCTAAGGCGAACCAAGACCTCGTGGGCCACCGTGTCGGCGGCGGTGGCGAGGTTGTCCAACTGGGCGTTTGACCCCAGGAGCTCGACAGGCGCCCCGATCATCGCGGAGGCGTCGCCGATCTCGATCACCAGGAGATCCATGTTGACGACAAGGAGGTTGCGCGCCGCGCCGGCGAACCACGCCTGTCCCCCGGATCTCGCAGCCCGGATCACGCCATCGGAGTAGCCTGCGGCGACGACGGCCACGCGGGTGGGCGCCTCCACTCGCACGCTTTCGCCGTAGCCCACCACGTCGCCGGGCTTCAGGTTTCGGATGTCGAGGATCGGGGCGGAGAGGGTGGCGACCGCCCGCAGGCGGTCGTCTGGCCGGGCGAGCGGGCCGCCGCCGAACAGGCTGATGCCGGGCCGGACCAGATCGAAGCGGTAGTCTTCGCCGAGGAATATGCCGGCCGACGCCGCCAAGCTTGCCTGGGCTTGGGGAAACAGTGAGCGGATTTCAAGAAACTCTGATAACTGCCGGGAATTGCGGGGATTTTCTGGTTCTGCGGCCGAGCCCAGGTGACTTATCACCAAGCCAACATCCAATCCCTGCAGGCGGTTGTCGGACAGGACCACGGCGCGTGCTTCGTCCGGCGTCAGTCCTTGGCGGCTCATCCCGGTATCGATGTTGAGCGCGACAGGCCACGGCCGGCGAGTCCGCGCGGCATGTGTCCCCGCCGCGGAGATCTGCGAGAGGTTGCACAAAACCGGCGTGAGGCCGGCGGCGTCCATGCGCTCTTCAGCGCCGTCGACCAGACCATCCAGGACATAGATCCTGGCCCCCTGCTGGGGCGACAACGCCGAGCGCAGCGCCTCGCCCTCCGTCAGCCGCGCCACGAAGAAACTCCGTGCGCCTTCGGCCCAAAGCCGCCGCGCGAGAGGTCCGACGCCCAGGCCATAGCCGTCGGATTTCAGGACCGGGGCGACCTGCGCGCCGGCCGCTTGCTTGCAAAGCACGGCGTAATTGTGCGCGAGCGCGTCCAGGTCGATCGTCAGCCGTGCGACGGCGGGCTCCGCCATCGTCAGTGCGGGTCGTAGCGGTTGGCGTCGCGGGCGAGGTTGCCGAACTTGGTCAGGTCCTCGTTGTAGGAGAGCTTAACGTTGCCGATCGGGCCGTGGCGCTGCTTGCCGATGATGATTTCGGCCAGGCCTCGGACCTGGTCCATGCTCTCCTGCCACTTGAAGTGCTCTTCGGTCCCTTCGCGTGGCTCGAGGCGGCTGAGGTAGTAAGCCTCGCGATAGATGAACATCACCATGTCGGCGTCCTGCTCGATAGAGCCGGATTCCCGCAGGTCGGAGAGCTGGGGCTTCTTGTCCTCGCGGTTCTCGACCTGACGCGAGAGCTGAGCCAGGGCCACGACGGGGATCGAGAGCTCCTTGGCGAGCGCCTTGAGGCTCTGGGTGATCATGCTGACTTCCTGCACCCGGTTGTCGTTACGGCTGCCTTCGCCGCCCGTGATCAGCTGCAGGTAGTCGACGATCAGTAGGTCGAGCCCGACCATCCGCTTCAGGCGCCGGGCCCGGGCGGCGAGCTTGGCCATGCTGATGCCGCCGGTGGCGTCGATGTAGAGGGGCGCCTCCTGGATCTCGAGCGCCGCGTCACGCACCCGGCCGAACTCCGAAGCGTCTATCTCGCCCTTGCGCAGCCGGTCGCCGGAAACGCCGGAAGCCTCCGCCAGCAGTCGCATGGCGAGCTGCTCAGCGGCCATTTCCAGTGAGAAAAAGGCCACGACCCCGCCGCGTACCGTCTTCTTCGAGCCGTCGGGTTGCGGCTCCCAGGCGTAGTTGCGCGCGACGTCGAAGGCGATGTTGCAGGCGAGCGACGACTTTCCCATCGAAGGCCGCGCGGCGAGGATGACCAGGTCGGAGGGGTGCAGCCCGCCGATCTTGGAGTCGAGGTCGATAAGTCCGGTCGAGACGCCGGCCAGCCCCCCGTCGCGGCTGTGCGCTTCGGCGGCCATGGTCACTGCGCCATGCAGCGCATCGGCGAAGGTCACGAAGCCTTGCGAGACACCGCCGGTTTCGGCCAGGGCGAAGAGCTGCTGCTCGGCCCGTTCGATCTGGTCACGGGCGGAGAGATCAGGATCGCCCTGGGTGGCGGCCGCAGCGATATCACCGCCGATGCGGATCAGGTCGCGGCGCAGCGCCAGATCGTAGATGGCGCGGGCATAGTCCGGCGCATTGGCCGCCGGCGGGGCGCGGTCTACGAGATCGGCGAGATAGCGCACTCCGCCCAGTTCCTCGAAGCCGATGTCGCGAGAGAACTGCTCGGCCATCAAGATCGGTTCGGCGAGCTGGCCCTTGCGGATGTGGCCCTCGATCGCGGTGAACAGGCGCTCATGGAACGGCTCGAAAAAATGGCGCGCTTGGAGGTAGTCGCCGATGCGTTCGAACGCGGCGTTATCATAGAGCAGCGCACCGAGCAGAGCCTGCTCCGCCTCCACATTGGCGGGCGCATGCGAGATGGCCGGGTCGTTGGAGGATGTGCGCAGATCGAGAGCGGGAACGAGGGCCATGGGCTATCGTTAGCCCAATGCTACGTCTGCCATCAGTGCGACATCAGCGCCGTCCACACCTTCGCGCCAAGGCCTGTGGAAAAGCCTCTGCTGTCGGCCGCCGCCTCACGAAAAAGGCGGGCTGGAGATCCAGCCCGCCCTTTCACCAAGTGTAGCTCAGCCGAGCGTAGAGGAACCTGCCCTGGAACCCGAAAGGCGAATACTCCGGGAAGGCGCCCACCCCGTTGGAGCTGATCGTCACCCCGTTCAGAATGTAGGGGGGTGTCGTCGGGTAGGTGTCGAGCAGGTTGTCCGCCCCAACCGCGGCCTGCAGCTTGTCGGTGATGTTCCAGCGGCCTTCGAGGTCGATGAGCGTCTTCGGCGACAGCTTGTAGTCTCCCAGCGGGTTGCTGGTGTTCGAGGGCGAGAGCAGTTCGCCGTAGTAGAGCGCCTTGGCGGTCACGCCGAACGATCCCAGCGTCCAGTCCGCCACCAGGTTTCCCTTCCACTTGGGCTGTCCGTCGGTGAGCGTCGCGGTCCGATAATGCGGCAGGAAGACCGGCGCTGGGTTGAGGGCTGAAAGCACCGGTGTTGATTGGATGCGCGTCAGGCTGGTGTCGTTGTGCGAAACGCTGGCGCTGAAGTTGAACGCGCCCCACCTCGGATCGGGGTTCCAGAGGTAGGTCGCCACCGCCTCGACGCCCTTGGTCTCGCTGTCGACGCCGTTGGTGAAGAAGCGCACGCCGCCGATGTCGTTGACCCCGCCGGCCTGGAAGAGCGCGATGACATTGGCCTGCTGCAGGATGTCGGACAGGACGATCCGGTCCTTGATCTTGATGTAGTAGGCATCGACGGTCAGCGAGAAAGCCCCGGTGCGGAAGACGCCGCCGCCGGAGACGTTGGTGGATTTTTCGGGATCGAGCGGGGCCGCGCCGATCAATTTCGCGCGCGGATCGCCAGGTGGCAGCAGGATGGTCTGCACCGGCAGGCCGCCGACGAAGTTCGTCGAGGTCGTGGTGATGAAGGATTGCTGCAGGGAGGGCGCGCGGAAGCCGTTCGACACGCTGGCGCGCAGCGCAAATGCCTCGGTGATGTCGTAGCGGCCGCCCAGCTTGCCTGTCACCACATCGCCGAAGTCGGAATAGTGCTCGTAGCGAACGGCGCCGTTGAGGTCGAGCGCGCCGAACTTGCTCTCCGCCTCCGCATAGACGGACACCGCCGTGCGGCTCTTGTCCGTGGCGTTGGCCGGGCTGAATCCTGAGAAGGATTGGGCGCCCGAGCCGCCCAGCACGCCCGGCTGGGTGAAGAACCCGCCGTTTATGTAGGAAGCCGGTTCGCCGGCCTTGATCTGATAGTTCTCGCCGCGGACTTCCACTCCGCCGGCCAGGTTCACCGCGTGTCCCCCCATCTCGACGGAGCGATTGAGGCCAAGGTTGCCCACCGTCTGCTGATAGATCAGCCGACCCGCGTCGAACTCGGTCGGGGTGGTCGGACCGAGCGAGGCGTTGAGCGAGTCCGTGACGCCGAAGTGGAATTCATTGCGACCGTAGACGACGCTGGCGTCCCACGCCCACTCGCCCGCCTTGCCATTCGCGCCGCCGGCCAGGCTGGCGTCATAGACCTTACCTTCGATCTTGGGGAGGAATCCGTCAGGATAGACAGACCTGATGTTGGAACCGGCGTTGTCCTGCAGAGCGCGGCGCACGTTGGCCGCAGAGAAGGCGTCGCGGAACTGGTAGCTGCCCCAGCCGTACAGATGCACGCCGTTCGAGAGGTCGTGGCCCGCATTGGCATAGAATGTGTACTGATCCAGCCGTGGGTCGCCGTACCAGTTGTTGTAGCGATCATAGGTCAGCTCCCGCGGGTCGAAGGCGCCGCCGATCAGGGGATATTGCTGGCGTGGATCGGGACCGGCGCGGGTCGTGTGCTGCTGGATCTTGGCTTCGGCGGAGATCGTCAGGAAGCCCGACCCGAACAGCGGCAAGCCCTGCCAGCCGGTGATGGTCGTGGTCTCCCCGTCCTTGCGGTACTTGTCGGGTTGCAGGACGAGGCCGGGAATCGGGGTCGGGCTCGGCCGGGTCTTCACCTCGGTGTTGTACTGGCCGTAGGTCACGCTGGCGTAGCCGCCGGAGCTGGCTTCGCGCAGTCGCAGGTTGATCACGCCGGCGATGGCGTCGGACCCGTATTGCGCCGAAGCGCCGTCGCGCAGCACCTCCACCGCACTGACCGCGACCGTAGGGATCGTGTTGAGGTCGACCGCGCCGGATCCGTAGCCGATAGACCCGTTCAGGTTGACCAGCGCAGCCTGGTGCGCCCGCTTGGAATTGATGAGCACGAGTGTTTCGTCAGGAGCCAGGCCGCGAAGGGTCGCCGGCCTTACCGTGTCGGTCCCGTCGGTCACCGCGGGGCGGGTGAAGTTGAGGGACGGAAGGGCGAAGGCCAGGGCCTGCGCCATTTCAGTGGTTCCGCCGCGCGACAGCTGGGTGGCGCTGACCACGTCGACCGGCGCGATGGTTTCCAAGCGCGAGCGCGGCTCGGCGCGCAACCCCGTAACAACCAGTTCCTCGATTTGAGCGCCGGATGTCGTCTGCCCCGCTGCAGATCCGGCTAACAAGGTCGCAGCCGAAGCGGCCGCGCAGAAAATGGCACGTTTTGTCATGGCATTTGGTCCCCCTGGACAGCGTCAGCCGAAGTAAGGACAACCCGGCCGTTGCGGCCGTTGCCAGGTTTACCTGGGGGGGAGGGGTGTCGGGGGGAATGACAGAATTGCCACACGAGAGTCACAAAAGGCGCGGGAGGGACTTCCGCGCCTTTTGCATTTTCGATGAGCGATAAGGCTCAGGGTTCGGCGTAGCCGGTATATGGCGGAGTCGTTGGAGGCGTTGCGCAGGTCGAGAGCCGGAACGAGGGCCATAGCCTATCGTTAGCCCACTGCTACGTCTGCCATCCGTGCGACATCAGCGCCGTCCACACCTTCGCCCAAGGCCGTGGAAAAGCTCCGGCTATCGGGCGTGAACTGACGAAAAGGCGGGCTGGAGAACCAGCCCGCCTTTCGCCTAAGCCCCGTCGTGGGGGCTCAGATCACCAATTGACGCTCACGCGGCCATAGACGAAGCGGCCATTGAAGCCGAACGGCGAGAAGGAGGTGAAGGGCGCGGCGCCTGTTGTGTCGAGCGCTTGGCCGATCTGCCTCGGGTACTGGTCGAACAGGTTGTCGGCGCCCACCGCCACGGTCACCTGGTGGGGGAAGGTATAGCGGCCTTCCAAGTCCCAGATGGTGCGCTGGCCGGTGTGAACGTCGGCGCTGCCGTCGGCGAGCGTGCCGGGCGACAGGACGTCACCGTAGAAGGTGGACCGTAGCGTGGCGCCCCAGTTGTTCTGCGACCAGTCGGTCTGGGCGGTGACCTTGTATTTCGGCGTGCCGTCGGTGAAGCGCAGGACGGCCTGCCGGGCGAACAGCGAGGTCTGCGTCGGCAGGATCGTCTGCTTGGTCACCGGCGTGGCGGTGACCCGGACGTCGTTGACGTTGCCCGCCAGCTGGAAGACGAAGTCGCCAAGATCGTCGGTGGGCAGGTGATAGCTCGCCACGAAGTCGAGGCCCTTGGTGCGCATGTCGACGCCGTTGGTGAAGAAGCGGGCGGCAGATGCGCCGTAGGGTTGCAAGAGGTTGAAGATCACCGCCGCATTGGTGCCCGTCGCCGCGGTGGCGCTGCCGGTCAGGGTCTCGGTAAGAACGATACGGTTGTCGACATCGATCTCATAGCCGTCGAGCGTGACCTCCAGGTTGCCCTGGTGAAGGACCGCGCCCAGCGAGTAGTTGCGTGATTTCTCCGGCTGGAGCGGCACGCCGCCCAGCGCCTTGCCGACCGGGCTGGTCGCCGGGAACGTGCCGGTGTCGAACGGCACCCCGTTGATGAACAGGATCGACGTGGAGGTGAAGTATTCCTGCTGGAGGCTGGGCGCACGGAAGCCGCTCTCGGCAGAACCGCGGAACGCCAGCGATGACGTCACCTCGAAGCGGCCGGAGATCTTGCCGGAGGTGTTGTCGCCGAAGTCGGAGTAGTGCTCCTGGCGGACCGCTGCGGAGGCGGTCAGGCGATCGGTGAGCTTGCCTTCCAGGGCCACATAGCCGCCGACATTGGTTCGGCTCGTGTCGATGACATTCTCCGGCGTGAAACCGGTGAACCCACGTGAGCCGAAGGAGAGCGTCGGAGCCACAGTGCCCCGGGCGTAGGAATTGGGCTCACCGGCGCCGATCTGGTAGCGCTCGTTGCGAGCTTCCAGGCCAAATGCGACGTTCAGCGGACCGGCCAGGCCCACGTCGAAATCACGGTTGAAGTCAGCGTTGGCGACAGCTTGATCGTAGGTCATGTCGCCGGCGTAGAACGACTGGGGAGACGTCGGGCCCAGCGACGGGTTCAGGGTGTGTTCAACGCCGTACTTGATACGGTTCCAGCCGTACCCGAGGCTGAAGTCGGATTTCCAGCCGCCGATGTCACCCTTCAGCGCCGTGCCGACGCTATAGTCGTCGGACTGGGTGTTGATCAGCGGCAGGTAGCCGTTCGGATAGACTGACGGGATGTTCTGGCTGGCGTCGTTGGGCGCACGATAGGTCGCCGCCGTCTCGGAATGGCGCTCTTGGCCGCCGCCCCAGAAGCTCAGGTCCCAGCCGTCGCCGAGCGGCTTGCCGCCGTTCAGGTAGATGGTCTTCGATTCCACATCGCCGTCACCGAAGCGCGAGCGGACCTCGGCGGGGGTAAACCGCGGATCGAGGTCGCTGCGGTTGGTGTGGTCCTGTTGGCGATACTCAGCCGAAAGGGTCAAGAAACCGTCCGATCCGAGTTTGAAGCCCTGCCAGGCCGAAGCGGTCGTGGCCGCCCCATCGGTGATGTGCGTCGGACCGGCGTTGAAGTACGGGACACGGGTGACGTGCTCGCCATACGTCACCGTGGCGCCGCCGCCTTGGTCGGCCCGCCGCAGGCCGATGTTGATTACGCCGGCGATGGCGTCAGAGCCGTAGAGCGCCGAGGCGCCGTCCCGGAGGACCTCGATGCGGTCGATGGCGATTTCCGGAATTGTGTTGAGGTCGACCGATGCCGACCCGCGGCCCACCGAGCCGTTCAGGTTCACGAGCGCCGAGGAGTGGGCGCGAACGCCGTTGATCAGCACCAGGGTCTGGTCCGGCCCTTGGCCGCGCAGCGTGGCGGGACGGACCGAGTCCGTGCCGTCGGTGTTGGAAGGACGCGGGAAATCGATCGAAGGCACTGTGGCGGCCAGCGCGCTGGCAAGCTCGGTCGTTCCCTGCTTTTGCAGGGACTTGGCGGTCACCACGTCGACGGGCGAAAGCGACTCGAGCCGCGAACGCGGGTCGGCGCGGCTGCCGGTGACGACCACTTCATCGAGGTTGGTTGCGGTTGATGCGGCGGCCGATGTGGCCTTGGTCTGGGCGATGGCCCCGGTGGCAAGCAAACTCGCAGCCGAAACGGCCGCGAAAAGCACGGTACGCGATCTCATGTAAATCCCCTCGGGGCCTCCGCCGTTTTTGGCTGTGAGGCGGTGATACTTATCGCCGATTACTTAGTGTGCGTCGGCGCGGGGGGAATGACAGATTTGCAACAGCCGACATGCAAAAGGCGCGGGAGAGGACTCCCGCGCCTTGGGCATTGCGAACGTGTCGGCTCAGGCTTCGCCGTAGCCCGTATCGTGCGATCCTGCGCCGCCTTCCAGAAGGTCGGCCTGCGCTTGTTCGTCGGCCATCCGGTCTTCTTGGAACTGCGAGTCGATGACGTTCTCGCCACGCGCCTGACGCTCGGCCTCGTCCACGCTGCGGGCGATGTTGAGCGTGACGGTGACGGTCACCTCCGGGTGCAGGCGAACCTTCACCTCATGCAGGCCAAGCGTCTTGATCGGCTTGTCCAGAACGACCATTGCGCGGTCGATCTTGGAGACGCCCTCGGCGTTGACCGCGTCGGCCACGTCGCGACCGGCCACGGAGCCGTAGAGTTGGCCGCTTTCGCCAGCCTGACGGATCAGGATGTAGGACGTCGCGTCCAGCTTCTCGCCGGATTTGCCGGCGGTGTCCTTGGCCTTGGCGTTGCGCGCCTCGATGTCGGCCCGTTGGCCTTCGAAGACCTTCAGGTTGGCCGCGTTGGCACGGAGCGCCTTGGAGCGCGGCAGAAGGAAGTTGCGAGCGTAGCCGTCTTTGACATTGACGACGTCGCCGAGGCCGCCCTTGCCTTCAACGCGTTCGAGTAGAATGACTTTCATTTGCGTGCGCTCCCTTACTTCACGACGTAGGGGAGGAGCGCCAGGAAGCGGGCGCGCTTAATCGCCTTGGCGAGTTCACGCTGCTTCTTGGCCGACACCGCGGTGATCCGTGACGGCACGATCTTGCCGCGCTCGGAGACGTAGCGCTGCAGGAGCTTCACGTCCTTGTAGTCGATCTTCGGCGCGTTGGAGCCGGAGAACGGACACACCTTGCGGCGGCGGAAGAACGGACGGCGTGCGCCGCCCGCGGAGCCGCCTGAAGCCGGGGCGTCGATGGTGGTTTCGTCGGTCATCAGAAGGCTCCTTCCTTGGCCGGGAAGTCATCGCGGCGTTCGCGGTCGCGATCGCGGCGGGCGAGGATCGGCGAGAGCTCCAGCTCCAGCTCTTCGACGCGCACGGTCAGGTACCGCAGGACGTCTTCATTGATGGAGAGCTGACGTTCCATCTCCTTCACCGCCGCGGCGGGGGCGTCGATGGCCAGCAGGGAGTAGTGCCCCTTCCGGTTTTTCTTGATCCGGTAGGTCAGGTTGCGAAGACCCCAGTACTCGATCTTGGCGACGCTGCCGCCGCCTTCTTCGATCAGATGCTTCAGGGTGTCGTTGAGGGCTTCAGCCTGTTGCGGCGAGATATCCTGCCGCGAAATGACGACGTGCTCGTAGAGCGCCATAGGTTCCTTCTTCCGTTGGGAGGGCGGCGCGGCCGGCGGCGGAAGTTCCGCTGGTCGCGATGGATCCCTGGCGCGGCGGCCGGGATGGTCCCGACCCATTGGTGTTCCGCGAGAGACCGCTCTCCGTGAAGAGGCGGGCTGATAGGGGAAAAAGGCCGCCGAGGCAAGGTTCGGCTGTTGCGCCGGGCGCCGCGGCGGCGCAGCCTTGCCCGCGAAACGCAAGTGTAGGGGGAAATCTCATGGCATTCATCCGTCGCGGCGTGGCTGCCTTTGCGGCCGCGGCCGTCATCTTGGCGGGCGCGCCGGCGCTCGGCGCCGAGGCCCAGCCCAGCGCGCGCAGCATGGAGCTGTCGCGCCGTCTCTTCAGCGAGATGCATATGGACCAGCTGATGGCCGGCATGATGCGCCAGATGGGGCCGATGCTGGAGGCGCAGGCCCGTAAGGCCAACCCGAAACTTACCGATGAGCAGGCCAGGGCGGTGACCGATGCGGTGGCCGAGTCCATGAACGACGTGATGTCCAAGATGCAGGAGCGGATGATCCCGCTCTACGCCTCGACATTTACCGAGCAGGAACTGAGTGACATCGTCGCCTTCTACGACACCACCAGCGGCAAGGCGGTCCTGGCGAAGATGCCGGTCCTGATGGGCAAGTTGGGACCAACGATGAGCGAGATGATGCCGCAGATTCAGACGGACATCACCAAGCGTGTCTGCGCCAAGATCGACTGCACGAAGCTGAACTCGCAACCCTCAGCGCCGAAGACCTGAGCCGTCGCCTCGCCGTTCCGCGTGTCAGCAGGTTGATGGCTACTTTTTCAGCGCCTTCACTGCGGCCAGCGTCTTGTTCACGTGATCCGAGGGATCCATGGCCGAATAGACGTCGGCGACCGTGCCGTCCTTGGCGATGACGTAGGACGTTCGGCTCGACCAGTCCGGCTTGGCGCTGAGGATCGAGTCATAATCCTTGGCGATCTTGGCGCCGGGGTCCGAGGCGACTGGGAACTTGCCGCCGCAATGTTCGGTCTCCTTGGAGAAGTCGGCGAGTTGGTCAACGTTGCCGGCAGTCACCCCGATCACCGTGGCGTGCTCGGCCTTGAACTGATCGATAGCCTCGGAGAACAGGTGCGCTTCGAGGTTGCAGCCCTTGGTGTGGGCGGCGGGGAAGAAATAGACCACGACCGGCCCCTTCTTGAGCGCATCGGAGAGCTTGTAAGTGAACGGCTGGCCAGCGAGGTAGGCGGGCGCGGTGAAGTCAGGCGCCTTGGTTCCGGCCTTCAGTTCGGCGGCCGCCGATGTGGCCAGCGCAGTGGCTCCGAGGGCGGCGAGCGCAGTCAGGACGGCGAGACGTTTCATGGCGGACTTCCCCTAGTTCTTGACGAGTCGCAAGTCGCTCTACACCCGCATTCAGCGGTTGTCTTCGCAGAGGTGAAACGTCGTTCTCGGTTTACATCGTCAAATTTTCATCGACCCGGCTCGACCAGGATTTTGACCTGCGCCTCAGGATCGGCCAGGGCGACGAAGGCGTCCGCGACGCCGTCCAGCCCGACCTTCGAAGTGACCAGCCCGGAGACGTCGATCTTCCCTTCCGCGATGTTGTGCAAGGTGGCGGCGAACTCCTCGGGCGAATAGCCGAAGACGAAAGTCAGCTCGATCTCCTTGGTGATGGCGATCGACGGCTCGATACGGTCGGTCTCCATGCAGACGCCGGCGACGATGATCTGGGCGCCGGCGGGCGCGGCCTCGATCAGGGCCTGCACGACGCCAGGCGCGCCGACGCACTCGAACACAACCGGCCGGCCGAAACCGCCGCCCATCATCCGGATCATGTTCTGCGCCGCGCGAGCCCTGGGCACCCCCAGCGCCTCCCACCGATCGTGTGGCGACTCCTGCGCCGGATCGATGACCACATCGGCGCCCAGCCGTTCGGCGGCTGCGCGCCTGCGAGGCGAAAAGTCCGCGGCGATCACCGGGCCGTGGCCCCCCGCTTTGAGCGCAGCGATCACGGCCAGTCCGACCGGCCCGCAGCCGACCACGAGGACGACGGAATTGGCGTCCATTCGCGCCTTGGCGACGGCGTGCAGGCCCACGGCGAAGGGCTCGGTGAGCGCGGCCTGGTCGGTCGCGAGGCCGTTGGGGACTTCAAGCACCAAGGCCTCGCTCAGAAGCATGCGCTCGGCGAAGCCCCCGGGCAGGCGATTGGAGAAGCCCAGCAATTCCAGGCCGCCGCCCGGCGTCAGGGTCGCCGGCACGCTGACGACCCGCGTCCCGGACTTCAGCGTCTTGGCCGAGCCCGGGCCATGGTCGAGGATCTCGGCGCAGAACTCGTGACCGAAGACGGTGTCGGCGCTGGGGTCGAAGCCGTTGTCGGCGCCGCCGGCCCGCCGCGACAGGTCGATCATGTGCTCCATGTGGTGAAGGGCATGCAGATCCGAGCCGCAGATCCCGCAGGCAAGGGTCCTGACCAGCACCTGGCCCTCGGCGGGCTCTAATTCGGCGATCTCGTCGCAGACCAGTTGCTTGTTGCGCCGAACCACTGCGCGCATGTCGCGTCTCCTGCTCACGTCCCTGATGCCGCCTTGCCGCGGCTTGCCTTATTCCGTAACCCTCGCGCCGCTGAATCCATAGAGCCCGGAGCCAACCGATGAGCCTCGCTTTCCTTTTTCCCGGCCAGGGTAGCCAAGCTGTGGGCATGGGCGCCGACCTCGCCGACGCTTTCGGCGCGGCGCGCGAAGTTTTCCAGGAGGTGGACGACGCGCTCGGTCAAAAGCTCTCGAAGCTGATGCGCGAGGGCCCGGAGGACCAGCTGACGCTTACCGAGAACGCCCAGCCCGCCCTGATGGCGGTCAGCCTGGCGGTGATGCGCACCCTGGAGAAGGAGTTTGGCGTCGCGGTGGACAAGGCGGCGTTTGTCGCCGGCCATAGCCTTGGCGAATACTCGGCCCTGGCCGCGGCCGGCGCGATCAGCCTTGCCGACACCGCACGTCTCCTGAAGCTGCGCGGTCAGGCCATGCAGCGGGCCGTGCCGGTGGGTGAGGGGGCCATGGCGTCCCTGATCGGGCCCAAGAGCGACGTCGCCCTGGCCGAGGCAGCTGCCGCGGCCGGCTCGGCGGTGGGCGTCTGCGTCGTCGCCAACGACAACAACGCCGGCAATGTCGTGATCTCCGGCGCGAAAGCGGCGGTCGACCTCGCCATAGAGAAAGCCAAGGAGCTTGGCGCGCGCGCCATCCCGTTGAACGTCTCAGCGCCCTTCCACTGCCCCCTCATGCAGCCGGCGGCCGACGAGATGGCCGAGGCCCTGGCCGCCGCGACGATCCTCGCCCCGCGAGCCCCGCTGGTGGCCAATGTCACCGCCCGGCCGACGCTCGATCCCGAAGCGATCCGCCGAATGCTCGTGGAGCAGGTGACCGGTCGCGTCCGGTGGCGCGAAAGCATGCTCTGGATGGTGGAGCAGGGTGGGGTGACCCGCTTCGCCGAGGCGGGCGCCGGCAAGGTCTTGTCCGGCATGGCCAAGCGCATCGCGCCTGACGCCGAAGCCGTGCCGCTGAACGCGCCCGCCGACCTCGAAGCCTTCGCCAAGAGCCTCTGAAAGACACCCTCATGTTCGACCTTACCGGCAAGACCGCGCTCGTGACCGGCGCAACGGGCGGCATTGGAGCCGAAATCGCCACCGCGCTGCATGCTCAGGGGGCCCACGTCGTGCTCTCCGGCACGCGAGAGGCCGTTTTGCAGGAGCGGGCGGCCGGACTGGGCGGGCGGACATCGACAGTTGCGGCGAATCTCTCCGATCCCGCAGCCGTCGATGGCCTGATAGAGGCCGCTGAGGCCGCGGCCGGCGCGCCCATCGACGTCCTGGTCGCCAACGCGGGCATCACCAGGGATGGCCTGCTGGTGAGGATGAAGGACGAGGACTGGGCCGAGGTCCTTAGGGTCAACCTCGAGAGCTATTTCCGCCTCAGCCGGGCAGCAGTCAAAGGCATGATGCGCCGCCGGGCGGGCCGAATTATCGGCATCACTTCGGTCGTCGGCGTGACCGGTAACCCGGGGCAGACCAACTACGCGGCCTCGAAGGCCGGCATGATCGGCTTCTCCAAGGCATTGGCCCAGGAGGTCGCCACCAGGGGAATCACGATCAATTGCGTCGCACCTGGTTTCATCGAAAGCCCGATGACCGACGGTCTCACCGAGCAGCAGAAGGCGCAGATCCTGGCGACGATTCCCATGGCCCGCCTGGGCCTCGGTGCTGAGGTCGCCGCCGCCTGTGCATACCTTGCGAGTGACGAGGCCGCCTACGTCACGGGGCAAACGGTCCACGTGAATGGCGGTATGGCGATGATCTGAAGCCTCGCTTTCACCCATGGTAACATGCTAACGCGCCAACGACTTTGAGCTGGCCGGGCCGTTGTGGTTGACTTCATGGCCGGGCTCGCCGATGCAAAGCCTGAACTTCGAGAGGGACCTACCTAATGTCCGACGTCCTAGAGCGCGTCCGCAAGATCGTCATTGAGCACCTGGACGCTGATCCGGAGAAGGTGACCGAAAAGGCCAGCTTCATCGATGACCTGGGCGCCGACAGCCTCGACAACGTCGAGCTGGTAATGGCCTTCGAGGAAGAATTTGACATCGAAATCCCGGACGACGCGGCGGAGCACATCCAGACGGTTGGCGACGCCGTGAAGTTCATCCAAGAGCGACTAGGCGCCTAAGCGCCTGATTCGGCTTAAGGTTTCAGGACCGCCGGGTCGGGGCCCTACCCTGGCCTCGGCGGTCTTCCTTTGAGGAACGCCCCTTCGAGGCCCAAATGCGTCGAGTCGTTGTCACTGGTATCGGCCTGATCACACCCTTGGGTCAGGGGACTGAGATCACTTGGGCCTCCATCCTGGCCGGCAAGTCCGGCATCGGGCGCGTCACAACGTTCGACCCTACAGACTACGGCTGCCAGATCGCCGGCGAGGTGCCGCGTGTGGACGGCCGTGGAGGTGGCGGTCCAGATGTCGAGGGCTCTTTCGACCCCGACCAGACACTTTCGCCTCGAGACCAGCGTCGCGTCGACGACTTCATCCTCTACGCGATCGCTGCGGCCGATGAAGCTATCAAGGACTCGGGCTGGGAGCCGGAGAGCGAAGCCGACCGCGAGCGGACCGGCGTCATGATCGGCTCGGGCATCGGCGGCCTCGCCACCATCGAACGAACCTCGATTGAACTGTTCGAGAAGGGGCCGCGGCGCGTGAGCCCGTTCTTTATCCCCTCAGCGCTGATCAACCTCGCGAGTGGTCAGGTCTCGATCCGGCACGGTTTGAAGGGCCCGAATCACTCGGTGGTCACGGCTTGCGCGACGGGCGCCCACGCCGTGGGCGATGCGGCGCGACTGATCAAGTATGGCGACGCCGATGTGATGTTGGCCGGTGGCGCGGAGGCCGCGATTTGCCCGGTGGGCATGGCCGGGTTCATCGCTGCGCGGGCCATGTCGACCGGCTTCAATGACGCGCCGGAAAAGGCCAGCCGCCCATATGACAAGGACCGCGACGGCTTCGTCATGGGCGAAGGGGCCGGCGTGCTGGTGCTGGAAGAGTACGAACACGCCAAGGCGCGCGGCGCAAAAATCTACGCCGAGGTCGCAGGCTACGGCTTGGCGGGCGATGCCTATCACATCACCGCACCGGCCGAAGATGGCGACGGCGGCTTCCGCGCCATGAAGGCCGCGATCAAGGATAGCGGCATCGATCCCAGCGACATCGACTACATCAACGCCCATGGAACCTCGACGCCGCTCGGCGACGAGATCGAACTGGCTGCGGTGCAGCGTTTGCTGGGCAATGCCGCGGCGAAGGCGACGATGAGCTCGACCAAATCCGCCACGGGGCATCTCTTGGGCGCAGCCGGCGCCATCGAGGCGGCGTTCAGCTGCCTGGCCATCCGTGACCAGATCGCGCCCCCGACCATCAACCTCGACAACCCATCGGTGGATACGCCGATCGACCTGGTGCCCAACAAGGCCAAGCCCATGGAGATCAAGATCGCGCTCTCCAATTCCTTCGGCTTTGGCGGGACCAATGCCTCGGTGGTGTTCAAGAAGGTCTCGTGAGCCGACGGAACGCTCCGCCCAAGAGAAATGGCCGTCGTCGGCCGGTCCCTAGGGATCACGGCCTGCTGAAGATGGCGCGCCGCGCGGCTGCGGTTCTCCTGATCTTTCTGGCCTTGGTCGCCGCCTGGATTGGCTGGACTTACCGCGGGCCCGGTCCTGCGGCTCGCCAAGGGCAGACAACCACCGTGATCCTGTCGCGGGGCTCCGGCGTCGGCCAGATCGCCGGCGAGCTGAAGGCCGCAGGCGTGATCTCTTCGCGCGAGGTGTTCCTGCTGGCGGCCAAGTTGGGCGGCGCCGCGCGTCATCTGAAGGCCGGCGAGTACGAATTCGCAAGCGGCGCTCCCATGGCCCAGGTGCTGTCGGACATCGAGCAGGGCAGGATGGTGAAGCACTTCGTGGCGGTGCCCGAGGGCTGGACAAGCGACATGGCGACCGACGCGGTGCGCGCCGAGCCGGTGCTCACCGGGACGGTGGATGCGCCGCCGGAGGGTTCGATATTGCCCGACAGCTACCAGGTCGCCCGTGGCGAGGATCGCACCGAGGTCGTGGAGAAGATGCGCGCGGCCCGCGACAAGCTTCTGGCCGAGCTCTGGGCGTCGCGCGCGCCCGACTTGCCGCTGCAGACACCTGAAGACGCGGTGACCCTCGCATCCATTGTAGAGAAGGAGACCGCCCTTCCGGCGGAGCGTCCGCGGATCGCGGCGGTGTTCGAGAACCGTCTGCGGGCCGGGATGAAGTTGGAGAGCGATCCCACGACCATCTACGGCATAACCAAAGGCCGGCCGCTGGGCCGTGGCATCACGATGAAGGAACTCGTCACCGCTACGCCCTTCAACACCTATCGAATCCCCGGTTTACCGCCGACGCCGATCGCAAACCCCGGCCGAGCCGCGCTGGCCGCGGTGCTCAATCCGCCCAAATCCGACGAGCTGTTCTTTGTGGCGGACGGCACCGGTGGGCACGTCTTCGCCTCGACCTTCGCCGAGCATCAGGCCAACGTGGCCAAGTGGCGTGCGATCGAGCGCCAGCGGGCGGCGGCGGGAGGGGGCAGATGAGTCTTTCGGGCATGACGGGATTCGGCCGCGCGGAAGCTGCGGCGGGAGCGTGGAGTTGGGCGGTGGAAGCCCGCTCGGTGAACGGCCGCAACCTGGACGTCCGCTTTCGCGGTCCGCCCGGCTTCGAGGGACTGGAGCGGGTCGCGAGGGAGGCGGCGCAGGCACGGTTCCAACGTGGTCAACTCACCATTGGTCTGCAGGCCAAGCGGAGCGAAGGCGCAGGCTCGGTTCGGCTCAATCTCGACCAGTTGGAGAGATATCTGGCGGCCGGCGCGCCATATGTCGCTTCGGGCCAGGCGACAGCGCCCAGCTTGGATGGCCTCCTGGCGCTGCGCGGAGTGATCGAGGCTGCCGACGCGATCGAGGATCCACAGGCGCAGGCCGCGCTCGAGGCGGCGATGGCGACATCGATCGTGACCGCGCTTGATGGCCTTGCCGTCGCACGCGGCGAAGAGGGGCGGGCGCTCGGCAGCGTCCTTGATGGTCTGGTTTTGCGGATTGGCGAGCTGACCCGCAAAGCCTCCGCCCTTGCCGGCGGTCAGCCCGTGATCATCAAGGCCCGCTTCGAGAAGCGGCTCTCAGAGCTTGCGGGCGAGGCCGCCACCGAGGAGCGCATCCTTCAGGAGGCTGCGGCCATGGCGATCAAGGCCGATGTGCAGGAGGAATTGGACCGATTGAGGGGGCACGTGGAGGCCGCGCGCAGCCTTCTCGCGGCGGAGGGGGGCGTCGGGCGCAAGCTCGACTTCCTGACCCAGGAATTCATGCGCGAAGCCAACACGCTTTGCTCCAAGTCTGCGTCGGGCGCCTTGACCTCTGTGGGCCTGGACCTCAAAGCCGTCATCGAACAGTTCCGCGAACAGGTACAGAATGTCGAGTGAGCGAACTTGAGCATCGCTGCCGCCGATCCCGCCAAACCGTGGGAGACGACCCGCCGCGGGTTGCTCCTGCTGGTCTCCAGCCCGGCAGGGGCCGGCAAGACGTCGCTTTCTCGTCGATTGGTGGCCGACTACGCGGACTTGATCCTGTCCATCTCTGCGACGACGCGCGCGCCTCGGCCGGGTGAGGAGGAAGGGCGAGAATACTTCTTCAAGGAACGGGCGCAGTTCCACGCGATGGTCGAGGCAGGCGAATTGCTCGAATGGGCGGAGGTCAATGGCAATTGCTATGGCACGCCCAAGGCGCCGGTGATGGCGGCGATGGAGGCGGGCAAGGACGTGCTCTTCGACATCGACTGGCAGGGAGCCCGCCAGGTGGCCCAAAAGGCGCCGGATGACAGCGTCCGGGTATTTGTCCTGCCGCCGTCCTGGCCGGATCTTTCACGCCGGCTGCACGCCCGCGCCCAGGACAGTGAGGAGATCATCCGCCAGCGGCTGGCGCTTGGACAGCGCGAGATCCAGCACTGGAACGAATACGACTACGTGATCGTCAACAAGGACTTCGACCGCGCCTACGCAGACCTGATTCACATCTATCGCTCGGAGCGGATGAAGCCCGGCCGAAACCCGTGGCTTCCACAGTTCGTGCAGGCTCTGAGAGAGGAATAGCACCGCGGTCGCTCAGGTCTGGGGGACGGTCTCAGCGGGCAGCTTCAGTTCGCAGATCAGGCCTGTGGGTCGCCAGTCCATCCGGGTTTCGCCCTTGAGGGCGCCGCTGAGCGCGCGCGCGAGCATGTTCGTCCCCAGGCCGCGGCGGGTCGGCGGCGTCACGAGGGGCCCCTTGCTCTCAACCCAGCGGATGGTCAGCAGCCCCTGCGCATCGCGCGCCCACGAAACCGCCACATGGCCTTGCGGCGTCGACAGCGCCCCGTACTTCGCCGCGTTGGTGGCCAGCTCGTGCAGCGACATCGCAAGCGCCTGAGCGGCTGCCGGCGGAAGCGCGACCGGCTTTCCGCGTATCGAAACGCGTGAGGCCGCGCCAAGGCTGAAAGCCAGAAGCTCCTCCTCCACCAGGCGGCGCAGGTCGGCGCCTTCCCAGCGGGCCTCCGAGAGCAATTGGTGCGCACGGCCCAGCGCCGAGATGCGCCCGCTCAACACCTTTCTGAGAGCCTCCGGCGATGGCGCCTGCGAAAGCTGGATCGTTCCCTGGACAACGGCGAGAAGGTTGTTTGCCCGGTGGTCAACCTCCCGCGCCAGGAGCTTCATCCGTTCCTCGGAGTCCTTGCGATCGGTGATATCCATCATCACGCCGATCGATCCGCGTGGCAGACCTTCCGCGTTTGCCGCCATCTCCCCTCTGGTCATGATCCACCGCACCGCGCCGTCGGCGCGACGGACCCGGTATTCCAACTCCATCTTGCGTTCGCCCCGCGCGAAGGCGGGATAGGTGATCGAGCGGATGCGATCCAGCTCACCTGGCATGTAGAAGCCACGCATGTCGTCGTCCGTGAGCTGGGTGTCGGGGGGCAGCCCAAAGATCGCATTCAGTTCGGGACCGTGTACGAACCCATGCTTCGGGTGCACCTGCCAGACCGCCATGCCGCCTGCCTCGCTGACCAGCCGAAGGCGTCGCATCGCAGTCGCCATCTCGGCTTCGGCGGTCTTGCGCGCGGTGATGTCCTGCAACGTGCCGACATAACGATTTGCGCTCGCTATGCCGTCGATCTCTTCGAAGAGCGCCTGGCCATTGGCCGCCACCCAGCGTTCCTCGCCTTGCGGCGTGATGATGCGATGCTCGCCGTGCGCTGATTGGCGCTGGGCTGGATCCAGGGCGCTGTAGACCTGCATGACGGCCGCTTCCCTCTCTTCAGGGTGCAAAACCGACAGCATCATCTCGTGATTGACGGGCTTACCGAGCGGGAAACCGCAGATTGTCTTCGCTTGGTCGGAAAAGATCATCTTGTTGGTCTTTATCCGCCATTCGAATACGCCCATGCCGGCCGCGGTGGTGGCCAGCCACAGTCGCGCCTCGCTCTCCATCAGGGCGGTCTGACTGCGCACGGCGTCGGTGACGTCGACGCCCTCCAGGAACACGCGATCCACCTTTCCGTCCGGGTCGCGGATCGGCTGCAGGACGAAATCCAAGAACCGTTCTTCAGGCGGTTCACGTCGCTTGCGCTGGAATGCGACCGAAACGGCTTTGCCGACATGGGGGCGGCCGTTCGCACGCACGTCATCAAGCAACGCTACGAGCGAATCCGGGAACTCGGGGAGGGCCTGCATTAGCGGGAGCCCGTCGACGTTTCGTCCGCCGACCAGTCGGCGATAGGACTCGTTGGCGAATTCGAAAACGTAGTCTGGGCCGCTGACCAACGCCATGAAACCGCGAGTGTGCTCGAAGAGCTCCCGTTGTTCGGCAAGCATCCTCTCGCGTGCGTCGAGGCGGCGCGCGCTTTCCTTCGCCAGGCTGCCGGCGCTGCGCCGCTGCGCCTCAGCCAGGACGATGATCGCTGCGGCGGAGACCAGGTAGAGCCCAAGATCGACCGCATCGGCCGGTGTCGCCGGCGTCCCAAGCCGCGGGAAGATCAGCGGATGGTGCATGGCCATGGTCCAGCCGAACAGGCCGCCCAGCCCGGTCACCATCGCGCCGCATTCCCAGCCGGCGATCAGCGTCGCCACCAGGACCGCAGGAAACAGGAGGGCGAAGGGCGTCACGCCGGGGGAAAGCTTGTCGACAAGCACCTGCAGCAGGCCGGCGACCGCCAGGAGCGTCACAGCTACCCCAACCTGCAGCAGCCGTCCGGGCCCCGCAGCGTCCGGGCGACGAAACAGTTCGATCCGGCCCAGCTTTTTGAGCAAATTAGTCTCGCACGCGACGGATGGATCATGTGGTCGTGGCATCGGCCTACGGTCAAGGCTCGGCGTATGGCCAGCTAGGGCGCCGCCTGAGCCGGGGGGGCGCCAGGCGAAATCGCCTGACCGGACGAATCAGGCGTGCAATTCAAAGGCATCGAGCCCTGTCTGGGGCTCAGATCGACTGTATCTGATCCCTCTGGGACTAAGGCAGGGTGTCGAACACCGTGAGGCCGGGCGGGAGAATTACCCAGGCCGGGCGATCGCGACTGAAGATCGCCACAGTAGGCCGAAACCTGGAGGGCTCGTCCAGCGAACCTGCATAGATCGTGTGAGAGGTCGCCTCGCCGACCTTTCCTCCGAAGACGAGCCCGCCGCAGCTCGGACAGAAGTTCCGCAACGCCTCGCCGCCGCGGGCGGACATTGAGGCGTAGGTCGCAGTCTCGCCGGTGAAGCGCACGGCCGAGGCCGGAAATCCCATGAACGGCATGAATCCGGAGCCTGAGGCCTTTCGGCAGTCGACGCAGCAGCAATAACCCGCAAGCGTCGGTTCGCCCGTCGCTTCGTAGCGCACCCCGCCGCAGAGGCACCCGCCGGAGAAGCGTTTTCCGCTCATCTCAGCCACGGTAGGCGGGGGCCGGTCGAGGGACAAGCCGGGTCGGGGGCCGAGACTAGGGACGTCGTCAGGCCGCGCAGGCCCGTTCGCAGGCGTCCGCCAGGGCTCGGCGCGTCAGCGGCTTGTCGACCACCGGCGCTGCGGTCAGCCCGGAGAGCATGTCGGCGTTGCCGGTCACATAGATATGCGGGATCGGCCCGAGCCTGGCGGTGATCGCCAATATCGCTTCGATCCCGGTGCCTCCCAGGATGCGGATATCGGCGGTCACCAGGTCCGGACGGCGGGCGAGGGCGCTCTTCATAGCGTCGTCGGGATTGTCGACGATGTCGCAGGTTTCAAAACCGAAGTCGTTCAGCAGGGCTTCGACTTCCAGGGCGATCAGCATCTCATCTTCAATGATGAGGGCATGCTTGCAGGTGCAGGGCAGGCTCATGACACGACCATCGTGGGGTGAGGACAGGGGGTGCGGGGAGCTGCGTCGACCTGCGAAAACTGGGCCATTGTCATGGCGCGGATAGGTTTCGCAACGGAATATCGAATCTTAGGCGTTTAATTGACGATGCTGTGGCCCGCGTCGGGTTGAAATGCATCATGCGGCATGGACTACGAGCGTCCGCCGGACATCGACGTTGAGTACCGGGTCATCCGTGGTCCCTGGCCGCGATGGGCCCTGCAGCTCAGCCTGCTGAAACTCGCCTTGCGCGCCGCCGGTGTCGTGGCGCTGCTTTTGATCGCCGCGGCGCTGATCGCCGTCGTGTTTCTGGCTCGGCGGTGATCGAAAGCTCAGCAGCGCCCTTCGGCGCGTCCGACCATGCGCCGGCGCGGGAGAGCGGGCGGCCATTTCGCTGAGCACGGCCTTAGGCGAATTGCCGATCGAACGTCATGGGCGGAGACTTGGTCGCTCCGCCTACTCAACGGCGCTAGCGGCCCTTGAACGCCGCCGGCCGCTTCTCGACGAAGGCCATGATGCCTTCTCGCGCATCCTCGGTGCGCCCCGCATCGCCCTGCACGTAGGCTTCATGCTCGACCTGGTCGTGCCAGGCCGCGTCCAGGGAGGCCCAGATCAGGTTGCGGGTATAGCCTAGTGAGATTGGCCCCTCAGCGAGCTGGGTCGCGAGCGCAAGGGCGGCGGGCATCAGTTCGGCATCCGGGACGCAGCGGTTGATCATGCCCCAGTCCAGGGCTGTGCTGGCCGGCAATTTCTCGCCCAGCAGGGTGAGCTCCATGGCGCGCGCCTTGCCGACCAGCCGCGGCAGCAGATAGGTCGCTCCTCCGTCCGGGACGAGGCCGATCCGGCGAAAAGCCTGCAAGAAATAGGCGCTCTCGCCCGCGACGATCAGGTCGCAGACCAGCGCGATCGAGGCGCCGACTCCGGCGGCCACGCCGTTGACCGCAGCGACGAGCGGCTTGGGCGACTTGCGTACAGCGCTGACGAAGGGGTTGTAGACCTTCAGCAGGGCCTGGTTGGGTCCCGTAGCGCCCTGGGACACCCGACTACCGCCGCCCGACAGATTGGCTCCCGAGCAGAAGCCGCGGCCTTCGCCGGTGATCACGATGGCGCGCACCTGCGGGTCGGCGATGAAGGCCTCGAGGCTCGCGTTCAGTCCGTCCATGAGCTCGATGCCAGCAGCGTTCAGTGTCGCCGGATCATTGAGCGTTATGATCCCGATGCTGCCTTGGACCTCGGTCTTGACCTTCGCAGGCGTAGCGGCGCCGTCCATGGGATGTCCTCCAGTTCGAGACTATCGCTCGATCTAAAGAACTCTACCCGGCGTCAGCCTAGTGGAAAACGCTTAAGCGGCAGCGACAGCGGCCATGGGCGAAGCTGCGCTGGTTCGGTTCCGGCCGGCATGCTTTGAGGCGTAGAGCGCAGCGTCGGCGCGTTCAATCAGGCTCGTGATCGCTTCGCCGCTCAGGCGCTCGGCGTAGCCCGCAGAGACGGTGACCGCGCCCATGTCCTCGTTGGTGGAGCGACGCTTCAGGGAGCGCGAGGAGATTTCGAGCCGCATCTGCTCGAGCACGGCGACGGCGGTCAGGCCGCTCTCCGCCGGGAATATGATCGCAAACTCTTCGCCGCCGTAGCGCGCGGCGACCCGCGGCGCGGCGCCCAGCCTACCGATGACGCTGGCGACATAGCGCAACACCTGGTCGCCGATCTGGTGGCCCCAGGTGTCGTTGAAGGTCTTGAAGTGATCGATGTCGATCAGCGCCAGGGTGAGCGTCTCGCCCTCCGCGTCGGCGTGTTGGCAGATTTCCGCCAACCGCTCATCGAAGGCCTTGCGGTTGGTGAGGTTGGTCAGGCCGTCGATCATGGCGTCGCGGCGGACCTGCTCGAGGTTCTGTCGCAGGCGGTCGAGCTCGGCGGTGGTCTCGGCGAGTTGGCTCTCCAACATCGCGTTCTTGCCCTGCACCTTCCGGGTGGCGCTCGCCAGCCCTTCGACGATCTCCTTGGTGGCGCCGGTGTCCTCCACCCCTAGGCGTTGGGAAGCGCTGGCCAGCTCCTGGCCGTATTCCTCGCTGGATTTCTGGGCTGTCTCGATCGCGCGCGTGACCGATTTCAATTCCTTCGACAGCACTTCGCCGGCCTCGCGTATGCCGCCGTCCAGGCGGGAGTCGGGCAGGTATTGGGCGGCCAAGGCCTCGCCAACGCTCTCGGTGACCGCGTGCCCCGCAGCAACCAAGCGGTCGATCTCCTTGGCCAGCGGGCCCTCGCCGTCGACGAGATAGCGCACCCAGAGTTCGAAGTTGCGAGGCGTCGGCCAGACGCCCCGGGTTTCCATGAGCTCCAGCGCACGGCGAGCCACGTCGTAGCCTTTGGCGCTGCGCAGCGAGGCCTGGATGTCCGCGGCCATGTTCAGGCCTCCCACCGGGAGATCGCGCCATGCGACCTACCCTACGTGGGACAGCAAGCTAAACAGACAAAACCAACGGCGAGTTAAGGTTCGGCCGACGGTCCGGCTGCGTCCCCTAACCGCTGGAGCGCGGCGGCGGGGGCTTCGATAGGAAGGCCGGGACGTCCCGGCCAAATCCCACCACTGCGTCATCATTGTCGTCGCGCTCACGGCCGCCGCGGGTCCGCTCGGCTGCGGCGCGGTCCTGGCGGGGCCGGCCGGGCTCAGCCCGATCCTGTTTGGCGCGATCCGGCGCGTTTCTGGGCTGGCGGCTGCGTTCCGCGCGTTCCGGCAGGGCCTGTTGAGCTTCACGAGCCGGCGCTTGCTGCGCGGGCTGCGCAGACGTCGGCTCCGATGCGACGCGAGCCTCCGATGCGACGCGAGCCTCCGGGGCGCCGCGGCGGCCCCGGGTGCGTCCCGTGCGCTCGGGCGGACGCTCGGTGCGCTCAGGACGCGGCGGCGCCTCGGGCGCGCTGGGGGCGCTTGCAGGATCAAAGGGCGCCATCGCCGCGACTTCGCCGTGCGCCGGAACCGGGCGGGGGCGACGGTCGCGATCACGCCCTGCGGCGGTCCCACGTCCGCTCCTGCCGCGCTCGCCGCCTCGGGGGCTGCGCGGCTCGTCCTTGATGTTCGCCCAATCCAGGTCGAGATTGATCTCTTCGGGCGCCTTGCCGATCAGCTTCAGGACCTTGTCGAGGTTACGGGTGTCGGCGGGCGTGGCGATCATGAAGGCCTGGCCCGAGCGACCGGCGCGGCCGGTGCGGCCGATGCGGTGGACATAGTCGTCAGCGTGGTGCGGCACATCGAAATTGAAGACGTGGCTGACGTCGGGGATGTCCAGGCCGCGGGCGGCGACATCGGAGGCGCAGAGTAGCTTCAGCGAGCCGTTGCGAAAGCTCTCCAGCGTGCGCATGCGGGTCTGCTGGTCGAGGTCGCCATGGATCGGCGCGGCGTCGAGTCCGTGCGTCTTCAGCGACTTGGCGACGATATCGACCTCGGACTTCCGATTGCAGAAGATGATGCCGTTCTTCACGTCGGCCCGGCCGATCAACTCGCGCAGCGCCGTGCGCTTGGCCTTCTGATCGGTGGTCGGGATCCGGACCAGGTACTGGGTGATCGTCTCTGCGGTCGTCGCCGGCCGCGAGGCCTCGATGCGCACCGGGTCCTTCAGGAACTGCTTGGTGAGCCGGGTGATCTCCGGGGGCATGGTCGCGGAGAAGAACAGCGTCTGCTTCTTGGCCGGCGTCAGCTTGAAGATGCGCTCGAGGTCGGGAATGAAGCCCATGTCGAGCATGCGGTCGGCTTCGTCGACCACCAGCATCTGGACGCCGGTCATCAGGAGTTTGCCGCGCTCGAAATGGTCGAGCAACCGGCCGGGCGTGGCGATCAGGACATCGACGCCGCGGTCGAGCTTGAGTTCCTGGTCGGAGAAGGAAACGCCGCCGATCAGGAGCGCCCAGGTGAGCTTCTGTCCTTTGGCGTATTTCTCGAACGAGGCGGCGACCTGATCAGCCAACTCGCGCGTAGGCTCGATGACCAGCGCGCGCGGCATCCGGGCGCGTGCGCGCCCCGCCGCCAGGCGGTCGATCATGGGCAGCGTAAAGGCCGCGGTCTTGCCGGTGCCGGTCTGGGCGATGCCCAGCACGTCCTGACCATGCAAGGCGTGTGGAATCGCCTCGGCCTGGATGGGGGTCGCGGTGGTGTAGCCGGTGTCGGCGACGGCCTGCAGCGTGGCAGGCGAGAGTCCAAGGTCGGAAAATTCGGTCATTCGTTACGATAGGTGCGGGAGGCCGCCCGGGACCTTGAAAGGACCTGGGCCGGCGGGCCGCGGCGGCGCGGACGGAGATCGTTGCGCGCGGCGGAAGATACGGCCCGCCAGCGGCAAGTCAACGCGCTGGCGGCTCAGCGGGTTGGCGTGACCGCCGGCGGCGCCGTTTTCCGAGGCTATTTTCCGTCCACCGTGAACGCCAGGAGCACGTTCACGCCGTTTCCGCCGGTGCCCGCGGCGCCGTTGAAGCCACTCATCACGAAGACCCGTCCGCCGGCGATGGCCGCACCGAGGCCGTCGAGACTGCCGCCCGGTTGCCCCTTGACCTGATTGACGGTGTCATAGGTCCGCTCGGTCGTGGAGTTGGCCCAAAGGATCTTTCCGGTGGCCGCGTCATAGGCGCGCAGCCAGCCGTCCATGGTGCCGGAGAACACCACGCCCGGCATTACCGAGGGCGCGGCCGACTGGGCGCGGAGGCAGGCGCCGCCGGTGCGGTCGCGGGAGCGGTCGCCGGCGTAGTGGCAGGGCGCGACAGGCGCAGGCGTGCGCCAAAGCACCTTTCCGGTAGCCGGATCCAGCGCGTAGAGGCCGGGCGCGGCGGGCGGCAGTTTTTCGAAAGTCGATTTGCCGAGCGGCCGAAGGACATCGTCCATCAGGTTCATCGTGTCGGCGTTGGCGACATAGAGCCGCTTCAGGTCGGCCGCCATACCCCATTCGATACCGCCCAGGGCCGAGCCGCCGCCGACCTTTGTTGTCCAGAGCAAGCGACCGGTATCCGGGTCCATGCCGTAGACCGATCCGGACTTCTGGCCGGCCAGCAGAATGTCTTTGCCGTTCGCCAGCTTGAAGATGATCGGCGAGGCGCCGAAATCGTAGTCCGGGCCATAGGGGCTGGGGCAGTTGGCCGGCTTTTGGACGTCCTCGCAGCCGACGATGAAATTGTCCTTTTCGGTGACCTGGTTAGACCAGCGGATCCTGCCCGTCTTGGTCTCAATGGCGACAATTGCGTCGGCGCCCTTGGTGTCGACATCGGTGTAGCTGTCGCCGGTGGCGACGTAGACCAGCCCGCGCTTCAAATCGACCGTCGGGGCCGACCAGATCGCGCCCCCGGCCGGGCCCTGCTGCATAATGCCTGCGGAGTTCTTGTGGGTGTCGTGCAGCGGCTCGGGGATAATCACTGTCTTCCAAAGCGTCTTGCCGCTCTTCAGGTCGAGCGCAACTAGCGCGCCCTGGAAACTGCAGCACCGATAGGTAGGCTGGTGGGCTGCGCCCTCTTCTCCTGAGGTGAGCGGCACGAAAAGCTGGTCGCCGGCGACCACTGGGGCGCCGGTGATGCCGGCGATCGGATTGGCGTCAAGCTGAGCCGAACGCCAGATCTCCTTGCCGTTCTGGGCGTCGAAGGCCCGCACGGTGCGATTGCGTTCGCCGACGAATGTCGCCCAACCGCTTGGGGAGATTTCAGACTTCACGATCACCGGGGTGGTGCGCGAGACGACGCCCTCGATGACCCAGCGGACGCAACCCGTCGCAGGATCGAGCGCATAGAATTTGCCCGAGCGGTTGGTGATGAACAGCCACTCTCCGATGACCGTCGGCATCGAGCCGCCCGTCATGGAGAAGGCCCACTTCACCTGCAGCTTCGGGACATCGGCGGCCTTAAGGCCCGGGTTGGCCTGGAAGCGATGGGAGGTCTCAAGGCCAACGCTGGTCCAATCGGAAGCCGTCGGCTTGATCGGCGGATTGACCTGACACTTCACGTCGATCCCGATGGGACCGGCGGGGCTACGTCCCCGCGCGGTCTGGCCGGGGCGGGCGGCGGTGAGGTAGGCGGCGACCGCCTGCTTGTCGGTCTCCGACAGGCCCGAAGCCATCGGCTTCATGACGCCGCTGGTCAGGGCCTCGATAATCGTGTCCGCCGGCATCGTCGCCAGGGTCGCGCGGTTCGGGGCGCGCTCTATGGCGGGGTCATGGCAAGCCTTGCAGCGGGTGTTGAACACCGCTTCGCCCCCGTCGGGCGTCTGGGCCTGAGCCGCGATCGGGGCGGCAAAAAACATCGCGGCGACCGCCGCCATCCAGATACGCAGTTTCATCCTGGGTCCGTATCCCCGAGCGTTTTTCTTTGCTTGTGAGGCGCGTCACGGACGGACGCAAGACCCGAATCTCCGCTTCGGGCCGTCTCACGTCTCGAGGCGGGATGTTCGCCTTCGAGCGCTCAGGGGTAGCAAGCCGCAGCCGTAAGCGGGACGCTTTTGATGCCGGGCACAATGTTGAGGTTGAAGGTCGCGCTGGCGCTGACCGTATGGCCGCATCCGGTCGCCCCATAGGTGAAGACCGGTGAGATCTGCGGGCCGGAATAGTGGCTGCGGGTATAGGCGAGCGTGGTCGTCGCGTCAGGACAGGTTACGGCGTTGACTGCCGCGCACCGCGCACCGGCCTCGACCGCGTAGTGCATGCTGTTGGAGGCGAATGCGAGCTGCCCCGCCCAGATGGCGCCGGCCAGCATGGCGATGAAGGCAGGCATGACGAGCGCGAATTCGACCGCACTTGCGCCCGAGCGATGGCCCCCGAAGCGCCTGATTGGGAACGCGCCCATCACAGCATCCTCATCCAGGACGTGCGCGTGATCGCCTGGGGAAACGCTCTCACCATTGTCAGTTGGGGGAACATCGCCTGGTAGGCGTAGGTCGTGCTGACCTGGAGATAGAGCACCGAGCGCAAGGTGGGCTGGCCGACGGACGAGCAGTCGGCCGGCTGGTTGTTGACGTCGGCCATGTAGATGAGCTGGTTGGAGCCGTTCAGGCAGTAAAAGCCCTCGGTGATACCAGACAGGCTCACCTGCGTGCCCAGCGCAGTGCCCTGAATGGCCGTGGTGACCGCAGTGGTCAGGGTCGGACAGTTGGTCGTCGCCGGCGTATGTGCGGGATCACAGGTCACGAGAGCGGCCTCCGCGCCGGCCTGTGTCGCCGAGCCGACGGCGTTGGAATAGACCGCGTAGCGACCGACCTCGGCGGCGTTCATGGCCGCGACCGCCAGTATGCTGCCGATGACCGCCAACTCGATTGCGGCGCTGCCGCTGCGCTCTGCGCGCCAGGCTGCGAGCTTGCTTGCGATCCCGATCATAGCACGAGCTTCCCGCGGCTGGGCACCTGGCCGGTCGGCATCGCCAGGCCGGCCTGCGCGCACTGGCCGTGCTCCAGGATGCTGGCGGTGCCGTTGATGGTGATGTTGTCGACCACCATGGCGAAGCAGGACTTCCCATTGCTCGCCTTGTTCACGATCCCTGAGAAGGTGACCGAGGAATGAGGGAGGTAGACTGCGCCCGTCAGGTCCCAGGTCGGCGAGTTGCCGGCCGCCGAGATATCGACCCCCGACGTCAGGCCCGGATCCTGGTACATGACCACGCCTGACCAGGGACCGCTCGTGGGCGCAGCCACGTCGAGCGTGCCGCCACCGGTGGGGGCGTGAATGTAAGGCCCGTTCGGCCCCGAACCGTTGGTCCCGGCGTAGATGATGGTCAGCGCCGAGCCGGAGGTGGTCTGCAGGATCTGATTATTGGTGTCGAGCTGGCCGTTGTAGATGATCAGGGTCGTCGGGCCGCTGGTGTTGACCGTAACCGGGCCGGCCAACTGGACGTCTCCACACATCTGGATGGGGCCGCTCCAGTTTTCTATCCCGGCAAGCTGGTTCTGCGACGGAAGGGAGGGGTCTTTCTTCTGCTGGGGCTCCTGCGGATAGTTTCCGTTGCAGGGGTCCGGCGGGATATTCACCGCGAGGGCCGCGTAGGGATCGGGTACGACCGCGACGTTTGAATGCTCGACGACGCCGCAGCCGTTGTTGGTGGTGTGGGCGTCGCCATTGTCGGCGCCAAGGTCGTGGCCGTTGCAGATGGCGCCGGTGTTGGACATCACGTTGCAGCCGGAGAGGTCCGCCTTCGGGCCGCCGTTGGCGACCAGCGCGGTGTTAACGCCGTTGTCGCCGAGCGCCAGGAGGCAGTAGGGGCGGGCCACCATCGACTGGAGCGCGACCGCGGTGGCTGTGATGAGCTTCGCGGGCGCTTTTCCGATGGTCGTGTCGCCGTGGTAGCCGACGATCTGCGCCAGCAGCAGGGGTTGGGGCCTGCTGATGGTGACGCTGTAGCAGTTGGAGCCGCCGGCGGGGCAGGTGGCCGTATTCGACACCGCGACGCTGACCAGCCCGACACCGTCGGTGAAACCGTAGTGGGCCGTGATCGCTCGCGCCTCGGCGACATAGCTGGAAGCCGCGTTGGTCGCCGCGGCTATGGCGGCGGCGTCGGCGGCGTTCTGCATCTGCTTGGTGTTGACGTACCAAGTGGCGGTCTCGGCGCCGAGACCCAAGGATCCCGCCAGGGCCGGCAAGGAAAGTGCGGCGATGATCGCGACATTGCCGCGTTTGCTACGCAGGAATCTCAAAAGAGAGGCTCGCAGACTGAAGGTCATAGCGAAATCACCTGGGTTGCATGCTTTGGTAAGACGTTCACACGGCTTCGGTTAAGCCCGTCCTGAAATCGTTGGTTTATTTCGATTTGCCATAACGACCGGGCGGACGGGGTGAGGGCGGCGAACGCCTCGGTCGAGGTGGCTCTCAACGAGGCGTGCGCCTCGCGCCTAGGGGATGGCGTTGCTGATCGTTGAATAGGTCCCGACCATCTTGTTGCCGAGACTGGTCAGCGCGGTGACCAGGATGGCGGCGCAAAGCGCGGCGATGAGCCCGTATTCGATGGCGGTGGCGCCGGACTCGTCTTTTGCAAAACGCGTCAGAAACCCAGGCATGGTTCAGCTCCTCCAAATCTGGCCGGCGGGCGCGAGCGAGGGGCGCGTCTCCGATTGAGCCAATTTCGAAGCGAGTGTGTCACAACGCGAATAACGCCGAGTAAAGCTATTCAAGATTTCGCGTTAATACTGACAAGGCGTTCACCATATCGCCAAGCGCCTAGAGAAAGACTTTCAGCCGAGACGGTTAGACGTCGAGATCGGCAGCGGCGAACTCGGCGTTCTCCTGGATGAACTGGAAGCGCAGCTCGGGCTTGCGGCCCATGAGTTGTTCCACGAGCGCCTCGACCAGTTCCTCTGCGCGCGGCAGGGTGACACGGGCGAGGGTTCTTTTCGAAGGATCCATGGTCGTCTCCTTCAGCTGCGCCGGCATCATTTCGCCAAGGCCCTTGAACCGGCTGATCTCCGGTTTCTTGCCCTTGAACTCACCGGACAGCAGTTCGTCGCGATGGGCGTCATCGCGCGCATAGACCACCTTGGTCCCGTGGCTCAGACGGTAGAGCGGTGGCAGCGCCAAATAGAGTCGGCCGGAGCGGATCATCTGCGGCATGGTCCGGTAGAAGAAGGTGATCAGCAGGCTTGCGATGTGGGCGCCGTCGACGTCGGCGTCCGTCATGATGACCACGCGGTCGTAGCGCAGGTCCTCTTCCTTGAACTTCGAGCCGCCCTGAACGCCGAGGGCCAGGAGGAGATCGGTGAGTTCCTTGTTGGCGCCGAGCTTGTCGAGGGTCGCCGAAGCCACGTTCAGGATCTTGCCGCGCAGCGGCAGGATCGCCTGGCTCTTGCGGTCGCGGGCCTGCTTGGCCGAGCCGCCCGCGCTGTCGCCTTCGACGAGGAAGATCTCGGTGCCGTCGATCGCGTTGCCCGAACAGTCGGCGAGTTTGCCGGGCAAGCGCAGCTTGCGGGTCGCCGATGCGCGGGCGACCTCCTTGTCCTTGCGGCGCTTCAGCCGCTCCTCGGCCCGCTCGATGACGAACTCGAGCAGGGCCGTGGCGGCCTTCGGCTGGGCGGTCAGCCAGTGGTCGAAGGGATCGCGAATAGCCGTCTCGACGAGGCGCTGTGCGTCGGCGGACGACAGGCGCTCCTTTGTCTGGCCCTGGAATTCAGGGTCCCGGATGAAGACGCTGACCAACGAACCCGCCTGGGCGATGACATCATCGGCGGTGAGGATCGTCCCGCGTTTCTCGCCGGTGAGTTCGGCATAGGCCTTCAGGCCGCGGGTGAGGGCTGCGCGCAGGCCCGCCTCGTGGGTGCCGCCCTCAGGCGTCGGGACGGTGTTGCAGTAGGACTGCAGGAAGCCGTCCGCCTCGCCGAATCCTGCCGGCGTCCAGGCGATGGCCCACTCCACCTTGCCGCTCTCGCCCGGACGGGAATAGCGGCCGGCAAAGGGCTCCGGTGTCACGGTCTCGATATCCTTCACCCGCTCGGCGAGGAAGTCGGCAAGGCCGTTAGGAAAGCGGAAGGTGGCCTCGGCCGGGGTCTGGTCGTGGATACGTGACGGATCGCACGACCAGCGGATCTCGACGCCGCCGAACAGGTAGGCCTTCGAGCGGGCCATGCGATAGAGCCGCGCCGGCTTGAAGCTCGCAGCCTCCCCGAAGATCACCGGGTCGGGCGTAAAGGCGATGGCCGTGCCGTGCTTGCGGGTCGGGCCGAGTTTTTCGATGCCGCCCAGGGGCTTGCCGCGCGTGAAGGCCTGACGCCACTCAAAGCCGTCCTTCCAGGCCGTGACCTCGACGCGTTCGGAGAGGGCGTTGACGACGCTGACGCCGACGCCGTGCAGGCCGCCGGAGGTCTCGTAGGCCTTGCCGGAGAATTTCCCGCCGGAGTGCAGGACGGTCATGATGACCTCCAGCGCCGACTTGCCGGGGTGCTTGGGGTGCGGGTCGACGGGGATGCCGCGGCCGTCGTCGGTGACGATAAGCTGGCCGTCGGCGTCGAGGCGCACCGAGATCACCTTGGCGTGGCCGGCCACCGCCTCGTCCATGGCGTTGTCCAGCACCTCGGCGAAGAGGTGGTGCAAGGCGCGCTCGTCGGTGCCGCCGATGTACATGCCTGGCCGCTTGCGCACGGGCTCGAGGCCTTCGAGGACCTCGATGTCCTTGGCGGAATAGCCGCCCCCCACGGCCGGGCGCTCGGGCCGTGGCTCGTGTGGCTCAGCCAGCGGCGCAGCCGGCGCCGGGTTCAGCGCGCTGTCGAAGAGGTCGGGCAAGGGTTGGGCGGCGGACTTGGACATGGACCGGCAAGGGTGGGGCGATTCTGCCTGCGCCCGATTTAACATCTTCCCCCGGCTGAAGCCGGGGGATTTCCCAGGGAGGAAATCCACTGAGGAGTTCGCGCTTCATCGGGCGCCTGACGGCCACCCTCCACGCGCAGCGACGGTGTGTTCCACCGCCGGACGCCGGTCCCGGCGT
>NZ_DASXNL010000011.1:0-70173 GCF_036495085.1 Phenylobacterium sp. | reverse complement strand
CCTTCCTGCTTGAGCACCCGATAGTCGGGCGCCGGCAGGCCGCGCGCCATGGCCCATTCCTGCAACATGGTCTTGGGGTCCTTGGTCGGAGCGTCGAGGTTGTCGAGCAGGTCGGCCCAGAAGGCCAGTACGAAGTCACGGGCGGCCGAAAAACCGGCCTCGAGATAGAGCGCGGCGATCAAGGCTTCGCAAGCGTCGCCCAGCACCCGGTCATTATCCCGCGCGCCCACCTTGGTGGCGCTGGCGTCGACCCGCATGGCGTCACGAAGGCCGGCGCGACGGCCCGCGTCGGCGCAGGCGCGGTAGTTGACCAGCTGGTTCATCAGCTTGGAGAGATCACCTTCCGTCGCCTGCGGACGAAGCCGCATGAGCTGCTCGGCGACAGCGAGATTGAGGACACGGTCGCCGAGGAACTCCAGCCGTTCGTTGTCGCGGATCTTCGGCGAGCCCTTGGTCACGCTGCCATGGGTCAGCGCGCGCTCGAGAAGATCGCGGTCGACGAACACGTGGCCGATGCGGCGCTCAAGCTCCGCGACTGCGGCCACCCGCGTGTTCATTGGAGCAGGGTGAAGAACCGGCTGGGCTGGAGGTTCAACACCCAGGTCCACGGCTTAAAGATCGAGGCGCCGGGCTTCCAGGACAGCAGGATGATCTGCGCCTTACCCTCGAGGTTCTCTTCCGGGACATAGCCGACCCCGCCAGCCTCCGGCGAAACCCGGCTGTCAGAGGAGTTGTCGCGGTTGTCGCCCATCATGAAATAGTGGTGCTCAGGGACCAGGAACTCGTCGGTGTTGTCGAGGTCGCCCGTCGGGCCGAAGTCGTTGGTGACGAAGGTCCGCCCGCCCGGCAGCGTCTCGCGGTAGCGCGTCACATCATGCATGAAGCCGTAGCCCGAATCCTCGCGCACGGTGCCCAGGCTCACCCGCGGCACCTGTTTGCCGTTCAGGTAGAGCAGCCCCTGCTTCATTTGGATGCGGTCGCCCGGCACGCCGATGACACGCTTGATGTAGTCGGTGTTGTTGTCGTGCGGCAGCTTGAAGACCACGATATCGCCCCGATGCGCCGGGCGCGAGAAGATCCGGCCTGAGAACAGCGGCGGGCTGAACGGGATCGAGTGTTTCGACCAGCCGTAGGTCCATTTCGAGACGATGATGTAGTCGCCCTCGTAGAGGTTGGGCTCCATCGACGCCGAGGGGATCGTGTAGGGCTGGAAGAACAGCACGCGCAGGAAGAGCGCGATCAGCAGGGCATAGACGATGGTCTTGATGATCTCGACGATCTCGGACATCGCGCCGTGTTTTTCGGGGGGCGCTGAAGCCTGCATGGTCTCGCTCATAGGTGGTCCTTAGGGAGTCGCCCGACTTCGCGGACGGGCCGTTGCTACGCGTTGCATGGCGCGCGAGCAAGTTCTCTGCCCGTGAAGATAAGGTCATGACAGGAGGTTTAGGGTCGCGGGGCCGCGTGACAAGGACGCGCGGGACGCCCAAAAGCGAAGCATGACCGCCCCGACGCTCAAGCCTGTTCACGCCCTCCTCGCCCTCCTTGTCATGGTGATCTGGGGGACCAACTTCGTGGTCATCAAGCTGGCGCTCGCCCACTTGCCGCCGCTGACATTCGCAGCGTTGCGGTTCACGCTCGCCGCACTGCCGGCCGCCTTCTTCATCAAACGCCCAGCCGTGGCTTGGCGGACACTCGCGGCCTATGGCGTGCTGATCGGGGTCGGGCAGTTCGGCCTGCTCTACATCGCCATGCGCGGGTCAATCTCACCGGGGCTGGCCTCGCTGGTGGTGCAGACCCAGGCCTTCTTCACAATCGGTCTCTCCATGGCTTTCACCGGCGAGCGCCTCCGAGGATTCCAGGTCGCCGCCCTTCTGCTGGCGACTGCTGGACTGGGCTGGCTGATGGCCCATGGCGGAACGGATGTGACGCCGCTTGGGCTGGGGCTGGTGTTGATCGCTGCGATGAGCTGGGCGGCAGGCAACACCGTGCAGCGTGCCGCCAATCCCGCCAACATCCTGGGTTTCGTGGTGTGGTCGAGCCTGTTCGCGATCCCGCCGCTGTTTGCACTGGCCCTGCTCTTCGACGGCTGGCCCGCGATCGCGGCGGGACTCACCCGCTCGACGCCGGCCACCTGGGCGGCGGTGCTCTGGCAGTCCGTCGGAAACACGCTCTTTGGCTATGCAGCCTGGGGCTGGCTGCTCGGCCGCTATCCGGCCGCAACCATCTCACCTCTTTCGCTCTTGGTCCCGGTCTTCGGCATGGCGGCGTCAGCTGCGCTGCTGGGGGAGCCCCTGTTGGCCTGGAAGGTGACCGCAGCGGCGCTGGTGTTGAGCGGCCTGGCGCTCAACACCTTCTGGCCGATGCTCCAGCGCCGCCGCGCGGGCGTCCATGCCGGCAACGTGAAGACCGCGCGAACACGCTAGCGGGAACATCCAGAACCGCTCGCCGGTTGAGGGGTAGCGGGGGAGTCCCGCTGGTGTCAGGAGGAGTTGTTGATGATCAAATCCACCACGGCCGCGATCGCCGCACTGGCAATTCTTTTCGGTGCGGGCGCGGCCAGCGCTCAGAAAATCGACGCCAACGGACGGTGCCATGACGCCTCGGGTAAGTTCGCGAAGGCTGAAGTGTGCGGAGGCGCTACGGCCACCAAGACGACCAAGACCACCAAGACCACCAAGTCGGTTGAGTCAGCGGCGGCGCCGGCTGCGGCGACAGCGCCGGCGGCGAAGACCACAACCACCACGGCCAAAACGACGACCACGACGCAGAAGTGCAAGAACGACAAGGGCAAGTACGCCAAGTGCGGCACGCCAGGCGCGCATCCCGCCTAGTTCAAGGGGATCCGGGCCTTGCCGGCTCCCGGGAGCCGGCAAGGCCGCGTAAGCGGCCTATTCGGGCACCGCCTCTATGATCACGAAGGCTTGGGCGTAAGGGTGGTCGTCAGTCAGGCTGAGGTGGATCACCGGGCGGTGCCCGGCGGGCATCATCTCCAGAAGCCTGGCTTCCGCGCCGCCGGTCAGCGCCATGGTGGGCTGGCCCGAGCGCAGATTGACGACCCCCATGTCACGCCAGAACACACCGCGTCGAATGCCGGTGCCGAGCGCCTTGGCGCACGCCTCCTTGGCGGCGAAGCGCTTGGCGTAGCTGGCGGCGCGGTCGGACTTGCGCTCCGAGCGGGTACGTTCGACATCGGTGTAGATGCGCTGAGTAAAGCGCTCGCCGAACCGTTGAAGGGTATTGTCGACCCGTCGGATGTCGGAGAGGTCGGAGCCGATACCGACGATCATGCGATGATCATCTTTGCATCGCCTCGGCCAGTTCCCCTGAAGACGCTCGAGCCTGATCCATGAGCGCGCGCATCCGCTGGATAGCCGGCCCCAGGCCGATAAAGATCGCCTCGCCGATCAGGAAGTGTCCGATGTTGAGCTCCCTGAACTCCGGGATGGCGGCGATGGGCTTGACCGTCTCGTAGTCGATCCCGTGGCCTGCGTGGACCTCCAGGCCCAGGCGTCGGGCCTCGCGGGCGGCGGACTTGAGGGTCTCGAGCAAAGTCTCTGCGCCAGGCGCGCGCTCGCGGACCGCCTGGCAATAGGCGCCGGTATGCAGTTCCACGACCTGAGCGCCGCACGCACTGGCGGCGGCGACCTGGCTGAGGTCCGGGTCGACGAAGCAAGAGACGCGGATGCCCGCGCCGGCCAGCCGCGCGACCACCGGGGCGATGGTGTTGTGGCCACCTGCGACGTCGAGACCGCCTTCCGTCGTGACCTCTTCACGGCGCTCCGGCACAAGGCAGGCGGCGTGCGGACGGTGAGCCAGCGCGATAGCCTCCATTTCCCGGGTCACCGCCATCTCCAGATTCAGCGGCCGGCCACGCCGTTTGGTGATCAGCGCCAGAGCGTCGATGTCGGCATCGGAGATATGGCGACGGTCCTCGCGCAGGTGAGCGGTGATCCCGTCAGCGCCGGCGGCCAGCGCGATCTCGGCGGCGCGCACCGGATCAGGGTAGCCCTCCCCTCTGGCGTTCCGCACGGTGGCGACATGGTCGATGTTTATGCCCAGCCTGAGCTTCGTCATCTCACCTCCGCTCGTCCCGGCCGGGGCCGGGATCCAGATGCAACGGCTCAGATGTGGGCTTCCTGGGCCGGGCGCCAGTCCAACCCGCCGCTGAGCGTCGAGTCTGGGCCGCGCCCCTCGCCGGATTGAGCGGATAGAGGCTGGTCATGCGCGCAGCCGCTTGGATCCCGGCTCTTCAGCCGGCAGGGCCGCGAGTTCAGGGGGAAGGTTGTCGGCCGGATAGGTCGGGACATCCAGGCTGGCCAGGGCCACCAGCGGAAAGCCCACATCGGCCCGGCCGCCCGAGCGGTCGACGATGCAGGCGCAGCAGAGCACCGTTCCGCCGGCCGCCTCGATCGGCTCCACGGCTTCGCGGAAGGAGCCGCCGGTGGTGATCACGTCCTCGATGACCACGACCTTTGCGCCAGGCGCTATGCGGAAAGCGCGGCGCAGCTTGAAAGCTCCGGCTTCGCGCTCGACGTATATGGCCGGGACTCCCATCCAGCGCGCGGTCTCGTAGCCCGGGATGATCGCGCCTACGGCGGGCGAGACGATGATATCGGGCTTGCCGAATTGGGCCTCGATCTTCGCGGCCAGGGCCTTGCACAGGCGCTCCGTGCGCTCAGGGTACTGAAAGACAAGGTTCTTCTGCAGGAACATCGGACTGTGCAGGCCTGACGCCAGGATGAAGTGGCCTTCGCGCAAGGCGCCGGCGCCGCGAAATTCGTCGAGGACCTGTTCGGTGTTCATAATCGCTGGATAGACCGGTTTCGCGCCGCTCGAAAGATAGTGACGACCTGCCTGGTCTGGACTGTTGCAGCCTTGCGTAGCTCTGCCTTAGGTGCGGACATGCGTAGGATGCTGATCGGCCTCGCCCTCGTTCTGATCGCCTGGATCGCCGGCGGCGCCGTGATGGTGGCCGCGGCGGGTCCGTTCAGGCCGTCGGGCAGGTTTGTAGACATCGGAGGACGCAAGCTTCGGTTGGTCTGCACGGGTCCGCAAAGCGACAAGCCGACGGTCTGGATGGAGGCCGGCGCTTTCGGCCTCGCCGCCGACTTCGCTGCGATCCAGGAGAAGCTGGCGACCAAGGGGATCCGCAGCTGCGCCTACGACCGGGCCGGTATGGGCTGGTCCGATGACGGACCGAAGCCACGTGACAGCAAAGCCATCGTCGGCGACCTGGAAAAGCTGATCGCCGCCTCGGGCGAGCGCGGGCCGTTCATCCTGATGGGCCATTCCATGGCGGGCCTGCACACTCGCCTGTTTGCCGGGCGCAACCCGCAGAATGTCGTGGGTCTGGTGCTGATCGAGGCCACGACGCCCGAACAGATCGACAGCACCGGAACTCACAAATTCCTGACCGCCTTCACCGCAATCAGCCGCCTGGCGGCGGCCTCGGCGAGCGTCGGGACGACGGCCCCGTTTTACTATGTGGCCGGCGACCGCATCGGCCTTCCGCCGCAAGGCAGCGCCGAGAAGCGCCACGCCTACGTCTCGGGACGCCACGCCCGGACCGCCGAGAACGAGGTTGTGAACTGGCCGCGCAGCGCGGCAGAGGCAAAGCTCGCGCCGCCCTACGATCCGCGCTGGCCGGTGGCGGTGATCGTGGCCGGTGGTCGAGGCCTGGGGCCTGAGTGGAACGATGCGCGCAGAGTTCCGGAGCGCGCCTCGCAGGCCGGCAGCTTCGAGGCCGTGGAGGGGGCGTCCCACACCACTGTCCTTGGACTGAAGTATGGGGACGCAGCCGTGCGCGGCGTCGAGCACGTCCTGGCGCATTTAGCCGCCGGCGCCTGAAGGCAGGACCGCACTCAGTCCTTGCGCCGGTCCACCGTTTCGACGCTGGGGTTGGCTCGCAGGGCGGCTGCGATATGGGTCAGGTGCTTGGCGTCGGTGACGTCGACGTCGACGTCGACGTCGAAGAAGTCGGCCTGGCGGTGGTGCATGCGCAGCTGGACGATGTTGCCGCCGGCCTCGCCGATGATGGTGCAGACCTGGCCCAACACCCCCGGCGCATTGCGGATCGTGGCGATCAGTTTCGCGCGCGCGATGGAGTTTCGCTCGGCCTCCGGTGTCCACTGCAGGTCGCGCCAGAGCTCCTCATGGTCCTCGAAGCTCGCCAGCCGCTCGCAGTCGATGGTGTGAACGGTGAGGCCTTTAACGTCGTCGTCAATGATCCCGACGATCCGATCGCCCGGCACGGGCGAGCAGTGCTCGTCGAAATGGATGCTGATACCCCCCGTCAGGCCCCCGCCCCGGACGTAGAGCTTGGCCGACTTGCCGTCTTCGATACGGTGGCGAGCGGCCGCGGCTCTGCGCTCGTCCGCCTTCAGGCCGGGGAAAAGCGCCTCCAGGACCTGGGGCGGAGAGACGCGCCCGCGGCCAACGGCGTCAAACAGCTCCTCTTCCGTGGCGACGGCGAAGCGGTCCAGAGCCGGGCGCAGCGAGACGTCCTTGCGGGATTTGCCAGCCGCCTCGAAGGTCTGGTCGACCGTGGCGCGGCCCAGCCTGGTGAATTCTTCTTTCTCGGTCTGACGGATGTGGCGGCGGATAGCCGAGCGGGCGCGGCCGGTGACGGTGATCGAACGCCAGTCCGGGGGCACCACCGGCTTACCGCCGCGGATCACCTCCACGACGTCTCCGTTCTGCAGCACTGTGCGCAGCGGCTTCAGCTCGCCGTTGATCTTCACGCCGATGGCCGTATCGCCGATGTCCGTGTGCAGAGCATAGGCGAAGTCGAGCGGCATCGCCCCGGTCGGCAGGCTGACCAATTGTCCCTTGGGCGTGAACACGAAGGCCTGGTCGAGGAACATCTCCAGCTTGGCGTGCTCGACGAGTTCCTCGGCATCGCCGCCGTGCTCAAGCACCTGGACGAGGTGGCGCAGGTTCACCAGCGGGTCGCGACCGCCGGCGGCTTTCTGGTGCTCCAGGTCGAACCCGTAGGACTTGTCCTTGTAGCGCCAGTGTGCGGCGACGCCCTCCTCCGCCACGCGGTCCATGGCCTCGGTGCGGATCTGCATCTCGATGCGCATGCCGCGCGGGCCGACCACGGTGGTGTGCAGCGAGCGGTAGTTGTTGCGCTTGGGCGTGGAAATGAAGTCCTTGAACCGCTCCGGCACGCTCGGCCAGGCTCGATGGATGACCCCCAGCGCCCGATAGCAGTCCTCTTCGGTGTCGACGATCACCCGAAAGGCGTAGATGTCGGAGAGCTGGGAGAAGCCGATCGACTTGCGCTGCAGCTTTCGCCAGATCGAGTAGGCGTTCTTCTCGCGCCCGAATACCCGAGCCGGCACGCTGGCCGCTTCCAGCTTCGCGGCGATTTCGCCGGAAACCAGGCTGACCGCACCGCCCTGGTCATGGCGCAACGTCTCAAGCCGCCGGCCGATTGCGTCTCGCGCCACCGGGTTCAAGTGCTCGAAAGCCAGTTCCTCCAGCTCGGTGCAGATGCGGTGCACACCGATCGAGCGGGCCAGCGGGGCGTAGATGTCCAATGTCTCGCGGGCGATCCGCTCGCGCTTGGCGGGGCTGGCGATGTGCTGCAGCGTGCGCATGTTGTGCAGCCGATCGGCCAGCTTGACCATCAGCACCCGTACATCGCGGCTGATCGCCAGGATGAACTTGCGCAGGTTCTCCGCCTGGCGGAGGTGCTCGGAGGAGAGCTCCAGCTTGGATAGCTTGGTGACGCCTTCGACCAGCTCGCCGATCTCCTCGCCGAACAGTTCGTCGATCTCGGCGCGGGTGACCGGGGTGTCCTCGATCACGTCATGCAGGAGCGCCGTGACGATCGTTGCGGTGTCGAGGCGGTAGTCGGTGAGGATGCCCGCCACCTCGATGGGGTGGGCGAAGTAGGGGTCGCCCGAGGCCCGCTTCTGGGCCCCGTGCATCCGCATGGCGTAGACGTAGGCCCTGTTGAGCAGCGCCTCGTCGGCGGTGGGGTCGTAGGAGCGGACCTTCTCGATAAGCTCGAATTGGCGAAGCATTTTTGGACGCTTCGCGGCTCCCGAGGGGGGAGCCGTCGCCGGGGCGTCCTTAAGAGGGGCGGCGGGTTGAGGCGCTGCCTTGGTGGTAAGGGGTTCTGCGCCTTCCGGGCTCAGTACCGCTCCTCCTGACCGCCGTCGCGGTCGCTTTGCAGGGCGCGAACCAGTTCGAGCTCGCTCATCTGCATGTGCGTCGGATCAGCCAACAGGGCGAGGGTTTCGGCCTCTTCCTCGGCTTCAGAGCGCTCGTCCACCCGCTGCAGGGTGCCGATCAGGGTTTCCCGCAGTTCTTCGGCGTCCACCACGTCGTCGGCGATCTCGCGCAGCGAGACGACCGGGTTCTTGTCATTGTCGCGATCGACCAGGATCTGAGCGCCCGCCGAGATGGCGCGGGCCCGGTGGGCCGCCAGCAACACGAGGTTGAAGCGGTTGGGGACCTTTTCGATGCAGTCTTCGACAGTGACGCGAGCCATGGATTCCTCGGAACGGGGAGAGAACCAGCGAAAATAGAGGTTCGAGCCTGATTGTGCAACGCCGCAAGAGTCGCGGTCCGCGCCCCGGCCCGACTGAAGGATCGCGGCCTCCCGAAAGCTGCGCCGGAATCACGATCTTGCGAGCCGGCTCCGGCCACGGTTGACAGATCAATGTTCTGCAATCCCTTCTGCGCGCAGCAATCCGGAACCGGCAGCGCCGCCGCCAGAGATTGCATGCGAGCGTCATCGCGTTGGGGTCTGGAATTAGCGCCCGTCGGTTGAAGGCCGTGGGGGTCGGCCGTCAGCTCGGCGGCGCATATCGCGACCCGCAATAAAGGCGCTCAGCATGACCGCATCCTCAAACGTCGCCGGCCTCCTCACGACCGCCGCCGCGCTCAGCCTCTCTCTTGCCGTGGTCTCAGCCCGTGCGGCTGAGTTCAGCGTCACAAACCTGGTGTCGGACGGCTCGGTCCCGGCGGTGAACCCGCCTGACGCGAACCTGATCAATCCGTGGGGCGTCTCCTTCAGCCCCACTAGCCCCTTCTGGGTGTCCGACAACGGCACGGACGTCGCCACCCTCTACAACGGCGCAGGGGTGAAGCAGGGCCTGACCGTGTCCGTGCCGAGCGCGCCGACCGGACAGGTGTTCAACGGCACAGCCAACAGCTTCCAGATCAACGGCACGAAGCCGGCCTTCCTGTTCGACACCGAGAATGGCGGGATCCTGGGCTGGGCCCCTGCCTTCGGGACGACCGCCGTGGCCGCACCCATTGCCAGCACCAGCGCCACTGCGGTCTACAAGGGGCTGGCCATCGCCTCTAGCGGCGGCAACGACTTCCTTTACGCCACGAATTTTCGCAGCGGAATGATCGAGTCCTACGAGAATAACTTCAGCTCCCCGACCTTCTTCACCGACCCTGGCGTCGCCGCAGGCTACGCGCCTTTCGGCGCGCAGGTGCTGAACGGCCAGCTGTTTGTCACCTACGCCTTGCAGGACACAGCCAAACACGACGACGTCGGCGGCCCCGGAAACGGGTATGTGGATGTCTTCAACTTGAACGGCACGTTCAACCGGCGCATCGTTTCCCTGGGTGGCCCGATCAACTCGCCCTGGGGACTGGCCCTCGCGCCAGCCAGCTTCGGCCCCCTGGCAGGTGACTTGCTGGTCGGAAATTTCGGCGATGGGACCATCAGCGCCTTCAACCTTTCGACCGACGCGTTCGACGGCAAACTGCTTGGTACGGACGGGCAGCCGCTGGTTTTCGGCGATCTGTGGGCGCTCACGCCTGGCAACGGCGCGTCTGCAGGCAGCACTCAGAAGATCTATTTCACCGCCGGCGTGTCGGAAGAGAGCGAGGGCCTGTTCGGCAGCCTGACATACGTGCCGGAACCCGGGACCTGGGCCCTGATGATCCTCGGCTTCGGACTGACCGGGGCGGCCCTTCGCGCACGAGGCAGAGCCTTGCCCGCAGGTTGACTAGTGGCTGACGACCGCCGCCAGAAGTTCACCGGGATCGACTGCGAGCGCTCGCGCTAGGTCCGCGAACTCGATGACTTCAAGCCGCCTTTCGCCTCGCTCCGCCTTGGCGACTAACGACTGAGGTCGTCCAAGCACCGCTGCCGGTTCGGCCTGCGTAATGCCCCGGTTTTTGCGAGCCTCGGCGAGCCGGCTGATCAGACGCTGGTGGCGCGGCGAATGAAGCGTCTTTGCCATTGGGCCAGTCGCGCCCTCGCGGGTGAGACCACTTCGCTAATCCCGCTGCAGAATTATCCCATATTGGGATATTTGGCGGCGCACGAAGCTAGCGGCGGTTCAGATGCCCGTCAGAATTCCTCGCACGAAGCGGATCGATTTCGCGGCTTGGTTCGCAGCGCGGGATCGGATTGATGAGGAGCTTCGCCGAACGCCGGAAGCCGACGAGAAGCAGCGCGACCGCCTGCTGGACCGCAGCTACGAACTTGAGCGTCTCATCTTCGAAACCGAAAGTCGGGAGCTCAGCGCCATCCGCTTGAAGGCACGCCTACTGCTGTGGCTGATTACTGCAGAGCGGCCCGATGGGCTGAGCGCGGGTACTTAACGACGATTGGCCAGAGTGCCGACGCCACGACCTATTCTCCGCCTGCGTGTTTGGAGCTCGTTCACCACAGCAGGTTGTAAACCTTCAACGCATAACAGCCATAGTGAAGCTGTGTCCCACGTTGGAGTTTACGATGACGCCTGCGCCTGCGAGACGCGAGCGCTTCCCGTGGGAGCCGGAGTCCATCAACCGGGCGAACCTCGCCCAAGCGGCGCTGCGCCAGTTGCTCACCAGCAAGATCCCGGTCCGCGGCGAGCATTCCCAAATCTTGCTGGTGGCGGCCGGGGCACTGGTTGGTTTCGCAGCGCAGAACGCGGCTCTAGAGCAGGGCGAGCTCTTGACCTCGCGGCGCGATCTGGTGGCGCCGGAGAGCCTGATGCTGCGTCAGACCAAGGACGGTCGTCGCTTCCTTGGAGGCCGCTGGATCAACGCCGCCCTTCTACTGGGGTATGGCCACGGGTTTCCCCTGCAGCGCTTCGTGGTGCAGGCGGCTGCGGCGGCAGGCGTAAAACGGACCGAATTTGCTGACTACTGGGAGTTGGAGCGCCGCGTCACCAAGGCGTCCGCCGATGGCGAGTTCGGCCAGCTTGAGGCCGGCGAAGGCCGCACAATGTTGGGCCGCCCCCAGGACCTGTTGAGAGTGCTGTGGCCGTCGGTACGGCGGATCTTCATCGCCCCCATGCCTATGGAAGTTGCCGATGAACCGATGCTCAACGAGGCCCACTGGCCGATCGTAGCCTCACTGGTCGCCGCAAAGCTGATCGCCCTAACGGCGGAATCGACGCCGCCAGGCGTCGCTGCGGGGCTGGTGATGGAGGCGGCGTTCATCGGATCCAAGCTCGATCCGGAAACGGCCGACGCCGGCCGCTGGACATTGGGCCCAGGCGTGCGCGGCCTGCACATCGCGCGAGATGACCGGCAGCGCCGAGCCATCGCCTAACGCTGAGATTTCGAAACGGGCCGTGCGTCGCGCCCGACAGTTGCGCTCGCCGCAAGTTCCGCGGCGGTCCGGCCAAGCGCCGGGTGGCGCCAGGTCGGTGCGATCTCCGCCAAAGGCCCCATGACGAAAAGGCGCTCGTGAGCCCTAGGATGGGGCAATGCGAGCCCCGGGCGATCTTCCACCCGACGCCCATAGGCGATCAGGTCCAGGTCCAGAGTGCGCGGCGCGTTGGCCTCGCCGCGTAACCTGCCGAAGTCTCGCTCGATGGCGAAAAGCGCCTCCAGAACTGTCTGTGCAGGGCCGTTCGCCTCGACAATCGCGACACCGTTGCGATACTCATTTCCCCTCGGGTCGGGCCAGGCGGCGGACCGCCACCATCCCGAACGGGCAAGCACAGGCAATCCGGCCTGAGGGAACTGCGCGAGGGCCGCTTCGAGCAGAGCTTCGGAAGATACGAAACCGGCGGGGAGATTACTGCCCAGGGCCACGATGACTGCAGCATCGCCGCCCACCACGCCGACCTTCGACAGATTTGCATTCGGGAATTTTGAGATGACCTTTTACCCCACGGACCGACTGGCGCTCTTCATCGACGGGGCCAACCTCTATTCGGCGGCCAAGGGCCTGGGCTTCGACATCGACTACCGCAAGCTCCTGGAGGAGTTCCGCAAGCGCGGAGTGCTGATCCGCGCCTATTACTACACCGCCCTCGTCGAGGACGAGGAGTACTCGCCGATCCGCCCGCTGGTCGATTGGCTGGACTACAATGGCTATAGCCTGGTGACCAAGGCAGCCCGGCAGTACACCGACAGCCAGGGGCGCAAGCGCTGGCGCGGCGACATGGACGTGGAGATCGCCGTCGACATGATGGAGATGGCGCAGTCGGCCGACCACCTGGTGCTGTTCTCCGGCGACGGGGACTTCCGGGTGCTGGTCGAGGCCGTGCAGCGGCGCGGCGCGCGGGTGACCGTGGTCTCGACAGTGAAGTCGCAGCCGCCGATGGCCTCCGACGACCTGCGCCGCCAGGCCGACAATTTCGTGGATCTTGCCGACCTGTCCGACATCATCGGCCGGCCTTCGCGCCTGCCGCGGTTCATTCAGGAAAGCCGCGGCGAGCGCCATCACGCCCACGAGGAGGAGCCGGAGGCCGATGCCGAGGCCTGAGTCGGCGGCGCAAGCCGTCGGGTCGCCCGAGCCGCCGCGCGACTGTCCGTTGTGCCCGAGGCTGGTGGCCTATCGGGCGATCAATGCGGCGGCGAACCCCGAATGGTTCAATGGCCCTGCCCCGTCGTTCGGGCCTGCCGATGCTCGCCTGCTGATCGCGGGCCTCGCGCCCGGCAGGACGGGGGCCAACCGCACAGGCAGGCCGTTCACCGGCGACCACGCCGGGTGGCTGCTCTATGGCACGCTGATAAAGCTCGGCTTCGCGCGGGGGACCTACGATCCCGACGGCGAGGACGACCTGGAGCTGGTCGACTGCATGATCTCCAACGCCGTGCGCTGCGCCCCGCCCGGCAATAAACCTGAGACGTCCGAAGAGGCCAACTGCCGACCCTTCCTGACGCGCCGCATTGCCGCCCTCCCCCGCCTGAAGGTGATCGTGACCCTGGGTGACGTTTCGCGGCGCAATGTGCTCAAGGCCTTGGGTTTGAAGGGCTCGGCCGGCCTGCCTGGTCACGGGACAGAGTTCCAGGCAGGACCCTACGTCGTGCTGAACAGCTACCACTGCTCCAGGCTGAACACGAACACCGGGCGTTTGACGCCCGCCATGTTCGAAGCGGTGTTCGAGCGGGCGCGGGTGCTTCTGGACCTTTAGCCGGCCGAGGCGTCAGGCGCCCAGGCAGCCCTGAAGCTTCGGCAGTTCGTCGTGGATGATCGCGGCTATCTTCCATCCTGCCAAGGTGGCGACCAGGGTGTAGGCTGCGTCGAATTCGTAGAGCGGAGCGGTCGCCGAGTGGACCCGCCACCGGACCCGCGCAATTGCCGTCCGCTCGGTAACGCCCCTGACGTCGAGGTCCGCGATCTCTCCCCGAGCCACGCCCACGCGGCGATATAGGTCGATCAGCGGCGCCACGCGCTTGCGGTAGTCGCCGGCGGACGCCATCGAAAACGTGGCGACCCGCCCGGCATCGCTCATGATCTGACAAGGATACGCAAGCCGCTTCGCCAGGGCATCGAGATCGAACCTCTCGAAGGCCCGCGCATAGCCCCCAAAGAACCCACTGACGGTCGCCTGGTCTGCTGTCTCGTCCGACATCGCCAACTCCGGCTGTCGGCCAATCAACACCCTTCACAAGGAGCTTTCATGACAACGCGGCCGCCTTGCGGCCGGGCGCCGACTTCGCACAGACCGGCCCAGCCCAGGAAATCTTCACATGCACGCCTTCGCCGGATCGGCCTTCCCGGTGGCCGTGTTGTGGTTCGACCTGATGTTCGATGTCCAGACGCGCGGCCATGCCGGCGAGCGGTTGCCACAGTGCCGGACTCGATCGCCACCTATTTCCGCCGAGTGACCACCGAGGCCGATCCGATGGGTCGGCTGATCAGCGTCGTCATGCTTGCCACCCTGGCGGCAATCGTTGCGCAGTTCGTCTCCGGCGATGGGCCGCCCGGGCGGGCGATCCTTTCCATCGCGCTGTCCCTATTCGCAATCGGGCTGGCTGGCGCGCGGATCGTGCGCAACGTCAAGGCGCTTGCCGGCGGGAACGGAACGCCGGAGGCGCGCCGTTCTCTCGCGCGGAGAATCTACCGCGACCACCTTGGCGCCTGGCGGCGATGACGGCGGTGACCTGCCTGCAGCTGCTCGTCTAGCGCCCCTGGAACACGGGCTTGCGCTTTTCGAGGAAGGCGCGGCGGGCCTCCTGGCCGTCCTCGCTGCCAAAGGCCCTGCGGATATTGGAAACCTCGTAGCGGAGCTGCTGTTCCATGTCGGTGGACTCGCTGGACTTGACCATGCCACGCTTCAAAAGCCGCAGGGTGATCGGCGACCAGGCGCAGAGCTCCTGGCAATAGGCCGCCAGGCGGCCGGCGAAACTCGCGTCATCCACGGCCTCGCCCGCCATGCCCCAGGCCAGCGCCTCCTCGCCGGTGACGGTCCGGTTCTCCATCATGAAGCGCATCGCCTTTTCGTACCCCATGGCCTGCGGCAAGGTCACAGTCAGGCCCGCGTCGGGCGAGCCGCCGATCCGTGTGTAGCCGGCCATCAGCCGAGCGCTGCTGGCGATCAGACGGACGTCGGTGGCCATGGCGAGCCCGAGGCCCGCGCCCACGGCCACGCCGTTGATTCCGCCTACCACCGGTTTGTCGCAACGTCTGCGGATCGCCAACAGGAACTGGCCGACCCAGCCGATGTCGTCCAGTTGAGCGGTCTGAGGCGAGTGCGGCGAGTAAGGCTCGGCGCCGGGGGAGAGATCCAGCCCGGCGCAGAAGGCGTCGCCGCTACCGGTGATCGCCACGACCCAGACGTTGTCGTCCAGGGCAGCGGCGTCCACAGCCGCCACCACACCCCAGGCGAGTTCCTGGCTGAGCGCGTTCTTCTTGTCGGCGCGGTCCAGCGTGATGGTGCGGACGTGTCCGACGTCGGAGATCTTTACGGGGGCAGGCATGGCGCGTCGCTCTTGTGAGGTCTTGGGGAGCGGATAGTGCTGCCTTGACCTGCCGGAAGGCAAACCAACTTGCCATCCAACCCCGTGAGCGCGAATTTCCTCGCCTCGACAGCAAGGGGTGCGGCGGATGATCTTCGAGCAGATCGCTACGGGCGGATGTCAGTCTTACCTTCTGGGCTGCGAGAAGACCTGCGCAGCCGTGCTGATCGATCCGGAGCTGTCGCAGATCGACCACTACCGTGGGCTCTGCGCTCAGCACGGGCTGACCGTGAAATACGTCATCGACACCCACACTCATGCCGACCACTTCTCGGCCAGCCATGAACTCGGCAAGGCCCTGGGCGTACCGGTGGTGATGCATCGCCTCTCGCCAGCCCCGCATGCGGACATGAGGCTCGACGACGGTGACATGCTGATCGCAGGCGAGCTGCGGTTAAGGGCGCTGCACACGCCGGGCCATACACGTGACTCCATGAGCCTGGTCATGGAGGACCGGGTCTTCACGGGCGATGCGTTGTTGATCGGGGGCACCGGCCGCACCGACCTGCCCACCGGGGACCCGCATCAGCTCTATGAAAGTCTGTTTCAGGGGCTGCTGAAGCTGGCGCCGGAGACGATGGTGTTCCCGGCGCACGATTACAAAGGCCGCAGCCACTCCACGATCGGGGCTGAGATCGCTGACAATCCGCGGCTGCAGAAGACCGACCGCGCCGAGTTCGTAGCCATGATGCAGACGCTGGACCTGGCTGCGCCGACCCATCTGACCGAGGCGCTCAGGACCAACATGAGCGGCGGCAAGACCGTCTCGCAGCTACTCAGCGAGGCAGCCGCCAGGGTGCCTTTCATGTCCCTGGCCGAGCTCCACGAGCGGCTGAGCGGCAACCGTCGCGATCTGGTGGTCCTGGACATCCGCGAGAAGGACGCCTTTGACGCCGGGCATGTGCCCGGCGCGATCCACCTGCCCCGCGGCCAACTTGAACTGAGGGTCAACGGTGAACTGCCCGATCCTACCGTGCGCATCATCACCTGCTGCGAGTTCGGTAAGATCTCCACGCTTGCGGCCGCCACCTTGCGCGAACTGGGCTACGGCCGTGCTGGGGCGATGGACGGCGGCATGAAGGCGTGGCGCGAGGCTGAATTTCCGCTCGAGACCTGATGCCTCTCGCCTCGGCAGAGCCTCAAGGCTACGGTTGGGGCCTTAGTCGCTCAGTGGATTTCCTGCCTTGAAAATCAGCTTGTTCCTCGGCCTGGCCGCGTCGGCCGCCGTGTTCGCGTTGCCGTCCTCGGCGGCGCCTGCGCTCCCCACAAAGCCCGACACCGCTTTGCACGACCAGGCGCTTGATCTGCTGAAGAAGGGCATTGCGTTCCGCACCGTGATCCCCGGCGACCAGGTCCCGCGCTATGCGGAGTATCTGAAAAGCGTGCTGGTTGAGGCGGGTTTCAAGCCTGAGGACGTGAAGATCGAGCCGGTGGCGGGCAGCGCCGTCCTGGTGGCGCGCTATGCCGGCGCCGACCCGTCGAAGAAGCCCATCGTGGTCATCGACCACATGGATGTGGTGGAGGCCAGGAAGGAGGACTGGACGCGAGACCCGTTCACCCCGGTCGTGGAGAACGGCTACGTGTTCGGCCGCGGCGCGCTGGACGACAAGTTCGACGTCTCGATGATCGTGACCGTGCTCGCCAAGCTGAAGCGCGAAGGCTGGAAGCCGGGCCGAGACGTGATCCTGGCGCTCTCCGGCGATGAGGAAACCCTGCAGCAGACCGCACGGAAGTTCGCGGCCGACCTGAAGAACGCCGAGCTTGTCCTGAATGGCGACGCGGGCGGCGGCCAGCTCTCAGAGGACGGCAAGCCAGTGTTCTATGGCCTGCAGGCTGCGGAGAAGACCTACGCAGACTTCCAGATCACGGTGACCAATCCCGGCGGCCATTCCAGCCGCCCCGGCAAGGTCAACGCCATCTACCAGCTCGCGCAGGATCTTGGCCGGCTGGCCGCCTATCAGTTCCCGGCCATGCAGAGTGAGATCACCACGGCCGCGTTCAAGGCCGCAGCGGCCAGTACGCCGGGCGCAGCCGGCGATGCGCTGCGCCGCTATATCGCAGACCCTCACGATCAGGCGGCCATCGCCACCCTGTCGGCGGACCCGGACTTCGTGGGCCAGCTGCGCACCACCTGCGTCGCGACGATGATCAACGGCGGCCACGCGACCAACGCCTTGCCGCAGAAGGTGGCCGCCAACGTCAATTGCCGCATCTTCCCCGGCACGCCGTCGGAGGAGGTGCGCCAGACGATCATCAAGGTGTTGGCCGATCCCGGCGCCACCGTCGAGCGCCAGAGCGACGGGGCGATCGATGCGGGCCCCTCACCCCTTCGCGCAGACGTGCTCGCGGCCGTGACCAAGGCCGTGCACGCGCGCTATCCAGGCCTGCCCGTGGTGCCGAACATGTCGGCGGGGGCGACCGACAGCATGTTCTTCCGTGCGCTCGGCGTGCCGGCCTACGGCGTCGCGGGCGTCTTCATGAAGTCCTCGGACGACTTCGCCCATGGTCTGAACGAGCGCGTACCGGTGGCGACCATCGACGGGGCCCTGGCGCAGTGGGAGAGCGTACTGAAGGACCTCGCGAAGTAGACCCCGTTCGAGAGCCAGGCCAGCTCGGGGCTCGTCACGGCGTGTCGGCCCCACGCTCGACGACCATCGGCGCTAACGCCAGTAGTGATACCGCCAGACCGGCGTGAACCCGGCGCGCCTGTAGATGCGACGGGCGGGGTTGGCTTCCTCGACCTGCAGGAAGACGTTTTCGAAGCCACGGGCCTCGGCGACGCGACCGAGGGCGGCCAGGATGGCGCTGGCGTAACCCTTGCCGCGGTGAGCCGGCGCGGTTCGCATGCCGTGGATGCCGGCCCAAGTCGCGCCGAAGCTCATGACTCCGACAGCACAGGTCTCCTGGCCCTCGCCGGCCGAACCGTAGATGGCCTGCGGCGAGCGGGTGAGCGCGGCGATGCGGTGTGCGCCATCCGCCGCATCGAAGCCTTCGGCCAGGAAGACCGCGCCCCAGGCGGCGTCGGGCGCGGCAAGGACGTTCGCGGGCGCTTTTGACAAGACGGCGAGTCTTGCCGCGACGCCGGTCTTGAAGATGGTCGGCTGGCGAGGCGTGAACCGCAGCCGAGCGAGCTCGTTCCGCACGGCCTCCAGCGACCTGATGTCGGCGATCCGGAAGCTCGGCTCCAGGCCTCGATCGCGGTAGGCGGCGGCGATCTCGCCGATCGCCTCGGGCCCGAGGTCGTGGCTGAGCGGCACGGCGCTCTTGGCGCGCCCGATCGTCCCATTGTCGAGCGGAACCAGCCAGCCGCCGATTTCCAGCATTTCGGGCGGTGCGACGGCTGCGACCGTATCGCGTTCCAGGACCTCGATCTCGCCGGCGCCCAAGTCAGCCCTTCTCCCGCATGAGCCGGGCCTTGTCGCGCTGCCAGTCCCGCTCGGCGCTGGTCTCGCGCTTGTCATGTTCCTTCTTGCCCTTGGCCAGCGCCACCTCGAGCTTGGCCAGGCCCCGGTCGTTCCAGAACAGCTTGGTGGGAATGATCGTGCGGCCTTCGCGCTGCACAGCGCCGATCAGCCGGTCGATTTCCTTGCGCTTCAGAAGCAGCTTCCGATGCCGGCGGGGCTCGTGGTTGAAGTGGGGACCAGCCTGGGCATAAGGCGGAATATCGGCGTTGACGAGCATGATCTCGTCGCCCTGCACGGCGGCATAGCTTTCGGCGATGTTGGCGCGGCCATTGCGCAGGGACTTGACCTCCGAGCCGGTCAGGGCAAGGCCCGCCTCAAAAGTTTGCTCCAGGAAATAGTCGAACCGCGCGCGACGGTTCTCCGCGATCAGCTTGCCGGCCATCAGATCACGCCCGCGTCCCGCATGGCGGCGAGGACTTCGGTGCGCGAGGCCTCCGAGGCGGGCACGATCGGCAGACGCACGTCCTCCTCGCAAAGGCCAAGGTGGGCAAGGGCGAACTTGGTGGGCGACGGCGAGGCGTCGGTGAACAGCGCCTTGTGCAGGCGCACCAGCCGGTCCTGGCCGTAGAGCGCGCCCTGCCACTGGCCGGCCAGGGCGTCGTTGTAGAACGTCGAGCATTGCTCCGGCGCGACGTTGGCGGTCACCGAGATACAGCCGTGGCCGCCATGGGCCATGTATCCAAGCGCGGTCGGGTCGTCGCCCGAGAGCATCGTCCAGCCCTCGCCGCACATAAGCCGCTGGAAGCTGGCGCGAGCCAGGTCGCCGGTGGCGTCCTTGATCCCAACAATGTTTGGAAGCTTGGCGAGACGCGCCAGGATCTCGTTTGAGATGTCGACGCTGGTCCGCGAGGGCACGTTGTAGACCAGGACCGGCAACTGCACGGCCTCGTTGATAGCCGCAAAGTGCGCGTAGAGGCCCTCCTGGCTGGGGCGGTTGTAGTAGGGCGTGACCACCAGGGCGGCCGCGGCCCCCACCTGCTTGGCGTGGCGGACCAGTTCGATGGCCTCGTCGGTGGCGTTGGAGCCCGCGCCGGCGACAACCGGCACCCGTCCGGCCGCCGTCTTGACGCAGAGCTCCACCACCTGACGGTGCTCATCGTGACTGAGTGTCGCGGTTTCGCCGGTGGTGCCGACCGGCACCAGGCCATGGACGCCGCCTGCGATCTGGCGCTCGACCAGGCGCACGAAGGCGTCCTCGTCCACCGCGCCATTGCGGAAGGGCGTGACGAGCGCTGGAAGCACGCCCTTGAACAAAGGCTCAGACATATTCGTGCAAATTGCCGTGATTGGACGGTTCTTGAAGCGGCGTTCAGAATCGCCGCGACAATATGGTGGGGCGGGCATTCCCCGCAATGTCCTATTGATTCGGTTCGCCATTCCCTTGGGGCGTGAGGTGCATTCAATCGCGTACAAAGCCCTCCTGATCGCCGGCGTCGCCGTGATGGCGAGCGTGGCCGCGCGCGCGCAGCCGACCGCGGATGCGGCCGGCGATCCCCTGGGGGATTTGCTGCAAAACGTAACCAGGGCAGCGCCCCTGGATACGCCCGCTGCGCCGCATGCGATCTCCCACGCGCTCTCCGACCGCGACGTCCAGTTGTTCCGCCAGGCCATTGAGTCCGCCAGGCGCGGCAATGTGACCGACGCGCGCGGGGCCGTCGCCGGAATCAACGACCCGCTGGCCAGAAAGACCGCCAATTGGGTGCTCGTCGACGGCAACGCCGATTCCCTCGGCTTCTTCGAGGTGGACAATGCGCGGCGCGAACTGAGCGGATGGCCGCGCGCGCCCAAGCGCCAGGCCGCCGCTGAGCGACTGCTGGAAACCAGCGGCAAGACCCCGCAGCAGACCCTGGACTGGTTCGCCGGCGCCGAGCCCACCACCGCTCAGGGTGCTATGGCGCTCGCGGCAGCTTATCGGGGGCTTGGCCGGCCGGCCGACGCCGCCACGCTGATCAGGCATTGGTGGCGGGACAAGAGTTTCGAGGCCGATGCGCAGCGGACCATGCTGGCTCGTTTTGGCGATGTGCTGAGCGCCGACGACCACGCCCGCCGCGCCGACATCCTGCTCTACGGTTCGCAAGGACCGGCCGCGCGCGAAATGGTCCCCCTGCTGCCCGCCGATCGGCAGGACGCTGCTCGTGTGCGGATTGCGCTCCGCACCGAGGCCCGCGACGCCAACGATTTGCTGAACGCCCTCCCCCCAAACCTCGCCCAGACCCCGGGCGTGATCTTCGAACACGCCGCTTTCCTGCGCCGAAAGGGTCTCGACACCCTGGCCCTTGCGCAGGTGCAATACTTTCCCAAGGAGGTGGCCACTTCGGACCAGGGTGACCGCATCTGGGACGAACGCCACCGTCTGGTGCTCACGGCGCTGCGCAATGGCGATGCGCGCGGCGCATATGCCGCAGCCTCGGACAGCGGCCTGACGAGCGGGCCTGCCGCTGCTGAGGCCGAGTTCTGCGCAGGCTGGATCGCGCTTACCAAGCTGAAGGACCCTGACCGGGCGGCTACCCATTTCGCGGCGTTGGAGCGCATCGGGACTTCGCCGATCACCCGCGGCCGAGCGCTCTACTGGGAAGGCCGCGCGGCCGAGGCCAAGGGCGATAAAACAGCCAGCGCCGGATTCTATTCGCGCGCGGCCCAGTACTACTCGACCTTCTACGGCATGCTGGCCGCCGAGAAGATCGGCCAGCGACTGACCCTGCCTGGCGACCCGGTGATCACGCCGCAAGCCCGCGCGACGTTCGAGGCCCGCGAGCCGGTGCAGGCCACGCGCCTCCTCTTCGACTACGGCCCGCGCGAACTCTTCCGCGTCTTCGTACTGAACCTCGACGACATCCTGCCGACGGTCGAGGACGAGGCTCAGCTCGTCGACCTGGCGCGCAACTACGGCGAAATGGACACCTCCATGAAGGCCGCGCGCGGTGCAGCCCAGCGGGGCTTCATCCTGCCACAGCGCGCCTATCCGATGCGCAACCTGCCTTATGGCGGCGGCCCGGCCGAGGCGGCCCTGGTGCTCGGCATCACACGCCAGGAAAGCGGGTTCGACCCCAGCGTGCGCTCAGGCGCCGGGGCCCGGGGCATGATGCAGCTGATGCCGGCAACCGCGGCCGTCCTCGCGCGGCGCAACGGCATCAGCTATTCGCCGGGCATGCTGGACGAGCCCGACTACAATATGCGGCTGGGCGCCACCTACCTAGGCCAGCTGGTGACCCAATTCTCCGGTTCTTACGTGATGGCCGCGGCGGGCTACAACGCAGGCCCCGGGCGACCAACCCAGTGGACCGCCTTCTGCGGCGATCCGCGGAGCGGTGCGACCGACCCCGTCGACTACATCGAGTGCATTCCGTTTTCCGAGACCCGCAACTACGTGATGCGGGTGATGGAGAACATGCAGCTGTATCGGGCGAAGCTGAATGGCGGGTCTATTCCCATCACCCTCTCGGCCGACCTGAAACGAGGCTCCTATAGCTATGCCTCGCCGCAGTTGCCGACCGTGGCGGCGGCGGCATCGCCCTCCGGTTTCTGACCCCTAGTCGACCACAAGGCCGTTCAGCAGGCCCTCGAGGGTGACCTGGATCAGCTCATCACGCTCCGCCCATGGGAAATTCGGTCGGGAAGCCAGGAGCGCCACCACCCCGTGGCATGACATCCACAACGCCTGTCCAGCCGAGTCGGCCGTGCCGGTGCGCAAGCGCCCCAAAGCTGCGATCTCGCGCACCACGCCGCGGAAGATCTCGTAGCACTGGGTAGAAAGGTCGCGCGTATCCTCTGGCCAGAGACCAGCCGAGACAGGGCGTCCGGAATAGACCAGGTGGTAGGCGTTTGGATGTTCCAGCCCCCAGCGCATGTAGGCGTCGAGCATCATCCTGACGCGGACCACCGGGTCGAGCGGCCTGGCGGCGATCTCGCGGTTGCGTTCGAGAAGCAAGGTCAAGGTCCGCTCGCATATCTCGAGCAGGATGCAGCCCTTGTCCTGGAAGTGCATATAGAGGGCCGTCGAGGAGACGCCGACCTCATCGGCGATCTTGCGGATCGTGGCTCCTTCATAGCCCTCCGCGACGAAGATCCGTTCTGCGGCTTCGAGGATTTCCGCGCGGCGAAGATGCCCGTCACCCTTGGCTTTGCGGGCGGATCGGCGAGGCGTTGTGGCTGCGACCGACAAGTGGAACCTTCCGCTGCTAGCGCCACCTACGGGACCCCAATTCCACCTTTGTGACAAGTGCGGGTTGCAAATCTGCAACTCGATTCCTCGCTGCGCACGCAGCCCGGTCACGCAGCGCCTCTGGACGAGCGGGCGCACGAGCGCGTAAGGCGCGACAATGAGCGCAAAGGACCCGACGGTCGCAGAACTCCCCAGCGTGATGCGCACGCAGGGGTGGATGGACTATGGGCTCCTGGATTCTGGCGATGGGCGCAAACTTGAACGTTACGGGCGCTTTACCGTCGTACGGCCAGAACCGCAGTGCCTGTGGACGCCGGCCCTGCCTGCGCAGGCGTGGGACGCGGCCGACGCGGTGTTCGATCCCACCGACGAGGAGGACGCCGGGCGTTGGAAGCTCAAAGGCCAGCCGCCCGAAGCCTGGCCGCTCGCCTGGGGAGAGGCGAAGTTCCATGGCCGGTTCACGAGCTTCAGGCACCTGGCCTTCTTTCCTGAGCAGGCCGCGAACTGGAGTTGGCTCGACACCGCGGTGCGCGCCGCCGGGCCTCAGCCCAGGGTGCTGAATCTCTTCGGCTACACCGGGGTCGCAAGCTTGGTGATGGCCGCTGCCGGGGCGGCGGTCACCCACGTGGACGCCTCCAAGCGCGCCGTAGCCTGGGCGCGGGAAAACGCTGAGCTCTCCGGCCTGGCCGAACGGCCGATCCGTTGGATCACCGAGGACGCGCGCAAATATGTCCAACGCGAGGTCCGCCGCGGCTCGCAGTATGAGGGCATCATCCTGGACCCTCCCAAATATGGCCGTGGGCCCGGCGGAGAGGTCTGGCGGCTGTTCGAGCATTTACCTGAACTTGCCGGCCTATGCGCAGAACTTCTTTCGGAAAACGGCAAATTCCTGGTGCTGAACGCCTATGCTGAGCGGATCAGCGGCGCCGCGTTATCCGGGCTGCTGGCCGACAAGCTGAAGGGGCGCGGCGGGCGCATCGAGTGGGGTGAACTGGCGCTGGTCCAGGAGGATGGCGCTCGCGAGATCGGCATGAGTTTCTACGCCCGGTGGCAGGCGTGAACAGTCGCACGGTCACCTCCCTCACCAATCCCACGGTCAAGGCCGTACGCGCCCTTCACCTGCGCAAGGAACGCGACGAAACCGGCCTATTCGTCGCCGAGGGCCTGAAGGCGATCACCGAGGGGCTGGAGACCGGGCACACGCCGGCCATCCTGATGCACGGCGCAGAAGCCGCAGCCCACCCGCTTTTGAAGAAGGCCGTGGCCGCGACCCTGGCGGCCAACGGCGAGGTGATTGAGGTCACTGAAGGCGTCCTCGCCAAGGTCTCGCGGCGCGAAAATCCGCAGGCTGTCGTCGGCGTGTTCCGCCAGGCCTTCAGCCGACTGGAAGCCGTGGAGCCGCAGGCCGCCCGCTGCTGGGTGGCGCTGCATCGGGTGCGCGATCCCGGCAACCTCGGGACCATCATCCGCACGGCGGACTCCGCCGGTTGCGGCGGAGTGATCCTCGTCGGCGAATGCTGCGATCCCTATTCGGTGGAGGCGGTCAGGGCCACAATGGGTTCGATCTTCGCCGTGCCGCTGGTCAAGGCGAGCGAGGCCGAGTTCGCCGCCTGGCGAAACGGCTGGCCCGGATCGGTGGTGGGCGCCCTGCTGAGCGCCACGGTCGACTACCGCGAAGCCGCCTATGCTTCTCCCACGCTTCTGCTGATGGGCAACGAGCAGCAGGGCCTGCCCCCGGACATGGCTGCGCTCTGCGACGTCAACGTGAAGATCCCCATGCGCGGCCGCGCTGACAGCCTGAACCTGTCTGTCGCGACCGGGATCATGATCTACGCGGCGACGGCTTAGGCTTGCGCCCGACGACAAAGCGTCGCCCATTGCAGTCTTGAGAGATCGACACTGCGGGGGCGGGATGGACGATCGGCGAGCTTTCCTGAGGTTCTTGGCGGCCAGTCCCTTCTACGCGGGGCTGGGCCTCGCAACGCCCGGCCATACGCAAGCGCCGGCCGCGGAACTGGTGACCAAGGCAGGCGATGCGCTGGACGTGTTCGACCTTGAAGGGGTGGCGCGCCGGAGCATCCCGCCCGCGCACTGGGGCTATCTGATGACCGGCGTCGACGGCGAGGCTACGATGAACGCCAACCGCGCCGCCTTCGGCCGATACCAGCTGCGCACGCGCCGGTTGGTGGACGTCAGCCGGCTCGACATGGGCGTGGAACTGTTCGGAACCCGCTACGCCGGCCCGATATTCCTGTGCCCGCTGGGTTCGCAGAAGGCGTTCCAGTCCGAGGGCGAAGTCGCCGTGGCGCGCGCGGCAAGGTCACGCAACACGCTACAGGTGCTCTCGACCGTCGCCTCCTGCTCGGTGGAGGAGGTGACTCAGGCCCGGGGCGCGCCGATCTGGTTCCAGCTCTATACGACGCAGAACCTGGACTACGCCATGAAGATGGTGGCGCGCGCCGAGGCGGCCGGATGTACGGCGGTGGCGGTCACCGTGGACCTGCCGATCGGACGCAATACCGAAACTCTGAGCCGGGCAATCCGCAGCGACACGCGCCAGTGCACCGCCTGCCACGCGGCCGGTGGGTCTTCGTGGACCACCCGGCCGATGGTGGCGGGCCTCGACCTCAGGCAGGTGACCTCGAACACCTCAGCGGCGCTGACCTGGGATTTCGTCCGCCGGCTGAGGGACAAGACCCGGATGAAGGTTTTGGTGAAGGGGCTGGAGTCCGGCGAGGACGCGGCTCTGGCTGTGAAATACGGCGCCGACGGCGTGGTCGTGTCGAACCACGGCGGCCGGGCGACAGAGACGGAGCGGGGCACGCTGGAGTCGCTGCCCGAGGTGGTGGCTGCGGTGCGCGGGCGCATCCCGGTGCTGGTGGATGGGGGCGTGCGGCGCGGAACCGACGCGCTTAAAGCGCTTGCCCTGGGGGCGAGCGCGGTCGGCATCGGGCGCCCCTACATCTGGGGCCTTGGCGCCTTCGGCCAGCCTGGTGTCGAGCGAACTCTGGATCTGCTGAACAACGAACTTCGGCTGGCGATGGCCGGCGTCGGCGCGCGGTCGTTGAAGGAAATCACCGCGGGGACGCTCATCCACAAGGCTTAGGTCGAGCGCGGGGCCCTTCAGCGGCGGCCGCCGCCGCCGCGTCCGCCACCGCCACCGCCGCGACTGGCGCCACCTCCGCCACGGCTCGCGCCGCCACCGTGATGGCTGCTCCGGTGGTGGCCACCGCCACCTCGGGCGCCATGGGAGGGAGCGCCGCTCCGGCCACCTCTTTGCGCCTGGCCTGCCGCGCCACCGCGAGCCCCTTGCGCGGGACGAGCCCCGACCTGGCCGCCCCTGGCGCCTCCAGCGCCCGCCGCAGGCCCGCCAAAGCCGCCTTGTGTAGGACGAGCCGGTTGCCCGCCCCTGCCGCTTTGAGCAGGACGCGACGCGGCTTGCCCTCCCCTGCCACCACCTGCGCCTGCCGAGGCCCCGCCACGGCCGCCCGGGGCAGGACGGGTCGACGCCTGGCCGCCGCCTGGGCCTGTGACGCCACCAACCCCGCCCGGCCTGCCAGCGCCGCCAACTCCACCGGCTCCTCCAGGCCGGCCTGCGCCGCCAACGCCGCCTGCCCCACCCGGCCCGCCGGGCTTGCCCGCGCCTCCGACTCCGCCTGCGCCGCCCGGCCTACCCGCGCCACCTGCGCCGCCCACGCCCCCCGGCCTGCCTGGGCCACCCACTCCGCCTGGACCGCCGACACCTCCGGGTTTGCCCACCCCCCCAGGACCTCCGGCGCCACCGGGTCTGCCTGCGCCGCCGATGCCGCCTGGGCCACCTGGGCCGCCCGGCGTGCCCGCGCCACCTGGACCGCCAACGCCCCCCGGCCTGCCTGGGCCACCCACTCCACCTGGGCCACCCACTCCACCTGGGCCACCAGGCCGGCCTGCGCCGCCGATTCCGCCTGGACCGCCGACTCCGCCAATCCCTCCGGCGCCACCCGGGCGTCCGACCGGGCCGCCGGGTCGGTTCACGCCGCCACCCGGCCGATTCGCCGGCGCGTTCGGCCGCCAGGCCCCATTGGGGCCACCCTTCCAGGTGCGGTTGCCGCCGCTCAGGTTATTGTAGTTGTTCACGTTGACGTTGACGTTGGAGTAGCCATAGCCGCCGCCGTAGCCGCTCCAGCAGCAGCCCCATGACGGGCGCGCCCAGCCCCACAGCCCCGCTGTGATCGCGACGGCTGCTCCGAACATCAGGCCGGTGGCGAGCGCCTGGCCGGGGACGTAGCCCGGATAGTAGGCCGGCTGCGGCGGGTAATAGACCGGTGGCGTCGGATTGGTCCATTGGCCGTAGGCCACCGACGGATCGTAGGTCGGCACATAGACTGCCTCAGGACGGGTCGGCTCGATGACGATCGACTGCGCCGGCAAGTCGGCCGGCGGCGGCGGCGAGTTCGCAGGCGCCGGCGGGTTCGGTTGCGTCGTCACCCTCATCTGCGGGCCGGACTTCAGATGGCCGGCCCGCTGCGCCCTGAGCCGCAGCCGCTGAATCGTGTTGAACACGTCGTTCTGCTGGACCTGCATGGCGTAGCCGAGCTGCTGGGTCCAATCGAGGTGCTGGTTCATCGGATCCAGCACCTGGGGGAACGGGACGAGCGACTTGACGGACGGATCCCAGGGCTGGCTCTTCAGCGCCGTCTCCAGCGCCGCGCCCTTGAGCGACTTGTTGGCCCCTTCGCTCAGCCAGCGATGCGCCGTCACGATCTCAGTTGGATAAGTCGCGGCCATCAGGACCTGCGTGAGGAGCTCATCTGGATAGAGTGCGATGGGCGCCAGCAGGGCTTCGAGCTGCTCGTTGGAGTATTTTTCGGCGGCCGTCACCGGCGGAACGGCCGGGGCGGCCGGGGCCGCCGGCGCATGGGCCTGACCGTTCGTCGGCGACTTGGGCGAGCAGTCGGCGAGCAGGAAGACTGCTGCGACCGCCAGGCGCATGGGAGCCCGCGTCATCATCAAGCCCTTCGAGCTCCGTCAGCCGAGCGCATCAAACCACCTTCGCGGCCCGCTGGGTCCAGCCGGCTGGGCAGTGCGTCTTAGCAAGCCGCACGGCCCCGGAAATCGGGTGGACTCCGGATGTCGGGCGCAAGGATGTCGCGAACGGCCGGTCTCGCGCGTCTAGGGTTGGCAACGTTTGGAGTGGCTAATGACCCAAAGACTGAATTTCTACACCGCGGCCCCGAGAGCACTCGAACCGCTGATGGCGCTAGGCCCGATCCTGGCCGAGAGCACGCTTGAGCCTGCGCTGATGGAGCTTGTGAAGATCCGCGCCTCGCAGATCAATGAATGCGGCAATTGCCTGCACATGCACACTGCCGACGCCCGAGCGCACGGCGAGCGGGAAGAGCGCATCTACCTGCTGGAGGCCTGGCGGGAGTCCAAGATGTACACGCCGCGCGAGCGGGCGGCTCTGGGTTGGACCGAGAGCCTGACCAGGATCCACGAAACTCACGCGCCGGACGCTGACTATGAGGCCGTGGCCTCCGAGTTCAGCGAGGCCGAGATCGTCTATCTGACCGTGTTGATCACGGCGATCAACAGCTGGAACCGGATCGCCATTGGTCTACGCGTGGAGCATCCCAACGACGCGAGGCTGAAGGCGGCCGCCTAATCAGGTCCCTCTCGGCTTGGCCCGGGCCGTCGGCTCCGCGGCGGCAGGGTCTTCCGGCCAAAGGTGCTTCGGATAGCGGCCGCGCATATCGCCCCGTACGTCCTTCCAGGAGCCTTTCCAGAAGCCCGGCAGGTCCTTGGTGGTCTGCACCGGGCGATGGGCGGGAGAGAGCAGGGAGAGCGTGATCGGGACGCCCGCCACGTATGGGTGGGCGGCCAAGCCGTAGACCTCCTGCACGCGGACATCAACGCGCGGCCCTGCTTCTGCGGCATAGTCGATCGCGAAGCTGTTGCCGGTGGGCGCGGTCCAGCGGGCGGGGGCCTCGGCGTCCAGGCGGCGGTGCATGTCCCAGGGAACCAGGGCTCGCAATGCGCCTTCCAGGTCGTCGGTCTTCAGGGCTTCCAGTGATCGCACGCCTCCAAGGATCGGCGTCAACCAATGGTCCAGGTCGCTGATCAGGGCCTCGTCGGAGAGGTCTGGCCAGGCCGGGTCCCGGCCGCGGAGGAACGCCACGCGCCGGCGCAGCGCGATCGCGCCATCGCTCCACGGCAGCAGGTCGAGACCCTCAGCGCGCACGCGCTCGGCCAGAGCTGCGGCTATCAGAGCTGGGTCGGGCTTGTCGTCGATACTCTCACGCACGACCAGCCTGCCCAGACGCGTGAGGCGTTTGGCGCGCAGGCGCCCTGCCCCGCTCTCCTCCAGCCGATCCTCGACCGTGAACTGGCCTGCGAAGGCGTCGAGGAGCTCGCTCTCCGCCAATGGCGCAGCCAGCAAGATGCGGTCGCGGCGCTCGCCGCCGCCCAGCTCGGCCACCGCCAGCCAGGTCTCGCGGGCCAGGGCGTCCGTCGGCTCGACGAACGCGCCCCGGCCACTGACCAGCTGGAACTCCCCCTTGGGGCCGCGGGCGCGCGCGATCCGTTCCGGGTAGGCGAAGCTCAGCAGCAGGCCATCGGATAGTTCCTCGCCCTTCCCAGGGCGGCCCGTCATCCCGGCCCAGCGGTCAGCAAGCGCCCTGGCGTCGCGGGCTCGAGGGCTACGGTCGCGATCAAAGGCTGCGCGGCGATGGCGCAGGTCGACGTCGCGACCGCCGAGATTGCGCTCCGTGATCAGGGCCGCGATGCGCGCGGCCCGCACTGCCTGCCCGGATTGGGCCGACTTCAGCACCATGTGGGCGAGCCTCGGAGCGAGCGGCATATCGGCCAGGGCCCTGCCGTGAGAGGTCAGGACACCGTCGTGACTGAGGGCCTCGAGGCGGACGAGCAGGTTCCTGGCTTCAGTAAAGGCGGGGCCGGGCGGCGGATCGAGGAAGGCGAGGCTGGAGGCGTCCTTCGCGCCCCAGCGGGCGAGGTCCAACGCAAGGCCGGAGAGGTCGGCATCGAGGATCTCAGGGTCGACGTAGGCTGGCAGTGCGCGGGTCTCGGCCTCGTCCCACAGGCGGTAGCAAACGCCCGGCTCCGTGCGGCCGGCCCGTCCCCGACGCTGGTCGGCGGCGGCTCTGGAGACCCTCACGGTCGCCAGGCGCGTGAGGCCGCTGGCCGGATCGAAGCGCGGAACGCGCGCCAAGCCGCAATCGACGACCACCCGGACGCCTTGGATGGTCAGGCTGGTCTCGGCGATGGAGGTGGCCAACACCACCTTGCGCTTTCCCTCCGACGCCGGCGCGATGGCGCGGTCCTGGTCACGCGTATCCAGCGCGCCATAGAGCGGAGCCACCTCGACCGTCCGGTCTCGCAGGCGCTCGGCCAGGCGTTCAGCCGTGCGCAGGATTTCGCCCTGGCCTGGAAGGAACACCAGCAGGCTTCCAGCCTGTTCGACCAGGGCCCTGTCGATGGCGCGCACGGTCCGGTCCTCAAGGCGAAGGCGTTCGTCGCGGCCCAGATAGTAGGTCTCGACAGGCCAGGCCCGGCCCTTGCTTTCGATCACCGGCGCCTCGTCCAGAAGCCGGGCCACTGCCGCCCCGTCGAGGGTTGCCGACATCACCAGCAGACGCAGATCCCCGCGCAGAAGGCCTTGCGTGTCGCGCGCCAACGCCAGGCCCAGGTCGGCATCGAGGCTGCGTTCGTGGAACTCATCGAAGATCACGCAGGCGACCCCGGCCAATTCCGGGTCGGTCTGGATCATCCGCGTGAAGACCCCTTCGGTGACCACCTCGATGCGGGTGGCGGCGGAGACTTTCGACTGCAATCGGACGCGAAATCCGACCGTCAGGCCGACAGGCTCCCCGAGCGTCGCGGCCATCCGCTCGGCGGCGGCGCGTGCGGCCAGGCGCCGTGGCTCCAGGACGATGATCTTGCCCCCGGCCGTCCAGTGCTCGTTTAGCAACTCGAGCGGCACGACGGTGGTCTTGCCCGCCCCGGGCGGGGCCACAAGGACAGCGGCGCTCCCTTGCGAGAGCGCCGCCTTCAGCCCGGGAAGGGCTTCATCGATCGGGAGTCCGGACGGCACCAGCTCTTTCTAGAGCGCGCCGCGATCTACGTCCTAGTCCCTGGATTTAGCCTTGCCCCTTGGGCTCCTCGCCCACGCGGTGCGGCAGTTCACGAGGTCCCCCCTCGGCGGGCGGACCGACGATGATGCCGCGGCCCAGCTTCGAGGCGCGGATCCCATAGATGAAGTAGACCACGATCCCGATCACCAGATAGCCCAGGAAGAAATTCCGGGTCGCCGGCGTCGACATCAGGCTCATGAGCAGCACGAGGCACATGATCGCGCCCAGGATCGGCACGGCAGGGTAGAGCGGAGTGCGGAACGGTCGGGTCAGACCAGGCTCGCTGACCCGCAGGTAGATGACGGTGATGCAGACCAGGGTGAAGGCCGCGAGCGAGCCTACGTTGGACAGGTCCGAGAGCGCATCGAGCGACAGGAAGCCCGCCGCGCCCATGGCGGCGATGCCAACGATGATGGTGTTGATCCACGGCGTCAGGAACTTCTTGTGCACGGTCGCGAGCGAAGCCGGCAGCAGGCCGTCACGGCTCATGGTGTAGAAAATGCGCGTCTGGCCATAGAGCAGCACCAGCATGACGCTGGAGAGGCCTGCGATCGCGCCGATCTTCACCAGGACCGAGAACCACTTCAATCCCATCGTGTCGGTCGCCAGGGCGATCGGCGCCGGAACATCCAGCAGATTGTAGGGCACGATGCCGACCAGGACCGCGGAGGTCATGATGTAGAGGATGGTGCAAACGACCAACGCGCCCAGGATGCCGATCGGCATGTCCTTGCCCGGATTGCGCGACTCGGCGCCGGCCGTAGAGACCGCCTCGAAGCCCAGGTAGGCGAAGAAGATGATCGCCGCCCCGTGGATCACGCCGCCGATGCCGTACTTGTGGCTGGTGTCGCCGGTGACGACGGCCGAAAGCGCACGGCCGATCTGGTGCCAGATGTCCATGTTGACCTCCGGCCCGCGAGCCGGGATCTCGGCGGGAACAAGCGGCGCCCAGTTGGCGGGGTGCACATACTTGATGCCGATGATGATGAAGGCGATCACCACCGTCAGCTTGATGGCCACGATGATATTGTTGACCGTCGCCGATTCCGTGACCCCGCGGACCAGGAGCATGGTGACCAGGCCGATGATCACGATGGCCGGCAGGTTCATCACGCCGGTTGCGATCACCGCGCCTGTGGCGTCCTTGACGGCGACACCGGGCGCTGCGGTCAGGGCCGGCGGTATCGTAAGGCCTATGTCGTGGAGCAGGCTTACGAAATAGCCCGACCAGCCGACGGCGACCGTCGAGGCGGCGAGGCCGTATTCCAGAAGCAGCAGCAGGCCCATGACCCAGGCCGCGCCCTCGCCCATCGAGGCGTAGGTGTAGCTGTAGGCAGAACCCGAGACAGGCAGCGCCGAGGCCAATTCGGCATAGCAGAGCGCCACGAAGGCGCACAGCGTGCCGGTGATGATGAACGAGATCATGATCCCAGGGCCGGCGAACTGTGCGGCGGCGCGGCCGGTGAGCACGAATATGCCGGTCCCGATGATGCAGCCGATCCCCAGGAGAACCAGATTGAGCGCGCCGAGCGAGCGCTTCAGCTCGCCATGTTCATGTTCGGCCTGAATCTGAGCGACCGACTTGCGCAGAAAGATGCGCCCTACCCCTGAAGCGTTCGCCATAAGTGGGAATTCCCCGTTGCCGTGACTCGCGACGCCCCCCAAGACGAGCGTTGGCGCACGCTAGCGGTGTCGGCTGGCGCGGGCAATGAGTGGCCGCGCATGGTTTTGCCCTTAAGCTGCCGGACTTTGTTGTGAATTCGGTCGCGAGACCTATTCTAAGGGGGAATTTCGGCGGCGCCCGGTCCGTCGGCCCCGCTGGTGTAAGGACGCCCCTTGGACGGCACGAAACCCCCGCTCCCGATCCGCGCCATGATCGCGCCGGTGACGCCGCTACAGCAGAACTGCACCATCGTCTGGTGCGCCAAGACCCTGAAGGCCGCGGTCATCGACCCCGGCGGCGAGGTTCCTCGCCTTCTGGAGGCCATTAAGGATCAAGGACTTACGCTCGAAAAGATCTGGATCACCCACGGCCACCTGGACCACGCAGGTGGGACAGCTGCGCTCAAGGAGGCCACCGGCGTCCCTATCGAGGGACCACATCCAGACGACAGTTTCTGGATCGACCAGATCGAGGCTTCCGGCGCGAAGTGGGGGATGCCCGAGGCGCGGGCGTTCACGCCTGACCGGTGGCTCCGGGACGGCGACAAGGTGTCGCTGGGGGAAACCGAGTTCGAGGTTTACCACTGTCCGGGCCACACCCCGGGCCACGTGATTTTTTTCCACCGTGAGGCCCGCTTCGCTCAGGTTGGCGACGTTCTGTTTCAGGGCTCGATCGGGCGCACCGACTTCCCACGCGGCAACCACGCCGATCTCATCGCGGCGATCACGGGCAAGCTCTGGCCGCTGGGCGACGACGTCCGCTTTGTGCCGGGGCACGGGCCGATGTCGAGCTTCGGCCAGGAGCGGCAAACCAATCCTTTTGTCGCCGACGTCGTCTTGTCGCGCCAGTGATTTCAGCCGCGAAATCTGGACGTTACCCGTCGCAGCCAACGTCATGGCCATGGAGCCAATTCTCGATATGACCACCTCAGGCGCCCGCATCCTGATGGTCGACGACGACCCCGGTATCCGGGACGTGGTGTCCGACTTCCTGGGCAAGCACGGCTATAAGGTCGACACTGCGGGCGACGCCCAGGAGATGGAGCAGGCGCTGGAGCGCGGCCCAGTCGACCTGATCGTCCTGGACGTCATGCTGCCTGGCGAAGACGGCCTGGCGATCTGCCGCCGGTTCGCAAGCAGCGAAGGCGGACCCTCGATCATCATGCTCTCGGCGATGGGCGAGGACACCGACCGCATCGTCGGGCTGGAACTGGGCGCCGACGACTATCTGGCCAAACCCTGCAATCCGCGCGAACTGCTGGCGCGGGTGCGCGCGGTTTTGCGTCGCGCCGAGCAACGTAGCACGACGGGCGGTGTCGGCGCGGGCTGCGAGTTCGCCGGCTGGCGCCTCGACCTGGTGCGCCGCGAGCTGCGCTCCCCCCACGGCGTGGTGGTGAACCTGTCGTCAGGCGAATTCAGCCTGCTCCGCGCCTTCGTGGAACGGCCGCAACGGGTCCTCACCCGCGACCAGCTGCTGGAATTCGCGCGCGGGCCTGACTCCGACGCCTTCGACCGAGCGATTGACGTGCAGATCAGCCGGCTGCGACGCAAGCTGGACGACGGCGGCGGTGGCCACGAACTGATCCGCACGATCCGCAACGAGGGCTACATGTTCACGGCGAAGGTCAAGCGCACGTGAGGTTCGACCTCCGCTCCAGGCCCACCGGTTCACTGTTCGTCCAACTCGCGACGCTGACCGGCCTGACCCTGGTTGCGGCCCAGGCGATCAGCCTCTTCCTGATCTTCAATCTGCCGCCGCCGACGCCAGACTTCTACCGGCTCTCGGAGATCGAGCAGACCTTCCGCGGCAACGCGCCGTCGTTCACCGAGCGCCGACAGCTCCAGGTGACAACCGCCGACAGGCCGCCGGGACCGGCGATGGAAGGCCTCACGGCGCCGCGCATACGCGCTCAGTTTGCCCAGGACCTCGGCATTCCGGCCGATAGCGTCGTGATCGCCACCAAGGCCGGGCCATTCGCCGACCGCCGGGTGTTCCGCATCATACGCGAACGAATCGCTCGTGAGGGGGTTCGCGAGGAGCATTTCCTCATCGCCCCGTTCGATGTCGGCATCCGACAACCGGACGGCCGCTGGCGGGTGGTTCGGCCGGAGCCGGCGTTCGGCCTCACACCCTGGCAACAACGGATCGCCCTGTGGTTCGTGCTGTCGGCCATCGCCATGGCGCCCGTCGCCTATGTGTTCGCCCGTAGGCTCTCCGCGCCCATCCGGCTCTTCGCCGATGCCGCCGAACGGCTGGGCCGCGACCCACGCGCCGAGCCGCTGGCGCTGAAGGGGCCTATGGAGATCCGCGTCGCCGTGCGCGCTTTCAACGACATGCAGGAGCGCCTGCGTCGCTATGTCGAGGACCGCACGGCCATGGTTGGCGCCATCGCCCATGACCTGCGCACTCCGCTGACCCGACTGCGGTTCCGCATCGAGAGCCTGCCCGAAGACCAGCGGGCCAAAATGGCGAACGACATCGATCAGATGGAGGCGATGATCTCCGCAGCGCTGACCTTCGTTCGCGATGCGAGCAGGCCAGGCGAGCGCACGCCGCTGGAGCTCTCGTCGCTCCTGGAGAGCCTCTGCGACGAGATGGCCGAAACCGGCGCCTCCACCGAAGTGGAGTCGGGAGAAAAGGTGGTGCTGGAGGGCGACCCGATGGCGCTACGACGGCTGTTCGCGAACCTGCTGGACAACGCCGTCAAGTTCGGTGGTCGGGCCCGCACGCGAGTGTTCCGCGACGCCGCCAATGCTTTTGTCGAGATCGAGGACGACGGCCCCGGTATCCCGCCAGCGGACTGCGAAAAGGTTTTCGAGCCCTTCTACCGTCGCGAGCCCTCGCGCAGCCGCCAGACGGGCGGGATCGGCCTTGGCTTGGCTGTGGTGCGCTCAATCGCCCGCGGCCACGGCGGCGATGTAGACCTGGTCAACCGAAGCGGCGGCGGCCTGACAGTTCGGGTTCAGTTGCCACTCTAGGTCGAAAAATCGGGCTGATCGCGAGCTTGTGATCGAGCCTCCAAAGGGCGCTTTTCCAGCGGCGCCATGGGCCATTGTCGTGCTTTGCCCAGAAAAGGCGCCGACTCGGACGCAACCTTGGCCACGTCTCGCGGGTTAGCTGAACCGCAACGCCCAAGACGCATTGAGGAGCGTACGATATGCCCACCGTCGACTCTGGCAAGCCGAGAGCCCGCCGCGGCTTCGCTGCCATGAACCCCGAACGCCGCCGCGAGATCGCCCGCAAGGGCGGGGCCAGCGTACCGGGCGAGAAGCGCAGCTTTGCGAAGGATCGCGATCTCGCGGCCTCCGCAGGCCGCAAAGGCGGCGAAGCCAGCCGCGGTGGCGGACGCACGCGCGGTCGAGAGTCCTGACTTCCTCGCCTAGGCGATAAGCGAGACTACGGCGAAGGTGGGCTCGGCGCTGAGCCAACTGGTTTCCAGCGTCCAGCCGGCCCTGTGCGCTAAGGCGGCGAAGGCCTCGACAGTGAACTTGTAGGAGTTCTCGGTGTGCAAGGTTTCGCCCTTCGCGAAGGTGAAGGTGCGGCCGGCCACTCTCACGCGCTGGTCCCTGGTGCTCTCCAAGTGCATTTCCATCCGGCTCTGGTCGGGGTTCCACAGAGCGCGATGGCGAAAGGCCGTCAGGTCGAAATCGGCGCCAAGTTCGCGATTGATCCTCGCCAGCAGGTTTTTGTTGAACGCCGCGGTGACCCCAAGAGCGTCGTCATAAGCCGCAACCAGGGTCTCCGGCGCTTTCACGACGTCGATTCCCACGAGGAACCGAGCGCCCTGGCCCAGCAGGCTCCGCGCGCCAACCAGGAACACCTCGGCTTCATCAGGTGTGAAATTGCCGATCGTCGAACCGGGGAAGAAACCGGTGACCGGCCTTGCCTGCGCGGCATGCGGCAAGGTGAGCGCGCGGGTGAAATCCTCCAGCAGCGGAGCCACGATGAGCTCCGGGTAGTCGCGGCGGACAGCTGCGGCAGCCTCGTCCAGCGCGGATCGGCTGATATCGATGGGCGCGTAGACGCCGATGTGCGGGGCGGCGTCCAGCAGAATGCGGGTCTTGACGCTCGCCCCGCTGCCGAACTCGACCAGTGCTGCATCAGGTGAGATCAACCCGGCGATTTCCGGCGCGATCCGGCGCAGCAACGCGATTTCGGTGCGGGTGGGATAGTACTCCGCCAGCTCAGTGATCGCCTCGAACAGCCGCGAACCCTCAGCGTCATAGAAATATTTCGGCGGAACCGACTTTTGGGGTCTGGCGAGGCCGGCCAGCACGTCGGCCTCGAAGGCGTCGGTAACCTGGGACGCATCGGCGGCAGCGGCGTCGCGCGCCAGGCGCACGCCTGAGAACATCCAGCGCTGCTGGGGATAGAAGAAATTGCGATAGCTGGCGCGCAGGTGGCCAGCCGGCGTCACGCAGGAACCGCCGCGCAGGACGAACTGCCCGGCCATGAACTTGCCGTTGTATTCCCCGACGGCGCCGGGCGAGGGACTGAACCCCGGGTAAGGCCCGTAAGCGCTACGCGTCCACTCCCAAAGATCGCCGAACATCTGGCGCAGGCCCGCCCCGGACAGCGGGGCGGCTGCTGCGAGGCGGCCAGAGGCGGTGAAATTGCCGGCGACCGGCAAGCCTTGCGCCGCATGTTCCCACTCCGCCTCCGTCGGAAGGCGTGCGCCGACCCAGGCGGCGTAAGCCTCGGCCTCGTAGAAGCTGACATGGCACACCGGGGCGGCAGGATCGAGGGGACGTAGCCCGTGCAGCGTCATCGCGCTCCAGGTGTCTTCCCTACCTGGGTCGGCCCGCCAATAGAGCGGCGCCTGCCAGCCCTCGGCCTGGGCGCGCGCCCAGCCTTCGGCGAGCCACAGTTCGGGACGGCGGTAGCCGCCATCGGCCATGAAGGCCAACCATTCGGCGTTGGTCACCAGCCGGTCAGCCAATTCAAAGGCTTCCAGCCAGACCCTGTGGCGCGGCCCCTCGTTGTCGAAGGCGAAGCCTGGCCCCCCATGACCTGCCTCTACCAGCCCGCCCTCGAAGCGGACAAAGCGCAGCGGATCGGGCGAAACCGGATTGGCGACACCCCAGCGCGGCGGAGCGTAGGCGGGTTGCAGCGGCGACTGGGCGAAAAGGTGCAGGATGTCCATCAGGATCAGCTCCTGATGCTGCTCTTCGTGGGCCAGGCCCAGCTCCAACAGGTCGCTGAACGCGCCAGCATCATCGGCCAGCAGGCGGCCCATGGCCTCGTCGACATGCGCCCGATAGGCCAGCACGTCGTCCAGTGACGGCCGCGTAAGAAGACCGCGCTCCGGCCTTGGCTGCCGGGGCCCAAGCGCCTCGTAGTAGGAATTGAACAGGTAGTGGAAGCGCGGATCGAATGGCCTGTAGGCTGGCAAGCCGGGGATCAGCAGGAAGGTTTCCCAGAACCAGGTGGTATGCGCCAAGTGCCATTTGGTGGGACTGGCGTCAGGCATCGACTGAGCGAGCTGATCCTCCGCAGTCAGTGAGCGCGTGAGCGCTTCGGTCGCCTGGCGAAGGGCGCGGTAGCGGTGGCTTGCGCTCGATGGCGGCTTGGCGCTGCCGGAGGCAGGACTGAGGGCCTGCGCCGTGGCGAGCGCCTGCGGATCATCGGACTGGGCCATGTGCCTCCTCTCCGCGTCCGTCGCCGGACACGCTCTCCGCGCAGGGGCCAGACCTAAGCACTCCGGACCCCGGCGCCAACCGCACCCGGCAAACAGCGTTCAGAAAAAGGGATGGTTGCTTCCGGAACGGACTGAAGCGGGGCCGCGTTCATCGAACGCTGGGGAGCGTCCGGTGAACTGTCGGGTTTGCTGGGAACCTTTCGAGGTCCTGATGATCGAGACGTCCGTCTGGCGGGACGAAGTCATCGGCATGATCCCCGCGCTGCGAGCTTTCGCATGGTCTCTGAGCCACAATGGATCGGATGCCGATGATCTGGTCCAGGACACCCTGGTGAAGGCGTGGACCAACCGAGAGAAATTCGAGCCCGGCACCAACCTGCGCGCCTGGCTCTTCACGATCCTGCGCAACACCTACTACACGCACGTCCTGCGCCGCCGCCGCGAGGTGCGCGACGAGGCGGGCGAGTATGCCGCGTCTCTGAAATCCGCTCCGACCCAGGACTGGCGGGTCGCCATGCGTTCACTGCAGGCCGCCCTGCAGAAGCTTCCGGCCGAGCATCGTGAAGCGCTTATCCTGGTCGGCGCGGCGGGCCTCTCTTACGATGAGGCCGCCGAGATTTGCGGCTGTGCACTTGGCACCATCAAGAGCCGCGTGAACCGCGCCCGGGCCCGGCTCCGGAAGATAATGGACGCCGGGGACGGCGCCGACGTCATGGTCGTGGAGACCATGGCCGTCGCCGGACGCGCCTGAACGCGGCCTACTTCGCGTCGGGATAGACGACCGGCAGGACCAACGCCGACGGATGGGCAGCGTCCATGAAGACGCTGTTGGTCGCCACGCGGGGTGCCTGCCTGTGCTCTCCCGGCGCCTCGCCGGTATTGGGATTCACTTCAAAGCGCGGGCTGCTCGACGAGGTGATGTGCAACGCGATCCTGTGGCCCTTTTCGAAGGTGATCGCGGTGGACCAGAGGTCGATGTCGAGCTCCTCTGGCGCGCCGGGCGTCATCATCTTCACCTCGTCGGGCATGCGCCCGTGGCGGTAGCGGGCGCGGACGGGAGCGTCCAGCACGAGGGCCTCGTAGCCGTCCGGATAGACGTCGACCAGCTTGGCCATGAAGTCGGTGTCGGGGCCATCGGTGGCCCCATAGAGTTCAACCTTTACGGGCCCTGCGATCGTCACATCCTTGTCGAGCGCCGGCGTCTGGAAGCGCAGGTAGTCGCCCCGCGGGCCGATCGCGCGCTGATCCATCGGTCCGCGTTCGAAGGTCAGGTTGGCGCCGCCCACGGTGGGGACCGGGTTGGCCGGGTCGAAGCGGTAGGAGACTTTCACGCCGTCGCCCGTCGGGGCCTTGGCGCTGAGCACCTTGTCGTGGGTTAGATAGTAGCGCACCTCGCGGTTGGCCGGCGGCCAGTTCGCCGAGGTCAGCATGCGGTTCTTGGGCGAGAGCGCGCCCTTCTCCGCTGCGGCCATCATGTAGTAGCTGACCGGCGGCTCATCCATGATCCCGTTGTCGACGCCCTTCAGCCAGTAGTCGAACCAGCGTATCTCCTGGTCGCCGGCCAGGTTCAGCCGGTCGAAGCCCGGATATTCCAGGTTCCCGCTCAGCGTCCCATGGCCGAACGGCCCCATCAGGAGCTTCTGGTTGCCCCGCGCGCCCTTCGCTCCTTGGTTCTGCAGATATTCGAAGTTCGAAATGTTCCCGTGGTCGAAGATGTCGTACCAGCCGCCGACGTTGTAGATCGGGATCTGGATGTACTTGCGGTTCGTGCTCATCGCGCTGCGGTTCCAGATGATGTCGTCCGCGACCCGCCGACGCTGGCCATCGAGCACCGCGTCCGAAACGCCCTGCCCTTTCGACCACCCGAGGACGTCCTTCTCCTTCAGCACCCCGCCCATGTAGCTGTTCTGCATGAGGTCGTAGGGCGCCACCACGACGTAGGCCGCCTTCAGGTGCGGCGGAGCGGCCATGGCCGCCTCGTTGGAGGTGATGCCCATCGCCGAGCCTCCGGAGAGGCCGACCTTGCCGTTGCTCCAGGGCTGGGCGGCGGCCCATTCGACGCTGTCGTAGCCGTCCTCGATGTCGTTCTCGAACGCGGCGTAGAAGCCCTGGCTGCGCCCCTTGCCGCGTACGTCCTGCAGCACGAAGACGAAGCCCGCATCGGTGTAGTGCTTGGCCTGCTTGACGAGCGCCGCGCGCATCTTCGCGCCATCCGGATCGTGCTCCTTGTCGAGGCGGCCGTCCTTCAGATAGGGCGTGCGGGTCATCACCACGGGCCATGGACCGGTTCCCGCGGGCTTGAAGACGTTGGCGGCGAGCTTCACGCCGTCGCGCATCGCAGCCATCTCCTCGACCGCGCCCGGCGGCAGGCCAGGCCACTTCGGGGCGGGCGTCGCCACTGCGGGCTTCGCCGCCGGCTCCAACGCGTAGGCCGGGCTCGTCGCCAGCGCCAAGGCCAGGGCGAAATGGGTCAGTTTGCTCATCGTGGAATCCCCCGGCGGGTCTTTGCGCCCGCGAAAATGGCTTGGTTCAAATGCCGCTGACGCATGACGTCGGGCCGAGACGATGTAAGCACGCCAACCTCACTGATGTCAGCCCGTAGACGGACCTGGAACAGGCCGGCCGGGGCTCGACGCCAGCGCGCCTTATCGCGCGCGCCCTTCCAGGCTCCGCCGGCGCGCACTAAGACGCTTCCATGCGTCCGCTGAAATCCAGATCCGGCGCCGTGACCCGGCAAGACGCCGAAGGGCTGGACGCGGCCGATCCGCTGGCGAGGTTCCGCGGCGCGTTCGCCCTGCCGCCAGGCGTGATCTACCTCGACGGAAACTCACTCGGCCCGCCTCCGCTGGCGGCCCATCAGCGCCTCGCCGAAACGATTCGCGAGGAGTGGGGTGAAGGCTTGGTCCGCAGCTGGAATGAAGCCGGATGGATCGCCGCACCCATGCGGGTCGGGTCCAAGATCGCCCGGCTGCTCGGGGCTCAGCCCGATGAGGTCGTCGTCGCCGATTCCACCTCCGTGAACCTTTTCAAGCTGGCCGCCGGCGCGCTGTCGCTTCGGCCAGGCCGGAAAACCGTTCTGTCGGAATTCGGCAACTTTCCGACCGACCTCTACGCCCTCCAGGGCCTGACCGCGCTGCTGGGCGAGCGCGCCAAGCTGAAGACCGTGGCGCCGCAAGACCTCATCGCCGCCATCGATGAGGACACCGCCGTCGTCGTGCTGACTCACGTCCACTATAAGTCAGCGCTCCGTTGGGACATGGCGAAGGTGACCGCTTTGGCCCACGCCAAAGGCGCTCTGGTGCTCTGGGACCTGTGCCATAGCGCAGGCGCTATCGCCGTCGACCTGACCGCTGCAGGGGCCGACCTGGCGGTGGGCTGCAGCTACAAGTACCTGAACGGCGGACCTGGCGCGCCGGCCTTCCTGTTCGTGGCCAAACGTCACCAGGCCTCGATCCGCTCGCCGCTGACCGGCTGGATGGGCCACGCAGAGCCGTTCGCCTTCGAGGATGGTTATCGTCCGGCTACGGACATTCGCGGCCAGATCACCGGAACCCCGCCGATCCTTGGTCTGGCGGCGCTAGAGGTCGGTGTCGACCTGCAGCTGGAAGCCGATCCCGGGACGGTGGAGGCTAAGGGCCGGGCGCTGACAGACCTGTTCATCGCCGAGGTGGAGGCCCGCAACGTCGATCCCGATCTCGCGTTGGCGAGCCCGCGGGACGGCGCAGCGCGGGGACTTCACGTCGCCTTCTCCCATCCTCAGGGATATGCGCTGGTCCAGGCCATGATGGCGCGCGGGGTGGTGGGCGATTTCCGTGCGCCGGACATCGCACGCTTCGGTTTCTCGCCGCTGTTCCTGGGCTTCGCCGAAGTCTGGGAGGCGGCGCAAATCCTCTGCGAAGTGCTCGCCACCCGGGCCTGGGACCGGGTGGAGTTCCAAACGCGCGCGGCGGTCACCTGACCTCAGAGTGCAGCGACATCATTTGCAACTGATGGTCGTAACATTGCGTCAGTAAATTGCGGGCAGGTTGGCGACTGAGCGGAGTCGTCAACCATGTCTCCCCGCCCAGGACGCCGGACCATGATGCGAAGCCCGCTGCCGAACACAATGGTCTTCGCCGTTCAGATCAGCCGGAACCTGGTCATTCAGGCCAGCGGACTGGCCATGATCGTCATCGCCCTCCTGACCGTGACGCCCTGGCGCTGGGTGCTCGGTTGGTCGGTGGCGGCGTTCGTGGTTTTGGCGCTCGAGGATATTCTGTTGCGCGTCGTCGCCAGGGGCGGCCGCTTTACGAGCGCGGCCGGAGCCTGGGCGGTCCTCGCGCGCATCGTGGCGACGAGCCTCTCGGCCCTGGCGGCGCTCGCACTGATCGCCCGGGGCGGACCCAGCGAGCGCCTCTTCGCCTTCGCCCTGATGAGCGTCTCCATGGTGCACGTGCTCATGTGCTACTACCGCTCTTGGCGGATTCTGATCGCGTGCCTGTCGCCGTATGCCGCGGTGCTGGGCCTGGTGACCTACAATCAGGCCGCGATCGCTCTGGCGCATGGTCATAATTGGCGTGCGCTTGTCGCCTGCTTCACCATGGTCACCGTTGCCGTGCAGCTCTGGTCGGCCCGGGGGCAGCTTGCCGCCGCCTGGAACGAGCTGATGACCGCACGCGAGGCTGCGGAGGAACGAGAGCGCGCGGCCGAACAGGCCAACCGCGCCAAGTCGGACTTCCTGGCGACGATGAGCCACGAGTTGCGCACGCCGCTGAACGGGGTGCTGGGCATGACCCAAGCGCTCGCCGCCGAACCGCTGACGCAGGTGCAGTACGAACAGGTGAGAGTCATCCGCCGCTCGAGCGAGAGCCTGCTGGCGGTGCTGAACGATCTCCTCGATCTTTCCAAGATCGAGGCCTGCGCCCTCGAGCTGGAAGTGGCTGAGTTCGACCTGGAACACCTGATGCGCGGCATTGTCGCCGCCTATCAGCCGCTCGCCGAAAAGAAGGGTCTATCCTTCTCCTTTGAGATCGACGCCGCCGCCCGCGGCCACTACGAGGGCGACTCGCCGCGCATCCGGCGCATGCTATACAGCCTGGCCGACAACGCGGTTAAGTTCACCGACACGGGCGGAGTGACCCTCAGCGCGACGTGGGAAGCCGACGGATTGGTGTTCCGCGTCGCTGACACCGGGATCGGCATTGCTGCGGTGGATCTCGAGCGCCTTTTCGACGGTTTCTTCCAAGCCGACGCGAGCCGCACCCGCCGGTATGGCGGCGCCGGCCTCGGGCTCGCCATCTGCCGTGAGGTGACCCTCCTGATGGGCGGCGCGATCGAGGCCGAGAGCGAGCCGCGCGGTGGCTCGACCTTCATCCTGAGGCTGCCCCTGCCACGGGTCGACGCGCGCCCTTCCGCCGTCGGCCCCCAGAGATCCCCGACGCCGGCGGCCGTGACCCCTCGCGAAATCCGAATCCTCGCCGCCGAGGACAACGTTACCAACCGCGTGGTGCTGAAAGCCCTGCTGGATCAGGCCGGCATCATCGCGACCGTTGTCGAGAACGGACGCGAGGCCCTGGAGGCCTGGGAGGTGCAGGACTGGGATGTGATCCTTATGGATATCCAGATGCCGGTGATGGACGGCGTGGCCGCGACACTGGCTATCCGCGACCGCGAACGGGCGCGCGGGTTGCGCCACACGCCGATCATCGCGGTGACGGCCAACGCCATGACCCATCAGGTAGCCGAGTACAAGGCGGCCGGCATGGACCAGATGGTGCCCAAGCCCATCGATGCAACCGCCCTCTTTGCGGCCATCGCGCAAGTCGTTGAATCGCCCCCGGCGCAGTCGGTCCCGTTCAGCCGAACGGCCTCGGCGGCCTGACAGGCGCACGACGGACCATCGCACTAGGTCAGGCCGCGCCACCGGTCGGATTGCGAACGCCCCTTGCCAGATCGGTAAGGCGGGTCTCACCTTCCCTCCGAGCTGAAACGGAGGACCGGCCATGGCCGACGATGCCGCCGCCTTCGACGCCGCGCGCGCCGAAGCGTATTCGACGCCCCTCGATAAGATCGACGTCAGCCTGCAGGACCGCTTCGTCACCGACACCTTCTGGCCCTTCTTCGAGCGCCTTCGCCGCGAGGACCCGGTCCACTACTGCGCCGAGAGCGAGTTCGGGCCTTATTGGTCAGTGACCAAGTTCGACGACATCGTCGAGGTGGAGACGCATCACGACGTCTTCTCTTCCCAGGGCGCGATCTCGATCTACGACCCCGCCGACGATGACATGCAGATGCCCAACTTCATCGCCATGGACCCCCCGAAACACGACGTGCAGCGCAAGACGATTGCGCCGATCGTCTCCTCCGACAACCTCGCCAACTTCGCGCCTCTGATCCGCAGCCGGGCCGCGAAGATCCTCGACGAATTACCGATCGGCGAGCCCTTCGACTGGGTCGAGCGGGTATCGGTGGAACTCACCGTTCAGATGCTGGCGACCCTATTCGACTTTCCCTTCGAGGAGCGTCACAAGCTCCGCTACTGGTCCGACCTCGCCGTCACCGACATGAGCGATGTCATGACCCGCGATGAGGTTCACGCCGAGCTCATGGCGTGCGCCGCCTATTTCAAGGGCCTTTGGGACCAGCGCGTCGACGCCCCGCCCGCGAACGACCTGATCTCGATGCTGGCCCACGGCGAGTCCACCAAGGAAATGCCGCTGATGGAGTTCCTGGGGAACATCATCCTCTTGATCGTCGGCGGCAACGACACGACCCGCAACTCGATCACCGGCGGCCTGATCGCGTTCACCCAGAATCCGGATCAGCTCGCCAAGCTTCGCGCCAATCCGGCGCTGCTGGACTCGACGATCCCTGAGATCATTCGCTGGCAGACCCCGGTTGCCCACATGCGCCGCACCGCAAGGGCCGATTTCCAGCTTGGCGGCAAGACCATCACGGCCGGCGAAAAGGTGGTGATGTGGTACGTATCGGGTAACCGGGACGACACGGCGATCGAGAACCCCGAGGCATTCATCATCGACCGCGAGCGTCCACGCCACCACGTCTCGTTCGGCTTCGGAATCCACCGCTGCGTCGGCATGCGGCTGGCGGAGATGCAGCTGAAGATCGTCTGGGAGGAGATCCTGAAGCGCTTCCCGACGATCGAGGTCTTGGACAAGCCTGTGCGGCTGAAGTCCTGCTTCCTGCGCGCCTATCGCCAACTGACGGTCCGTATTCCGGCAGCGGCCTGAGCGGCGGCGAACCTGGTTTAGCGAAGGGCTGCAGGTTTGAGCCGTGCCAGGCTTCGATCCAGTTCGCGGCCGAAATTGCTCGTCACCAAATCCGTTCCCCAGTGGTGATTCGCTTAGAGCCTCCGAGGACACGGCGAGCGCCAGCGCTGTGTCAGACTGCCGGGCCGACGGCCAGGGCCAGCCGCTGACCGCCATTTTTTCCTTTGGCGGGCCGGTCGGTGGATTTCCGACCCGGCACGGTCGGAAACTTCAATCATTTCAGATAGAAGTGGCGGTGACGGAGGGATTCGAACCCTCGATACCCTTTCAGGTATGACGATTTAGCAAACCGTTGCCTTCAGCCACTCGGCCACGTCACCTTGAGACGTCGAGATTTCGCTCGGCGCCCGATCCAGCAGCAGGCGGCCTAACGGCCGGCCGAGCTGGGAGCGGGTTTCTAGCTGACGCGCGCGGCTCTGCCTAGACGGCTGTGCGCCTCGGCCGCAAACGGAAGCTCATGGCCAAACACGGCCTCTCAGCCTTGGGCAAGCCACTCGCGGGCCTGGCGTTGCGCTTCGGCGACGTCGTCGGAGGCCATCTCCTCGGAAATCTCCTTACGGTACACCTTGGCCTCGACCGAGCCGCGCATGGCGGCAAGGTTGAACAGCATGTGAGCCGAAACATAGTCCAGCGGCGCCCCGCCCTGGCCCGTCGAATAGAGCAGACCCAGGCGGAACAACTCGTCCCCGGTCGCTTGAGCGTCCGGCAACGGCAATCCCTCGGTGGCGACTTGCAGCTGCGCAAGCATGACCTTGTCCCTGTTGCGACCGGCGAACCCCCGTTCTGGGAACCCTGTTCCGGCCCTATCGCAGCCTCAGGAAACAGGCATGGCGCTGAACACATGGTTAAAGCCGCCGTTGTCTGATTTTCATGTGGCCTGCAGGTCGCACGCGCGGTGCTAGTGGCGCGCCCTCTGGCCGAACAACATCTTTCGCGCCTCTTCGGCCTCCTTGCCCGTGGCCTGCAGGCCAGGGCCGCGGCGAATGTCGTGCCCGATCTGCATGGCCTTTGCGACGGCGGGGCGGGCCTCCATGCGCGCGAACCACGCCTTCAGATTGGGAAATTCCTCAAGGTCGATCCCCTGCAGCTTCCAGGGCACGGTCCACGGCCAACTGGCCATGTCGGCGATGGAATAGTCGCCGCAGATGTACTCACGCCCCTGCAGTCGGGCATCGAGCACGCCATAGAGGCGGTTGACCTCGTTGGTATATCGGATGGCGCCGTAGGCGACCTGGCGCTGGTCGGCGATCATCGCGGGCGCGTAGCCTCGGAAGTGGTGCGCCTGGCCGGCGTTTGGGCCGAGATTGGCCATCTGCCAGTACACCCACTCCTCGATTTGCACGCGGGTGCGCTCGTCCGATCCGTAGAACTGCCCCGTCTTGCGGCCAAGGTACTGGAGGATTGCGCCAGATTCGAAAACCGACATCGCCGCGCCGTCAGGTCCGTCAGGATCGATAATGGCCGGCATGCGATTGTTGGGGCTTATCGCCAGGAACGCCGAGGTGAACTGTTCGCCGCGACCGATGTTCACCGGTTTGATCTCGTAAGGGAGGCCCATTTCCTCGAGCGCGATAGTGATCTTGTGCCCGTTGGGCGTCGGCCAGTAGTAAACTTCGATCGGTCGAACCATGCGATCTTCCCCTTTTACGCGCGCTTCTGCCACGATAGATGGCCAAGCCTCTGACATAGGCAAGCGTACGGGCAGATCGCCCACATTTGTTCAGGCGCAGTTCAGGCGTGCCTGACATTGTAAACGCCGACAGAGGGGCTTTTTAGGACGACCGGCGAATGCGACGCCTGATCTCCTTCGCGTCGGCCGCTGTGTTCGTAGCCGGTCTATTGGCGACGAACGGCGAGGCCATGGCGAAGGATCATCACGACGGCGGCGGCCGCCCTGAGCAGCACGGCCCAGGGAGCGACGGCCGTGCGCCCGGAGGCTACGGCCGCATGCCGGGCGGTTACGGCCGCATGCCCGGCGGCGGCCACGGCGCGCCACCACCTCAGGCGTGGCCGGGCGGCGAATACCGGGGCGGGACCGAATATCGCGGCGACGGACGCTGGGAGCGCCAGGAACCCCGCCGCGAGACGCGTCCTGATCCTCGGTACGAGCGCCGCGCCGACCCGCGCACCTACGCCCCGCCGCCAAGCCCCTACCAGGCTGCTCCGCGTCGCGGCGGCTATCTTGGACCCTACGGGGGCGAGGTGATCCAGGACCCTGGCCGCTATCGCCTGCGCCCGCCGCCGCGCGGCTATGACTGGGTGCGCACGCCCGCCGGCATGGCGCTGGTCTCGCGGTCCACCGGCCAGGTCTTTGACGTGGTGCCGTACTAGGTCCGGCGCAATCAGATCGATTCGATCTGATCCCTGGGCCGTTATCCCTGAGCCTGCGGCTTCAACCGGCGCCGAGCTTGGCGCGAAGCAGTCGGTTGATGAGGCCCGGGTTCGCCTTTCCGCCGGTTTCCTTCATCACCTGACCGACGAACCAGCCGATGGCCTGGGGCTTGTCCTTGACCTGGGCGGCCTGTCCGGGGTTACCGGCGATCAACCTGTCGATAATGGCGTCAAGAGCGCCGGTGTCGGAGACCTGCTGGAGCCCCTGCTTCTCCACCACCTCGCGCGCGCGGCCCTCCCCGGCCCACATGCGTTCGAAGACGTCCTTGGCGATCTTCGAGGAGATCACGCCCTCCTCAATGAGCTGCACCAGCTCGGCGACGCCGTCGGGGCCGATGGGCGAATCCGCGATCTCCAGCCCTCCGGCGGTCAACCGCGCGGCCAGGTCGTTGGTCACCCAGTTGGCGGTGAGCTTGGCGTCGCGGCCCTTGGCGGCGGCCTCGTAGAAGTCGGCGCGGGCCTGCTCGGTTATCAGCACGCCGGCGTCATAGGCCGAGAGCCCGTACTGGGACTGAAGGCGGGCCTTCTTGGCGTCGGGCAGTTCCGGCAGGGTCGCCTCGATAGCCTTGACCCAGGCGGGATCGAGGTCGAGCGGCAGGAGGTCCGGATCGGGGAAGTAGCGGTAGTCGTGCGCCTCTTCCTTCGAGCGCATGGACCGGGTCTCCCCCTTGCCCGGATCGAACAGCCGGGTCTCCTGGTCGACCTTGCCGCCATCCTCGATGATCTCGATCTGGCGGCGCGCCTCATACTCGATGGCCTGCTGGATGTAGCGGTAGGAGTTGACGTTCTTGATCTCGCAGCGCGTGCCCAGATGGCTGAAGCTGCCGGTCTCGCGGAACTTCTCGTAGGCGCCGGGGCGGCAGACCGACACGTTCACGTCAGCCCGCAGGTTGCCCTTCTCCATGTCGCCGTCGCAGGTGCCCAGATAGACCAGGATAGTGCGCAGCTTCTTGACGTAAGCGGCCGCCTCTTCCGACGAGCGCATGTCGGGCATAGAGACGATCTCCATCAGGGCCGTGCCTGCGCGATTGAGGTCGACGTAAGTCGAGCCGGGATCCTGATCGTGCAGGCTCTTGCCGGCATCCTGTTCCAGGTGCAGCCGCTCGATACGAACCGTGAAGGTCGAGCCATCATCGTGTTCGACGGTCACCTCGCCCTCGCCCACGATCGGATGCTTGTACTGGCTGATCTGATAGCCCTGCGGCAGGTCGGGGTAGAAATAGTTCTTCCGGTCGAAATGGCTCTTCAGATTGATCTGGGCCTTCAGGCCAAGTCCGGTCTTCACCGCCTGTTCAACGCAGTGCCGGTTGATCACCGGCAGCATGCCCGGCATGGCGGCATCCACGAGCGAGACCTGCTCGTTCGGCCCAGCGCCGAATCCCACGGCCGCGCCGCTGAACAACTTCGCGTTCGAAGCCACCTGGGCGTGGACCTCCAACCCCAGGACAATTTCCCACGGGCCGGTGCGGCCCTCGATCAACTTGCTCTTCTCAGTCATTCCGCCTCACTAACGCCCCGAAGGCCCCAGAGAAAGCGTGACGCGCGCGTCAGCTTGCGCAAGGCTACAAAAGCAGGCTCAAAGGACGCCGCTATTGGAACCTCGGGGAAGGAACCCATGAAGACCACCACCCTCGCGGCGCTGGCCGCCCTCGCCACGCTGGCGGCTGCGCCGGCCTTCGCCCAACCGGGCCCTCCGCCCGCGCCCGCGACGGCCGCCGCAGGCCCCTTAAGCGTCGAAAAGACCCCGATCGGGAGCCTGTGGGCCAACCCGGCCGCCAAGGCGGTGCTCCTGAAGGAGTTGCCGACGCTTGAGCAGTACATGGACCAGATCAAGGACATGACGCTGTCCCAGGTCGCCCCGATGAGCCAGGGCGCGATCGACGACGCCAAGCTGAAGGCCATTCAGGCCGAGCTCGACAAAATCAAATAGAGTCTTTTTTGTGCGCCCACTCGTCCCGTTCGCGGGTCGGTGGTCGCCTGTGCTCGACGACGGATCAACAGCGCCGCGCTTCAAGCATCAAGCTTGCGCCGCACCCCGCCGCTGCGTTCATGCTCGGCGGGATCAACACCCGGGGAAGGAACCCATCAGATGACCATTAAGCTCGCCGCGGGCCTTATCGCCCTCGCGACCCTCGCCGCCGTTCCGGCATTCGCTCAAGCGCCCGCCGCGGCTCCTGCCGCCGCGCCGGCCGCTGCGAGCGGTCCGGTGTCGGTCGACAAGACCACCATCGGCGCCCTGTGGGCCAACCCGACCTCCAAGGCGGTCCTCGAAAAGGACGTTCCCGGCATTGACCAGTACATGGACCAGATCAAGGACATGACGCTGGCCCAGGTCGCCCCGATGAGCCAAGGCGCCATCGACGACGCCAAGCTGAAGCAAATCCAGGCCGACCTCGACAAGGCCGGCAAGTAGGTTTGGATTATAGCAGTCTCTCGCCCCTCGGGGCGGGAGGCCGCACCTTCTAGCGCGCCGCGGAGGTGGCTGAAGCCGCAGGCCGCGCGTCCGGCGCCGGTTCCTTCAGCAACGGCGTTACCAGCGCATCAAAACCCTCCAGGTCGAACGCGCCCGACGCGGCGTAGCGTAGCGTCCCCGCCCGATCGATCACATAGCTCGTCGGCACCCCTTCCTTGACGCGGTAGCTGGCCCCGGAAATGCTGGTTGCGAGCGGAAACGACAGGACTCCCTGCAGCGGTTTCAGCTTGGAGCTCGGGAACTGCAACTCGACAGTCACGGCGTAGATTTTCAGATCCGTGCCCGGATGGGTCCGCAGATAGTTCTCAAACGCGACCATCTCGGCTTTGCATGGGGTGCACCACGTCGCCCAGCGGTTTACGACGACAACCTTGCCCTTCAGGCCGGCCAGCGTCACCTCCTGCTTATCGAGCGTCGTCAGGCTGAAGTCGTGGGCAGGCTTGCCGACATCGGAGGCCTGTGCGGCGCTCGCCGCGAGCAACAAGCCAAGCGCCAGCGCGCTGGTTATCCAGGATTTCACGACAGTCCGGCCCCCCACGCCCCAGCGCTTCGGCGCAGATTGCCCGCGTCAGGGGCGGATCACCACCATTTTTGCGGCTTGGCCCGGAAGTCCGCAGCCTTCTCCAGCGCGCCGCCCAGCGAGAACAGGGTGCTTTCGTCGAGCGCGCGGCCGATCAGCTGCAGGCCAAGCGGGAGGCCCGAGGCGTCGAGGCCGGCCGGCACGCTCATCCCGGGCAGTCCGGCGAGGTTCACGGTGACCGTGAAGATGTCGTTCAGGTACATGGCGACCGGGTCGTCCGACTTGTCGCCCAGGCTGAAGGCGGCCGAAGGAGCCGTCGGCGTCAGGAGCGCGTCGACCTTTTCGAACGCCTGGTCGAAGTCGTCGGCGATGCGGCGGCGAACCTTCAGCGCCTTCAGGTAATAGGCGTCGTAATAGCCGGCCGAGAGCACATAGGTGCCGATCAGGATCCGGCGCTTGACCTCGGCGCCGAAGCCTTCGGCGCGCGAATTTTCATAGGTCTCCGTCAGGTTTCCGCCGTCGACGCGCAGGCCGTAACGCATGCCATCGTAGCGGGCTAGGTTCGACGACGCCTCGGCCGGGGCTACGATGTAGTAGGCCGGCAGGGCATACTTAGTGTGAGGCAGGGAGATCTCGACGATCTCGCAGCCGGCGTCCTTCAGCCAGGCGATTCCCTGCTCCCAGAGCGCTTCGATCTCGGCGGGCATCCCGTCCACGCGGTATTCGCGTGGCACGCCGACGCGCAGGCCCTTCACCGATTTGCCGACGAACGACGCGAAGTCAGGCGTTTCGACCGCCAGGCTTGTGGAGTCCTTCGGGTCATGACCGGCCATCGAAGTCAGCAGGAGGGCGGCGTCCTCGACGGTGCGCGCCATCGGCCCCGCCTGGTCCAGCGAAGAGGCGAAGGCCACGACGCCCCAGCGCGAGCAGCGGCCATAGGTGGGCTTGATACCAACCGTGCCGGTGAAAGAGGCCGGCTGGCGGATCGAGCCGCCGGTATCGGTGGCTGTTGCGCCCAGGCAGAGCTCGGCGGCGACCGCCGAGGCCGAGCCGCCGGAGGACCCGCCGGGCGTCAGCTTGGCGTTGCCGCCGCTCGAGCGCCAGGGATTGACCACCGGTCCCCAGGCCGAGGTCTCGTTGGACGAGCCCATGGCGAACTCGTCCATGTTGAGCTTGCCCAGCATGACGGCCCCATCGCGCCAGAGATTGGCGGTGACGGTCGATTCGTAGGTCGGCGTGAACTCGCCGATGATTTTCGAGCCGGCGGTCGATCGCACGCCCTTGGTGCAGAAGAGGTCCTTGATACCCAGTGGCGCGCCGTCCAGTGGCCCCGCCGTCCCAGCCGCTCGGCGATCGTCCGAAGCCTTGGCCATCGCCAGCGCCTGTTCCGGAGTCTCCAGAACGTAGGCGTTGAGCGCGCGTGCGGCTTCGACGGCCTCGACGTGCGCCTGGGTGAGCTCGACAGAGGAGAAGGCCTTGGACTTCAAGCCCTCCAGGGCGGCCTTGAGCGTGAGCGAGGTAAACTCAGTCATCTATTCGACCACCTTGGGGACGACGAAGAAGTTACCCGCCCGCTTGGGGGCGTTGGAGAGCACGAGCTCCGGATCGCCGCCTTCGGTGACCACGTCGTCGCGCATGGGCGCGGGCATGTGCACAGCCGACGCCATCGGCTCGACGCCGTCAGTGTCGACCTCGTTCAGCTGCTCGATCCAGTCGATGATGGCCGAGAGTTCCCTGGCCAGGCCCTCAAGCTTCTCCTCAGGCTCGGCGATCCTCGCCAGCCTGGCGACCTTGCGCACGGTCGCCGCGTCGATGGTCATGCCATCCTCCTCAAACTCAAGGGCGTGGGTTAGCCGTGCGGCGGGTGGTTTTGCAAGCTATGGGTGGCCGATGGCCGTCGTAGACCTCCTCGAACTCCCCGCCCAGCTGAGCGCCTATGCGCCGATCGTGGGCTTGGACCTGGGGGAAAAGACGATCGGCGTGGCCGTCTCCGACGCAACGCGAACGGTCGCCACGCCCATGGAGCTGATCCGCAAGACCAAATTCACCAACGACGCGAAGGCGCTGTTCAAGCTGATGGAAAGCCGCGGCGCAGCGGCGATCATCATCGGGCTCCCGGTCAACATGGATGGCACGGAAGGCCCGCGATGCCAGTCCAGCCGCGCCTTCGCCCGCAATCTGCTGCGGCTCCAGGACCTGCCGATCGCCTTCTGGGACGAGCGGATGAGTTCCATGGCGGTCAATCGGGTGCTGATCGACGAGGCCGATGTCACAAGATCCCGGCGGGCCGACCTGGTGGATAAGATGGCCGCCGCCTGGATCCTGCAAGGCGCGCTGGAGCGCCTGCGCGCGGCGACTTGACTCCGTACCGAGGTACGGAGGCTAGAAATGCCTTCGATGTGAAGGAGGCGACAGAGCATGATGCGGCGCCGGACCATCGGACGCCTGGCCCGCGAGGCGGGCGTGGGCGTCGAGACCATTCGCTTCTACGAGCGCCGTGGCGTACTGCCGAGGCTGGCCCGCCCCGCCGACGGCGGCTATCGTCACTACGACGACGAGGCTGTGCGGATCCTGCGCTACGTTCGGCTTGCCCAGGGTCTTGGTTTCACCCTGAAGGACGTCGAGCGCCTTCTCGCCCGCGCCGGCGATGGACCCGGGACGTTCTGTGCGGTCGTCCGCGAGACCGCCGAGGCCAAGCTGGCCGGCGTGCGGGTCGAGCTTCGTGCGCTTGCCGAACAGCAGGCGAGACTGGAGAGCTTTATCACCGGCTGCCGGGCGAGATCCGCTGCGGGCGGCTGCCCCGTGCTAGCCGATTTCCCGTCGCACTCCGGAGGCGTCCATGTCGCCCGTCCGTAGAGGAGCGCTTGCGGCCGTGGCTTTGGCGACGATCACGGTCCACGCCGCGGCCGCGGCGGACCCAGCGGTCGAGGTGCTGCAGCGAGGCTATGTGCGGGCGTGGAACCGAGCCGACGCGGCCGCCATCGCGGGCTTCTTCTGTCCAGACGGCGATTCACCAATCCGACCGGCCTCCACGCCGAGGGCCGCGCTCACATTTTAGCCTTCTACGCCCAGGCGTTCGCCATGGGCTACGCCGGCAGCCAGGGGGGCTTCAAAGCCCCTACGGTCGAGGGTGGCGGCGCCTGGCGTGATGGTCGTGGACGGCGAGTGGTCCATCCGCGGCGCGCACACGCCGCAGGGTGGCGCGAGGGCGGCGGAACAGGGCCTCGCCACCGCTGTGCTCGTCCGAGCCGGCCAAGGCTGGCTGATCGCAGCCCTGCGCGAGCAGGGTTCGCGGGCCGGCTGAGCTAAAGCCCGCCCGCGAACAGGTCCACCTTGCCGATCTCGACGCCCCTGGAGCGGAGGATCCCGTAGGCCGTCGAGAGATGGAAATAGAGGTTGGTGGTCGCAAAGACGGTCAGCCACTGAGCCGCCGGAAGTGTCGGTTCCATCCCCGTGCCGATCATGACTGTCAGCGGAACATCGTCGCGCCCGGCGAACTGGTCGGGGGTCAGGGCCGCCAAATAGGCCTTGGCTTCGGCGATGGCGGCCAGGAAGTCGGCGAGACTCAGGTCGGCGCCGACCTCCGCTGGCAAGGCAAGACCGGCCACTCTCGCCGGCCACTGCCGCGAGAAATTGCAGACCACCATCACTTGGAAGCGAAGCGGCTGCATGTCGTCGATCAGACGCCAGTCGAGCATTTCGTTTTCGGAAACGCCGGTGGCCACGGCGTGCGCGGCGCCCTTCTTCAGGAGGTGGGCGGCGGTGTCGAGGAGGCGCGAATAAAGGCCGACGAAGGTGAAGAGGTTGACGGACATGGCGGCTCCGGTGGGCGAATCTGGCCGGCGGCGGGTCGAACCCTAGGCGTCGGGAGGCGGCGAACTCAAGGCACGCAACGCGGCCCTTCCCTTGTGGGCCGACGGGCTCTAAGACGGCGCTTTAATGACTACGGCCCCGCCCGGTTTGAACGAGGTCCTGCAAAGGACCTTCTCCTTTCCCAAACGCCATTTCCTATCAGCGACCGACCTCAACGAAGTCGAGGTCGCAAACCTGCTCGACCTGGCGGACGGATTCGTCAGCCTGAACCGGCAGACCTCGAAGAAGCTCGACCTGCTGAAAGGCAGGACGCTGATGAACCTGTTCTTCGAGAATTCGACACGGACCCAGAGCTCCTTCGAGTTGGCGGGCAAGCGCTTGGGCGCCGACGTGGTCAACATGAGCCCGCGCTCGTCGTCGATCGCCAAGGGCGAGACGCTGATCGACACCGCGGTCACCTTGAACGCGATGCAGCCGGACCTGCTGGTGGTGCGCCACTCTTCGTCGGGCGCCGCCAGCCTGCTCTCGCAGAAGGTCAGCTGTTCGGTGATCAATGCCGGGGATGGGCAGCACGAGCATCCGACGCAGGCGCTGCTGGACGCCCTGTCCATGCGCCGATCGTTCGGGCGCATCGCGGGCCTGAAGGTGGCGATCTGTGGCGACGTCCTGCACAGTCGAGTGGCGCGCTCCAATGTGGCGCTCCTGCAGATGCTGGGCGCGGAGGTCCGGCTGGTTGGCCCGCCGACCTTGATACCGGCCCAGGCCGAGCGCTGGAACGTCGCCATCCACCACCGCATGCGCGAGGGCATCGCTGGATGCGATGTGGTGATGATGCTGCGCCTGCAGCTCGAGCGCATGGATGGCGTTATGGCCCCATCGCAACGCGAGTATTTCCGCTTCTTCGGCCTCGACCGGGAGAAGCTGGCTTTCGCCGCGCCGCATGTGCGGGTGATGCATCCTGGACCGATGAACCGCGGTGTCGAGATCGACTCAGACGTCGCCGACGACCTCTCCGTCAGCCTGATCCAGGACCAGGTGGAGATGGGCGTCGCCGCACGGATGGCGGTGCTGACCTCCCTGGCCGCACGGCTTGAGAACGCACGATGAGCGGCAAGCCCATCGCCTTCACCAACGTGCGGCTGGTGGATCCGGCCAGCGGCTACGACGGGCCGGGCGCCCTGATCGTTACCGAGGGGGTCATCGCCGACGTGGTGAAGGGCGGCGATCTGGGGGCGTTGTCCAGGGATGTCGAGGTGGTCGATGGCAAGGGTGCGCTGCTCTTGCCTGGACTGGTGGACATCCGGGTCAAGACAGGCGAGCCAGGGACCGAGACCAAAGAGACGCTGAAATCCGCGGCCCGGGCGGCGGCGGCGGGCGGGGTGACGTCCATCGTGCTGCAGCCGGACACCGACCCGGTGATCGACGAGCCCTCCGTCGTCGACTTCATTCTCAGGCGGGCCCGCGACATCGAACTGGTCAAGGTCCACGTGGCCGGGGCCGCTACCAAGGGCGCGCGCGGCGAGCGAATGGCGGAGATCGGCCTGATGACCGAGGCAGGCTGTCTCTACATCTCCGACGCCGACCGGCCGATCGTCGACTCCAAAGTGATGCGGCGCGTGCTCTCCTACGCCAAGGCGTTCGGCGTGCTGGTCGCGCACCGGCCGGCGGACCCCTGGCTTTCGGCGGGGGCGGCGGCCAGCGAGGGTGAGTTCGCCTCGCGGATGGGTCTGCCCAGCGTCCCGGCGATCGCCGAGAAAATCATGCTCGAGCGGGATCTGGCTCTAGTGGAGCTCACGGGCAGTCGGCTGCTGGTTGACCAGGTGACCACGGCGTCGGCTTTGGAGAGCCTGAAGCGGGGCCGCGACAAAGGCCTGGCGATCACCGCCACCACCTCGATCAACCACCTGTCGTTCAACGAGATCGATATCGGCGACTACCGCACCTTCTGTAAGCTCGACCCGCCGCTCAGGAGCGAGGACGACCGCCAGGCGGTGATTGAGGCGGTCGCGACCGGACTGATCCAGGTGGTGGTCTCGGCCCACGCCCCGGCGCCGGCCGAGGACAAGCGCCTGCCCTACGACGAGGCGGCGCCGGGCGCGGTGGGTCTGCAAACGCTCCTGCCCGCGCTGCTGACCTTCCACCACGAGGACCGCATCCCGCTGATCGACCTGATCCGCACGGTCACCTGCGCGCCGGCCGAGTTGCTGGGCCTGGAGGCGGGCCGACTGGCCAAGGGCGCGCCGGCCGATCTGGTGCTGTGCGACCTGAACGCCCCGCTACTGATCGACGCGGACAAGCTGATCTCGAAATCCAAGAACTCGCCCTTTGACGGCCGTCGGCTGCAGGGCAAGGTGCTGCGGACCGTGGTGGACGGGCGCACCGTGTTCGCCGGCTAGGGCGCCGCCGCACGCACTGGACCGGCGGCGCATCGTCAGTTAGCCATTCGCCGATATGTATATCGTCGACGCCCTGAAAGCGCTTGGAAACGACCGACGCCTGCTGATCCTGGAATGGCTGAAGGACCCCCGCGCGCACTTCCGTGAGCAGGTGGACGGCGATCTGGTCGATGACGGCGTCTGCGCCGTACTGATCGCGGAGAAGCTTGGCGTGACCCAGCCGACTCTGAGCGAGCACATGCGTATTCTCGCGCAGGCGGAGTTGGTGACGCCCAAACGCATCAAGCAGTGGACCTTCTATCGGCGTAACGAGTCGCGGATCGCCGCCCTGAAGGCGGCCTTTTCCAGGGAGGTCTAGGCCCGGGGCGGACGGTGGGTTACGAATCCCGCAAGGGGAGCGTCAATGTTCGAAGGCTTGAGCACCATCCAGATCGCCTGCGCCGTGCTCGGCGGCTACCTGCTGGGGTCGATCCCGTTCGGGGTGATCGTTATGAAGCTGGCGGGCGCCGGCGACCCGCGGGCCATCGGCTCAGGCAATATCGGGGCGACCAATGTGCTGCGCTCCGGGCGCCGCGACCTGGCCGCGCTGACCTTGCTGGGCGATGGCGGCAAGGGCGCAGTGGCGGTGCTGTTCGCCTGGCTGGCCACCCGCGCCCAGGGCGAGGCGACTCAGGCGGTGCTGACCAGCCTGGCGGGCGGCGCGGCTTTCTTCGGGCATCTCTTCCCAGTCTGGCTGGGCTTCAAGGGCGGCAAGGGGGTGGCGACGTACTTCGGTACGCTCTTGGCGGCGGCCTGGCCTGTTGGCCTGTTGGCCGGGGCGACCTGGATCTTGATGGCGGCGGTGTTCCGGATTTCGTCCCTCGCCGGCCTGACGGCGGCGTTGCTGGCGCCTCTTTTGGTGTTCTTGGTTCACCGCCCCACGCCGATAGCCGTGCTGGCTGCGGTCATGGGAGTGCTGATCTACATCCGCCACCTGCCCAATATCCGACGCCTGCTGGCCGGCGCCGAGCCACGGATCGGGGGGAAGAAGAGCGCCACGTCGTGACCCTGGGGGCCCTGGCAGGCCCGGTTGCGACCCGGCCGTCTGGTTTCCGTAACATAGTGGCCGCAATCTAACCGTACCGATCCGAAACACTGCCGGCGGGGGCTGCACCTATGGTGAAGACCCAACCAAGTCGGAGACCAACCCCATGAAGCTTCAAATCGCGGTGGCGCTGGCCGCCCTCGCTCTCGGCGGCTCAGCCCTCGCCCAAGAAGCCCCCGGCGGCGGGCCTGCCCCCACCCCGGAACAGCAGGCCGCACGTCAAGCCATGCGCCAGGCCTGCGCGGCCGACATGAAAACCTTTTGCGACGGCAAGGAGGGCCGCGAGAGGATGATGTGCATGCGCGAAAACAACGACAAGCTGAGCGCGGCCTGCAAGGACGCTATGGCGAAGATGCCCGCACGCCGCCCGCCTCCGCCCCCCGCCGGCTGATCGCCCACCGATACCTATAGACGATTGGGCCGGCGTCGTTGGGCGCCGGCCTTTCCGCGTGTGCTCCCTGAAAAAAGGAGCCCCTTTAGGGGGCTCGCCCGCGCGGCGCTTCAAGGCCCGTTGACAGGGCCTAGGGGCCGCCCCCACTTTCCGCCTCCCTCAGGAACCCGGCCCAGGCCGGGCGCACTGCCTACGGAACAGCAGACTGCCCTCGCATGAACATCGTCGTCGTCGAAAGCCCGGGCAAAGCCAAACCCATCAACAAGTACCTGGGCTCTGACTACAAAGTCCTGGCGTCTTACGGTCACGTCCGCGACCTGCCGGCCAAGGACGGCTCGGTGCGCCCGGACGACGACTTCGCCATGAGCTGGGATGTCGACGCCAAGGCCGCCAAGCGGCTGAACGAAATCGCCGCGGCCGCCAAGGGCTGCGACAAGCTGATCTTGGCCACCGACCCGGACCGCGAGGGCGAAGCGATCTCCTGGCATGTGTTGGAGGTGCTCAAGAAGAAGAAGGCGCTCGCCGGGGTCACCGTGCAACGGGTGACCTTCAACGCCATCACCAAGACGGCGGTCACCGAGGCCATGAAGGCCCCTCGCGACATCGACATGGAGCTGGTGGACGCCTACCTGGCTCGCCGCGCGCTGGATTACCTGGTGGGCTTCACGCTTTCTCCGGTGCTGTGGCGCAAGCTCCCGGGCTCTCGTTCGGCCGGGCGCGTGCAATCCGTGGCGCTGCGTCTCGTCGTCGACCGCGAGATCGAGATCGAGAAGTTCAAGACCCAGGAATACTGGACCGTGGAGGCTGACGTTTCGGCCGGCGGCGACCCGTTCCTGGCGCGGCTGACCAAGCATGAGGGCAAGCGCCTAACCAAGTTCGACCTGGCCAACGAGACCTCGGCGTTTGCAGCGCGCGATGCCGTCAAGGCCGCAACCTTCACCGTCGCCGCGGTGGAGAAGAAGCCCGCCCGGCGCTCGCCGCCGCCACCCTTCACCACCTCGACCCTGCAGCAGGAGGCCGCCCGCAAGCTGGGTTTCAACGCGCAGAGGACCATGCAGGCCGCCCAGAGACTCTACGAGGGCATCGACATCGGCGGCGAGACCGTCGGCCTGATCACCTACATGCGGACCGACGGCGTGCAGACCGCCCCCGAGGCGCTGGACGAGGCTCGCGACGTGATCGGCGGGCTCTACGGCCGCGAGTATGTCCCGGACAAAGCCCGGATCTATTCCACCAAGGCCAAGAACGCCCAGGAGGCCCACGAGGCGATCCGTCCGACGAGCTTGGCCCGCAACCCTGGCAAACTGCGCCTCGATCCCGACCTCGGCCGGCTCTACGAGCTGATCTGGAAGCGGATGATCGCCTCGCAGATGGAAAGTGCGCGCATCGAGCGCACGACCATCGACCTGGAAAGCTCCGACGGGCAGACCGCGCTCAGGGCCTCCGGCGACGTGACGCTCTTTGACGGCTACCTGGCGGTCTACGAGGAAGGCCGTGACGACCCCGAGGAAGAGGCTGTCTCCAAGCTGCCGGCCGTGACGCAAGGGGCAGGCGCCCGGACGATCGCCGCGCGCGCCGACCAGCACTTCACCGAGCCGCCGCCACGCTACTCGGAAGCCAGCCTGGTCAAGAAAATGGAGGAGCTCGGCATCGGGCGACCCTCGACCTATGCCTCGATCCTGACCGTATTGCGCGACCGGTCCTACGTGCGGATGGAGAAGAACCGCTTCATTCCCGAGGACAAGGGCCGGCTGGTCACGATCTTCCTGGAGGAGTTCTTCCGCCGCTACGTGGAATACGACTTCACCGCAGCGCTCGAAGAAAAGCTGGACCTCGTCTCGGCGGGGGACCTCGACTGGAAGGCGCTGCTGCGCGAGTTCTGGCAGGACTTCCACCCGAAGACCGAAGAGGTGCTGAAGGTCTCGACCCGCGAGGTGCTGGATGCGCTCGACGGCGCGCTTGCGCCCTTCCTCTATCCTCCGAAAGCCGACGGTTCTGATCCGCGGGCCTGCCCGAACTGCAGCTCAGGGCGGCTTGGTCTGAAAACCAGCCGGTTCGGCCCCTTCGTCGGCTGCTCGAACTACCCGGAATGCCGCTTCACCCGCCCCATCGCTGAGACCGAGGAGGGCGACGCGCCCTCGGGCGACCGCGAGCTGGGCGTCGACCCTGAGACCGGCCTCACGGTCTTCCTGAAGTCCGGCCGCTTCGGGGCCTACGTGCAGTTGGGCGAAGGCGAGAAGCCGAAGCGCTCCAGCCTGCCCAAGGGCTGGTCGGCGCCGGATATGGACCTGGAGAAGGGCCTGCGCCTGCTGCGCCTGCCGCGCGAGGTCGGGCTGCATCCCGAGGACAAACAGCCGATCACCGCCGGCATCGGCCGCTACGGGCCCTTCGTGCTGCACGCGGGCACCTATGCCAATCTGTCCGGCGCCGATGAGGTATTCGACGTGGGCCTCAATCGGGCCGTCACCCTGCTGGCCGAAAAGCGCGCCGGCGGCGTGGGTCGCAACGGTGCGGCCACGGCGCTGAAGGACCTGGGCGCCCACCCGGCCGACGGCGCTCCGATCCGCGTGCTCTCGGGCCGCTATGGCCCCTACATCAAGCACGGCTCCACCAACGCCAACGTGCCGCGCGGGACCGACCCGCAGGCGATTGGCCTGGAACAGGCGGTGGCGCTGCTCGCCGAACGCGCCGCGAAAGGCGGCGGTAAGAAAAAGCCGGCTCGCGCCGCCAAGGCCAAGGCGACGCCGAAGGCGGCGGCCGCCAAGGTTCCGGCCAGGAAGTCTCCCGCGAAGAAGAAGCCTGCCAAGAAGACGGCGGCGAAGAAGGCCGCAACCGCCTGACTTCGAGAGCCGTTGCAGCGGCCTGCGCTTGCCGGTGCGATGTCGCGCAAGACCCAGACGCTGTTGGCCGGCGTGCAGCGGGCCGCGGCCGAGGCTGCGTCCGATCCTGACGTATCGAGGGCGTAGTCGGACGACATGCTGTCGCAGCGATCTTCACATCACATGCGACACCCGCGGCTATGCGGCCGATCGCGACCCCAACGCCGCGCGAAATCTCGAACGACTGGCCGCAAGCTCTGCGGTGGCTGCCTGTGGAGAGGTACGCTCCGGCGCGGGACACAAGCCTCGCGTGAAACGGATCTCGGCGAAGCAGGAACCGGACAGCAAGGCCGCGGCGTAGCTTTAGCTACGAGCGGACTGCATAGGTTCCGGGGAGCTGTTTACCGTCTGGGCTGGTTTCGCGTAGCCAACTAGGCTTCAACCCTCGGTGGCTTGGTCCCCGCCATTGCGGGGGGACGGCGGAGCTCGTGATGCCCTACGCGCAGGCCAACGGCCTCAGATTCCACTTTGAGCGCGCCGGTAGCGGGCCGCCCCTGCTGTTCATATCCGGGACCGGCGGGGACTTGCGCAACAAGCCCAACGTCTTCGAAGGGCCGCTGGCCAAACGGTTCGATCTCCTGGCCTACGACCAGCGAGGCTTGGGCCAGTCGGAGAAGCCGGACATCCCCTACTCCATGGCCGACTACGCCGACGACGCAGCCGCCTTGATGGCCGAGCAATTCTGGGACCAGGCGCTAGTGATCGGGGTCTCGTTCGGCGGGATGGTGGCCCAGGAGCTGGCGCTGCGGCATCCCGGACGGGTAAAGCGCCTGGTCCTGGCCTGCACTTCGCCGGGCGGCGCAGGCGGGGCGTCATTCCCGTTTCACGAGATCGAGCACCTGAAGGGCGAGGCCCGAGCTCGCTACCTGATCCCGATCAGCGACACCCGCCGCGACGATGCCTGGGCGAAGGACCATCCGGACCAGTACGACCTGTTCCTCGCCATGGGCTCGGCCGATCCCTACGCCGAGGAGCCCGGCCACGCCATGGGGGCGCATCGCCAACTCGAAGCCCGAGCCGCGCATGACACCTGGGAACGGCTGCCGCAGATCGCGTGCCCCACGCTGATCGCCGCCGGCCGCCACGACGGGATCGCGCTCCCCGCCACCCAGGAGAAGATGGCCGCACAGATCCCGGGCGCGAAACTGCAGTTCTTCGAAGGTGGCCACCTGTTCATGATCCAGGACCGCACTGCAGCCCCGGCCATGGCGGCCTTCCTGACCGAGACTTAGCCGCGGGCGATTTGCAATATCTCCACGATGTCGGCAGGGCCCAAGATCGGCCGCGGGTTCGAACGAATGCCGGCGTCGTGCAAAGTGTGTTCGGCGATGGCCTCGAATTGGTCGGGCCGGATGCCGACGCTGGCCAGGTCGGTGGGGAGGCCCAGGCCCAAGGCGAGTCGCTTCACCGCTTCGGACGCCGGGGCGCCCTTCGCGCCCATCAGGTCGCTGACTAAAGCCTGACGCCGGGGTCCCACGCCCTCGTTCCACTTCAGCACCGCCCAGAGCATCACGCACGAGGTAATCCCGTGCGGCACGCCGTAGCTGCCGCCCAGGGTGTGGCCGATGGCATGGCTTGCGCCCATCCCGCGCCCAGCGCCCGCACCGCTGATCGCCAGCCACATGCCGAACTGGCATTGCAGACGCGCATCGAGGTCGGTGGGATCGGCCTTGGATGCGGTCAGACCCTGGGCGAGCCGGCGCAGGCCATCTTCGGCGAGCGCGTCGGCGTAAGGCGCTCGTTGCGGATTGCAGAGCTGCTCAACGGCGTGGTCAACCGCCTTCAACCCGGTCGAGAACCATAGCTGCGGCGGAGTGGAGAGCGTCATGGCGGGGTCGAGCACGACGGCCCGCGGCGCCAGCAGCGGGTGTCCGTAGCTTTCCTTGGCGTGCCTGGACGTGTCGGTGACTCCAGCGAACGGCGTAAACTCGGCTGCTGAGAGGGTGGTCGGCACAGCAAGCATCCTGACGCCTGCGGGCAGGCCAGCGACTCGCTCGCGCTCGCCGCCGCGGCCGGCGCGGTAAGGGTCGAGTTCCTCGGGCCTGGTCAGGCCGCCCCAGAGGCAGAGCTGCATGACCTTGGTGGCGTCGATCGCCGAACCGCCGCCCAGCGCCACGAGAAGGTCAGCGTCAAGCCTGCGAGCCTCAGCGGCGCCGGCGATCACGCTCTCGCGCGGCGAATGTGCGCTCACCCCGGAGAAGACACCCACGCAGATGTCTCCGAGCGCGTGCGCCGTCTTCGCCGCCAAACCGTCGGCCAGCGAAGCCGTGGTCGTAATCAGGAGCCGGCGCGAACCATATGAGGCCGCGAGTTCCTTCAGCACCTCCGCAGCAGGACGGCCGTAGGACACCTGGTCCTGGCGGGGAAATCGATGGGTTCCGCTTAGCATGGGGCCGGTCCTCCTGGACGCACCTTACCGGCAATAGGGGGCAGTCAGCGTCCCTGAGGTGCAATTCTCGCCCCAATGCCCTATATGAGCGCTGCGCATCGCGGGCCGAGACCGGCCGCGACGACTGCTCCGCTCCAAATGCCGATGAGCGTCGCCGGGGTCTGCGCGCCCCTACCAAGTCTCACAATCAATGAAAGGTGCTAAGCACCCCCTTATGCCTAAACCCAGACAACCCAAATCTTCCCGCTTTCCGAAAGGACTGCCCGACAAAGACACGCTCCTGAAATACGTCCGCGAGAGCGGTGAGACCGACAAGGCCGCCATCGCCAAGGCCTTCGCCCTGAAGGGCGAGGAGCGCCGCGCGCTCCGGGCGATGTTGCAGTCCATGGAAGCCGACGGGACGCTCGGACGCCGTGGGCGCCGCGGCTTCGCCGAGGCCGGCGCCTTGCCCGAGGTCGGCGTCGTCGACGTCATCGAACGCGATCCTGACGGTGAGCTCTTGGTCCGCCTGACCAAGGGCGAGGACGCCCCGCTGGTCACCCTGGCCCCATCGCGCAAGGGCGACACCGGCCCGGCCCCCGGCATAGGCGACCGCCTGCTCGTGCGCTTCGCCAGGCTCGAGGACGGCCAGCATGAAGCACGGCTGATCAAATCGCTCGGCGCGGGCGGACAGCGCGTACTCGGCGTGATCCGCAAGGCGCGGCGCGAGGTTCGCGTGGAGCCGGTCGACCGGCGCTCGAAGGATAGCTTGCTGCTCACCGACCCGCAGGCCCAGGAGCTGCGAGACGGCGACCTTGTGCTGGCTCAGGCCACCACCGCCGAGACCCGCTATGGGCCGAAGCGCGGCAAGCTGCTGGAAGTGATCGGGCGCGAGGACGAGCCGCGCGCCGCCTCGCTGCTCGCCATCCACGCCCATGGGATACCGACCGGTTTCTCCGCCGCTGCCGAAGCGGAAGCCGCCACGGCGCAGCCCCCCACGCTGGCCGGCCGTGAAGATCTGCGCAACGTCCCCTTCATCACGATCGATCCGGCCGACGCCCGCGATCACGACGACGCGGTCTTCGCCCAGCCAGACGACGACCCTAAGAACCCGGGCGGCTGGATCGTCTGGGTCGCCATCGCCGACGTCGCCGCCTACGTGCGCTCCAACTCGGCGCTGGACGAGACGGCGCGCGAGAAGGCCAACAGCGTCTACTTCCCCGACCGCGTCGAACCGATGCTGCCCGAAGTGCTCTCCAACGGCCTCTGTTCGCTCCGCGAAGGCGAGAACCGCGCCTGCATGGCCGTTCGGATGGTGTTCGGCGCCGACGGCCGCAAGCGATCCCACACCTTCATTCGCGGCCTGATGCGTTCGGCCGCGAAGCTTTCCTACGAGCAGGCGCAGGCCGCCGCCGACGGGACGCCCGACGGCCAGACCGAGCCGATCCTGAAGAGCATCCTCCAGCCGCTCTACGCCGCTTACGCCGTGCTGAAAAAGGGGCGCGACGCCCGCTCGCCGCTGGCCATCGAGAGCGCCGAGCGGCGAATCGTCATCAACCGCGAGGGTGAGGTCGCCTCGATCACGCCCCGCGCCGGCCTCGAGGCCCACAAGTTGATCGAGGAGATGATGATTCAGGCCAACGTCTCGGCCGCAGAGACGCTGGAAGCCAAACGGACGCCGCTGATCTACCGGATCCACGACACGCCGAGCCAGGAGAAGGTCCAGGCGCTGGTCGATTTCCTGCAGACGCTGGAGATCGCCTGGTCGAAGGGCGAGGCGCCGCGCACCGACCGCTTCAACAAGCTGCTGGACGAGACCCGCAACACCCCCAACGGCGATATCATCAACGAGGTCGTACTGCGCACCCAGATGCAGGCCATCTATTCGACCGAGAACATCGGCCACTTCGGCCTGAACCTGGCGAAGTACGCCCACTTCACCTCTCCGATCCGCAGGTACGCCGACCTGATCGTCCACCGCGGCCTGATCACCGCTTTGGCACTGGGCGCCGACGGGCTCTCCGAACGCGATATCCAGAAGATGAAGGACACCGCCGAGAGCATCACCTTCGCTGAGCGCCGGGCGATGGCTGCCGAGCGCGACGCCACCGACCGCTACGTGGCCGCCTTCCTGGCTGACCGTGTGGGAGCCGAGTTTGACGGGCGGATCACCGGTGTCACCCGTTTCGGCCTGTTCGTGCGCCTGAACGAGACCGGCGCAGATGGTCTCGTCCCGGTGTCCAAGCTCGGTCACGAGTATTTCGTCCACGACGACCGAGCGCATGCGCTGGTTGGCGAACTCAGCGGGGCCCGCTGGCCGCTCGGCATGCAGGTGAGCGTCAGGCTCGCCGAAGCGACGCCGCTCACCGGCGGCCTGCTGTTCGAGATGCTCAGTGAGCCCGCGCCGGCCGATCCGGCCGCGCCCCGGCCGCGGCTCGGCATGCGGGCGCGCAACGATCGGCGGCCGGGCGGGGCCTTTCGAGGCCCACCTCGTCCAGGCCAACCGGGGCGTCCGAAGAACATCCGCAACGGCCGCAAAAAAAGGCGGTCCTAGGCGTTAGGCGCGGACGGTCCTGGGCTTGAGGGCTTGAGGGTTCGCTCGTAGACAAAGATCTGTGCTGGGATCAGCAGCCAGCTGAAATGCGCCAGACCCAACTGGTGCACCGCCATCAGCGCGATCCCCATGCCGAAGGCGATCCCGGGGCTGGCGGCGCGGGCGGCGCGATAGACCCGCTCCTGTCGGGAGATCCCGCCCAAGAGCCTCCCCTCGTCGCGCGAGACCGTAAGCACCAGGACCAGGTTGGCGAGCGAGCTCGCCACCATGGTTCCGCAATACATGCCCCACGGGAACGGCGCATTCAGGTCGCGCCCCCACCAAGCCGTGGCGAAGGGGATGAGGCAGACCGGGAACATGAAGATCAGGTTGGCCACAGTCGTCGCCCAGTCGAAGCGGCGCAGGCGCCGCGTGGTCGACAGGTGCGCAATCCAGAACACCCCGATTACGAAGAAGCTCATGACCAGCGCCAGGAAATGGCTGGCCATCGCCTGCACCGCGTGGGCGGCGCCGAATGGGCTGTCGAACTGAGGTGGCTTCAGATCGAGGATCATCAGGGTCATCACGATCGCGAAGACTGCGTCGGTGAAGAAGATCACCCTGTTCAGCAGGCGCTCGTCGATCGTCTCGTGCCTGGTGACGTTGGTTTCGCCGCGTTCGCTCATGCCATGGCTCCAGCGGACTTAGGTTTCACGCTTCGCAAAGTCCCAGCCACTCATGGTCCCTCCGCGCCATCGCCGTCCCCGCGTGACCTCGGGGCATAGTGCCGCGCCGGCGACGTTCCGCAAGGTCAGGGTTTCCTCATCGGGGCGGGCGGTCATACAGTTGTTTGATGAGCGAAGCCGAAAGCCAATTCCGCAAGCCCGAGGGCCCGCCTCGGGTCCCCGGAGCCCGCGCGGTCCGTCCGAAGAGCGCCGCCACGGTGATGATCGTGCGGCGCGATGCGAAGAAGCCCCGCGTCTTGATGGGCAAACGTCACGGCGGCCACAGCTTCATGCCCGACCGCTGGGTGTTTCCAGGCGGTCGCATCGAGCGGGCCGACTATCGCGCGCCCTTCGCCACCGACATGCGGCCGGACGTGCATACGCTCTTCGACGCCTACCTGCCGGCCGGCCGGGGGCGTGCGCTGGCGCTGGCGGCCGTACGTGAGACCTGGGAGGAGACCGGACTGCTGCTCGCCCGCCCTGCCCCGGTCCGGCCTGCAGCCGGGCCTTGGCGTGAGTTTGTGGCGCAAGGCGCGCTGGCCGACCTCGATGCGCTCGACGTCATCGCGCGCGCCATCACCCCGCCAAGCGTCGGAAAACGCTTCGACACCTGGTTCCTTTCAGCTGAGGCCGAACGGCTGATGAGCCTCGAGCGTCTGGCCGACTGTGGAGAACTTGAGGAGATCGCCTGGGTGGATTTTGACGAGGCCCAGGCCCTGCCGCTCCCCACCGTCACGCGCATGATGTTGAAGGAAGCGGTGCTGCGGATGGACGATCCGTCCCGCCCCAAGCCTTTCCTGCGCTACAAGGACCGCGCCATGCGGCCCATGCACCTCTAGGGACGATCAAAGGCCGCTGCCGACGGACTGCTGTCAGGGGGACCGTGTTCTCGACAAAGGCTGGTTAACCGCGGAGCTCACCGCGCAACCGTTCGCCCAGGATCCCGACGAGGGGCTTCCCAGCCAGGGCTGTGGAAGGCCGACGGGAATTCGACCCAGGGATGCTCGGGCTGCGCACTCCGCGAAAACTAGCGGCCCGCCCCTGAAGTCCCACAGAGTTGGGCGAGGCGCTGCCGGTCCGCGTCAGGGATCGGTGGTCGGGCGACTCCTAGATCCTTGGCGGCCTTGACGAGGCCCGCCGCCGTAATGCCGCGCACGCTGAGCCAGATGCTCAGCGCTGTGACGTCCCCAGTCACACGGTGCGCCTCGTCGGGCGACAGCTCGGTCCTGTCGGAGTCCCGCGCAAGTTCGACAAATGCCGCGCGAAGCGACTGGAACACCGCCTGCTGGTTGACGACGTCCGCATAGAAGTGGGCGAACGCCAATCGCTCCCTCAAAGGCATGTGGCCAATCGATTGCGCGGCCTGCGTGGCGTTCCAGACCGTGGAACTTGGCACGTTCAGCCGTATACCCTGCAGTTGCACGGCCGGCCGCGGCCCCCCCTTCGCCCAGGTCGTGTACTCGCCCAGCCTCCGCAGCAGGCATCGGCTCTCCTCAACCCCCTGGGCGCTGAGAAGGGCGTTCGCACCCACTTCGTCAACCAAGGCCTTCCGCGCCTCCGCGACGTCCGCGCGCCAATGAAGCGCCTGAACAGCCTCACCGGCCCCCAGGGCGGTCAGCACGCCGATCACGATGATCGCGTATTCCTTCAGGAACTCGCGCCAGCCGTGCCACGGCTTCGGTTTGTGATGGACCTCCAAGCCGCCGCCCCCCCGCGGATCGCTATGGTGAGCTCATGTAACCTAATTCGCCGAATGTCAGCAAAGGGGCGAACACCCAGAGTCGGGCCGCGGTAGAACCTTGCCCGAGATTTTCGTCGGCCGGCGGTTCTAAACAACCCAGACCATGGCGCTTGTTCGCCGAGCCGTGTTACACGAATCTCCGGCGCCGGTTGGGGGGACAGCACGTACAGACATGTGGACGTCCACTCTCTGAGGGAGAGATCGAGACTTAAACCCGCTATCGAGATGATTTCTTGAAATCATTCCCTTCAATGGAGTGCGCTTGGAAGAATACTGGAAATCAATTCGAGCCGTAATCTGTCTACGGGATAGGATTGGAAGCCAGCCATTAGGCAATCACGGGGGAAGACACGCTATGAAGAACGTTACGCGAGCTGTACGTATTCTTGTCGGCATTGGTGGATTGCTTGTCGCCGCGGTGGCGCCGGGCGCGGCTCTGGCGCAGCAAGCTGCTGCGCCGCCGGCTATCGAGATCACGCTCCTGCACGTGAAGCCGGGCCAGGAGCAGGCCTTCCGGGACTGGGTGAAGAACGAATCCAATCCCCTGCGGATCAAGGGCGGGGTCAAGGACCGCTCGACCTGGACGACGACTATGGGTCTCGGCGGCGAGGTCTACTTCGTCCGGCCGATCACCGGGCTCGCAAGCTACGACTCGCCGCCCAGCGGTGTCAGTCAGGCCGAGACCGCGGCGGTGGTGGCGAAGCGGCAGTCGATGATCCTGGACATGCGCACCTACCTGATCACGCCGCGGCCGGAGCTCAGCGTCGCGCCGAAGCCAGGCTATCAGGCCAAGGTGGCGGTCCTCTCGACCCAGAGCGTCATGCCGGGTCACGTCTCAGCCTACATGAGCAACCTGAAGGCGCTCACTGCGGTCATCGCGAAAACCAACGCCAAGGGCGCGCTCGTGTCGCAGACTGGCCTGGGCGGCGATCCCAACGAGTTCAATATCGTGGTGTACTTCGACTCCTTCGCCGACCTGGACAGGTTCCCGGCCGAGTTCAGCAAGGCCGCAACCGCAGCTCAGCTGCCGCCCGAAGCCGCCGGCATGGTGGCGCGCACGAACTATCGGGTCATTCGTTATCAGCCGGACCTGAGCATCGTCCCGGCGCGTTAGGCCGCGGATCCCCCGATCGGCCTGCCGATCGGGGGTTTCTCTCCGCAATTGGCATCCGACGGGCGGGGAGCCGGCTCCCGCCCCGTCCTCGCCCCGCCAGGGTCCGGACGCGTCGGACGAGGTCGGCTCCCGTCTAATTCGAGAGCGGCCGCGAGCGTTTGACGGCCACGGCAAAGTTCGGCCAAGAGGGCGGCTACGCTGCGACGATCGTGGAACGACGACGAGACCGCAGCACCGCGCCGAGACCGCCGAAGCCCAG
>NZ_DASXNL010000010.1:0-21225 GCF_036495085.1 Phenylobacterium sp. | reverse complement strand
GGCTACCAGGCCGCCCGCGCCGACTACGAGCGCCGCCGCGCAGATTGGGAACGCGCCCGGGCCGACTATGACGCCCGCTATGGCTATGGAGCCTACGTCCGGGTCTATGGCCCGGCGCCGGTTTGGGACGACGCGCGGTGGGCCCGCTACGCGCAGCCCTCGGCCGGATCCTACGGCCGCGACACCGCCTACGTCGGACCAGCGGTAACCTGTCGTAACGACCACAGTGCGGCCACGGCGGGGGCAATCATAGGCGCTCTGGCCGGCGCCGCGCTGGGCTCCAACGTGGCTGGTCACGGCGTGCGCACCGAGGGCGCGGTGCTGGGCGGGGTCGTGGGCGCTGGCCTCGGCGGCGCGGTCGGCAACGCCCACGACAAGTATCGCTGCGACAGCCGCGGTCCCTACTACAGCTATGGCGACACCATCGCCTACCGCGAGGCGCGCGACTATCGCAGCGGCCAATATGACTCATCCTACTATACCCGCATGCGCTGCCGCCTGGCCCCCGCGCCGATCGACAGCGACGGCCGCGAGTATCGTTATGTCCGCGTGTGTCCGGACGCCGACGGCCGCTATCGGATCACCAGCTAGCCCCCGATCGAGCGAACCGACCGACTGAACTGGAAGGCCGCTCCGAGAGGGGCGGCCTTCTCTTGCGCCTCAACGCTTGCGCGACAGCGGGTGCTTGGTGGCCACCACTTCGGCCAGCCGATCGCCGGCCACGTGAGTGTAGATCTGCGTGGTGCCGATGTCGGCGTGGCCGAGGAGGGTCTGGACGACCCGCAGGTCCGCTCCGCCTTCCAGGAGATGCGTCGCAAAAGCATGGCGCAGAACGTGCGGGCTGACGCGGGCGGGGTCGATCCCGGCGTCCACGGCGGCCTCGTCCAGGAGTTGCGCGAAGCGCCGGGGCGTCAGCCGCCCCTGCTTGCCGCGCGAGGCGAAGAGCCATGGATTGGCTTTTCCCCCTTTGGGCAGGAACTGTCGGCGAACCTCCAGATAGGCTTTCACCGACCTGCGGGCCGCTTCGTTCAGTGGGGCCAGCCTCTCCTTGCCGCCCTTTCCCCGGACGATCAGGTAGGCGGGGTCCCGGGCCAGCGCCGCCAGCGTCAAGCCGGTGAGCTCCGAGATCCGCAGGCCCGAGGCGTAGGCCAGTTCGACCATGCAGGCGAGCCGCAGGCCTTGGGCCCCGTCGCGCGCCGCAGCCGCGGCGATCAGCCGGTCGACCTCGTCGCGGCTGAGCACTTTGGGCAGCGGGCGCCCCTTGCGCGGAGCCTCCACCCGGCGCGAGGGGTCATCCGCCCGCCAGCCTTCCCCCAGCACGAAGCGGTAGAACTGGCGCACCGCCGCGCGCCGCCGCGAGGCGGTGGCCGGCGCCAGCCCACGCGCGCCGAGCGCTGCGAAATAGGCCTCGACGTCCTCAGCCGCGGCATCGCCCAGATCGCGCCCACGCCCCGCCAGAAAGCTCGTGGCGTCGATCAGATCCTTTCCGTAGGCCGTGAGCGTGTTCTTCGCCGCGGCCCGCTCGACCGACATCATCTCCAGGAAGGCTTCCGCCCAGGCCGCCCCCTGCCCGCTCATTTGAGCGCCAGCAGGCCTTCCAGAGCCAGAGCTCGGGCGTCGGCATCCAGACCCACCGCGTGCAGGGCCTGCACGATCCGCACACGGTCGCCGATCGCCGGCCCGGCAGGGCCAGCCTCGGCGCAGGTCCAGAGCGCAAGCAGCGCCGCTTCGCCCATCAGTTTCTGCTCGGCCGCCGCCTGCAGGGCCAGGTTCCGGCCTACCGGCGCCTTGCCTTCCGGGACGCCGAGGGCGGCGATTTGGCCCCGCGCCTCGACGCTTCCGGAGCCGGAAACCGCCACCCCCAAAAGAAGCGCCGCCTGGCCCCTGCTACGTGCCTTCGGCTCGGTTGATGCGGCGGTTTCGACCAGAGCCGCAAGGACGGCCTCACGCACGGGCTCGCCGCGTGCGAGGGCTTCGGCCAGCAAAGCCACGTCCGGGGAAACTCCGCTCGGATCCAGCGCCGGCGCGTCGGGACCGGGGGTCGCGATCGCCGCCGCCACGATAGGGGACGGCTTGGCGGCGGCCAGGTCGAGACCGAGGTCGCGGGACAGCGCATAGTCGAGGCCGTTGCGGAGCGACGCCGCCCCAGGCGCCCCGGCGCCGGCCAGCTTGGCGCTCATCAGCCGGGCGAACACCGGATCCTTGGCCTGCGCCTGGGCGAGGTCGAAGGTGAGCTGGGCCTGGGCGGCCTGGCCGCCGATCGCTTGGCAGTAGGTGCGCAGGCGCAGCCAATACACCTCGTCGCGCCCAGCTGTCAGACCCTCGGCGAGCGCGCACGCGCGGGCGTCGTCGCCAGCCAGCAGCGCGCTCTCCGCCGCGGCGCGCGCCAGTTCCGGGGTGCGATCGACGCCCGGCGCGCGGGCCAGGATTGCGGCGGCGGCCTTGGCGTCGCCCTGAGCCATCAAGGCGTTGGCCCTGGCGCCGGCCAGCTCAGCATCGTGGGTGCTGTCCTTCGGGCCCGGCGCGCCGGTGGCGAGGACGCGACGGGCCAGGGCCGCGCCAGCCGGAGTGAGGGTCTTTGCGCCCAGCAGAGAGATCACGGTGCGCGCGGTCTTGATCGAGGCGCCGCGCCACAGATCAACCGGAAGACCGGTGTCCCGGCCTGACGTGGTGAAAGCATCCGGCGGGGCAAGGTTGGTGACCTCGACGCCCTGCGAGGCGGCCGCACCCGCCGACGCGGCAAGGACAATCAGGGCGATAAGGCAGGTGTGACGCAGCATGTCGCGATCATAGCGAGCGCGCGAAGTTGGCGCGAGCGCGCGGGCTCGTGTAAGCCTTGGCCGTTCATGGACCGCTATGCACCGCTGCGCCACCGCACCATCGCCCTCGTGGGCCTGATGGGCGTCGGCAAGTCGAGCGTGGGCCGCAGGCTCGCCAACGCCCTGGACCTGCCGTTCCGGGACGCCGACTCCGAGGTCGAAGCCGCCGCGGGCCGGTCCATCTCCGACATCTTCGTCGACATGGGCGAGGAGGCGTTTCGCGAGGGTGAGCGGCGCGTGATCGCCCGCCTCCTCGACCAGGAGCCGCATGTGCTGGCCACCGGCGGCGGGGCGTTCATGAACGAGCAGACCCGGGCGCTGATCAAGGCCAAGGCGGTTTCGGTCTGGCTGAAGGCCGACCTGGAGGTCCTCGCCCGGCGGGTGTCGCGTAAGGACAGCCGGCCGCTCCTGGCCGGCAAGGACCCTCTGAGCGTGCTGAAGGCACAGGCCGCCGCCCGCTATCCGCTCTATTCCGAGGCAGATATCGTCGTCGAGACCGGTGACGCGGCGCACCAGGTGACGCTCGAGCAGCTGATCGCCGCGCTTTCCGCCTTCTTCGCAGGATCGCCGGCATGACGCAGACTATCGGGGTGGGTCTTGGCCAGCGCGCCTATGAGGTGCGGGTGGGCGGCGGACTGATCGATCGGGCGGGCGAGGCGATCCTTCCGCTGCTGAAGCGCCGCCGCACGGCTGTCGTCAGCGATGGGACGGTCTGGGGCCTTCACGGCGCGCGGCTTACGCGAGCCCTGGAAACGGTCGGGATCGCCGTCTCGCCGGTCATCGTAGCTCCGGGCGAGCAGACCAAGAGTTTCGAAGGCCTGGCCCACGTCACCGACCGCCTGCTGGCCCTTGAACTGGATCGGGGTGACCTGATCGTCGCCTTCGGCGGCGGCGTCGTGGGCGACCTCGCAGGCTTCGCAGCGGCGATCTACAAGCGCGGCATCGGCTTCGTGCAGGTCCCCACTACCCTGCTGGCCCAGGTCGATTCCTCCGTGGGCGGCAAGACCGCAATCGACACCCCGCGCGGTAAGAACCTCGTAGGCGCTTTCCATCAGCCGAAGCTCGTGCTGGCCGACCTGGACGTTCTGGCCACCCTGCCAGATCGCGAGATGCGCGCCGGCTACGCCGAGGTGATCAAGTATGGGCTGCTCGGGGACTTCGACTTCTTCGAATGGCTGGAGGCGAATGGACCGCGGGTGCTGAGGCGTGAGCCGGAAGCGCTGGCCAAGGCCGTCGCACGCTCCATCGCGATGAAGGCCGAGATCGTGGCCGAAGACGAAACCGAACAGGGCCGCCGCGCCCTTTTGAATCTAGGCCACACCTTCGGACATGCCCTCGAGGCCGAGACAGGCTATGGCGGGGAATTGCTGCACGGCGAGGCAGTGGCCGCAGGTCAGGCGCTGGCGTTCCGTTTCTCCGCCGCCCAGGGGCTATGCACCACACAGGACGCCCGCCGCGCGTCGGCGAGCCTGGCGGCCGTAGGCCTGCCGACGCGCCTTGCCGACGTCGCGGGCCATCCCTTCGATACCGAGCGACTGGTTGGCCACATGGCCCAAGACAAGAAGGCGGAGGATGGCGCCTTGACCTTCATCCTGGCGCGCAGCCTGGGCGAGGCCTTCGTGGCCAGAGACGTCGATCCCGGCGCGGTGCGCGACTTCCTGCAGCAAGAAGGGGCGACCTGATGGCCGCGATCATGGCCCTGGCGCCGATCCTTTTCCTCCTGCTGGCGCTCTCAGCCCTGTTTTCCGCTGCCGAGACCGCGCTCACCGGCGCCAGCCGCGCGCGGATGCACCAGCTGGAGCGTGATGGCGACCGCGGCGCCCAGTGGGTCAACGAACTGCTCAGCGACCGGGAGACGATGATCGGGGCGGTGCTGTTGGGCAACAACCTGATCAACATCCTGGCCTCCGCCCTCGCCACCGAGGTGCTCACCAGGGCGATCCCTGGCGCCTGGGGCGTGGCGGTCGCGACCGGAATGATGACCGTGCTGGTCCTGGTCTTCGCCGAGGTGTTGCCCAAGACACTCGCCATCCTGCGCTCCGACGACGTGGCGCGTGTTCTTTCGGGCCCGACGCTCGTGGTGGTGCGGATCTTCGGGCCGATCATCTATACGATCCAATACGTCGTCCGCCGCACGCTCAACCTGTTCGGCGTACGGCTGGGCATGGAGATGGACGTGCTGGCCGCCCACGAGGAGATCCGCGGGGCCGTGGAGTACCACCACTCCGAGGGCCTGGTGGAGACCCACGACCGCTGGATGCTTGGCGGGGTGCTCGACCTGGCGGAAATGGACGTCGGCGAGGTGATGGTCCACCGCAAGGAGATCTCCATGATCGATGGTGACCTGCCTGCGCGCGAGATCGTGGCCGAAGCGATCCACAGCCCGCACAGTCGCATCCCGATCTACCGCGGCGACCCGGAGAACATTATCGGTCTGCTGCACGCCAAAGACCTGCTGCAGGCAATCGCCGAGGCCGACGGCAGGGCCGATGCCGTGGATGTCAATTCGGTCCTCAGAGAACCCTGGTTCATTCCGGAAACCACCAGCCTGAAGGACCAACTCTCGGCCTTCCTGAAACGGCGCTACCATTTCGCCCTCGTGGTCGACGAGTACGGCGCCCTGCAGGGCCTGGTGACCCTGGAGGACATCCTCGAGGAGATCGTGGGCGAAATCGAGGACGAGCATGATGTCGCGGTGCCGGGTGTGCGCGCCGCCGAGGATGGCTCGGTGACGGTCGACGGCTCGGTGACCATACGCGACCTCAATCGAGCCATGAACTGGGACCTGCCCGACGACGAGGCGGTGACCGTGGCCGGCTTGCTGATCCACGAGGCGCGGCGCATTCCCGAAGCCGGGCAGACCTTCACCTTTCACGGGCACCGCTTCGGCGTGCTTGAACGCAAGGTCAATCGGATCACCCGGTTGCAGATCTGGCCTGCGATAAAACGTGAGGGGGGCTGACTTCTCGGGAACCTAGCTTGGCTTTGACCCGTTCGATCGGAGCATGTGCCGGGTGGGAGGCACGCTGCCATCGCGGTCGGAGCGCCCGTACTGGGGTCGTCTTCCCGACGCAGTGTAAGTTGTTGCTTGATCAAGCGGGGTGAGCTCTGTTGCTCTGGCCCGCGTGCGGACATCCTTCCCTCGGCTCTGGAGGCTTGAATGAGCGATGCGGCCAAACTCCGGGGTCTTCGCGTGCTGGTCGTCGAGGACGAGATGATGGTCTCGATGCTGATCGAGGACATGCTCGGCGACCTGGGGTGCAGCGTGGTCGGGCCGGCGTCTCGGCTTGACGAAGCGCTGGAACTTGCGAACGCCGGCGGGATCGATTGCGCCGTGCTGGACGTCAACCTGGGTGGCCAACCGATCTTCCCGCTGGCGGACCTGCTGCGCGAACACGGACGGCCATTCGCCTTTGCGACCGGCTACGGCGACGCAGGCTTGCGCGATGTCGACAAGGGCACCCCCGTCTTGCAGAAACCCTTCCGCGAGGGCGATTTGGCGCGCGTGCTGGAAGAACTGCACGCAAAAGTGGCTTAGCGGTCGCAGGCCCGCTGTGACCCGCCCGCGGCCCTTCGGCCGACGGGACGGGTTTGTCAGAGGTAGCTGAGGTTGGCCAAGGCGGCGCTGTTGAACAGCAGCGTCAAGGCGCCCACCAACGTCACTAGGGGCAATATCAGTTTCACGTCCGGTCTCCTCGAAGTCTTGAAGCTCTCACTCAAGACGCGGGAGATAGGCGCGATGCGACAAGGTGGTAGTGACGAATGTCACAGAACCGTTCTGCGAAAATGCATCGAGCTCAGCTGAGGGCCGCCAGCAGCTTGTCCGGCGTAATCGGGTAATCGCGCACACGTACCCCGCAAGCGTTGTAGATAGCGTTGGCTACCGCAGCGCCGGCCCCCGAGATGCCGAGTTCACCGACTCCTTTGATGCCCATGGGGTTGGCCTTGTCGTCGACCTCGTCGAGCATGATCGCCTCGACGTCGCCGATGTCGGCCTGCACCGGCACCAGGTAGCTGGCAAGGTCCTGGTTGATCAGCGACCCATAGCGCGGGTCGACGGCGTTACCCTCGGTAAGCGCCGAACCAACCCCCCAGATCATCCCGCCGGTCAGCTGGCTGCGCGCTGTCTTCCAGTTGAGGATACGGCCGGCCGCGAAGACCCCGAGCATGCGACGCGTGCGCACCTCGCCGGTGATGGTGTCGACGCCGACCTCAACATAGTGGGCGCCGTAGGTATGCTGGCTCCACTTGCTCGAATCTGCGGCCGGACGGATCTCCCCTTCGGCGGTGAGGCCCTCGGGGCGGTTTCGCCGGATCAATTCGGAAAGCCGCTCGGAGCGGTTGGCGATGGCGATGACGCCATCCTGAAAGGTGATTTGTTCCGCAGGCCCGCCGAACAGCGGCGAAGCGGGATCGGCGACGGCGATCTCGGTGATCGCCTGGCGAAGGTTCATGCCGGCGTCGAGTGCGGCGGAGCCGGCGGTCGCCGCGCCGAACTGTCCACCGGAGCCGGGCGCAGGCGGCAGTTCGCTGTCACCGATCTCCACGCGAACGTCGCCCAGCGGCACGCCCAGGGTCTCGGCGGCGATCTGGGCGAGGACCGTGTAGGTGCCGGTGCCGATATCGGTCATCCCCTGCCTGACGGTGATCAAGCCCATGGCGTCGACGGTAAAGCTGGCCTTGGCCGGAAGCAGGAAGTTGCCGCGGATGGCCGCTGCCATCCCCACGCCCACCAGCCACCGGCCATCACGCACCTGACCCGGTACGGAGTTGCGCTTGTCCCACCCGAAAAGCTGCGCGCCCTCGCGCATACAGCGCACGAGCTGGCGGATGGAGAACGGCCTGCCGTTCTCCGGATCAACCTCGGGCTCGTTGAGGATGCGCAGTTCCACCGGGTCTATGCCGAGCTTCTCGGCGAGCTCGTCCATGGCGACTTCCAGGCCGAGCGTGCCGGACGCCTCGCCCGGCGCGCGCATGGCGCTGGCCACCGGCAGGTCGAGGCGCACCAGTCGGTGCCCGGTCAGGCGGTTTGGCGCCGCATAAAGGCTTCGGGCGAAATTCGAGGCGTGTTCGGTGAAGTTCCCCCGACGGTCGCAGTGGGTGATGGTCATGATCGACATGGCGGTGAGCTTGCCATCGGCCGTAGCCCCCAGTCGAACCCGCTGCTCGGTGGCGGGCCGATGCACGGTGCCGTGCATCATCTGTTGGCGAGAGAACGCGAGCTTCACGGGCCGTCCCAGCTCCCGCGCGGCCAACGCCGCCAGCACCAGATCCTCGTAGAACGACCCTTTCCCGCCGAACCCGCCGCCGACATAGCGGGTGAGCAGACGCACGTTCTTGTGCGGGACCATCAAGGTCTCGGCCAACGAGTTCTGCGCAAACCGCACCATCTGAACGGAGGTGTGGACGGTGCACTGGTCGCCCTCCCACCAGGCGGTGGTGGCGCAGGGCTCCATCTGGCAGTGGTTCTGAAGAGGCGTGCGCCAGACGTCATCGATCTTCACGGGGGAAGCGGCGAAACCAGCCTCGAAGTCGCCGATCTCGACATCGGATTCGCCAGGCGGCTGGACGGCTTCGTCGTAATGATTGCGGAAGTCCACGGCCTGTGGGTCGGCCTCGAACTCCAGCTTCACGAGGGCGGCGGCGGCCTGCGCGTTCTCCAAGGTGTCGGCGACAACGATTGCCACCTGCTGGCCGAAGAAGTGAACGCGGTCCGACTCCAGGGCGGGACGCGGCGAGGGCGTGAAGAAGTCGTAGCGCTCCGGTCGCGGACCCTGGGTCGGCTTGTTGCGGTGCGTCCAGACCAGCAGGACGCCGGGAGAAGCCTCGGCTGCGGCGGTATCGACGGCGGTGATCCGCCCATGCGCAATAGGGGCAGAGACCATGGCGCCGTAGGCCGGGGGCGACGGCGGCTGAACCTCATAAGCGTAGGGCGCCGTGCCGGTGACCTTCAGCGGGCCTTCGTACCGGTCGACAGCCTTGCCGATGATGCCCGCGCGATTCTCCTTGACCGGATTGCTGGCGGCTTCCCAGTCGCTGACGGAGCTCATGCGCCATTCCCCTGCTGACGGGCCGCTTCGATCGCTACCGGGACGAGGCGGCTGACGAGGTTGATCTTGAACCCGTTGCGGCCGTTGTCGCTGGCGCCCTTCAGTTCTGCAGCAATCGCCTCGGCCGGCGACCCCCCCGACTCAAGAGCGCCTTCTGCCTCCACTGCGCGCCACGGCTTGTGCGCTACAGCGCCCAAGGCGACGTTCCGTCCGGCTACGGCGACGCTGGCAAGGCCCGCGGAGTAGGAGGCCCGGTCGCGGACCTTTCGATAGATCTGACCACCCGGGGGCGGTGGTGGGAGGACCACGGCGGTGATCAGCTCACCGGGGATCAGGTGCGTCTCGACATCGGGCGTCTCGCCCGGCAGGCGATGCAGTTCGATGATCGGAAACGCCCGCACCTTGCCCGAGGGCGAAAGGGTCTCGACGCGAGCGTCCAGCGCCGCGAGGGCCACGGCCATGTCCGAGGGATGGGTGGCGATGCAGGCGTGGCTGGCGCCGAAGATCGCTGAATTGCGGTTGAGACCTTCCAGCGCGCCACAGCCGGACCCGGGCTGGCGTTTATTGCAGGGCTTGGTGGTGTCGTAGAAGTAGGCGCAGCGGGTGCGCTGCAGCAGATTGCCGCCGGTCGTGGCCTTGTTGCGCAACTGGCCCGAGCCACCGGCGACGATCGCCTGGGTCAGCACCGCATAGCGCGATCGAACCCGTGCGTCGGCGGCCACGTGGCTGTTGGTGGCCATCGATCCGATGCGCAAGCCCCCTTCCGGCGTGTCCTCGATCGCAGCCATCGGCAGCTTGCCGATATCGATCAGGCGGGCCGGCTGTTCGATCTCGAGCTTCATCAGGTCCAAGAGGTTCGTGCCACCGGCGATGAACTTGGCGCCCGGGGTTTCGGCGGCGACCCTGACTGCGCTGGCGGCATCGAGCGCCCGCTCGTAGGTGAACGGCCTCACGCGAGCTCTCCGGCGACGGATTTGATGGCGGCCACGATCTGCGGATAGGCGGAGCAGCGGCAGAGGTTGCCGCTCATCCGTTCGCGAAGCTCATCATCGGAGAGCCGAATCCGGCCGGTAAGGTCCGCTGTTTCCTGGCTGGGCCAGTTGTCGGCCACCTCCTGCAGCATGCCGAGCGCCGAGCAGATCTGGCCGGGCGTACAATAGCCGCACTGGAAAGCGTCCTCGGTCAGGAAGGCCTGCTGGATCGCGCTGAGCTTGTCGACGGAGCCCACGCCCTCAATGGTGGTCACCGCGTCCCCCTCGTGCATCACCGCCAGCGAGAGGCAGGAATTGATCCGGACCCCGTTCACCAGGACCGTGCAGGCCCCGCATTGGCCGTGGTCGCACCCCTTCTTGGTTCCTGTCAGGCCTAGCCGCTCGCGCAGCGCATCGAGCAGGGTCGTGCGCGGATCGACGTCCAGCGCCCTTGCTTCTCCGTTGACGATGATCGTGGTCTTCAAGCGAAGGTCTCCCCGGATCAGCATCGGCCGCCAAGGCTTGGGCGACGAGCGACTCTTCAAACAGGTGTTTAGCTTAGTCTAGCTCTCGCCGGGCGCCAGCGCCTTGACGGACAGCGCATGCAGCGGACCGGCCAGTTCCTCGGCGAGCGCGCGATAGACCATCCGCTGGCGGGCGACCTTGGGCTCCCCGGCAAAGGCCGCCGACTCGATCGTCACGTTGAAATGGCTCTCGCCGCCAGGCCGCGCGCCGGCGTGGCCATGATGGCGCGCGCTGTCGTCCTCGATCTCGAGCCGGCTGGGTGCGAAGGCCGACGTCAGCTTTTGGTGAATGGCATCAAATATGGCGCCCATTGCCCTCATCTTCAATTCTTGAAAGGGATTATCTCGGCTCCATACTCGGAGCATGCCCGCCGCGTTTCAATACAAGCCTCGCTTCGTCGATATCCGCGTGCGCCCGCCGGCCGCGGAGGAGGACAAACGCGCCGAGGACGTCAATGCGCTGAAGCCCGGCGAGCGGGCATGCGACCACCCCGGTTGCAACAAGGCGGCGACCGCGCGCGCGCCAAAGTCCCGCGACATGCTGAACGAGCACTACTGGTTCTGTCAGCCGCACGCGGCTGAGTATAATCGCAACTGGAACTTCTTCGCCGGGATGAGCGAGGGCGAAGTCCGCCGCCGCCAGCAGGAGGAACTGTTCACCGGCGGGCGCCCCACCTGGGAGATGAAGGCCGGACGAATGTCGCGCGAAGCCGCGGCCTTTTCCGCGAAATTCCGCAAGGGCGAGGGTTATCGCGACCCCTACAACATGTTCGGCGGCAACGGCGGTCGGCCCAACCCCGAGCCTGACGACCGCAAGCTGGGCAAGATCGAGCGCAACGCGCTGGCGGATCTCGACCTCGACGCCAATGCTGACGGGCCGAAGATCCGCACGCGCTACACCGAGCTGGTGCGCCGCCTGCATCCGGACGCCAACGGCGGCGACCGCGCCGGCGAGAGCCGCCTGCAGCGGGTGATCAAGGCCTACCAGTCGCTGCGCAAGGCGGGCATGGTCTAAAGACTCCGGGCCAAGAGACCAGGATCACCGGCCGCGCCGAGCGCCCTCGGGGCCGCCGGCTCAGGGCGCGATGTGGAGCGCAGTGAGTTCGGCGCGGGCGGCTTCCAGCTCGGCTTGGAAGGCGGGTTTGGTCATCAGCTTCTGGACCAGGACATTGCCCAGCACCTGACCGGCCTCCAGGTCGCTGCGGTAGTGCACCCCGCAATAAAGACGGCTCTCGGCGTAGTCGGACGCGCGCGCCAGAATCACCTGGGCGTTCCCCGGCATGAGATTGGCCAGCACCGCGGCGGCCGAATAGCCCATCGTGGCGTGACCGGAAGGGTAGCTGTTCCTCACGTCGTGGCCGTCGTCACAGACGTCGAGGTCCTTGTCGAACCTGAATGGGCGCTCGCGCTTGAAGAAGGCCTTGGCATGTTTGGCTGCGACGCTGTCTTCCGTCCGCAGATCCCTGAACAGCGCCGCCGTCGCGGGAAGCCGCGAAAAATCCAGGGCGGGACCGATGGCCGCGGCGATGGCGCGGACGTCCTCCAACTCGTCGTCGCGTTTGGCCTGCTCCAGGCGGTCCGACGAGCGCGCCGCGGCCAGGCGGTGCAACTCCGCCCGTCCCTCCACCGCCGCCGGCGCGTCGTCCTTCGGCGGCGGCGGCAGGACCAGCGCCGGATCAAGCTCGCCGGGCTGCAGGAACTTCGAAACCGTTGGGGATTTCGGCGAAGCCGGCGTTGGGAGCCCGCCTTGGGCGAGCGCCGGGGATGTCGCCCCGGCCAAAAGCACCGCGACCAGCACTATCAAAGCTTGCCTGCGCATCAGAAATTGACCTTCAGCGACACTTGGAAGTTCCGTTCGGGCTGGAAGTAGTACTGATCGTAGGGAACGGTCTTGCCGGGCTTGATCGACGTGAACTGCTGGCTGTCGAACAGGTTGTAGATTGCGCCTTCCAGCCGGTAGCGGCCGAAGCGGTAAACGACGGTCAGATCAGTGGAGTGGTAGCCGGGGATCTTGTAGGCGGCCGGCTCTCCCTCGGCCCCCCACTGCAACCCGGTGTACTTGTCGGCCAGCGAAACGGTCCAGTTTTCATCCTGGTAGTAGGCGCCTAGGGCTGCGGTGGATTCCGGCGCGCCGGCGATTTGCTTGCCGCCGGTGATCACGACCGGCGTCCCATCGATAGTGGTCGCTGCGCCCTGCGCCTTGGCCGAATTCAGCGAGCCGTTGGCGAACAGATAAACGCGGTCGGTGGCCTGGAAGGTGACCTGCCCCTCGACACCCTTGTAGGTCGCACCGCCGAGATTGAAGTTGACCGTTTCGAGGCCGGCGACGGGGTCGGTGACCGAGACCGTCTGCAGCTTGTTCTTGAAGTCGATGTAGTAGACGTCGGCGTCGAAGCTGACCCGCGAACCGTGATAGACGAGGCCCGCCTGGTAGTTCGTCGACTCCTGTGGCTGGAGCTGGTCAAGGTTCGGATTGACCACCTGGGTCGTGCTGATGTCGGGCACCAGGAAGCCTGTGGCATACTGGGCATAGACGGACAGGTTTTCCTGCAAGCGATAGTTCGCCGTCAGGAAGTAAAGCGTCTTGGTGAAAGTCTTGGATCCGTGGAACGGCTGACGAGATTTCTGATTGACGTCGGAATCCACGGAAAGCTCTTCATGCATGTACTTGAGCCCCGGTGTGACGGTCAGCTCAGGCGTCACTTTCCATTCGAAGTCGACGAACGGCTCGTACTGATGCCAACCCGAGTCCTGTAGATACTCGAGATACTGCGGCACGCCGGGCAACACCTTCTGGCGATAGTCAACGACTCGGGGGCTGACGCCCAGGCTGGCCGTCGCGTCATAGTCGTAACGGGCGCGTGGGCCGGTGTCGGCGGTCTCCAGCCAGAGTCCGGCCTTGATCATGCCGAACGGCAGCGCCTGATCGAGGTGAAGGATGTTGCCGTAGATCTTGTAGACGTTGAGCTTGGTGTAACCGGGGACATCGCCGTTGGCGACCGGCTTGCCGCCCGGCACCTGGGTGATCGCAAGGCCCGTCTTATTGGCGATATCCGCCGGAGACAGCGTGGGATCTAGCGCCGATTCCGTATCGTTCTTGTAGTAGTAGGAATAGAGCGTGTCCTCGAGCTTGAGGCTCGGCGTAAGGTCGCCGTTCAGCTTGGCATAGTTGAACCAGGTGTGCTTATCGACCACGTTGTACTTGTAGTAGGTCGGGCTCTTCGGATCGTTAGAGAGGCCGAAATTCTTGCCGTACAGCTGGGTCTGCAGCAGTGTCGCGCCGGTGTTGTCATTGGTATAGACCTTGGTCTGGTTCCAGGTCCCCAACACAGTCAATTTCCAGCTGTCGACGATCGGGAACACCGCGCGAACGAGCTGGTTGTAGGCCTTCGCGCCGCTGTAGGTCAGCGCGCCGTCGGTGGTCAGGGCCTGAAAATTGAACAGGGCGTGGGCGCCGTTCAGCTGGTCGATATCGCCTGTGCTGAGCTTGGTCACCGACATCCAGGTGTTCCAAGAGCCGCCGGTCACCTGCTGCGAGCCGCCTATCTGGTCGCTGACCTCAGGCGAGAACAGGTTGATCGAGCCGCCAAAGCTGGCCACGCCGAGCTGGCTGGCTTCGCCAGGCCCTCGGTCGACCACGACCGCGCCGATGGTCGAGGAGGGGAAGAACGAGGTGGAGTGGTGGGTGGGGCCGTTGGCGTCACCCCAGGGGATGCCGTCGTAGGTAATGTTGTACTGGCCGTCCTGGAAGCCGCGCAGGACGGTCTTGGCTTCGCCCAACCCTGGTCCGTTGAACGATGTCCCCGACATGCTTGGCGCCAGGTTGGCGATCTGGGTGTAGTCGGCAGTCACCGCGACGAACTGGTCGATAGCCTTGCGGTCGATGATCGACTTCGGTTGAGTCGTCTCCAGGGGAGTCTTGGTGGGCGCCGCAGCCGTGGCCCCGCCAACCGCGGTCACCACCAACTCGTCGATCTGGCGGCCGTAGTCGGGCGTCTCCGGATCGATATGAACCGGCCCGGCTTCCGCCGCCGCGGCCGCGGCGGCGTCTGCCGCCGCGGCGGGACCGCCCGCCGCCAGCAGACCTATCGCCAGCACAAGGCCGAGCGCAGACGTCGAAACAAGCCGTGCGCGACGCACGGTCGAAAACTTGCAGGTCATTGGTATCCCCCTGGAATTTGCGTGGGGGAAACAGCGCCTCGGACGCAAACCTACAAGTTAAAGAAAAATCTCAGATATTTGACACATTTAAGACTTACCGTTTTTGACAGTGTCACTGCGTTGAATCGATTTGATGTTTTGAGTTGCTGTCACAGAACCGACATCGACATTGAGATATCTTAACCTGCGGCCGGCTTGCAGGCCCTTCGAGGTCTCGCTCATGGTCCAGGTTCACCCCTTACGCCGCCGACTCCCGCACGCTCCGCCGCAGGCGTCCCCGGCCGTGCCCGGACGGTCGCCATTGCGTGTTCTGATCATCGAAGACGACGCTGAAGTCGCCCGGAACATGGCCGACGACCTGGCAGGGTTTGGCATCGAGGCAGTTGTGCTCAACGAAGGCGGCGCTGCGCTCGCGCCGGGCATGGGCGACGGCCCCTTCGATGTGTTGATCATCGACCGCATGCTGCCGGGTTGCGATGGCCTGGCGCTGTTGGGCCAGCTGCGCGAGCGAGGCGTGGAGACCCCGGCGCTTTTCGTCACCGCGATGGGCGCCCTCGCCGACAGGGTCGCCGGCTTACAGGGTGGCGGCGATGACTATGTGGTGAAGCCCATCGACTCCGAGGAGCTTTCGGCGCGCGTGCAAGTGCTCGCCAAGCGCCGGACGCGGCCGAACAACGCCACGAAACTGACCTGCGCCGACTTGGAGCTCGATCGCCTGCACCGCAAGGCCCGCCGTGCCGGCCAGCCGATCTCCCTGCTGCCGCTGGAATTCCGGCTCCTTGAGTTCCTGTTGCTCAGCCGCGGGCAGCCGGTCACGCGAAAGATGCTGCTGGAAGAGGTCTGGGGTTTTCACTTCGACCCACGGACCAATATCGTTGAGACTCACATCTGCAGGCTGCGCGCCAAACTCGAGGCGATCGGCGGCCCGCCCCTGATCCAGACCATCCGTGGCGCCGGCTATGTCATCCGCGACGCCTGACCGTCCCGGCCGGACCACGCCGATCGGTCAGGCGTTGAGCCGTATCTGGCTCCGGACCGGGACCAGGGTCATGGTCCTGCAAGCGATCGCCCTGGTCCTGGCGTTCAGTGCGGCGGGCGTCCTGGCCCGCGTCTCCATTCAGCAGATGAATGAACAGGCCTTCCGCACCGACGTGCTGGGCGAGCTCTCGTCCCTGGACGACGAATGGCGGCACAAGGGCGTCGGGCATCTTCCCTACACCGTCATCAAGCGCGAGAGGCTGTGGCACGGCTTCGAATACGGGCTGGCGAGCTCCGCCGGCGGCTATCTGGCGGGCGACGCCGCCCTTGCCGGGCTGACCCGGCCGGGATGGACAAAGACCTTCGGCGCGAAAGGCCTGGTGCTGACCTACACCGAGCGACTGCCGGGCGGCGGCTGGCTATCGGTCGGCCGGGACCTGACGACCGAGCAGCGCCAGATGGGCGCGCTCACGCTCCTGCTTCTGCTCGGCGGCGCGATCGGCGTGGCGATCTGCCTGGCTACTGCCTACCTCACGACCCGCTGGACCTGGCGACGGCTCGACCAGCTCTCCGCCACCGCCGTTCTCGTCGCCGAGGGAAGGCTGGATGTGCGCGCGCCGATCCGTCGTTCCAGCGCGCCCGACGAGATCGACGAACTCAGCCTGGCCTTCAACGCGATGCTCGACCGCATCGGTCGGCTGGTCGATCAGCTGCGGCGCGTCACCACCGACGTGGCCCACGACATGCGCCGGCCGCTGACGCGGCTGCGGCAGAAGCTGGAGCGCCTGGGGCGCGCCGCCCAGGCGACACCTGCCATCGCCGACGAAGTCAGGAAACTGGACGGCGACTTCCTGGAAATCCTGCGCACCTTTGACGCCTTGCTGCAGCTGGCGGAGATCGAGGGCAGCCCCAGACCAGAGGGGCTGATCGATCTTACCGAGGTCGCAGGCCGCGTGAGCGAAGCGCTTCGACCGGACATCGAGGACAGCGGCCGAACCCTGGAGGCGCTAATGGAACGCGTGCAGGTGAAGGGCGACGTCGACCTGGTCGCGCAAGCCATCGCCAACCTCCTTGAGAACGCCCTTCGGCACACGCCAGCCGGCACGCAGATCGAGCTGCGGGTCGAACACAACGCCGGCGCGCCTAGGCTGCTGGTCCGCGACAACGGCCCCGGAATTCCGGCCGAACATCGCGACACGGCGCTGGCGCCGCTTGGCCGGCTGGAATCCAGCCGCAGCACGCCGGGCTGCGGCCTCGGGCTGGCGATCGCCTCATCGGTTGCGGTTTGGCACGGCGCGCGGCTCGAGCTGGCCGACGCCGCGCCCGGCCTCGAGGTTTCGATCTCCTTCCCGCCGTCCCGACGCTGAGAAGGAGCGTCAGGCCGCGGCGTCGGCCGCCAGGCGTTCGGTGTCCACCGAAGCCTGCATGGCCGGCGCATAGCGTGAGCCGGTCACGGTGCGCTCATTCACCAGTTCGTCGACCTGGCGCACGATCTCCTCCGAAAGGCTGACCGCCGCAGCGCCGGCGTTTTCGCGCATGTGCTTGGGCCGCGTCGTGCCGGGGATCGAGACGATGGCGGGGTCCTTCTTCATGAGCCACGCAAGGCAGAGCTGGGCCGGCGTGCAGCTGACCTCGCGCGCCAGCGCTTCGAACTGATCGAGCAGCTTTAGGTTTGCTTCCAAGGCCTCTCCCAGGAACCTTGGCATGGTGGCGCGCATGTCGCCGACCCCGAATTTCGCGGGCTCCCGGGCGCCGCCGGCGAGGAAGCCCCGGCCAACGGGCGAGAACGCCACGAAGGTCACACCCAACTCACGACAGGCGTCGAGGACGGCGATCTCCGGATTTCGCGTCCAGGGCGAATATTCGGTCTGCAGGGCGGTGATGGGATGGGTGGCGTGCGCGCGACGCAGCGTCGGCGCCGAGACCTCGGAAAGCCCGATGGTCCTGATCTTGCCCTGGCCCACCAGGTCGGCGAGCGCGCCCACGCTCTCTTCGATCGGTACGCGCCGATCCCAGCGGTGAAGGTAGTAGAGATCGATGACCTCGGCCTTCAGCCGCTTAAGGCTTCGCTCGCAGGTGTCCTTGAGATTTTCCGGCCGGCCGTCCAGTTGCCGCTCATCGCCCACGGTGAGGCCGCACTTGGATGCGAGCGTGAATTCGTTGCGCCGGTCGGCCAGCACTTCGCCGATCAGGGTCTCGTTGTGACCAACGCCGTAGACCGCGGCGGTGTCGAAGAACGTGTAGCCGGCATCGAGCGCCCCCAGCAGCACGCGCTCAGCCCGGTCGCGTGGCGCCGGTGGGCCATAGCCGGACGAGAGGCCCATGCACCCCAGCCCGATGACCGAGACCTCGAACGGACCGATGTTGCGGGTTTGCATGACGCCTCCGGGATCGTGATCACGCGGGAAAAGCGGTGCGGGAGCCCGATCGTCAAGAGCTGATAGCGGGCCGCACTCCGACTTGCTCGCCGTTGACGATCAGCGCCTCGCCGTCACGAAGCGCCACGTGCGGCGTCCCATCCGAGAGCATCCGGGTGACGACTCGATCTGCATCCGGGGCTTCCGGATGGTCGGATTTGTAGTGGGGGACGATGCGGGTTTGGATCAGCCCCAGGCCCGACCAGCAGATCTCAGGCTCATAGCCCACCGTCAGGACTCGGGGATCGTCCATCAGGTCAATGCCGCGCAGGTCGGGCCCGGCGACGACCGCGCCTGCGCTCCAGCCGCCATAAACTAGCCTGTCTTCGGCGAGAAGGTCGCTGATCAGCCGGTCGAAGCCGCTCTGACGCATGGCCCGGCGCAACAGGAAGGCGTTACCACCGACCACCCAGACCAGGCCGACATCGCGGAGGCGCTCGGCCAGCTCCTGCGGCTTGCCGAACGAGCGGCGCAGATCGAGATCGAAGGCGTCGTATCCCAGGTCGCGGAAATGGCCGACCGGATCGAACACCGTCCGTTCGTAGGCCCGCCGCTCGTCGTCGGGAATGAAGTCCACGGCGTTCGAAATCACCGCGGCGCGGCCGCCACGGCCGCTCATCGTCAGCAACTCCGGAAAGTTGTCGTCCAGACGACTGGAGGCAAGGTAGAGCCGCATCGTTGCGACCCTATCACGGCGCTGCTCCCGGTTCGCCACTTGGATCCGAGAGCCTGGCCTCCAACTCAGCCAGGTCGCGCACGAACCACACGCTCGCGCCACGGTTGGATTCACGAACGAAGTCACCGAGTGGGGCGCTCGCAGCCACGGCGGAGGAGGTGTCGCCGAGCAGAGCGACGTGGAACCGGTAGTTCACGAGCTTCTGCAGCACCGCGCCGGCGACGCCGGTCGATAGCCGCAGGAAGTCGGGCCCAAGGCGGCCGAGCGGGATCGCTGCGACCTGGGCGCCGGCGCTGTAGAGGTCGCCGATCAGGCCGGAGAGGTTGCGATCATCGGCCAGCGATGACCCCTCCTCCTCGCAGAGCCAAACCCGCACGGCAGCGAACTTCCGAAGCTGCCCGGTCATGGGAGCAGCGCCTTGGCGAGGAACGTCCCGATCTCCGCGCCGTGGCCGACGAGGAAGTGTCCGGAATCGGGGAGCCAACGGATGTCGGCGTGCGGGACCTTCGTGGTGAGCCGCGCCCGCGTGCCACAGGAGTCCAGCATGGCGTCCTTGGCTCCCAGGAACGCCAGGACGGGCATCGAGAGGCCGCTCAGCTCCCGGTCGCTAAATCGAGGGAGCGGTTCGCGGCGTGGCCTCGTGCTGGCCTGGATCAAGCCCATGAAATCGCCGAAGGCCTTGATAGCCGGCGAGGCGTTTGCGGCGATTGCGCCCGCGCCCAACTTTTGCAGGACCATCCGCTGTCCCCAGGGGCCAAGTAGCAGCAGGGGCGCAGCCCATAGGAGCACGTTCTTCGTACGGCCCACGCCGCCGGGGCAGAGCAGCGCGAGCGCACTCACCCGCCCAGGTCTGCGCGTCGCGTAGTCCAGCGCCAACCATCCGCCCAGTGAGATCCCGACCAGCGCGGCCTGGCTGACGCCGAGACCCGCCATCACATCGTCCAGCCACAAGGCATAGGCCTCCGAAGCCAGTGGAGGGCGCGAGGGCGCGCTGAAGCCGGGCTCGCCGATCATGTCGACCGCATAGACGCGGAAGTGCTGCTGCCAGGCCGCGGCGTCACCCATCCAGCTCACCGAATTGGCCAGAGCGCCGTGCAGCAGCATGACCGCGGGCGCGCCTTGCGGCCCGCTGGCTATCACAAAGGTCTCGCCCTGCGACGTAGCCAGCCGTCGCTGCTCATGGGCGCCTGGCCAGTAGCGCAGGAATTCGGCGTAGCGGGCCCGCACGGCCTCACCGGCCTCGGGTGTCTTCCAGATCCCGGCCATGGATCAGGTCTCCGTCAGGACCTGGACCATCTTCAGCATGGCCGCAGTGTCGCTCGGTGAACCGACAATCACCACCTTCAGCTGACGGCGCGCCGCATCGTAGGCGACGTCGAGGCTCATGGGATCGGGATGCGCCTCGCGGCCCATCCGCATGGCCGGGAGTTGCCGCGCCAGATGCTGTGCGGCCTCGGGCGTCATGTCGGGAATGTCGACGATGCTGGTGACACGAGCGCCGGGCAGGCTCGCGCCACGGATGACGCCGGTCATGGCCTCCATCTCGCTGCGCAGGATGCGGTACGACTTGCCGACCTTGACTGCCTTGAGGCGCCCTTCGCGGATGAATCGGAGCACGGTCTTGGGGTGCAGCTTCAGGCGCTCGGCGAACTGCTCGACGGTGTAGACTTCTTCCGCCATGGGAGGTCGGGGCCTCATCTGATGTTCCTCATTGTTCCCTATCACTCCCAATAACGGAGTCAATTAAGTTGGTACGTGGTCTATTGGGATTGATTGCGGCCTTGTCGCTAGCGGGCGCGGCGCGGGCGGCTGAGCCGGCAAGGTACCTGCTGGAACCGGCGGCGGTGTGGACGCCGGGCGAGGCGCAAGCGCACGCCGGCTGGGTGGTTTCGGTTGAGGGCCAGCTGATAACCGGGGTTGGGCCGAAGGGCGCCGTGAAGGAGCCGGCTGGCGCACAGGTCATCAACCTGCCGGGCCAGACGCTGATCCCCGGGCTGATCGAGCTTCATTCGCATCTGCTGCTGCACGCCTACAACGAGGTCGCCTGGGACGATCAAGTGCTGAAGGAGGCGCCGACTTATCGGGTTCTGCGGGCCGGGCGCGACGCCACGCGCACGTTGATGAGCGGCTTCACCACCGAGCGCGACCTTGGGACCGAGGGCGCCGGGGACGCCGACGTGCAGCTCAAGCGCGCTATCGACGAGGGGATCGTCACTGGCCCGCGCCTCTATGTCGCCACCCGCGCCATCGTGGCCACCGGCAGTTACGGCCCGAAGAAAGGCTTCCGCGCCGACCTCGACCTACCGCAGGGCGCGCAGGAGGTGACTGGGGAGGCTGAGATGACCGCGGCGGTGCGCGAGCAGGCGGCCATGGGCGCCGACTGGATCAAGCTCTACGCCGACTACCGCACCGGCCCCGACGGCTCGACCCGGCCGACGCTCACCGAAAAGGAGATGGAGGCGGCCGTTCAGGTGGCGCACGCATCCGGCCGCCCGGTCGCCGTCCACGCGGCCAGCGACGAGGGCATCCACAATGCGGTCGTGGCCGGCGTCGACACCATCGAGCACGGCTATGGCGCGTCGGAGGCCACCTTCCGGCTGATGAAGCAGAAGGGCGTGGCCTACATCCC
>NZ_DASXNL010000009.1:0-6207 GCF_036495085.1 Phenylobacterium sp. | reverse complement strand
ACGCCGGGACCGGCGTCCGGCGGTGGAACACACCGTCGCTGCGCGTGGAGGGTGGCCGTCAGGCGCCCGATGAAGCGCGAACTCCTCAGTGGATTTCCTCCCTGGGAAATCCCCCGGCTTCAGCCGGGGGAAGATGTTAAGAATTGGCCTGCGGCCTCCACGCCCACGGTGCTGGCGTGCCGGGCGTTGATGCCGCCGGTGGAGATCAGCCGCGTGCCGTCAACACGCAGTTCGGGCCGTTCCTGGAGGGTGATCGGATAGCGTGCGGTCCCGGCCGGGGTATCCGGTCCGCCCGCGTCGGCGGGACGGTCAACATAGCTTCCGTGGACGCCCACCTGGAGCATGCCGTCGTCGTTCTTCACCGGAATGAAGGCCAGACGCCCGACCAGGCCGAGTTGGCTGTCGAAGGGCTGGCTGACGCCGGTCGCCTGCGAATTGACCACTCCGACCAGCCGGCCGGTGACGGAGGCCGCGGCGTACCACCAGTCGCCATTGCCCCAGGCCATGGCGCCCTCGCGGAAGTCGCCGCCGGCCAGGCTGCGAGCGATGTCGGCCACGGCCGGCCGCTCGACGTAGAGCGAGCCGTTGGTCGAGGCCTGGTCCTCAAGCCCGATGGACGGCGGGAAGGCGCCGATGCGGAAGTGGAAGGGCTTCAGGCCGGAATACTGGACCCACATCTCCTGGATGTGCCCCGCGTCCTCCTCGCCGGCGCCGCCGTATTCGAAGAGCAGGTTGTATTCCCAGTCGCCGAAAGCCTTGCCGTCGACGCCGATACGGGCGCGGCGGAAGTTGGTGCCGGAAGAGAGATCGCGGGCGTGCGCCGTATCGGCGGGCGTCGCTCCGCCACGGAAGTCGGACGTGATCGGCCCCGGGGTCGCCCGGCTGTAGTCGGCGGCGTCAAACTGCATGACCCCATGAAGGTTGGCGCTGAAGCGACCGTCGGCGCTTTGGATCGAGGGCTTGCCGGCCAGGATCGTGGCGCCGCCGGTCGACGGGAACTGTACGGGTGCGGGAGGTCCGGGCGGCGTCTGGATGACCGCGACGGGCGCCGGGGAAGGCGGAGGGGGCGGCGCCGGCGGTGGCGGCGCGTCAGCGCGAGCAGCGAGGCTGTCCACCCTGGCGCTCAACGCCTGCACCTCGGCCTTCAGGGCCTGGATTTCGGCGTCGCGCGGATCTGGGGTGGACTTGGTGTGGTGCGGCCTGGCTTCGGCGGCCGTCCAGATAAGGCTCAGCGCCGCCGTCGTCAGGAAAATTTGCGTCGTCCGCATTCTTCAGGTTCCCCTCCGGATCGTCCCTCTGCGGAGACGTCGGCGTTATGTAACTCAACTATATTACGCTATGCCAGCAATCGCGCGCGGATCGAGGTTTATCGGCGCACGGACAGAGTTCAGCTATTCTGGGCCGTGCACGCGAGCGGGGGCAGACGATGAGCAGGGGTGAAGACCGCAGGACCTTCCTGCAGCTGGCGGCCGGCGCCGCGCTCGGCGCGACGGCCTTGCCCCCCGGCGTGGCTCGCGCTCTCGCCCTCCCGGCGAACCGTGTCACGGGCACGATCAAGGACGTCGAGCACGTCGTCATCCTTATGCAGGAGAACCGCAGCTTCGATCATTATTTCGGGACGTTGCGCGGCGTGCGCGGCTTCGGTGATCCGCGGCCCGTCACCCTGCCAAGCGGCGATTTGGTGTGGAAGCAACCGGGCAAGGCCGGCGCCGTCGCGGTGAGCCCCTTCCACCTCGACACCAGCTCGACCCGCGCCGAGTCCATCTTCAGCCTGGACCATAGCTGGAAGGGCAGCCACGCGCGCTGGAAGCACCACGACGCCTGGATTCCCGCCAAGGGCCCGCTGACCATGGGTTACTTCACCCGCGCCGACCTGCCCTTTCACTATGCGCTCGCCGACGCCTTCACGGTCTGCGACGCCTACTTCTGCTCGATCTTCGCCCAGACCAACCCAAACCGCCTTTTCCTGTTCAGCGGCACCAGCGGCCTCTCCGTCGGCGACGACAGCACCATCGTCGTGGCCAACCCACAGGAGGAGAAGAACGAATCCGCCGATCCGGCGAAGGACTCGCCGGAGTTCAAAGGCCTGACCTGGCCGACCTACGCCGAGCGCCTGCAGGCGGCCGGCGTCTCCTGGCGCGTCTATCAGGAGCACGACAATTTTGGCGACAACGGCCTCGCCTACTTCGCCAACTTCCGCGGCATCGGGCCCGATGCCGAGCTCTACCAACGTGGCCGGGCCTGGGCGCCGGGGTCGGACGAGGCCAACGCCAAGTCCTCCAACGGCGAGCATCTGGTCGCCCAGTTCTCGGCGGACGTCGCCGCCGACCGACTTCCGCAGGTCTCGTGGATCGTGCCGTCCACCCGGCTCTCCGAACATCCGGCGGCCAGCCCCTCGGACGGGGCGTGGCTCATCGCCCGGCTGATCGAGGCGTTGGCGTCCGACCCAAAGGTCTGGGCCAAGACGGTTCTCATCCTGAACTATGACGAGAACGACGGCTTCTTCGACCACCTGCCGCCGCCGCTTCCGGCGACGGGCGCCGCCGCCGGCAAAAGCACCGTGAAATTGGACAGCGAGGCCTATCACGGTGAGCCGGTGGGGCTGGGGCCCCGCGTGCCGATGGTCATCGTCTCGCCTTGGACCAAAGGCGGCTGGGTCAATTCCGAGGTCTTCGACCACACCTCGGTGATCCGCTTCCTGGAGGCGCGCTTTGGCGTGATGGAGCCGCACATCAGCCCTTGGAGGCGCGCGGTCTGTGGCGACCTGACCAGCGCCTTCGATTTCGCCGCGCCCGAGGGAAACACCCACCCCTCCCTGCCCAACGCTTCGTCCCTGCCAATCCGGGCGGAGAAGGCCAAGGCGTTACCTTTTCCCCGGTCACCCGCGGTCGCCGAAGCCCTGCCGCGCCAGGAACCGGGCCAGCGACCGGCGCGTGCGCTGCCCTACCTGTTCCAGGTCGCATCGCGTCCGCGAGCCGGCGGCCTTGAGCTTACCGTGGCCAACCAAGGCGCCGCGGGCGTCGCCCTCAACCTCTATCCAGCGGCGGGCGGCGGGGAGCCGCGGTTCTACACAATCGGCAAAGGCGGGTCCCTCATCGACCTCCTGGCGCTCGGCCCCGGGCCATACGCGCTGGATATGCACGGACCGAGCGGCTTTCTCCGCGGATTTCGCGGCGAACTCGACGCAAAGGCCCGTCCGGAAGCGAACGGCTGGTTCATGCCGGACCGGCGCACGCTTCGGATCGCGCTGCGCAATGAAGGTTCGGTCCCACTGACCTTCGAGGTGGCGCCGTCAGCCTATCTCAACGCAGTTCCGCGGCGGCATCGCTTGGCGCCTGGGGCGTCGACGACGGACGACTGGGACCTGGTCCCTAGCCACAACTGGTACGACTTTGTCGTGACCTGCGCCGAGGCGCGCGGCTTCCAGCGCCGCTTAGCCGGGCACGGCGAGGATGGCAGGCCGAGCTTCAGCGATCCCCTGTTGGGACGCCAAGCCTAGCTAGATCATGTGCGCTACATGCAGGAAGGCGTAGAACACCGCGGTCGCCACGCCCCCGAGCACCATCAGCGGAACGATCAGCTCAGCGATACGGTGCGGTTTGCGAAGACCTTGGGGCACGTCCATTGTCGGCTCCTTTCGCCGATTCAACGCGCCAGGCCCTGACCAGTTCGTCCGCTCTGGTCAGGCGAACGTCCTACCAGACGTGCACCCGTTTCTCCGGCGGCAGGTAGAGTTTGTCGCCAGGCTTCACGCCAAAGGCTGCATACCAGGCGTCCACGTTGCGGACGATGCCATTGACCCGATACTCGGCCGGGCTGTGGGGGTTGGTCAGCAGTTGCTGGCGAAGCGCGCCCTCGCGAACCTTGTCCTGCCAGGACTGGGCATAGGCGATGAAGAACCGCTGGTCGCCGGTCCAGCCGTCGATGACGGGGGGCTCGCCGTGCGCGGCCACATAGCGCCGCCAAGCCGCATAGGCGGCTTCAATGCCGCCCAGGTCACCCAGGTTCTCGCCCATGGTCAGCGCACCGTTGATGTGCACGCCCGGCACAGGTTCGTAGGCATCGAACTGGGCGGCGAGCATCGCGGTGCGGGCCCCGAACGCCTTGGCCGCGTCAGCGGTCCACCAGTCACGCACTTTTCCAGTCTCATCGAAATGTCGGCCCTCGTCGTCGAAGCCGTGGCCCATCTCGTGGCCGATCACCGCCCCCTCGCCGCCGTAGTTGGCGGCCGGATCGGCGTGGGGATCGAAATAGGGCGGCTGCAGGATCGCGGCCGGGAAGGTGATCTGGTTGGCGAGCGGGTTGTAATAGGCGTTGACCTCCTGCGGGACCATTTCCCAAAGGCCTTTGTCCACCGGCTTGGGGTAGCGTGAGAGCTGCAGATTCCAGTCGAATTGCTCCGCGCGGACCGCATCGCCCAGGAGATCGTTACGGTCGATCTTGAGGCTCGAATAGTCGATGTACTTCTTGGGATGGCCGAGCCTCGGATCGAAGGTGCCGAGCTTGACCAGCGCGGCCTTGCGCGTCGGCTCGTCCATCCACTCGGCCTTGCTGAACCGCTCGGCGTAGGCGGCGCGCAGGTTGTCGATCAACTCGGCGGTCTGCTTTTCCGCCTCCGGGGGAAAGTGCTCGGCGACGTAGATGCGCCCGACCTCCTCGCCGAGCGCGCGGTTGACCAACTGCACGCCGCGCTTCCATCGATCCCGCTGTTGCGGCACGTCGCGCAGGGTCTTTGAGAAGAAGTCGAAGTTGGTCTGATCGAAGGCGTGCGGCAGGTAGCTCGCGTGGGTGCGGATGAAGTGATAGGCGAGGTAGTCCTTCCACACCGACAGCGGGGTCGCGGCGAACAGTTCGCCGGCCGCCTTGACCTCCGAAGGCTCCGTCACAAGCACCTTGGCCGGCGCGCCCAAGCCTGCCTGTCGCAGCATTGCGCCCCATGGGAGCTGAGGCGATAGCTCGGCCAGCTTGGCCACGGTCATCGGGTTGTTGATCTGCTCAATGTCGCGGGTGCGCTCGGGCGCCCAGTGAGCGGTAGCGATCTTGGTCTCGAGCGCGATGATCGCATCGGCCTTCACCGCCGCATCCGGGATGCCGGCCAGGGTCTGGATCCTGATGACGTAGTCGCGGTAGGCCTTGCGGAAGGCGTCGTACTTGGCGCCCTCGCGCAGGTAGTAGTCGCGGTTGGGCATCCCGAGCCCGCCCTGGTCGAGGCCGACGACATAGCGGTTCGGGTCGTCGAGGTCGGGATTGATGCCGACGTTGACTGGCGTCGCGTAGCCGGGCTTCGCAAAGAGTTCGGCCACCTGCGCCTTGGTCTTGAGCGCAGCGATCCTGGCGAGGTACGGCTTCAGCGGAGCTGCGCCCCTGGCCTCGAGGCCGCTCTCATCCATCCACGCGGCATATAGGTCGCCCACCCGTTGGCCGCCGGGTCCGGCCTTGGCGGGATCCTTCGCCAGGTCTTCGACGATCTTGCGCACGTCGCGTTCCGCGGCCTCGGTGAGCACCACGTCGACGCCCGCCGAGGTCCGGTCAGCCGCGATCTGCGTACGCTTGTCCCAGCTTCCGTTGACGTATTTGAAGAAGTCGTCACCCGGCTTGACCGAGGCGTCCATGGACGTAGCGTCGTAGCCCCAGGTCCCGTACCTCGCGTTGCCGGGCGCATCCGCTGCGAAAGCTCCGCCTGCGATAGCCGCCGCGGCCGCGCCCGCCAGCACCAACGTCTTCAGCTTCAAAGGACACTCTCCGTTCGCCAGGAGCGCGACACTACACACAACCGAAAGCGTGGCAACGCGCAGGACTTGGCGGGTCCGTGACAGCGTGTTTCGATCGTCGCCAGCCTCGGTTTTGGAGGAGCACATGCGCACAACAACGATCGCTGCCGCCTCCGCGGCGCTGCTCGTCGCCGGCGCCGGGAGCGCCGCCGCTCAGTTTGGCCACGGGGACAGATCGCAGGCCGCGCAAGGCCCGCAATCCGTCGATTGCGCAAGGATCGCCAGTGTGCCCAACGCACCGATGACGCTGGAGGCCTGCCTGAAGATGGTGGGCTCGGCAGCTTCGATACAGAGTTCGATGAACGACCCGGCGGGCATGCGCCCCGGCGACGAGGCCATGACCTGCGACCAAATCAAGGGCGAACTGTTGGCTTCCGGCGGCGTCCCAATGAACCCCGCTCACGTCGCTCAGGCCCAGTCGGCCGCGACTGAGCTC
>NZ_DASXNL010000008.1:0-98393 GCF_036495085.1 Phenylobacterium sp. | reverse complement strand
TCGATGAACGACCCGGCGGGCATGCGCCCCGGCGACGAGGCCATGACCTGCGACCAAATCAAGGGCGAACTGTTGGCTTCCGGCGGCGTCCCAATGAACCCCGCTCACGTCGCTCAGGCCCAGTCGGCCGCGACTGAGCTCAAGACCCGGCAGGCCCAAGTGCAGAAGGAGGGCCAGGCCCCCGCCGCTCAGCAGAGCGCCACAAACGCCTCCGCCAGTTCGCTGGGTGCTGTTCCTTATGCCGGAAAGGCCGCTCAGGCCGCCGCCGACGCCAAGAACACGGCCGAGCAGAATGCCTTCAACGCCCAGGCCCAAAGGAGGCTCGCCCCCTCCGAGCGCGCGCTGAGCGGCTCTACCGCCGCTATGACGAGCGACATGGCGGCGAACCTGCAGAACGATCCCCGCAAAGCTCGCCTGATCTCGCTCGCCGGAAAAAAGGACTGCCGCTAGGCGCGAGCCGGATCCTTACGGCTCAGCCAGAGCGCTTCGGCGCGAGCCTTCAGCGCCTCGTCCATCTCGAGGAATCCGCGATAGATCGCCCGGCCCATCCGCTTGCCGATCGAGGGACCCATCAGGCCCGCGAACAGTTCGCCGTCGGAGACAATGCAGCTCTCCTCCGCCAGCGTCTCGATCTCGATGAAGCGGGTGGTCTTGACCAGGCCGCCCATCATGCTGAGGCGCCAGTGCAGCTGCTCGTTCGGCACCCATTCGAGCACGGTGGGCTTGATCTGCTGCGGCTGTTGACCCGGCAGCGTCAGGGTGACGTCGATGACCGAGCCGATGTGGATTTCGCCGGAGGCCTTTGGATATAGAGGATTCCACGTTTCCCAGGACTTCAGGTCGGCGATCACTTCCCAGATCACTTCGGCTGGAGCCTGGATGCCGATCCGGTGCTCGATCCTCAGCCCCGGCGGAGGTTTCGGTGGGGGCGCGCCCGTGGGCGTGGTCTTCGGCGGCTTGGGCGCGCCGCCCCGTCCGAACAGCCCGGCCTTCAGCGGGGGCGGAGGTGCAATCGGCATCAGGCCTGCTCCTTGATCCGCCATGTGGCGCCGGCGGGTCCGTCCATGACCTCGACGTTCAACGCGGTAAGCTCGGCTCGGATGCGATCTGCTTCGCCCCAGTCCTTGGCGGCCCGAGCCGCGTCGCGGGCGGCGATCAGTTCATCGATCTGCACCCTGAGCCCCTCATCTGCCCCACCCTGGAACCAGACCTGCGGCTCGGCCTGCAGGAAGCCCAGCACGTCAGCCAGGGACATCAGGTCCTGCTTGAGCGTCGCCGCGGTGGGCAGGCCCTTGCGCACCGCTGCGTCCAGGTCCGTGGCCAACCGCTTCAGTTCCGCTATGGCCGCCGGCGTGTTGAGATCGTCCAGGAGAGGGCTGAGCTGTTCCTCGGCCAAGGCCGCGCTGCCGCCTGCCGCCACACTCCGCGCGCGGCCGAGAACACCGTAGAGGTGATCCAGTGAATTGCGCGCCTGGACGAGGGCCTCGTCGGTCCAGGCCAGCGGCTGGCGATAGTGCGCCGCCAGCAGCGCCCAGCGGATGACCTCGCCCGGCTGCTGCTCCAGCAGGTCGTGCGCCAGGGCGACGTTGCCCAGGCTCTTGGACATCTTCTCGTCGTCCATATTCAGGAAGCCGTTGTGCAGCCAGTAGTTGGCGTAGGCCTCGTGCGCATGACCGTCGCACATTCCCTGGGCGAGCTCGTTCTCGTGGTGCGGGAAAACCAGGTCGATGCCGCCGCCGTGGATGTCGATCGGCAGGCCAAGCTCCTGTTCGATCATCGCCGAGCACTCGATGTGCCAGCCGGGCCGGCCGGGACCCCAGGGACTCTTCCAAACCGGCTCGCCGGGCTTCGACGGCTTCCAGAGCACGAAGTCCGCCGGGTGCTGTTTGTAGGGCGCGACCTCGACGCGCGCGCCGGCGATCATCTCGTCCAGCGGTCGGCCCGAGAGCTTGCCGTAGTCGCTGAACCCTTGGGTGTTGAACAACACGTGGCCCTCGGCCGCGTAGGCTGCATTGTTGTGAACCAGCCGGCCGATCATCGCGATGATCGCGTCCATGGTCTCGGTCGCCCGCGGCTGCGCCGTCGGCATCAGCGCGCCCAGCGCCGCAGCATCGGCGTTGTAGGCGGCGAGGTAGCGATCGGTGATCGCCGAGATCGGCACGCCTTCCTCTGCGGCCTTGGCGTTGATCTTGTCGTCGACGTCGGTGACGTTCGCCGCATAGCGCACCGCCTCATCGCCATAGAGGCGGCGCAGCAAGCGGAAGAGCACGTCGAAGACCACGACGGGGCGGAAATTGCCGATGTGGCTGTAGTTATAGACTGTCGGCCCGCAGACATACATGGTCACGCGCCTCGGATCTGAGGGGACAAAGCGCCGCTTCTTGCGGGCCATGGTGTCGTAGAGGGTGAGCGGCATAGGTCTCTAAACTTACGCAGGGTGACAGTTGCCCGATGGCGGCTTCGGCCCATATACAGATCGGAGGATAGGGAAGCCACGGGAACCCAAAGGAACCTTTGAGCTGCTCTTCCATCCAACAAGGGTGGCCACGCGTCATTTCCGGGACCTTCGTCCCGGCGCAACTCAGCCCGGGAAAGAACATCCTCGCCATGGACGCAATTCGCGACCGAACCCTGGTCGGAGAGCCCGACCTTGATCTTGACGCCGTGAAACGCCCCTCCCGCGAGGAGGCGATGGAAGCGGTGCGCACGCTGATCGCCTGGGCCGGTGACGATCCGCGCCGCGAAGGCGTGGTCGACACGCCCAAGCGGGTCGTCGACGCCTATGCCGAATGGTTCGAAGGCTATGAGGCCGATCCGGCTAAGGAGCTGAGCCGCACCTTCGAGGACGTGCAGGGCTACGACGACATCGTCATGCTTCGTGAGATCGAGGTGGAGAGCCACTGCGAGCACCACATGGCGCCGTTCCTTGGAAGGGCCTACGTGGCCTACATGCCGACCAACCGTGTCGTCGGCATCTCCAAGATCGCCCGCGTCGTCGAGATCTTCGCCAAGCGTCTCCAGACCCAGGAGACCATGACCCAGCAGATCGCCGACGCCATCACCGACAGCCTTCGCCCTGCCGGCGTTGCGGTGCTGATCGACGCCAACCACCAGTGCATGTCGACGCGCGGCGTGCACCATAGGCATGTCTCGACGATCACCACGCAGTTCACGGGCGTCTTCAAAACAGACCCGACGCTGCGCCAGCGCTTCCTGGACTTCGTGAACCGAAAATAGCCCCTCTATCGGGCGCCAGCGGACTGGTGCGCTCAGCCTCACCGTAGCCTCGGGCGAACGGTCGATCGTGGCCGGGGAGACCCACCGCCGGAGCCATGGCCCCGACCGCCAGGGCTATGCCAACGCTCCAGCCGGCCGTTCAGAAGTCCATTTGTCGAGAATCTCGCGCGCCCGGTTGCGGGACGGGTCCATGAGTTCGTCGTGATCGGGGCGCTTGGCGGTCAACTCAACGACGTACCCGTTGGGGTCGCGGAAGTAGATGGAGTCGATGAACTCGTGGTCGGAGACGCCGCGGACCTCCATACCTAGGCCCTTGCCCTTGGCGAACATGGCCTCCATCGCCGAGCCCGTCACCTCAAGGGCGATGTGCAGATCGAAGTCGTGCTGGCTCTTGAACTCGAACGGCATGTCCGGCGCTTCGAAGAAGGCCAGGAAGGAGCCGTCATCCATCCGATAGAAGGTGTGCAGCACCTTGGTCCTGCGCCCGCTCTTGGTCGTCTGGATCAAGAGCGAGCCGCTCAGCGGCAGACCCAGGAAATCCTCGTAGAAGGCGCGTGTCTCCTCGGAGTCGCGGCAACGATAGGCGTTGTGATGCAGGCCCTTGATCATGGCCCCCGATGGTCCCACGGGCGCCGTCCAAACACAACGTTTGCCTCCAGCGGCGGCTCGCCTGCTCAGTCGTCGTCGTCCCCGATCAGCATCTGCTTGTTGATCATTCCCAGCAGAGCGACGGCGGTGTTCAGCCGCTCATGGATCTGCCAGAGGAAATAGATGCCCACGAGGGCCAGCATCACGGCGATGCCTTCGCCCCAAGTTTCAATCATCGCCCAAATCCCCGTTTTCCAGAGCTTAGGCCACAACGCGATTCGCCTCATCTGGCGAGCTTCGGCCGTGGGACACTAGCGTCGGCGAAGGCGGCGGCGCCATATGCGGTCCATGGCCTCCACATTCCCGACCGCGCCCGACAAGCACACTCTCGAACACGGAGAGACGCTCAGCCCCCGTTTCGACGCCAACGGCCTCATCGCCGCCGTCGCGACGAATGCCGACAGCGGCGAGGTGCTGATGTTCGCCTGGATGAACGCAGAGGCGCTTGGCCTGACGCTGGCCACCGGCGAGGCGCACTACTTCAGCCGCTCTCGCGGCGAGCTCTGGCGCAAGGGGGCGACCAGCGGCCAGGTCCAGAGGGTTGTCGAGGCGCGGATCGATTGCGACCAGGACGCCGTCTGGCTGAAAGTCCTGCCGCAGGGCGATGGCGGCGCCTGCCACACCGGCGCAAGATCCTGCTTCTACCGGGTGATCAAGGACGGAAAGCTGGTCGAGCGGCCATGACCGTCACCCAGGCCCTCCTCGCTTATCTGGTCGCTGCCGGCCTGCTGACGCTGACCCCGGGCCTGGACACCGCGCTGATCCTGCGGACCGCGGCGGTCGAAGGGCCCAAACGAGCGGGCTTCGCTGCGGCGGGAATCATAACCGGCTGCCTGGTTTGGGGCGCGGCCGTGGCCCTGGGCCTGGGCGCCCTCATCACCGCCTCGACGTTCGCCTTCGCCGTCCTCAAGTGGGTGGGGGCCGGCTATCTCGTCTGGCTCGGCCTCAACCTGATCCTAAAGCCCCGCGCGCGGTTCGAGCTTGCTGGTGGCCCGAAATTGGCCGGCAGCGACATCGTCTGGATGCGACGCGGACTCCTCACCAACCTCCTGAACCCCAAGGTCGGCGTCTTCTACATCTCGTTTCTGCCGCAGTTCCTGGCGAACGGCGTCTCCCCGGCGCCCTTCATCTTTCTGCTGGCGGCGATCCATGCGGCGCTCGGCCTGGCCTGGTCGGCTTGCCTGATCGGCGCGACCCGACCGATCGCTGGCGCGTTGCAGCGGGCGAGCATCGTGCGTTGGTTGGACCGGCTCACCGGCGGCGTCTTCCTGGCCTTCGGCGTGCGCCTGGCGCTGGAGCGCCGCTAAACCGCCTTCAATCCCGACACGCCGGCTGGACCCGGCGTGGCGCGGTAGGTCGCGATCGCCTTGGTCGTAAAGGCCCGGTCCTTGACGCTGGAGACGGCCACGAGTTCGCCGGTCGCCTGGGCATGGGTAAGGGTCAGCAGCACGAAGCCGTTGGCGGTCTGCTGGTTGAAGAGCACCTCGCGATTGTGCCTGGCGAAAGCATCACCCAGCGGGATCGAGGCGATGGAAAGACCGGGCCCCGGCGAGCTGATCCCGGCCGTCCCAAACTCGACCGCCACTCGCTTGCCGCCGGTCTCGGCGTCGTAGAGCTCATTGGCCCAAAAGGCGTGGCTGTCGCCGGAAACCACGATGGCGTTGGCGCGGGCCTTCTGGATCAGGCTGTACAGCCGCGCGCGATCGGCAGGGTATCCATCCCACATGTCGGCGCCCCAGGGCAGCCCCAGCGCCGCATTCGCCTCGATGCGCCCCAACCGATTTACGCCGGCGCGCGTCAGCGCCGCCTTGGCGGCGGCATAAGCCTCACCGCTCATGTATTTGTGGATAGGCGGGGTGACGAGCCTGGCCATCACCACCTCGTTGCCGATGACCTGCCAGGGACGCCCGGATTTCACCGAGGCGGCCAGCTCCTTGCCAAGCCATGCCTCCTGGCTTGTCGACATCATCTTGCGCGCAGGATCGGCCGAGCGCTGACGCCACGCCGCCAAGTCTGCGGCAGTCGGCGCGGCTGGCATCTCCTTGTCGGGATAAAGCTGGTGGTCGCGGGCGGTAAGCCGGGTCTCCAGCATGAACAGGCTGGCCAGGTCACCGAAGTCGAAGCTGCGGTTGATGGAGAAGCCGCCGCCCGCCGGTTCGCGTATCGGCATCCACTCGTAGTAGGCCTTGATAGCGGCCGCCTTGCGGACGTTCCAGTCACCCTCCGCTGCCGGCTGGTGGTTCTCGGCTCCACCCATCCAGCTGTCATTCGCCGTCTCTTGATCGTCCCACACGACGATCCAGGGCGCGCGGGCGTGCGCGGCCTGCAGCTGAGGGTCGGTCTTGTACTGCGCGTGACGGCGCCTGTAGTCGGCGAGGCTCAGGCATTCGTGCGGCGGGTCGTGCGGCCGCTCGCCGGCCACGGCGCTATCCATGCCGTAAGAGCCAGGCCCACCGTATTCGTAGATGTAGTCGCCCAGATGCAGGACCGCATCGACCCTGGGCAGGGCGGCTATCGCGCCGTAGGCGTTGAAGTAGCCGTTGGGATAGAGCGCGCAGGTGCAGACCGCGAGGACCGCGTCCTTGGTCGGCCCCACCGGTAGGGTCCTGGTGCGACCAACCGGCGACTTCACCCCGCCCGCCTCGAACTGGAAGCTGTAGGCCCGCGCCGGGTCTAGGCCGGACACGTCCACCTTCACCGTGTAGTCGCGATCGGCGCCGGTGATGCCCTGGCCGCGCTTGGCGCCGCCCCCCCTTCGGTCGGTCGGATTGAGGCTCCAGCTATAGGCCACCTCACCGGCGCCGGACGGTGTGATGCGGGTCCAAAGGATCACCCGGTCCTGCAACGGATCGCCCGAGGCCACACCGTGCCGGAAGGCGCGGCCCTCTCGCGCGGCGACCCGCGTTGCGGGCGCCGCCGCGCCCAGACCCAGCAAGGCCAATGCCCTGCGCCTGTCGATCCGCATCCCTGGCCCCGCCCTCGCGCTTGTTCTCACGCCCACGTATTAAGGCTGAAAATATCACAGGAGAGCGAGCCCCCGTGTCCAGTGAAGCCCTGCACGTTCCACGTGAGAAGCTGCGTCGTGAAACGCTGAACCTACACTATGCCACCACCTCGCTGATCGAGGAGTTCGAGGCCGTCGACTGGTATCGCCAGCGCGCCGACGACTGCGACGACCCAGGTCTCAAGGCGATCCTGCTGCACAACGCGCACGAGGAATTGGAGCATGCGGCCATGGTGCTGGAGTGGATTCGTCGCAACGACGGTGAAGTGAACGAGCAGCTCAAGAAGTATCTGTTCAGCGAAGGCTCGATCACCGGTCGCGAGGAAGACGCCAGCGGCAAGCATGGCCGTTGACTCGCCCGACGTCCCGGACGGCGACGACCCTGATGGCGGCGGCGGCGAAGCCGTCGGCGTGCGGCTGCTGACGGTTGGCCCGGACGAGGCTGGCGGGCGGGTCGACAAGATGCTGGCCGACCTCTTGCCGGATATGTCACGCGCCCGGATCCAGGCGCTTATCTCCCAGGGGCGCGTCAGGCGCGACCACGTGCCGGTCAACGACGCCTCGGGTAAGGCGCTGCCCGGCGCCTATCGCCTGGAGATCCCGCCTCCGGTGGCTGCTGAGCCGGCCCCCGAGGCGATCCCCCTAAGCGTGCTCTTCGAAGACGCCGACCTGATCGTGGTCGACAAGCCGGCCGGCATGGCGGTCCATCCGGCGCCCGGAAGCGAGAGCGGCACCCTCGTCAACGCGCTCTTGCATCACTGCGGCGCGAGCCTCTCGGGTATCGGCGGCGTGGCGCGGCCGGGGATCGTGCACCGGATCGACAAGGACACCTCCGGCATTGTCGTCGCCGCCAAGACTGACGCGGCCCACAACGGGCTCTCTGCCCTGTTCGCCGCGCATGCCATCGATCGGGTTTACATCGCGCTCACCCGCGGCGCGCCGCGGGCCAGCCGTGGAACCATTGAGGGCGCCATCGCGCGTTCGTCCAGCGATCGGAAGAAGATGGCCCTGGTGAAATCCGGCGGGCGTCACGCGGTCACCCACTACGCCGTCGAGCGGACCTTCGGCGCCAAGGAAAAGCCTCTGGCCGCCCGCGTCGCCTGCACCCTGGAGACCGGCCGCACCCACCAGATCCGTGTGCATCTCGCCTCGGCCGGCGCGCCATGCTTGGGCGACCCCACCTACGGCTCAGGCCCACCTGCGGAAAAGGTCCGCGCCGCGATCGCCGAGGCGGGCCTGAAGCGCCAAGCGCTGCATGCTGCCGTGCTCGGCTTCCGCCATCCGGTCACTGGCGAGGTCCTGAGGTTCGAGAGCCCCTTGCCGCCGGACATCGCAACGCTGCAGGCGTTGCTCGAGCAACTCTGAGCGTTTCACAAGCGCAAGCGTCCGCCGACGAGAGGCAATGCCGACGCAACAATGGCGCCCTCAATTGGCCGGGCTTGGAGGCGACCAGACAGGCCGGGCTTTTTTGGGGACCACGGCGGGCCGTTTGCGGCCGGCCTGCGGATGATCGGCGAGTGATTTCTACGGACCTGACGACCTTTCGGCGCCGGCTGGCCGCAAAGCTGTGCGCCAGCGCAGGCTTCGCTGTGCTGGCAAGCGCATCGGCCGCCGCGCCGGCGGCCGCCCCGTCCGAGTCCGCGATTGTGGGCAAGCCCGGCACCGTCTCCGAACTGGTCGTCACCGCCGAGCCACGCACAGAGCCCGGCGCCGTCGTCGGCGACATCAAGCCGGACCTTCAGCTCGCGCCGGAGGACGTCGCGGCCTACGGCGTCAGCACGATCACGGACCTACTCGACGAACTGGCCCCGGAAATCGGCAGCAACAGCGGGCGCGGCGGGGAGGGGCCCGCGATCCTGGTCAACGGCCGCCGCATCTCGGGCTTCAATGAGATCCGCAACCTGCCTACCGAGGCGATCCTGAGAGTCGACATTCTGCCTGAGGAGGCGGCGCTCAAGTACGGCTTCTCAGCCAACCAGCGCGTGGTGAACATCGTGCTCAAGCCCAGCTTCGGCGCGCAGACCGCCGAAGCGGGCGGCGGAGCGACCACCGCAGGCGGCGCAGCAAGCGGCCAGGCCGAGCTCAGCGCGACACGGATCGCAGGCGAGCAACGCTTCAATATCAACCTGAAGGTCAACACCCAGTCCTCGTTGACCGAGGCGCAGCGGGACGTGATCTCACCTACCAATGGCACGCCGTTCGACCTGGCGGGCAATGTGCTCGGGCCCACGTCCAGTGGGGAGATCGACCCGGCGCTGAGCGCGCTCGCCGGCCAACGGGTGACGATCGCTGGCGTCCCCGCGGGCGTGGCCGCTCGGGTCCTCACGCTCTCCGACTTCGTTCCCACTGCGAACGTCCCCAACGTGACCGACGTCAGGGCCTTCCGCACCCTCGTGCCGGAAACGCAAAAAGCCGCCCTCAACGCGACCCTTACCCGCCCGATATTTGCTGACATCAGCGCCACCGTGAACGCCACGTTCGAAGCAACCTCCAGCGACGCCCAGCGCGGGCTGCCGGGGATAGGTTTGCTGGTCCCGGCCGCCGACCCGTTCTCGCCCTTTGCGGAAGCGGTGCAGCTGGACCGCTACGTCCAGGATTTCGGCCCCCTGCAGCAGAGCGCCGACACCTGGACCGGCCATCTTGGTGTCAGCTTCAACCGCGACGTCGCCAGTTGGCGGCTGGCGCTGACCGGCAACTACGATCATGCGGACAATCGCAACGCCAACGACCTGGGAGTCGACCCGGCGGCCCTGCAGAACGCGCTCCTCTCTGGCGCTCCTGGCGTCAATCCGTTCGGCGCGCTGCCCACTAGCCTCCTGGCGCTGCGCCCCCAGGACACCAGCCACTCGAAGTCCGACAGCGGCAACATCCAGTTCATAGCGTCCGGAATACTGTTCAAGATGCCGGCTGGACCGGTGCGGACCAGCCTGCGAATCGGCGCTTCGGGGAGCGAGTTTTCTTCGCAGTCGCAACGCGGCGGGGTTGAGCTGTCCTCTGACCTCACTCGGAGCGGCGGCAATCTGCAAGCCAGTTTCGACGTGCCCCTGACCAGCAGAAAAGCCAACGTGCTGGCGATGTTCGGAGACATCAATCTCAATGCCAATGCCGCCGTTGAGAGCGTATCCGACTTTGGGACGCTCACCACCTTCGGCTACGGCGTCCATTGGACCCCGATCACCGGCCTCAGCATCCTGGCGTCTCGCCTCCACGACCAGGGTGCGCCGACGCAGCAACAACTCGGCGCGACAGTGCTTCTCACCCCGGGCACGCGCATCTTCGACTATGTGACCGGACAGACCGTCGACGTCACCGCGATCTCCGGCGGCAATCCGGACTTGGTCTCCGACGATCGCTATCGCACCTCGATCCGGGTGACCTGGCAGCCCTTTTCCGACAAGCAGCTGATCTTCCGGGCCGACTACAACAAGATCCATTACAAGAACCCGATAGCCACCTTCCCGGCGGTCACAGCGGACATCGAAGCCGCCTTTCCCGACCGCTTCCTGCGCGACGCCGACGGCGATCTGACCGAAGTCGACGAGCGCCCGCTCAATTTCGCCAGCCAGGACGTCAGCTCTTTGAAATGGGGCTTCGACTACTCTCGCCCGATCGGCCCCGTCACCGCCCCACCGCCGCGCAATGCGGCGCTCGTCCAGATCCGCCGCGCGCTTCCGCCGAGTGCCACGCCGCGGCAACAGAGACCGCCCGGCGCTCCGGGCCGAGCGCCTGACGGGCCCGCCCCGGACGGCGGCGCAGGGCAATTCGCCGGACCACCACCGGACGGCGTCGCCGGCGCGCCGTCCGGCGGCTTTGGCGGGCGTGGCGGCTCGCGGGACGGCCGACTGCGCATCAGCGTGTTCCACACGGTCTATTTCGTAAACCGCTACCTCGTCGGCCCGGAAGGGCCGGTGCTCGACTTCCTCAACGGCGCCTCGCTCGGGGGGCTCGGCGGCCAGCCGCGCCACGAAATCCAGGCGCAGATAAACATCGCCGAGCGAGGCTTCGGCGCTGAGCTCAACGCCGACTGGAAAATCGGCACAATGGTGCGCGGCGGCGCAGACGACGGCGCCAGCGACCTGAGCTTTTCAGGCGTCGTGAAGGTGAATGCCCGCGTATTCGCCGACCTTGGTCGCCGCACGGCCCTCATGGACCGCGCGCCCTGGTTGAAGGGCTCGCGGGTCACGTTGTCGGTGTCCAACATCTTCGACGAGCGCGTCGAGGTTCGAGACGCCAATGGCGTGACGCCCCTGAACTTCCAGCCGGCCTACATAGACCCCCTTGGCCGGACCTGGCGGATCAGCTTCCGCAAGCTCTTCTCGTGAGCTTTGTTGCGGACCTTGTGAGATATCATCGCCTTGATGGCGCCAACTTCGGACGCTAGAAAGTCCCACTAGAGCAGTCGGACATTCAGACCGTCCTCCCAACGGTCTTCCGTCGCCGCCATCTCGTACATATCTGTGCGGGTGAGGGGGACGGGTGGACGCTGTGCGCAAGTTTGCGCACGGGCCAGGACGTCCAAGAAAATTGAGGGGATGAAGCATGGCCGCAAGCGCCCTAGCTGTGATGTCGCCGGACGGCGGCCTCAGCCGATACCTGTCCGAGATCCGCAAGTTTCCGATGCTGGCGAAAGACGAGGAGTTCATGCTGGCCAAGCGCTGGCAGGAGCATGAGGATCCCGACGCCGCCCATCGACTGGTGACCAGCCACCTGCGCCTCGTGGCCAAGATCGCCATGGGCTATCGCGGCTACGGCCTGCCGATCGGTGAGGTGATTTCCGAAGGCAACGTCGGTCTGATGCAGGCGGTCAAGAAGTTCGACCCGGACAAGGGCTTCCGCCTGGCGACCTACGCCATGTGGTGGATTCGCGCGTCCATCCAGGAGTACATCCTGCGCTCCTGGAGTCTGGTGAAGATGGGCACCACCGCTGCGCAGAAGAAGCTGTTCTTCAACCTGCGCAAGGCGAAGAGCGAGATTTCCGCCCTTCAGGAGGGCGACCTCCACCCCGACCAGGTGAGCGTGATCGCCACCAAGCTGGGGGTGCTGGACGAGGAAGTCGTATCGATGAACCGCCGCCTCTCCGGCGGTGACGCCTCACTGAACTCGCCCATGCGGGCCGACAGCGAGAGCGAATGGCAGGACTGGCTGGTGGACGACAAGACACCCAGCCAGGAAAGCGTTGTCGCCGACAGTCAGGAAAAGTCGCTCCGGATGGGCCTCCTTGAGGAGGCCATGACCGAGCTCACGGACCGCGAGCGGCACATTCTGACCGAGCGCCGGTTGAAGGACGAGCCCACAACCCTGGAAGAGCTCGCCTCTCAGTACGGTGTCAGCCGCGAGCGCGTGCGCCAGATCGAAGTACGCGCCTTCGAGAAGTTGCAGAAGTCGATGAAAGCCGCCGCCGAGGAGCGGAACCTCGTCGACGCGTAGGCTTAAGCGCGGTTCAAGGAACCATCGAAGGGCGTCCACCGACCAAGTGGACGCCCTTTTTTTGTCCGCGACGAGACGCCGGCGTCGATAAATGCCTGGCGCGGGGGCCGGCGGCTCGCGGACGACGTAGCGACCTGATCGGTAATCGGCGCTCACCGGCCCCTTCAAGGCTTTCGCTGGCCATGCCAAGATCAGCCTTGAAGCCGAGGGGGAACCGGTATGGACAGGGCGCTTTGGTGCGGGCTCATGGCGCTTACGTGGGCTGTCGCACTACCTGCAGCGGCGCAATCGCGGCTGTTTTCCAGTGACGCACCTCTCCAAATCGTCATCAGCGCCCCTTTTCCGGCCCTGGTCAGCAGCGCCAAGACGAGCACTAAGCCTTACCCAGCCAGCCTGTCGGTCGTCGACGGCGCGGGCGCTCCCAAGACCCTGCCCGTCGAGTTGAGACCGCGCGGCCACACCCGGCGCACCGCCGGCTATTGCAGCTTTCCGCCGCTCTACCTGAAGTTCGACAAGGCCGCGGCGCACGGAACCGTCTTCCAGGGTCAGCACAAGCTCAAGCTGGTGACCTACTGCCGGCCGGTGTCGGACTATGAGCAACGCATCGTGCTCGAGTACCTCGCCTATCGGCTCTACAATCTGATGACGCCGATGAGCTTCCGGGTGCGCGCGGCGGACGTCACGTATCAGAACAGCGCCGGCGGTGGCGAGCCGGTGAAGCGGTTCGGCTTCCTGGTCGAGAACATCGACGATGTCGCCGACCGCAACCAGCGCGACCACCTCGCGGCCAAGTCGCACGAGATCTCGGCAGCGCAGCTGGACGCGCGGGCTTCGGCGCGAGCGGCGTTGTTCGAGTTCATGATCGGCAACCTCGACTGGGATTTTCTCGCAGCACCGCCGGGCGCCGACTGCTGCCACAACGCCCTTCTTGTCGCCGCGCGGAAGGCGACGCCGGCCACAGCGAGCGGCGTGGCGCCGGTGCCCTATGACTTCGACTACTCAGGCTTTGTGGATTCGCCGTACGCGGGACCGCCACCCAGTCTTCCGGTGACCAAACTGACGGAGCGCCTCTACCGTGGCTATTGCGTGAGCAGCGGCGATATTCCCGCCGTCGTCGAGGAATACCGAGACCACCGCGCGCAGGTGATGGCGCTGATCAACGGCGAGCCGCGCCTGAACGACGGCTTCCGCAACAAGACGGCGCGTTTCATCGACGGCTTCTATGCGGTTCTTGATGATCCGCAGCGCGTCCAGAAAAGTTTAGTCGGGCACTGTCGCTAGGCGTTATTTCACCGTGCATGTCGGGGCGAGCCCCGCCCCAAGCGCGACCGCACGGTCCAGGGCCGCGATCTCGGCGAGGTAAGCGTCATGCGCTGCGCCGGACAGGCCCAGCGTCAGGCGGTGGCCGCGGTGCACGGCGGTGAGGGTGTCGCCTTCCTTGATCAGGAACCCATGAGGGTCGAGGCAACCACCTGGGACGGCGATGTCGGTCAGGATCACCCCGCCGTCGAAACGGGCGTTCACCATAGAGTAGCGCTTGGTGTGGCCGAGCACGATGCGGCGCACCTTATAGCGCGTCAGGACCGCGGCGACGTGCGCGGCTTCCGTAGCCTCGTCGTTCATCGCCATGCCGCGATACCAGAGCGGGCCCTGCTCGTTCCACAGGATGTCCTGGGGGCCGGCGGCGTCCTGCGGATCGTGGCGCAGGGCGGAGATCACAGCCTTGTTCAGGACATCGATGTCAAAGCTCGCGAACTCCGGGCCGATCCCGCCGTGCAGGTAGAGGGCGTCATCAATGCGTATGACCGCGTTGTGCGTCAGCACCCACCGTCCGTAGACACCGTTCGGCGACCAGGCGGCCCGATGCTCCACCCAGCCCAGCGGGTGCTCGGCGTCGAACTTCGCGCGAAACGCCTCGTCGAAGGTCGGCACTCCTGCGGCCGGCGGGTTCGCCTTCAGCGCGTCGACGACGCGGGCATAGTAGGCGTCGCGTCGCGCCGCGGAATCGCGATCCACGAACGCCGCAAATTCCGCCGGCGTCGTATAGCGCAGGTCGCCCTCCATGTTCATGGCTTCGTGGTTGCCAATCAGTGCGTGCACGTAGCCGCCTGCGCGGCGCGCCTGCGGCTCGAGCTTAATCAGCAGATCGAGGATCTTGCGGGTGTCGGGAGCGCGATCAGGAACATCGCCGAGCTGCACAAGGTGGGTCGCGCCCCCGCTCCAGGCGTCCCGCCCGTTGATCAGGCCGGCCTGGATGAGCTGGTCGTGAAACTTTCCATAATCGCCGTGCAGGTCACCGATCACCACTACGCGGGCGACATGGTCCCATGCGGATTGCGCTTGCGCGGGAGCCGCTAAGCTCACCGCGAGCACGGCGAGTAAGCCGGCGAACACCCTGGTCATGGGCCGATCATATCGCCTCGACGGCGCGGGCGCACCGCCTTCGGTATCTCCAGGTGGCCCCGCTTGCCAAAGCCGCGGGCCGCGCCCAACCTGCCCAATTGGGCGTGGGCGGATATCAAATGCGATCGCTGACGATCTTTCTTCTGTTGCTGTTGGCGCCGAGTGTCGCCTGGGCTCAGACCCACGGGCTGTTCGAGGCGCCGCAGGGCCAGCTTTCCGCCGCCGGCTGGGCCGGCTTCCTCGACACGCGCTTCATGGCCGAGTCGATCGGCGCCCTGCTCATGGCGACAGGGCTAAGCGTGCTGATCGCCTACCACCCGACTACTCCGCGTACGGTGGATACCCTCAGCGAAGCCGACATGCCCAGGGTCTATATTCTCTACGCCTTCATCGGCGCGGTGATCGGGGTGACTGTGCGCGAGTTCGGCATGGTCGTCGGCGTAGTGGTCTTCGGCCTCGGCGGGCTAATGAGGTTCCGCACCGATACGGCCTCGGCGCGGAATACCGGCCGGCTTATCATCGTCACCCTGGTGGGGCTGAGCTGCGGCCTCGGCCTGCCGCATTTTGCGGCGATCACCACGCTCTTCGCCTTCGTCCTGATCTACCTGTTCGATTCGCGGCCCATCTGCCGCGTCAGGATCAGCCAGCTCCCGCCGGGACGCGTCGGAGAATGCGCCCAGGTCTATCGCCAGGTGCTGGAGGGCCAGGGCTGCAAGATCGTCGGCGAACACAAATCCTTCGCGAAGGACCGCATCGAGTTCGTCTTCCGCCTGCCGCGCAAAGGCACCCGTGAAGGCCTGAACACATGCCTCTGCGAAGCGCCTTTCGACGTGCGCGGCGAGTTCGATTGGGAAGTCGAGTAGCGCGCCCGCTCGGGCGTCCGCGTCACGCCGCGGCGACGGCCACGCTGGCCTCACGCCGCGACGGCTTCTTCCTGTGGCATGTAGGCCAGCAGAGGGGCGGCTTTCGCGGCCAGTTCCTCGCCATCGTAGGGTGCGCCCTTGCGCTCGATCTGGTCGAGATGACGGCCGAAGTCGATGGCCGAGGTGGTCAGCTTCAGGTCGGCGACGCTCATGCCGCATTTGCGCAGGTCGGTGACCTGGGCCTGCATGGAGCGCATGGCCTGAACGGGATCGCTGCCGACCGCGACGATCGCCGAGCGCAGGATCTTCAGGGCCTGGGCGAGGCGCTCTGAATCAGGCGTCGCGCGCGCATCGGAGCGGCGCTTCAGGGCGCCGGTATAGTCGCCCGAATTGAACCGCCGCCGGTCGGGGCCGACGTAGCAGACCGCCTCGACCCAATCGCGCGGACGAAGCGTCACCGCCTCCAGCCGCCGCAGGAGGTCCTTGAGCGTGAATGGCTTGCGAAGGAACTCGTGAACGCCGGCGTCGCGGGCCTCCAGGATGCCGGCCGCGGTGGCCTGACCGGTCACAATGATCACCGGCGCGTAACGGCACGGCAGGTGGCTGCGGCGCAGGTTGCGGGTGAAGGCCACGCCGTCCACCGGCGTCGAACCGTGCTCGGCGAAGATGACCTGCGGCTCGAAGCTGGCGGTCAAGCGCAGGGCCTTCGCCTCCGTCTCCGCCACACAGATCTGAGAGCGGGCGATGTCGCGCATCAGTTCGCTGATCAGCCGCGCGCCGGCCGGCTGTGGATCCACGATCATCACCCGCTGCAGCAACGGCGCCATGCGCTGGATGATCTTGGCGTCGGTGTTGAACAAGGGCGGCGGGCTCCTGCTGGCTCCTCTTAACTAACCGCCGCTGGTAAAGAACGCCTTGACGATAACCCTGTTCATCCAACGATCTAATCCTGGAACGGATCTCGCATCAGAATGGTGTCGTCGCGCTGGGGACTGGTTGAGAGCAACGCAACCGGCGCGGCGATCAATTCCTCGATCCGGCGGACGTACTTGACGGCGTTCGCCGGCAGGTCGCGCCAGGACCGCGCCCCCTGGGTGGTCTCGCTCCAGCCCTCCATCTCCTCGTAGATCGGCGTGAGCTCCCCTTGCGCCTTCAGGCCGGCGGGCAGGTAGCCCAGGGTCTGGTCACCGAGCCGATAGCCGACGCAGATCTTCAGCGTCGCCAGCCCGTCGAGCACGTCGAGCTTGGTGAGCGCGATGCCGCTTATGCCGTTCAGCGCCACGGACTGGCGGACCAGCGCGGCGTCAAACCAGCCACAGCGGCGGCTACGGCCGGTCACCGTGCCGACTTCCTTGCCCACCGTGCCCAGGTGCTGGCCGACCTCGTCCGTGAGCTCGGTGGGGAAAGGCCCCTCCCCGACGCGGGTGGTGTAGGCCTTGACGATCCCCAGCACATAGCCCGGCCCCTTGGGCCCGAGCCCGGAGCCCGCGGCGGCCTGGCCGGCGACGGTGTTGGAAGAAGTCACATAAGGATAGGTCCCGTGGTCGACGTCCAGGAGCGCCCCTTGTGCGCCCTCGAACAGCACCCGTTTGCCCGACTTCACCAGCTCGCCAAGCAGCAGCCAGGCCGGCTTGGCGAAGGGCAAGATCTTCGGTGCGAGCTTCTCGAGTTCGGCCAGCAACGCAGCGCCGTCGGCCTTTGGCAGCCCGAGCCCCTGCCGCAGGGGAGCATGATGGGCGAGCAGGCGGTCGATCTTGGCTTCCAGGGCCTCGCGGTCGGCCAGGTCGGCCACGCGGATCGCGCGGCGACCGACCTTATCTTCGTAGGCTGGGCCGATGCCGCGGCCCGTGGTGCCGATCTTTTTGATCGCCGCCGCCTCTCGGGCCTGATCAAGGTCGCGGTGCAGCGGCAGGATCAGGCAGGCGTTGTCGGCCAGCACCAGCAGGTCCGGTGTGATCGCCACCCCTTGGCCGCCGAGCTTGGCGATCTCTTCCAGCAGGTGCCAGGGATCGACGACCACCCCATTTCCGATCACCGAGAGCTTTCCCTGCACGACGCCCGACGGCAGCAGCGACAGCTTGTAGACCTGGTTGCCGACCACCAGCGTGTGGCCGGCGTTGTGCCCGCCCTGGAAGCGCACCACTACGTCGGCGCGGTTCGACAGCCAGTCGACGAGTTTGCCCTTACCCTCGTCGCCCCACTGGGCGCCGATCACGGTGACATTGGCCATGGGTACGATCCCTCCACCTGCCGGGAGACACCAGCCGCCCTTCGACAGGTGCTCGGCGACTGGCTTGGATCAAACTGAGGCGCCGGCGAACCGGGCCGGCGCGGGGTTTAGACGACCTGCATCCGATTGTCCACGAACGACGCCAAGGAGACGAACAACAGGAGGCATCAGGTCAGCAGAGTTTCGGTGATTCCATCTTTCGGCCACGGCTGGCGTGGAAGCCAGGGGGTCGAAAGCGGACGGCATGTGTGGCTCGTGGACCGCCCGGCATTCTTCGCTTATCAGGCGCCGATGGACATTCCCCGCTTTCACTTGGCGTTCCCGGTTCGCGACCTGGCCGAGGCTCGCGCGTTCTACGGTCAGCTGCTGGGCTGCCCTGAGGGCCGCTCGAGCGACGCGTGGATCGACTTCGATTTCCACGGTCACCAGATCGTTGCCCACCTCGCGCCGGAAGAGGTCGGCCACATGTCGACCAACAGCGTCGATGGCCATGCCGTGCCGGTGCGCCATTTCGGGGCCATCCTGAACCCCGCCGACTGGGACGCGCTGGCCGAGCGCCTCCAGGCCGCGGGGACCAGGTTCATCATCGAGCCTCATACGCGCTTCAAGGGGGAGCCCGGCGAGCAGTCCACGATGTTCTTCCTCGACCCCTCCGGCAATGCGTTGGAGTTCAAGGCCTTCGCCGACGACGCGATGGTGTTCGCAAAGTGAGCGCCGCTGCGACTGTCACCTTCGCCGACATCGAGGCGGCCGCCGCCCGGATCCGGGGACATGCGGTCGAGACGCCGCTCGTGGAGAGTCCGGCGCTGAACGAGCGCGTGGGCGGCCGGGTGCTCATGAAGCTCGAAACCCTGCAGCGGGTCGGGGCTTTCAAGTTCCGCGGCGCCTACAATCGGCTGGTCCAACTGACCCCCGAAGAGCGCAAGCGCGGTGTCGTGGCCTTCTCCTCCGGCAATCACGCTCAGGGCGTGGCGCTGGCCGCCAGGCTGCTCGGCATGCCCGCCCTGATCGTCATGCCGTCCGACGCGCCGGCGATGAAAGTCGCCAACACCCGCAGCTACGGCGCCGATATCAGGCTCTACGACCGACTGAAAGAGAGCCGCGAGGCGATCGCCGCGGAGATCGCCGCGAGCCGCGGCGCTGTCGTCGTACCGGCCTTTGACGACCCGCACATCATCGCGGGTCAGGGCACCGCCGGCCTCGAGATGGTCCGCCAGGCCGAGACGCTGGGCGCCAGCTTCGCTCTCGTCCTGACGCCCGCCAGCGGCGGCGGCTTGATGGCCGGCGTCTCGGAAGCCGTGAAGGCTCTGTCGCCGGCGACAGAGCTCTGGGCTGTAGAACCCACCGGCTTCGACGACCTGGCGCTCTCGCTGAAGGCCGGCGAGCGGGTGACCATCCATCCCACCGGCCGCTCTCTCTGCGACGCCCTGGAAAGCCCTGCGCCCGGCGTGATCAACTTCCCAATGCTGAAGAAGAATGTCACCGGCGCGCTCGACGTCACCAACACCGAGGTCACCGAGGCCATGCGCTACGCCTTCTCGACGCTTAAGCTGGTCGTCGAGCCTGGCGGAATCGTCGGGTTGGCCGCGCTGCTCGCCGGCAAGCTCTCCGCCCAGGGCAAGACAGTGGGAGTGGTGCTCTCCGGCGGCAACGTCGACCCGGAGCTTTTCGCCCAGGTCTTGCGCGGCGAGCTCTAGTCAGACGGCGGGCTGCGTCTTGCCTGAGAGCTCGCGATAGATCTCCGCCCAGGCCGCTCCGAAAAGTGTGAAGAAAGCGGTCGACAGGAAGGCGGCCGCAACGCACCCGGCGACGATCCAGGGCGTGGCGCTCGCCAGGTCGAAGTGGGGGTGTCGGAACCAGTCGCCCAAGTGCTCGAAGCCCGCGGTCCCGACCGCCCCGATCGCACCGCCGGCGACGACAAGTTCGGCGATCCAGATGATGACCGCCAACGCCAGGCCCACCAGAAACATCTTCCCCGCGTGTCCCCGGGTGACGCCCCAGGATTCATAGAGCCTGAAGCCGTTCTCGGCGAAGCTCATGGGCGTCGCCATCGAGAGCCTGAGCGCCGCCCACAACCCGACTCCTAGACCCATAAGCACCATGAGCGCGATCACAGCGCCGACCATCCGACTGTCAGGCGAAACCGCCGCGACAATTCCGCCGATCACGGCAAGGGGCAGCATGAGCGCCAGAAACGCCAGGAACAGCATCACCGCCAAGACCAGCATGACGAGCCCAAGCCAAAGCTCCCGCTTGCCGAGCCGCAGGTAGAAGAACCTCCGCTCTTCCGGGAACAGTACGGCGCGGTAGATCGCGCTCAGCACGAGCGTGTGGCTGACGACACCGGCGAGCCAAGCAATCGGCTGCGCCTGCATCATCTGCAGCTGCATTCGCATCATTTCGGCGGAGGGCATCGCCCCACCGGCGTCGGCGGTTGCGGTGAGCTCCCGCATCATCCGTGACCACGCCGGCGCGACCAGCGCAAAGGCGCCTATCTGCGGAAGTACTCCGACCAGCAGATAGGCGGCCATCCAGACCAGGAAGCTCAGCGGCTCGCGGCCCACCAGCCTGAACCCCGCCGCGATCGCCCGCCCCGCCGAGACAGTTCCCATCGCGCCCTCCCGCCGCCTGCCTGCGAGAGTAGGCGCCCTTGGCGAACCTTGGCCAGTGTTCGCCTAAAGCCGATCCACCGGCGCGGGCTCGTGCGTCGCCAGCCTCGGCGTCACCAACCGGGCCAGCTTAGGCCGCAGCCACTGCTCGAAATCATCAATGAATTCATAGACCACTGGGACCAGAACCAGTGAAAGGGCGGTCGAGGTTATCAAGCCACCAATCACTGCCACGGCCATCGGCTGGCGGAACTCTGCGCCCTTCTCGAGGGCAAGCGCCGTTGGCAGCATGCCGGCGGCCATCGCCATGGTGGTCATGATGATCGGCCGCGCGCGTTCGCGGCACGCTTCAATGATCGCGTCATGCTGGCTCATGCCGTCCCGCTCGCGCTCGATGGCGTACTCCACGAGCAGGATCGAGTTCTTGGCGGCCAGGCCGAGCAGCATCAGGAAGCCGATCAACGAGGGAATCGACAACGACAGGTGGAAAATCAGCAGGCCCAGGAAGGCGCCGCCCACCGCCAGCGGCAGGGCCGAGAGGATCACGGTCGGCTTGAAGAAGCTACGGAACAGCAGCACCAGCACGCCGAAGATCATCGCCACACCGGCGAAGATCGCCAGCAGGAAGCCGCCGAACAGTTCGGCCATGGCCTGCTGGTTGCCGATCGCGGCGGGCCGTACGCCCGGCGGCAGGTGCTTCATGATCGGCAGATTGTTCACCGCCTTTTGCGCCTGACCCATCTCAACGCCGTTCAGCTCGGCGCGAACCGTCAGTTGGCGTTCGCGATTCAGCCGATCGATGCGCGCGGGGCCAGCCTGGAAGGTGACGTCGGCGATGCTGTCCAGCGTCGTCGAGCCTCCCGATGCGGTCGGGACGCGCAGGGCGCCGATCCGTTGGATGTCGGCGCGGGCGGTCTGCGGCAGCCGGACGCGGATCGGAATGCGCCGTTCGCCCTCGTTGAACTTGGCGACGTTTGCGTCGATGTCCCCGACCGTGGCGACACGAACGATGGTGGCGAGGTTGTCGGCTGAGACGCCAAGCCTGGCGGCTTCATCAGGTCGCGGGCGGATGACGATCTCAGGCGCTTCCGGCGGCTTGGAAGGGTGCGGATCGGCCAGCTCCGGCAGGTGGCGCATCTCGCGCTCCAGCTCGAGCGCGGCGCGCTGAAGGTTCTCCGGATTGTCGCCGGTGAGGATCTGCTGATATCCGGCCGCTCCCTGGAAATCGAGGAAGTTCAGGCGCGCATCCGGTATCGCGCGGAGCTGGTCGCGCAGGCGGTTGCGAATCTGGTCGCCGTTCGCCCTGCGGTGGGTCTTGAGCAGGATCGTCGCGGTGCCGCTGCGAAGATCGCTAGCGCCGCCGCCCACGGTCCCAGGTCCAAACGTGGAGACCGTCGAGCCGATCTGGATGAAGACGCCGCTGACCTCGGGCTGCTTGACGAAGAGGGCGTTGATCCGCCCCGCTGTGTCTTCCATGTCGGCGGCCGAGGCGCCCGGAGGCCCCTGGATATCCACATACATGAAGTCCGGATCGCCGGCCGGCTGGAATCCCTGCGGCAGCAGCGGGAAGAGCGCCACGGAACAGATGAACATCACGAGGCCCACGATCGCCGCGACGATACGGTGGGCGAGCGCCCACTCCAGGGCGTTGCGGTAGAACCCCTTGAAGGGCTTGCGCTCGTGCGGCCGGGCGGAGGGCTTCATGAGGTAGGCGGCCATGAGCGGCGTCACCAGGCGCGCAACTAACAGCGAGAACAGCACGGCGACCGAGACCGTGAGGCCGAACTCCCTGAAGAACTGACCTGGGATGCCCGGCATGAAGCTGACCGGCGTGAACACCACGACGATCGCCATGGTCGTGGCCACCACCGCCAGGCCGATCGCATCGGCGCCTTCGAGCGCCGCCTGATAGGGGCGCAAACCCCGAGCCACGCGCTTTTCGATATTCTCGATCTCGACGATGGCGTCGTCGACCAGGATGCCCACGACCAGCGTCAGGGCCAGGAGCGTCACCACGTTCAGCGAGAAGCCGAGCAGCTTCATCACGAAGAAGGTGGGGATCAGCGAGATCGGCATTGCGACCGCGGTGATCATCGTGGCGCGCCAGTCGCGTAGGAAGAAGAACACCACGACCGCGGCCAGCAGCATGCCTTCGCCGAGCACGTGCTGGGTGGCATGGAAGCTGGCGCGGGTCTCGTCGACCGAGGAGAAGATCTTGGTGAACTTGACGCCCGGGTGCGTCTTCTCGAGCTGAGCGATCTTGGCGACGACCGCATCTTCGGTAACGACGTCGCTGGCTTCCTTGGTCTTGGCGACCTGGAAGCCAACCACCGGCCGCCCGTTGAGCCGCGCGAACCCGCGCACCTCCGAGGTCCCGTCCCCGATATCGGCCACGTCTGAGAGTTTCACGAAGCGCCCGACGCCGGTCGGGATATTCAGGTTCCGCAGTTGCTCGACCGAGGCGACGTTGGAATAGACCCTGAGCGTCTGCTCGCGGCCGCCGACCTGCGCACGTCCCCCAGGCGCATCGACCTGGACGCCGCGCAGAGCGGTGTTGACCTGGGTCGCGGTCAAGCCGCGCGCGGCCAGGCGGTCGGGGTTGATGACCACGTTTATTTCGCGCGAGACACCGCCCACGCGGTTGACCTGCGACACGCCCTTGGCCGCCTGCAGTTCACGCGAGACGGTGTCGTCGATGAACCAGGAGAGCTCATCGTCGGACATGCTCGGCGCGTAGACGGCATAGGTGAGAATCGGCGCCGCCGAGTCGATCTCGATCTGGGAGACGATGGGCTCGTCGATGTCGCGCGGCAGGATCGCGCGGGCCTGGCTGATCTTGGCGCGGACTTCTTCGGTCTTCTTTTGGAGGTCTTGCCCGATCTCGAACTCCATCGAGGTCGTGGAGACGCCCTGTGTCACGGTCGACTGGACGTTCTTGACGCCAGTGACGCCGGCCAACGCATCCTCGACCGGTCGCGTGACCTGGGTCTCCATGCCTCCGGGCGCAGCGCCGTTCTGGGTGATCGTGACCGCTACGACCGGAAACTGGATATTTGGGTACTGCTTTACCGGCAGGCCGAGGTAGGCGATCACGCCCGCCAGAACGAGGCCAATGAACAATACCGCCACCGGAACCGGATTGCGGATGGCCCATGATGATATGGCGAAGCGGCGCTCGCTCATCGCGTGGCCACCTTCGAGGACGTGGGCGGATTCGTAACGGCCTGGGTGGGTTCAGCACCTTCGGAGGGCTTGATCAGGTCACCGTCCAGCAGGAAGGCCGCGGCGTTTTGCACGATCCGGGAGCCGGCAGGCGGCCCCTTGATCAGTTGGACCAGGCCTCCGCCGCGGCGGCCGGCCTGGATCGGCGCACGCCTGACGCGGTTGTCGGGACCCACGACCATCACGCTTGCGCCGTCGGCGTCATAGCGGATGGCGGTCTCCGGCGCCGCCAGCACCGTTCCACTGACATCGGTGAACACCGCACGCCCAAAGCCCCCGGCGCGGACGTTGCGGTCGACAGGCAGGTGGACCCGGACCACGCCCAGCTTGGTTTGCGGATCGATCTGAGGACTCACCAGGCGCACGACGCCCTGGACAATCACGCCGCTGGGCAGGGTCACCTCGGCATGCTGGCCGGGTCGGATCTTGGCGAGGTCGTCCTCGGATAGCTGGGCGGCCAACTCGATCTCGCTGTCACGGGCGATTCGGAACCAGGGCGTGCCGTTTCCGGCGACCGACATGTCGCCAGGTCGCACCGTCCGCTCCAGGATCAGGCCGCTCACCGGCGCCGTCACCGACAGCTTGGCGTTGCGGGTGCGAACGTCGCGCAACGCTGCGGCCTGGGCGTTGGCGGTCGCCTGCGCGGCGCGCGCCTGGAAGCGGCGCTGGTCGATCGCCTCCTGCGAGAGTACGCCGGCGTCGTCGAGGTCCTTCACGCGGTTGGCCTGATCCTCAGCCTGTTTGGCGTTGACTTCGGCTTGGGCGGCCAGCGCCTCCTGCTGGGCAAGTTGGCCCTGGAGCAACGCCGGGTCCAGCGTCACGAGGGTCTGCCCCTTCTTCACCGTGTCGCCGACATCGACCAGGACGCGGGAAACGCGGAAGCCCGAGACCTCGGGCAGCACCGCGGCTTCTTCGCGCGGCGTCAGGTCGCCGGACGCCGCCAGGGCCCCGGTGATCGACTGCGCCCCCAGGCGGACGACACGCACGGTGCGGGCGAGCTGGGCCTCAGTCACCTTGGGCTTCGGCTTGCCGCACCCGCCCAGCGTGAGGGCCGCCATCAGCGGCACAAGGACGAGGACCAGAGAGGCCGTGGATTTTTTCATGCGGGTCACGTTTCAGCGGGCCTGCTTATCAGAGGGAAAATGGTCCGCCGGCCAGCCGCCGCCGATCGCCTTGTAGACCTGCACCGTGCGCCTAAGCGCCTGCACCTGGGCGGCGGTGAGCTGCGACCGGGTGTTCCGCCACGACTCCTCCGTGCTCAGGGTTGTCTGCAGATCCGTCAGGCCACGGTCGTATCCGAGCTTCGCGGCCTGGTAGCCCCTGGCGGAGCGGGCTTCACCGTCGGTAAGCACGGTCACCCGGGCACGGTCCGAGTCGAGCCGAACCAGCGCGGCTTCGGATTCGGAGAATGCGGTCTGCACGGCCTTTTCATAGGCGATCACGGCTTGCTCCGTGCGCGCATTCTGGGCCTTCAGTTCGGCCAACAGCCGAGGGATCGACAGCAAGGGTTGGGCGATGTTGCCCCCGAGAACCAGGGACTGGGCGGTAACCGAGAACCCCGGCTGCGACTGCTTCTGCCAGCCGATCCCGGGCGTGAAGTTCAGCACCGGCAGGAAGGCCAGGACATCTGCGTCGGAGCGCCCGGCCTGGCCGGCGACCCGCGCCTCGGCCTCACGCACATCGGGCCGGCGTTGCAGGATCTGGCTTGGGAGAGAGTCCGGGATCGGCGGCAGCACGCCCACGCTGGCGTCGATCGCGACGTTTTCGGTGGGCTCGATGGTACGGCCGGCCAGCACCAGCAGGGTGCGGCGCTGGACCTGCAGCTCGGCCTCCAGCCCCGCGGCCTGCGATTTGGCCTGCGCGAGATCGCCAGCCACGCGGTCTGCATCGGCGCGCGCCCCGATCCCCACCTGCGCCCGCCTGGTCGCCGTGTCGTAGAGCTCGCCCTGGATCCGCGCCGTTTCGCGGGCGTCGTCCAGTTGGATCGCCAGGCCGCGCGCCAGGAAGTAGGCGTCTGCGACGTCGGCTGCGAGGCTGGCGCGGGTGGCTTCATAATCAAACCGGGCGGCGGCGAGATCGGCGTCGACCGCCCTGCGCGCCGCGAAGAAGCGCCCGAAGATGTCCACTTCCCAGGAGACATTGAAATTGGCCGCCGAAGCGTTGGAAATGCCGCTCGTCGTGAAGCCCGGGATATCGATGACCGTGCCGGCCAACTGGTGGGTGTCGGTGCGGCTCGTCGAGCCGTGGATGTCGCCCTGCGGCAGGAACTGCACCAGCGCTTCCGTGCGGACGGCGCGGGCCTCCGCCAGGCGGGCTGCGGCGCTGCGCGCGTCGGGGTTGGCGACCAGCGTCTGTTCGATCAGGGCCGTGAGCTGGTCGTCGTGAAACGCCAACCACCAGCGGTCCAGCTCGACGGCGCCAATTGGAGCGGTTCCCCTGGGAGCTTCATAGCCTTCGGGCAGGCGCACGTCAGGCGCGCGCACATGGGCGCAGGCGCCGAGAACGAGGCATGCTCCAAGTGCAAGGCAGACAGGTGCTGCGGAGATGAAGGAACGCATGCCGGATTTTCGTGACAGAGCCGCAGGGTGACTTGGCGACGCGTTCCTAGTCACCGCCCACGGCCACAATGGATGCAGGGGCCGGAACCCGACGTCTAGCGACATGAACACACAAGCCTAGTGACGGCGGCATTTGCTGCCGGCGCCTCTCCCGAACCCCTAACGCGAGCGCCTCCTCTTAGCCAAACTCCGTATGTTGTAAAGTATTATTCGCCGTGTAACTTGGGTTGATGGCGACGGAATTCACTGGCGGCGGCGATCCGGGACGCAGCATCGCGCTTCTGTGGGGCGTGACGGGCGCCGGCCGGCGCGGGCCCAAGCCCCGACATTCGGTCGAGGAGGTCGTGCAGGCCGCCATCGGGCTCGCCGACGCAGACGGGTTGGCTGCGCTTTCCATGCGCCGGGTGGCCGAGACGCTGGGGCTCTCGACGATGTCGCTCTACACCTATGTGCCGTCGAAAGCCGAGCTTGTCGACCTGATGCTGGATCGCGTGGCCGCCGAAGACGAAAAGGCGGACCTTCCGCCCTCGGCAGGCTGGCGTCCCAAGCTTGAACATCTTGCCCGGCAGGGCTGGGCGCGCGCCCAGCGCCACCCCTGGATCACTCAGGTCGGTGTCCACCGTCCGCCGCTCGGCCCAAACATCCTGGCGCGGGTGGAGGCGACATTGCAGGCGGTCGACGGCCTGGGCCTCAGCGAGCTTGAGATGGATCTCCTGACCTCGCTCGTCGGCGACTACGTGCGCGGCTCAGTCCGCGCCGCGCTTGAGGCCCGGGAGGTCGAGCTTCACAGCGGACTGACCGACGAGCAATGGTGGGCGCTTAACGAACAGCTGCTGAAAGGCCTGGTCGAGCCCACCCGCTACCCCACCACCTTGCGGGTCGGGGAAGCCTACAAGGCGGCCAAGGAGACCGGCCCCGACCATATCCGCAGTTTTGAGTTTGGACTGCAGCGGGTGCTAGACGGCATCGCGGTGTTCATCGATCAACGTCGCGCCAACGCGGCCTAGGCGCAGGGCGCTGGGGCCACTAGGTTCGCGGCAGTTTTCCCTCCCCCTCTGAGAGATTGATGAAAAAGATTCTGCTGGGCACCGCAGCCTGCGTCTTTGCGGCCTCCACTTTCGTGACCTCCGCCCTTGCGGCAGATCCGCACATCGATCCGGCCAAGCTCTCGGAGCACGTCAAGGTCCTGGCCTCTGACGCTTTCGAAGGCCGCGGGCCGGCGACAGCGGGCGAGGTGAAGTCCGTCGCTTACATCTCCGAGCAGTTCAAGGCCGCGGGCCTGCAGCCCGGCGGCGACAAGACCAAGACCGGCCGCGCCTGGACCCAGGACGTGCCGCTCGCCCAATTCGACATCAAGGGCCCGGTGGCCGTCAGCGTGAAGGCGGGCGGCGAGACCCTGACCTGGACGCAGGGCCACGAAGTGGCGATCCGCGCCGCCGAGACCGGTGTCGACCACGTCTCCGTCAAGGACGCGCCGGTCGTCTTCGTGGGCTATGGCGTCAAGGCGCCCGAGCGGAACTGGGACGACTTCAAGGGCGTCGACCTGCACGGCAAGATCGCGCTCGTCCTGGTCAATGACCCCGACTTCGAGACCGGCCAGGGTGACTTCGGCGGCAAGGCGATGACCTACTATGGCCGCTGGACCTACAAATACGAGGAGGCCGCGCGCCAGGGCGCGATCGGCTTCATCGTGATCCACGAGACGGCGCCTGCGTCCTATGGCTGGAATACGGTCAGGAATTCGAACACCAACGCAGTCTTCGACATCATCCGCAAGAACCCGTCCGAAGCGCACGCCCCGATCGAGGCGTGGATTCAGCGCGACACGACGATCGACCTCTTCAGGCGGGCCGGGCTCGATTTCGAGGCCCTGAAGAAGCAGGCCCAGACGCGCGAGTTCAAGCCGGTCACCCTGTCCGGCGTGACCTTCTCCACAGACTTCGCCGTCGACGCCAGGAAGGTCGTCTCGCATAACGTCGTGGGCGTGCTGCCGGGGACCAAGCACCCTGGCGAACGCATCATCTACACCGCCCATTGGGACCACCTTGGCGTGGGCCTCCCGGACGCCAGGGGTGACCGGATCTACAACGGCGCAGTGGACAACGCCTCGGGCGTCTCCGGCCTGATCGAACTGGGCCGGGCTTTTGCGCACAGCCCGCGTACGGAGCGCACCACCATGTTCATGGCGGTGACCGCCGAGGAAAAAGGGCTGCTCGGCTCGGAGTACTACGCCACCAACCCGCTCTATCCGCTGGCGACAACCGTTGCGAACATCAACATGGACGGTGCGGCTGTGAACGGCCCCGCCAAAGACATCTCCACCTCCGGCGACGCCGGCCTGACCTTGCAGGACGACCTGATCGCCGTCGCCAAGGCGCACGGCCGTTACTTCACGAAGGACAGCCGGCCGGAGGCGGGCAGCTTCTTCCGTTCCGACCACTTCTCCTTCGCCAAGCAGGGATTGCCCGCGCTCTCGTTCGGCTCCGGCCGCGACTTGGTGAAGGGCGGCGTCGAGGCCGGAAAGGCTGCCCAGGAGGCGTACGTACGCGACCGCTACCACCAGCCGGCCGATGAGTTCGATCCCAACTGGGACCTCTCCGGCATGGCCCAGGACCTGACGATCGGCTACGACCTCGGCATGCAGCTCGCCAATTCGCGCGAGTGGCCGGAGTGGAAGGCGGGTTCTGAGTTCAAGGCCGCGCGAGACAAGACTGCGGCTGAACGGAAATAGCAGATGGGGTAGGTGCGATGGTGACGGCGGGACGCATCCGGGCGGGCATCGGGGGCTGGACCTTCGAGCCGTGGCGTGGGGTGTTCTACCCTGCGGGCCTCAAGCAGGCCGACGAGCTCGCCTACGCCGCCTCGCACCTCACCGCCATCGAGATCAACGGCACCTACTATTCCAGCTTCAAGCCTGACAGCTGGGCCAAATGGCGGGCCGCGACCCCGGACGGCTTCAAGTTCTCGGTCAAGGCCTCACGCTTCTGCACCAACCGCAAGGTGCTGGGTGAGATGGGCGAGAGCCTGCACCGCTTCCTTTCCCAGGGCCTGACCGAGCTCGGAGACCGGCTGGGCCCGATCCTGTGGCAATTCATGGGAACCAAGAAGTTCGAGCCAGACGACTTCGAGGCCTTCCTCAGGCTGCTGCCGAAATCCCAGGACGGCCTGCCACTGGTCCACGTCATCGAACCGCGGCATGCCAGCTTCATGACGCCGGAATTCATCGCGCTCGCCCGCAAGTACGGTGTGACGGCGTGCCTGGCCGACCACGCCCAGTATCCGCTGATCCCCGACGTGACCGGCGAGGTGGTCTACGCCCGCCTACAGACAGGCTCAGACGATATCGAGACGGCCTATCCGGCCGACAAGCTCGACCTCTGGGCCCAGCGGCTCAAGGCCTACGCCGAAGGCGGCCGGCCCGACGATCTGCCGGCGGTCGACGCGGCGAACCCGGCCCCGAAGACGCCGCGCGAGGTCTACGCCTTCGTCATCCACGAGGGGAAGGTGCGAGCGCCGGCGGCCGCCATGGCCCTCATCGAGCGGGTGGAAGTCGCCTAAGTGCGGAGATCGCAAACTCGCCCGTTGACCTCCCTAGGGTCAGAGGCGTCCGATCGGGAAAATCTCAAGAGGAAGGAATCCCGATGGCCGAGCTCACCCAGGACCAGCTGATGTTCCGCCCTGGCCTGATGAAGGGCCAGCGGATCCTGATCACCGGCGGGGGCACCGGCCTTGGCAAGGTGATGGCCGAGGCCTGCCTGCTCCTGGGCGCCGAGGTCTATATCTGCGGGCGGCGCGGCGGCGTGGTCGAGGCCGCCGCCAAGGAACTCACCGACGCCCACGGCGGAAAGTGTGTGGGCCTGGCCTGCGACATCCGCGTGCCCGAGGCGATCGCCGAGATGATCGACGCCGTCTGGGCCGACGGCGGGGCGCTGACGGGCCTCGTCAACAACGCCGCCGGCAATTTCATCAGCCGCACCGAGGACCTTTCCGCCCGCGGCTTCGACGCTATCTCGAACATCGTCTTCCGCGGCTCCTTCTTCGTGACGCTGGAGTGCGGCAAGCGCTGGCTCAAGGAAGGCAAGCACGCCTCCGTGGTTTCGATCCTGACGACCTGGGTGTGGAACGGCGGCCCCTTCACCGTGCCCTCGGCCATGTCGAAGGCAGGCCTCAACGTCATGACTCAATCGCTGGCCGTGGAGTGGGGCAACCGAGGCATCCGCTTCAACGCCATCGCCCCTGGCCCCTTCCCAACCGAAGGCGCCTGGGCGCGGCTGAACCCGGGCGCCGGCACGGCTTCAGAAAAAAAGGATCCCACGATCCCGCTCGATCGCAACGGCGAGATGCGCGAACTCGCCAACCTGGCCGTCTACCTGCTCGACCCGGGCTCGGCCTACGTGAACGGTCAGACGATCGCCATCGACGGCGGATCGCACCTGCGCAGCGGCGGCGGCTTCAATCGCCTGTCCGAATGGGGTGACGCCGAGTGGGAGGCCGCCCGCGACTCCATCCGCTCGGCGAACGAAAAGGATCGCGCCCAACGGACCGTCTAGCCTTGGCTTTTCGGGGCGAGACCCCTTAGGATGACGCGTGTCACTTTTGAGTCTCCGAAAGGACCCATGACCCAGGTCGCTTATCTCCCCGCTTCCCTGACCGTCGGCAAACGTGAGCAGACCAAGGTGGCCAATCGCCAGGCCATTCTCGACGCTGCGCGGGAGGTATTCGGCGAGTTGGGCTATGAGACCGCCACGGTCCGCGACATCATCCGCCGCACGGGCCTCGCGGCAGGTACGTTCTACAACTACTACCGCTCCAAGGAGGAGGTGTTCGCCGCCCTCGCCGACGACGGGGCGCGGCGGTTCGGGCCAATTCTGAAAGGCCTGCGCGGCCAGGGCTACAGCTTCGAGACCTTTGTCGAGCGGGCCATCGGCGCCTACTTCGACTTCATTGCGGACGAACACAGGAATTGGGCCGCGCGCCGTCCAGCCGGTGAGCCGCACCTCCACGTCCAGGGCGAGACTCCCGAGATGGCGGCCGTCTTCGCCGACGTACGCGGCGCGCTGGCCGAGGCCATCGCCGAGCGCAAGGGCCCGCTGGCCGACCCGGATTACATGGCCGCCGCCTGCATCGCCATCGCCAGGGATGTGGGCGACAAGATGCTGGAACGCCGGCCCGTCGATACGACGGGCGCCGCCGAATTCGCGGTGAGAATGATCCTCAACGGCCTGAAAGGCCTGCCCAAGGGGCCCGCCTGACCATGCCAAGCGCCGCCAGCCAACGCCTGCTTGTCCGCACCGTGCTGAGCCTGCCCGTTGCGGTGCTGCGACTGATGTCGGGCGCCGGAGTTGTCTATCAGGGGGGCAGGACCCTCGAACCCCGGCTGCAGTACCTGGCGTCCCAGGCCCGTAGCTCGCCCTCGATGACAACGCTGTCACCCGAGGACGCTCGACGCGCCAGCGCCGATGCTCTGGCCAGCATGAGCGGAGACCCGGAACCCGGCGTCCGCGTTGAACCCGTCACGATCCCTGGGCCGGCGGCCGCGATTCCGGCGAGGCTCTATCGACCGGACAACCAGGAGCCGGAAACGCCGCTGATGATCTTCGCTCACATGGGTGGCGGGGTTATCGGGGACCTGCAGACCTGCCATGCCTTCTGCGGCATTCTGGCGAAGGACACCCGAGGACCGGTGCTCTCCGTCGACTATCGCCTGGCGCCGGAACATCGTTTCCCCGCCGGCCTCGAAGACGTCCTGGCCGCCTACCGCTACGGCCGCGACAACGCCGAGCGCTTCGGCGCGCCGCCGGGCCGCGCGGCGATCGGGGGGGATTCCATGGGCGGCGCCTTCGCCGCCGCTGTCTGCCAGGAACTGAGGCGCACAGGCGAACCGCAGCCGGTTTTGCAGCTTCTGATCTATCCTTGGGTGGATATCGCCTGCGAAAGCGCGTCGATGACCACCTACGGCGAGGCTTTCCCGCTCGACCGCGCGACCCTGGACTGGTTCGCCGGGCATTACATGGGTCCGGGCGACAATCCGGCCGACCCGCGCCTGTCGCCGCTCCGCGCAGAGAACTTTGCGGGCCTGGCCCCGGCCGTTGTGGTCACCGCCGGCTTCGACCCGTTGCTTGACCAGGGTGAGGCCTATGCCCGGCGGCTGAGAGAGGCTCACGTGCCGACTGTCTACCGCTGCTACGACAGCCTTGCGCACGCCTTCACGGCCTTCACCGGCGCGGTGCCCGCCGCCGACACCGCCTGCCGCGAGGTGGCCGGCCTGGTGCGCGAAGGCTTCCAAGGCCGCATCGCCTGATGCGCGCCCTCGTCGTGGAGCGGTTGGCGCCCGACTATGCCGGCTGCATCGTCAAGGAGATCCCGACGCCGGAGCCGGGCCCCGGCGAGGTGCGGATCCGGGTGCGTGCGGCGGCGGTCAACTTCCCCGACCTCATGCAGACCCGAGGCGAGCACCAGCACAAGCCTCCGGTCCCCTTCGTCCCCGGCATGGAGCTGGCCGGCGAGGTCGACGTGCTCGGCCCCGGCGTCACGGCCTTCGCGCCGGGCGAGGCGGTCGCGGGCGGCGGCCGCGGCGGCATGGCCGAATTCGCCGTCCTCCCGGCTGCGGGGCTGCGCCGTAAGCCCGACACTCTCAGCTTCAGCCAGGCGGCCGGCTACGCGGTGGCCTATCTCACGGCCTACGTCGCCTTCGAGCGCTGCGCCCGCCTCCAGCCCGCGGAGTGGGTTCTGGTGCACGGCGCAGCAGGCGGCGTCGGCCTGGCCGCCGTCGACCTCGCCCAGGTCATGGGCGCGCGCGTCATCGCCGCTTCCGCCTCCGACGCCAAGCTCGCCGCCATCGCCGCCGAATACGCCCCCGACGCCACAGTCAACGTGACGAGCGGCTTCCGCGAACGCGTGAAGGAGCTCACCGGCGGCAGGGGCGCTGATGTGATCTACGATCCGGTCGGCGGCGACGTCTTTGACGAGAGCCTGCGTTGCATCGCCTTCGGCGGCCGCATCCTGTCCATCGGCTTCACGTCGGGCCGCTTGCCGGTGCTGCCGGTCAATATCGCACTCATCAAGGGCTTCTCGGTGATGGGCGTCCGCGCCGGTGAATACGGGCGCCAGTACCCCGAACGCGGCCGCGAAAACCACGAGGCGATCTGGAAGCTCGCCGAGGAGGGCAAGGTCCGTCCCCGTGTCGACAAGGAATACCCCCTCAGCGAATGGCGCGCCGCCTATGACTCCCTTGCTGAGCGCAAGGTGGTCGGCAAAACGATCGTCCGGCCGGATCTGTAGCCGGCCGCAGCGCCGCTGCCGTTGGGGCCACGGTGGCGCGCCTATGAGGGCGTAGCGCGCCGCAAGGTTGACACCGCCGGCCCGATCCACTATCCACCGCCGCTCGATTTTCGACCCCGGAGCCTTCCGTGAAGCGGACTTTCCAGCCTTCCCGTCTCGTCCGCGCCCGTCGCCACGGCTTTCGCCTGCGCATGTCCACCAAGAATGGGCAGAAGGTGCTGGCGCGCCGCCGCGCCAAGGGCCGCAAGCGCCTGAGCGCCTAAGCCCGGCTTAAGCTATGGTGTCGGCGTGACCGACGCCCTCTTCAAAATCGAACGCCTGAAGAAGCGCCCGGACTTCCTGGCCTGCGCGCAAGCAGCTCACTGCGCGCGCGGCGCCGTGCTCGTCCAGGCCCGCCCCCGTGACGATAGGCCTCTGGTTCGCGCTGGCTTCACCGCCACCAAGCGTATCGGCGGCGCCGTGGAGCGCAACCGGGCAAAGCGGCGCCTGCGTGAGGCCGCCCGCCTCTTGCTTCCCGCGCTGGCGTCCCCAGGTTTCGACTATGTTTTCGTGGCCCGCGGCGGTGTGACCACCCGCCCTTGGTCGCGTTTGCTTGACGATGTGAAAAGCGCGCTGATAAGGCTCGCCGCCGATGGCGATGGCCGCGCGCGCGACCCTGCACGCGCCCCACCCCCGCAAGATTGAGCAGCCTCCCCTCGATGACCGAAGACAACCGCAACCTGCTCATCTTCGGCGTGTGCGCCGCGATCCTGTTCGTCATCTATCAGGTGTACGTGATCGACCCGCAGGCCAAGCGCCGGCAGGCCGAGCTGAAGGCGCATCCACCCGCCGCCGCCGCCGTCATGCCCGGTGCGCCTGCGATGGCCGCTCCGCCGGCGGTCACCCGCGCCGCAGCGCTCGCGACCAGCCCACGCGTCCCGATCGAGACCCCGGCGTTGAAGGGCTCCATCTCCCTGCGCGGCGCCCGGCTCGACGACCTCTTCCTCACGCGCTACCGCCAGACCACCGCCAAGGACTCGCCGCCGGTCGAGATGCTGCGCCCCGAAGGCGCGGCCTTCCCCTGGTTCGTGGATTTCGGCTGGGTCGGCCAGAACGTGCCTGGCCTGCCGAGCGCGACCACGGTCTGGACCTTGACGCAAGGCACGACGCTAAGCCCCGGCCACCCGGTGGTGATGACCTATTCCAACGGCCAGGGTCTCACGTTCGCGCGGCGGGTCGACGTGGACGAGAACTACATGTTCAAGTTCACCGACACAGTGACCAACACCGGCGCCGGGCCGGTGACGCTGGCTCCGTACGGCTCTGTGCAGCGCCAGGGCGTGCCGCCTGAGGTGGGCAAGTCCGGCATCGTCCACGAAGGCACGATCGGCTACCTCGATGGCCGCGTCCGGTCGTTCAAGTACAAGGACCTCTCGAAGAAGGGCGCCGCCGCCCAGGAATTCAACTCCGTTGGAGGCTGGACCGGGATCACGGACAAGTATTGGCTGGCCTCGCTGATCCCGAACGCATCCGAGCAGATCCACGCCGTCTTCCGCGACGCCCAGGACGGCGACCTCAACGTCTTTGAGGCCAACTACACCGGCGGGGCGCGGACGATCGCGCCCGGGCAGCAGGTGAGCGTCGCGCAGCATCTCTTCGCAGGCGCCAAGGTCGTACCCCTGCTCAAGGCCTATCAGACCAATCTCGCCATCCCCCACTTCGACGAAGCCGTCGACTGGGGCATGTTCTGGTTCTTCACCCGGCCGATCTTCGCCTTCCTTGAATACATCTTCGCCCATGTGGGCAGCTTCGGCATCGCCATCCTGCTGCTCACCGTCTGCGTGCGCGTGGCCTTCTTCCCGATCGCCAACAAGCAGTACGAGTCGATGACCAAGATGAAGAAGGTGCAGCCCCTGATGGAGGACCTTCGCAAGCGCTATAAGGACGACCCGGCCAAGCAGCAGCAGGAGATCATGGCCCTCTACCAGCGGGAGAAGGTCAATCCGCTGGCCGGCTGCCTGCCGATCCTGCTGCAGATCCCGGTGTTCTTCTCGCTCTACAAGGTGCTGTCGGTCACCATCGAGATGCGCCACGCCCCCTTCATGGGCTGGATCAACGACCTCTCGGCGCGTGATCCGACGACCATCTGGAACCTGTTCGGCCTGATCCCCTGGAACCCGGCCCACTTGCCGCTGGTTGGCGGCATCCTCGACACGACGCTGCATCTTGGCATCCTGCCGCTCGCCTACGGGATCACCATGTGGCTGACCACGTCCATGACCCCGCAGACCGGTGTCGATCCAGCTCAGCAGAAGATCTTCCAGCTGATGCCGTGGGTGTTCATGTTCATCATGGCCCCCTTCGCCGTGGGCCTGTTGATCTACTGGACCTGGTCGAACGTGCTCACCACCGTCCAGCAGTACGTGATGATGCGCCGCTTCAAGGTGGAAAACCCCATCGACAAGTTCTTCGCGCGCGTCACGGGCAAGGCTGCGGGGTGACAGAGGTCTTCGACGCCGACGCCCTGGAGGCGGCCCGCGTCCTCTTCGCTCGCGAGGTCAGCTTCATGATGGGGGCGGTGAACATCGCCGGCCTCCCCCCCGCCGATCTGCCGGAAGTGGCTTTCGCCGGCCGCTCCAACGTGGGCAAGAGCACCTTGATCAATGCGGTGGCCGGGCGCCTGCACCTGGCGCGGGCCTCGAATTCGCCGGGCCGCACGCGAGAGGTGAATTTCTTCGTCGCCGACGGCAGGCTCAGGCTGGTCGACCTGCCGGGCTACGGTTTCGCGCGGGCCTCACGGGGCGAGGTGAAGAAGTTCCAGAACCTCGGTCGCGACTATCTGCGAGGCCGGCCGAACCTTAAGCGCGCCTTTCTGCTGATCGACAGCCGCCACGGACTTAAGGACGTGGACAAGGAGGCCCTCGACGCCTTCGACGTCGCTGCGGTCTCTTACCAGATCGTGTTGACCAAGGCCGACAAGCTGAAGGCCTCGGAGGTCGAGGCGGTCACCGCCAAGACGCTCGCCGCCATCGCCAAACGGCCCGCCGCCTTCCCCCGCGTGGTGGCCACTTCCGCCGAGAAGGGCCTGGGTATCCCTGAACTCCGCGCCGAGATCGTCGCGGCCTGTTCGGTTTAGGTCCCCTCGTCCCGACGAAGGCCAAGGCCCCAGGCCGCCAGGCGCAGACTCTATGCCGCCTCTCCTCTGCGTCCGCTAGCGACCCAAGCGGACGGAAATGCGCCGCAGACGACCTAAACCACCTCGAACTCGCCGGCTACGAAGCGGTCGCGCAGAACGAACTTCTGGATCTTGCCGGAGCCGGTCAGCGGCCAATCGGTGACCACGATCCAGCGGGCCGGGGTCTTCTGCGGCGAGATGCGCTCGCGGCAATGGGCGATCAGCGCCGCCCGGTCCAGCTCGGCGCCCGTCGTCAGCCGCACGAAGCCCAGGACTATCTCGCCCCAGCGCTCGTCAGGTGCTCCGACCACGGCCGCCTCGGCTACGTCCGGATGCTCAAGGAGAACGCTCTCGATCTCGGCGGGGAACAAGTTCTCGCCGCCCCGGATGATCATCTCCTTCACCCGCCCCGTGACCTTCAGATAGCCCCGGGCGTCGAGCGTCCCGAGGTCGCCGGTGTGCAGCCAGCCGTCGGCGTCCACGGCCTTGGCGGTGGCCTCGGGATCGTCGTTGTATTCCAGCATCACGGCGTAGGCCCGGGCGCAGATCTCGCCGACTGCGCCCACGGGCATGACGGCGTTGGTCCCGGGATCGCGGATAGAGATTTCGGTCTGCGGGAGAGGCTGTCCGACGGTGGTGTAGACGTCTTCCAGAGCGTCATCGCTCTGGGTCTGAGTGAGAAGCGGCGAACTCTCAGTCTGACCATAGACCGTCTGGAATTCGCAGTTGAATTCGGCCCGCACGCGGCGGATCAGCTCCGGTGGCACCATCGACCCACCCGATCCCATCAGCCGCAGCGAGCTGAGATGCCGGGGCTGGATGGCCTGGGCCTCCAACAGGCCCGCCAGCATGGTCGGCACGCCGAGGCTGATGTCCACCCGCTCCGCCGCGATGATGTCCAGCATCCGCGGCGGATCGAACAGCTTGGCGAGAATCATCCGCAGGCCCGCCTGGCAGGCGCCCAGCGTCGCCATCCCGCAGCCGGCGGTGTGGAACATCGGCATGAAGTTGAGTGAGGTCTCGCCCTCGCGTGCGCCGTAGCGGCGATGGCCGAAGCGGGCGTTGTTGGTGATGCCGCGGTGGTGCAGCACCGCGCCCTTCGGAAAGCCGGTTGTGCCGGAAGTGTACTGGATCTGCACCGCGTCGGTCGGCTTCACCTGAGGCAGCTCGATGGAGGGATCATGGCCGGCGTAGAGGGCGGCTGCGTCCTCCAGGTCGATGACCTCACGCAGCGCCGGGACCTGGGCTGCGACCTCAGCAGCGATCGCCGACATCGGATTGCCGCGGTACTCACCGACCATGAACAGGCCGGCCGCGCGGGACTGCTCCAACACGAATTGCAGTTCGCGGGGGCGATAGGCCGGATTGGCGGTCACCAGCACCAGGCCGGCCATGCCGGCGGCATACTCCAGGATCACCCATTCTGGGATGTTTGGAGCCCAGACGGCGATCCGCTCGCCGGGGCGGTAGCGCGACAACAGCGCCTGGGCCAACCGTTCGGCGTCAGCCAGCAATTGGGCATAGGTCCAGCGCCGCCTGAGCACGCCAGCGATATCGGCTTCGACCAGCGCCTCGGCGCTCGGCGAAGCCTCGGCGCGCGCACGCAGGACCCCGCCGACGGTGGTTTCGAGAACGGCGTCGTCGGCCTGAGCTGGGAAACAGGCCTGATCGAGATGGACCGAATACAAGTTGCCCCCTGCGCACACCCCTTCCGATCCTAGCATCCACGCCGCGCTTAGCGAGCGACGTTCTCCGTCAGCTATCTACCTCGCCCTGGCGAACGCCCGTCGATATGGCTGCACCGCGCCACCTCCGGACCATTCTTCACCTCCAGGAAGCGGACACTCGCTGGGGTCAGCGGATGGCGGCTTTCGACCCTATGACGGAACTTGGGAGAGTGCGGCTTTCGGCTTCCGGACTTCGGCGACCGAGCCTCGACCCATGGCTTCACCTGGGAGCGGTCGCGGTTCGCGGGCGGCGGTGAATTTCCAGCTGCGGCGGGCGCCGGCTTACGGAAGACGCTGGTGCGCGGCCAGCAGAAGGACCGGCCCGCATAGCCGCGCAGACCGAGCGCGGCTCGCTTTCGCAGAAGTCGGGCCAGCGGGCGCTGGACCGCCAGTAGTCCAGCAGTCCCAGCGTTCGCGCCAAGTCGACGAACCGCCGATCCTCGCGGAGGGGCGCGGTCGCCGGCCCGAATAGGAATCCGATCCGAGACAGGCCATAGAGGCGCTGGAACCGCCTATCTTGAGCGTAGCGATCCGCGACCTCGAACGCGTTGTCGATCTCGCGCAGAGCGCTCAGCATCTGCACGGCCAGGCCGGGCTGCAGCCCGCGCGCGCCGGTGGCGGCCATGATCGCCGCGCGGGCCGCTTCGCGATCGGACGCGGTCTGGGACTTCCGCCAATTCACGAAGCCGGTCGTCGCGCGTAGGGTCTCCGCCGTGAAGTCGATCGGCCGGCGCGCCGGGTCGCCCAAGATGGCCAGGGCCTGGTCTGGATCTCCGGCCAGGACGGCCACAGCGAGCCCCGCCGTCCGGAGGCTGGCGTCGGCTGGGCGCATGGGCAAGTAGCGGTCGACACCGGCCTGCGCATCGTGAGTCCTTCCGCGGAGATACCGAATTTCGACAGCCTGGCCGGCGTTGGCGGGCTGGGAGGGTCCACGCTCGAGGATCTGCTCGCTCAGCATCCGAGCGTCTTCGACGCGACCGCTATTCGACAGGAAGTCGGCCATGGTAGAGCTGAGGCGGCCTGGGGCGAGGGCCAGGCCTTTTTCCAGCAAGCGCGCGCGTTCCGTCCAGTCCCGAACCGGTGTGGCCAGGGCGAGCAAACCGTAGGCGGGACCGAAGTCGCGCCGCAGCGAGAGCGCGTGCTGGGCGTCGGCCACCCCCTGCCGGCGCAACGCCTCAGCCTCTGGCTCGGACGCGTAGGAGGACTCGACCAACCGGACCATGCCGTGAAGGGCCCAACCCGGCGCATAAAGCGGCGCGCGGCGCACCAGCGCGTCGGCCGTGCTGAGCGGCTTCCAACTCGACTGCTGGGCGGAGTCCAGCGTCTGTAACGCCAGCCCCAGAGCCACGGAATCCAGGTCGCGGCTGCGGTCACGAAGAAGCTCGCGGGCCGTCTGCGCGGCGGCGACCAGGCGCCAGGAGGTTTCGAAGCGGAGGCGCGCCGCCTCGGACGTCGGAGCGGTGAATTCCTCCGACCACAAAATCGCGTCCGCCCGAGGATCGCGCAAGCGAACCCTGGTGCGCAGCCGGCCGGCGTCAGCGCTGACAGTTCCCTCGATCTCAAGGTGTGGCCGACGGCTGTCGACGGCCACGATCTCGATGCCGTTTTCGGTCAACAGGCCCGCGGTGTCGTCGGCCACGCCGACCGCAAAAACGCGGGCGGCGGCGTCTGTCGTGACGGACTGGAACGACCGGATCGCGACTGGGCTATCCGCCGTCAGCGGGGTGGCGCCACCACGCCACATGAACCAACCCAGGGCAGCGAGCACAAGGGCTGCGCCGACCACGGAGGCGGGCCACACCCAGCGCAGCCGACGGCTCTTGGCCGCCGTCGCCCCCGGCGCCGCGAGCCTCAGCCGATACCCGACCCGCGGCACGGTTTCCAGGGTGAAGCCGCCATGGGCCCGAGCGACCCGCCGCACCTTGGCCATGCACCGATTGATGGCGTCGTCGCCGACGATACGACGATCCCAGCAGGACTCGATCAGCTGGTCACGGGAGACCACCCGGTCGCGGTTGGCCGCCAGCACCACCAGGGCCTGCATGACGCGCGGCTCAAGCTTCTCGGCCTGCCCGCCAACCTCGATCTCGCGCCGCGACGGCCGCACGAAGAGCGCGCCGAGATGGAAGTCGGGCTCACCGGCCAACTCGACGCCGCGCACGAAAAGGTCGGCGCTCATCGGCAATAGGTCGGCGATCGGTCATCGCGCCGTCCGCGACGGTGCGGCGCGGCCGGGCTTTTGTGGCCGGCGAGTCCTTCCACCCTCAAGGCGGAGCCAACCCATGCCGATATCTTCGCAAGCACTAGCCCCAAACCCCTCGCCCCGCGGTTCGTCCGAGTCATATCACAGGGCCGTGACCCGGTCGCCGCTCGGGCGACTGGGCGCCGTCGCCAGCATCTGCGGTTTCGTTCTGGCGTCCGTGGCGGCCGCGCTGCCGGCCGAGGCCCGGTCGCCGATCGTCGTGACCCGCTCAGGCGAGGTCTCGGGGCTGGACGTCGACGGGGTCGCGACCTTCAAGGGCATCCCGTTCGCCGCGCCGCCGGTCGGACGGCTGCGCTGGCGCCCGCCGCAGCCGGCGGCCGGCTGGAAGGGCGTCCTGAAGGCCGAGGCGTTCGGCTCGCCCTGCATGCAGGGCCCCGCGCCGGGGCCGCCAACCGACCTCACCCACGTCAGCGAGGACTGCCTGACGGTGAATGTCTGGTCGCCGCCACACAGGGCGGGCGAGAGGCTTCCCGTCATGGTGGACATCCCCGGGGGCGGTTTCTTCGGCGGCAGCAGCGCATTCCCCGCCGAAGACGGGGCGGCGATGGCCAGACGCGGCGTCGTCGTCGTGAGCTTCAACTACAGACTCGGAGTGTTTGGCTTCATGGCGCATCCGGCGCTGTCGAAGGAGGATCCTTCCGGCACGTCGGGCGCCTACGGTCTGCTCGACCAGATCGCCGCCCTGAAATGGGTTCAGGCGAATATCGCGTCCTTCGGCGGCGATCCGAAGAAGGTGACGATCATGGGCTGTTCCGCCGGCGGAGTGTCCGTGCTCTACCTGATGGCCTCGCCGCTGGCGAAAGGGCTGTTCCGGTCTGGGATCAGCGAAAGCCCTGGCTATGTCTGGTATCCGCAGCAGCACCTGCGCGAGCCGGCCTATGGTCTACGGTCGGCCGAGGCTGAAGGACTTTCGGTGGGCGCCGATATCGAGGCCCTGCGCCACTTGTCGGCGGCTGAATTGCTGGCGAAGGCTCAGGTCCGGACCGATCTGCAGTTCTCTGACCGGGGCATCGAATTCTGGCCGATCGTCGATGGTCACGTTCTGCCCGACGAGCCGATGACGCTGTTCGACGCGGGGAAGGTGGCGCGGGTTCCGCTGCTCGTCGGCACGACCGCCGACGATGGCTCGGTCTTCTCATTTGGCATGCCGATCAAGACGGTCGAGGACTGGCGCGTTTTCGCACAGCGCCGCTATCCCGCCGTTTCCGACACTCTGCTGTCGCTATATCCGGCGACCAAGGACGCCGAGGTGCAGCCAGCCGCGATCCGGTATGTGACCGATTGGCTCCTCGTCGCCAGCGCGCGATCGGCCGCCCGCGCGATGTCTGTCCACCACCAGCCGGTCTGGCGCTATGAATTCACCCGGGCCACCTGGAAGGTCTTCGGGTTGCCCCCCATCGCCGGTAGCTTCCATTCCAGCGAGATGGTCTACGCGCTCGACAACTTCGCACACCCATCCATGAAAATCAGTGGGTTAGACGCCACGGACCAAGCCCTCGGGGCCGCGATGAGCGGGGCCTGGGTGCGGTTCGTCAAGACCGGTGACCCTAACGGGCCGGGGCTTGCGACGTGGCCAACCTATGACCCGAAGGCCCGCCAGGTGATGGAGTTTGGCGACAAGGTGTTTGCCCGCCAGGAGGCCAATTCTGCGAAACTCAACGCCTACGACAAGGCCTTGGCCACTTTGAAGGCCGACAGGCGCCGGCGCTTGTTGGACTGGCAGTAACGGTCAAGCGCGGTCGATCCTGTCATGGTTGCCAACCGCGCAATGAGCGCTCTGCGCCGATTGTGCTGATAAACCCCGAAATCGGGGGCTTCAAAAATTGGCCTGAATGAGCTTGCGACGCCAAATCAGCAATTGATGCCGCCGTGCTCGAACTGGGATGAGCACTGAGGGGTTCAGCGTCATTTCGCACGGTGTCCCCCGCGTCCGATTTCAAACGTCCCGCCAGAGGCCCGGAATTTCGGGGGCGGTCGCCAAAAATGGAGTTTTTCAACACAATCCGCCATGAGCGGCCATTGGGATGCCGCCGAATTCAAGACATTCAGCTGCCGGGCGGCTCGCGCCGTCGATGGCAAGTTCCCGGCGAGAAGCCAATTTGTGCTGACGACCGGTATAGTTCTTCCATCAACGCATACCCGCGTAACTTGCGTAAATCGCGTAATTGACGCATATTAAGAGGCGCGAGAGGAAAGTGTCCCGATGGCAGCAACAGTAGTACCCGCCTCAGAGTTCACCCGAAATTTTGGTCGCTATCGGATGCAGGCTCAGCGAGAGGTCGTAGCCGTGTCGAGCCATGGCCAGGTCACGGGCTACTTTATTGGACCGGATGACTACGAGGAATTTAGGCGCTTCAGAGAGCAGCGCCAAAGCTTCGCGACCGCTGAGCTATCGGACGAAAAGGTAAGAGCGATTGCTGGATCGCGTATGGACCCCCGCCACGCGCATCTCGACGCCCTACTCGACCCGAAATAGTCCCGCCGCATGGCGACGATCCCTACCCCGGAGACGGGCCTCGTCATCGCCTACGCCTATCTTTGGCGCCGCGAGCACCAAGCCGGACAAGACGAGGGGCTCAAAGATCGCCCGAGCGTGATCGTCTTGGCGGTAGATCGTGAAGCGGACGGCGCGACGGTCGTCACCGTGCTCCCGATCACGCACAGCGCCCCGACCATCCCAGGCGGAGCGGTCGAGATCCCTGCACCGGTCAAGCGTCACTTGGGGCTGGACGATCAGCGCTCTTGGGTGGTCGTTACGGAGGGCAACGAGTTTTTGTGGCCTGGGTACGATCTCAGGAAAGTCGCCCGCAAGGATCGCTATGACTATGGCTTCGTGCCTCCGGGTTTCTTCAACCAGATCCTCAAGGCGTTTCTGGCCTTACACCCCACCGGAAAGAACCTAGCGACGCGAGACTAAACCTGCCCCGGTGGCGCTGATTATTGAGGGCCGGACGGCAGCTCAGCGCCAGTTTCGGACCTTGCAGCTCCTCCAACATCCGGACATTCACGGCGTGGGGGGCGTCCGCCTATAGTTCGACCAACTCGCTCAGTAGCGAAATATCGGCTGCGGTGCGCCCCTGTTCATCGACGGTAACGGCGTCCGCGTACCGACGGTCAAACGCGATCTGGTGTGGCCGGAAGGCGGCGAGGTCCTGCACGACTTGACCGAGGGCGGCGTCGCGGGCTTCCACCGTAAGGAATAGACGCACATCCTTCGCGCGGAGCTCATCGGGGCCGAGCCCGCGGAGCGGGCTGGTTTCGTCGATGACGTGCATCATTGTCCAGGTCAGCGGGAAGATGGGCATGTTGTCGCGCACCAGCCGAAGGTCATGAACGCTCCGCGACGAATAGCCTTCCGATGAGATCTCCGGGATCAAGACTGTGAGGCGGGCCGAGGCGTGCGTGAGCATGGTCATGCGGCCGTTGGCGATCCGGACCATGAGCGTTGGCGCGCCGTTGTGGGGCGCGACCACGATCTTGTCGGCGAACAGGATCTTGGACTGAGCACGGGAGAATCGGACAAACAGCAGGCCCGTGAAGATCGCGACCCAGGCCATGCCCACCACGATCTCGATCCCAGCCACGGAGTGTCCATAGAGGCTCTGGGGCGCCATCTCCCCGTAGCCCACGGTGGCTAGCGTCTCGAGCGAAAAGAAGAATGCCCGGGCCAGGTCGCCTGGCGGCAGGTTCTGGACGGCTCCCGGCTCGAGCACATAAAGCCCCGCGAAAACCGCATTGAGCGCGAGCAGACCGCCAAAGGCGAGTCCGGCGAATACTGGCCAGGAGATCGTCACGGCCACGTGGTACGGGTCGCGCCAGTCAAACCGCTCGACCCCGGTCTTGTGCAGATCGAAAGCCCGATCGCGAACCTTCATCGGCCTGGCCGGCGATGCTCTACGCGGCGTTGTTCTGACCGTCACGAGTTGATCCTGCTGTCGTCTCGCGATCCGCATCGATCGCGGCCCCAAATCGCAGGCATAAAGGGAGTCTCAAACTCCAGCGACATCGGCCAACGCCTCAGCTTGAGACAAGACAGGCCGCGCGCCCTCAGCTCCTTAGCGCCACAAGCGGAAATTGGATCATGTGCAGCAACCCGACATTCGCACAGTCCTTCAGCGGCGCGCAGGCTGAAGCCATGGCCCGGACCCCGGTCCGTATTGCAAAATGCGCTACATCAAACTAATTTAGGGCCCTGGAGGTAGTCCGATGACCACGCCACTTTCCATGCGCCTGCCGGAACAGGACCTGGCGATCATCGACCGAGCAGCCGATCTGCGCGGCCGCTCGCGGACCGACTTCGTGCGCGAGGCCGCCGTACGAGCCGCTGAAGAGGTCTTGCTGGAACAATCGGTTGTCCGATTGGATCCCGCTGATTTCGAAGCGTTCAAGGCCGCCCTCGATGCGTCACCAGCGGCCGTGCCTGAGATGGTGGAGCTACTGAAGCGCCGGACGCCCTGGGAACAGTAGTTGTCGTTCTCCGCGCCCGAGGTCCTTACCTCCAACCACGACCTCACAAGCTTCGACTGCGGCAAGCCCGCGCTGAACGCGTGGCTGAAGAGCCGCGCAGTGGCGAACCAACGGAACGGCTTCACCGTGGTTGTCGTCGTTCACTATGAGCAGCGGGTCGTCGGCTACTACGGGCTGTCGCCGACCGCCATCGAGGCCGCAGTCCTGCCGAGGAAAATCCGGACCGGCCAGCCTCCGAACCCCATACCCTGTCTGCTGCTCGGGCAGCTCGCGATTGACCTGGCCTACGCCGGCCATGGTCTCGGCGCAGCTCTCCTCGGCCATGCGCTGGAGCGCGCGGTGCTCGGTGCTCGTCTTACCGGCGGGCGCGCCGTCTTGGTGCGGGCCATCGATGAGGAGGCGATCGAGTTCTGGAAACGGCACGGCTTCCTGTCCTCTCCGTCCGATCCGTATCTGCTATTTCGGTCCCTTCCCGAGATCGAAGCTTCACTAAAGGCGGCTGGACGGCTGTAGGCCGTGACGCGCCACGAGCTGCCGCCGGGATGGCGCCGGATTCGAGACATTCAGCTAACCGGCGGCCAACCCCCGTGAACGGCAAGTTTCGGGCAGGAAGCCAAAGCGTGCTGACGACCCAATGCGGCCGGACAGGGTGTCGCTCCCTAGGGAGCCGTGCCTCGGGCGTCCTCAAGAAGCCGCGCCGCCTCGCCCCTGTCGATGATGGACCCGCCGGGCCGCCGCATCTGGCCTGGCTCAAGGTCGGCTGGACACGGCCCCAGGCGGACGATGTGGCTGTCGGAGATGGTCGTCTTCGGAGCCCCCGTCGCGGGTTCGTACCGCTCCAAATGCATGCGCAGGTCGTTCGGCGTCCCATCGCTGATCATGCGGAAGCTGGCGTTCGCGCCCTTCGCCCGGTCGCAGCTCATCTCGGTATGGACGGAGCCATCCGCCCGCACCTCGCTCGTATGGCTGCACCCGGCTACAGGCGACGGCGCATCCGCCGCTCGAGCCTTCGCCCGCGCCTGCGCGGTCCTGATAATCGCCGCCGGGTCCACGCAACTCTCGAACACGCCGGTCATCTTGGCATCGCCGGAAATTGTGATCCGCGCGAGGTATGGCGGCACGGCCTGGTGCGGGATGGGCGGTACCGGCAAGGGCGGGAAGGGCCTAGGCGTGACAGGCTCGGCGCCGATCAGCAGGGTCCCTGCCGCGACCGTTCCCACCACCGGGCCCCAAGTCATCACTCGTCGTATCATCGGTGCCCCTACTGCCGCCTGCGCTGTATTTGGATCGGACGCAACCATTGCGCGCTCTTCAAGCTTTGCCGTCAAGCCGAGGTCATGCGAAGCGGCGACAAAGGGATTGTCCGGCTAAAAGCCGATGCCGAGAAACGCCGAAAGCGGCGTTCCGAACGATGGAAAACCACCCTGCACTGACCTTGGGAATGTCGGGTTGTTGGCGTGCAGCGCAAGACCGCGTTCGACCTAGCCTGCGCGTTTCCACACAGCCTCAGTCACAACCGGTCGCGGTCGGCGGGCAGTGCCGGCGACCGACCGCCCCCGCCCAACGCTGAAGGATGAGCAGTAAATTACGCGCGCGTCGGCTTGGTTGTGTCTGCTACCCAATGCCGGCCAGTGGCGCAGATCTTGATGACCTGGGCGCCGTATTTGTGGAGCTGGCGGACCATCTGTCGGCCGGCGTCGGGGCTGTCGATGACCGCATCGCCCTTCTGCTTCATCGACGGGGGGAAGAAGGTCGAGTCGCAGTGGCCGTCGGTCGAGCCGATGGCGTATGTGGCCGTCACGATCCGCGGCCCTGGGACATACCCCGCGTCGATCGCCTGGCGCAGGCCCACGTCGTCGAAGTTCTGGGAGCCCACGTTGCGCACGGTTGTGAAGCCGGCCTCGGGCGTCGCCTTGGCGTGCGCCGCGCCGATGTTCGGCCAGAAACTGTCGGTAAACTGCAGCTGGTTGTAGCCGGCGTAGAGTGGCGAGGACGTCAGGTGCACGTGCATGTCGATCAGGGGGGCAGCAGCGTCACGCCAGGCAGGTCGACCGGCTCGGCGCCGGCTGGAACCGCCTCGCCCTGGTGCTCCACCGCCGAGATCCGACCGTCGGTGATCACCCCCCGCGGCTTGTCGACATATTTTCCACTCGCCACGTCCAGCAGCCGGTCGGCGCTCACGGCCACGCTCGCGGCCCCGGCGCCGGCCGCCGCCAAGGTCCAGGCGGCCGCAGCCGCCGTCACAACAGTCGCAATACGCGTGCTCATCCCCGGCCCCCGCGTCTCGAAAGCAGGCTTAGCAAGGCCCGGGCAAAGGTGACAGGGGCCGCGCTCTCCGCTATCGGAGCGCTCCGAAGTTCCAAGAGCCAGGCGCGCCCGTGACGAACGACACTCAAGGCGAGGGATGGGCGACGGCCAAGACGCTCGCCGAGGCCCTGCCCTACATCCAGCGCTATGACCGCGAGACAGTGGTCATCAAGTACGGCGGCCATGCCATGGGCGAGGAAGAGGTCGCCAAGTTGTTCGCCGCCGATGCGGTGCTGCTCAAGATGCTGGGCGTCCATCCGGTCATCGTGCACGGCGGCGGCCCACAGATCTCGGCCATGCTTGAGCGCGCCGGCGTGAAGTCGACTTTCATCGATGGCCTGCGCGTCACCGACGAGGCGACCATGGAAGTGGCCGAAATGGTGCTCTCCGGGGCGATCAACAAGGAGATCGCCAACTGGATCACGCTCGCGGGCAAGGAAGCCGACGTGCGTGGCGTCGGGCTCTCCGGCAAGGACGCGCGGCTGATCACCGTCGAGAAAGTCGCCCGAACCAAGAAAGACCCCGACAGCGAGATCGAGAAGATGGTCGACCTCGGCTTCGTGGGCGATCCCAAGCGGGTCGATCCCAAGTTGATCGAGGCCCTGATCTACGCCGACGAGGATTACATCCCCGTGATCGCCCCGATCGGCGTCGCCGAGGATGGCCAGACCTACAACATCAACGCCGACACCGTGGCGGGCGCGCTGGCCGGCGCGCTCAACGCCAAGCGAATGCTGCTGCTCACTGACGTGGTGGGCGTGCTGGACAAGAACGGTGAGCTGATCCGCCAGATGACGGTGGCCGAGGCGCGGGCGGCCATCGCCGACGGTGTCGCGACTGGCGGCATGATCCCCAAGCTGGAGACCGCCATCGCCGCTGTGGAAGCCGGCGTCGGCGCGGTGGTCATCCTGGACGGCCGCCGGCCGCACGCCCTCTTGGTCGAACTGTTCACCGAGCACGGGGCGGGCACGCTCGTCTGCGAATGAACGCCCAGCCTGCCGACCTTCGCCACGTCGACACCTGGCTCTTCGACCTGGACAACACCCTCTACCCGGTCGAATCCGGCTTCATGGGCGAGATCGAGCGGCGGATGACCGACTACGTCGAGCGCGTGACCGGCCTGCCGCATGACGAGGCCTACAAGCTGCAGAAGAAGTATCTGGCCGAGTATGGCCTGACGCTCGGCGGCCTTGTCGAGCATCATGGGGTCGACCCTCATGACTTCCACAAGATCTTCCACGACATGTCGCTTGAGGCACTTTCGCGCGATCCAGATCTGGTCGCCGCCATCGCCCGCCTGCCGGGACGCCGCCTGATCTTCACCAATGCAGACGACGTCCATGCCGAGCGGGTGCTGAAGCGCCTGGGCCTCGACCAACTGTTCGACGATGTCTTCGACATCGGCGCTGCCGACTATGTGCCAAAACCGCATCCGGCCACGTTCGCGCGAATGGCCGCCGCCCATGACATCGCCCCTCGCTCGACCGCCTTCTTCGAAGATCGGGAAGGCAATCTTGCGCCGGCTGCCGAGCTGGGCATGACCACGGTGCTGGTCGGCCCGCACGCCGAGGCCTCGAACGCATCTTTCGTCCGGTACAAGACCGCCATGCTCGCGCCCTTCCTCGCGGGCGCCCGTCTTAGGGAAGCCAGTTGAATGTCAGATGATCTGAAGCACGTGATCGAGGCCGCCTGGGAGGATCGCGAAGCCGTCACCCAAGCCACCAAAGGTCGCGTGCGTGAGGCCGTCCTGGAAACCATCGAGCGTCTGGACGCCGGGACCCTGCGCGTCGCCACCCGCGAGGCCGACGGCCAGTGGGTCACCCACCAGTGGGCCAAGCAGGCGATCCTCCTGTTCTTTCGCCTGACGCCCAACAGCCTTGTCCAGGCTGATGCGCCCGGCCCCTACTGGGATAAGGTCCCGCTGAAATTCACCGGCTGGGACGCCGCGCGCTTTGAGGCTGCGGGCTTCCGCTGTCTGCCGGGCACGGTTGTCCGCAAGGGCTCGTTCATCGCCAGGGGCGCGGTGCTGACGCCCTCGTTCGTCAATATTGGCGCCTACGTCGACGAAGGCACGATGGTCGACACCTGGGCCACCGTCGGCTCCTGCGCCCAGATCGGCAAGCATTGCCACATCTCCGGCGGGGCCGGCATCGGCGGCGTCCTGGAGCCCCTTCAGGCAAACCCAACGATCATCGAGGACAACTGCTTCATCGGCGCCCGCTCGGAGGTCGCTGAGGGTGTTATCGTGCGCGAGGGCTCGGTGCTCTCGATGGGCGTCTACCTAACCTCCACGACCCCCATCGTTGACCGAAAGACCGGGGCGGTGATCACCGGCGAGGTGCCACCCTATTCGGTGATCATGTCCGGCTCACGCCCCAGCCCCCACGAGGGCATGCCATCCACCTATTGCGCGGTGATCATGAAGACGGTGGACGAGCGCACGCGTTCGAAGACGAGCATCAACGAGCTGCTCCGGGACTGAGCCGCCGGCAAGAGCGAGCCGACCCGTCATCACCGGCTTCGCGCCGTTCGTGTGTCCGTGTACGGCGTACCGTCCTTGTGGCGGTACTCGGTCTCGCCGGGGACCAGCGTCAGGTCGATATCCGGGTAGTCGCAGCCGTCCTCCGCTTCCCGGCGCGAGCCCACTTCGAGCAGGACTGCCTCGGCGTCCGAGCGGTTTTGCAGATGGTGGCCGTTGGGCGCGCCGGCCGGAAAGCCCGCGCAGTCGCCCGCCTTCAATACCTGTTCGCCCTCGTCGGTGACCAGCACCACCTCGCCCGAGAGCACCCAGACGAACTCGTCCTCGGCCGTATGCCAGTGCCGCTGGCTCGACCAGACGCCAGGCGCCAGCCGCTGCAGATTGACTCCGAACTGGGTCAAGCCCGCCGCATCGCCAAGCTTCCAGCGCCTACGATCCAGGCACGGCGCGTCATAGGGCGGCGGATACCCTGTGCCGAAGCGGGTGGGCGCAGCGTCGATATCGATCTTGGGCATGGCAGGTTCCCTCCGGAGAGGCCCGGAGCCTACCGTTGCGTCCCGCCCGCGGCGAGATTGATCGATGCGATCAAGGTTAAGGCTCGTACGGCGTCCCGTCCCGGTGGCGGTAGAAGCGTTCCATCGGCCGCGCCACCATGTCGATGTCCGGATAGTCGCAGGCGTCGATCTCCGGCCGCCGGGAGCCGATCTCGAGATAGATCGCATCGTGGTCACTATGGTTTTGCAGGCAGTGGCCGTTCGGAGAGCCCGCCTTCCAGGCCGCGCAGTCGCCCGGCTTCAGGACCTGCTCGCCGTCGTTTTCCACCAATACCACCTCGCCAGCCAGCAGGTAGACCAGCTCGTCCTCGTGGGTATGCCAGTGCCGCTGGCTCGACCACCTGCCAGGCGCCAGCCGCACCAGGTTCACGCCGAAGTCGGTCAGATCGGCTGCGTCGCCGAGCTTGCGCCAGGTGGAGCCCAGGCAGACCTCGGCAAACGGTGGCGGATAATTGCACCCCGAGCGCAGCTCCAGCGCCTCGACCTCGATCTTAGGCATGCCTCGCCTCTCGCCTGAACGACCATTGCAGGATAAAGCGCCGCCATGATCGACGCCATCGAGCTAACGCGCGAGCTCATCCGCCGCCCATCGGTGACCCCTGCCGACGCCGGGGCCATGGACATCGTCGAGCAGACCCTGCGCGGCCTTGGCTTCACATGCCGCCGTATGCTGTTCGGCGAGATCGAGAACCTTTACGCCCGCTATGGGACCGAAAGCCCCAATCTCTGCTTCGCAGGCCACACCGACGTCGTGCCGGTGGGGGATGTGACGGCGTGGAGCCAGGGCGCCTTCGACGCCCAGGTCGTGGACGGCGTCATGATCGGACGCGGCGCCGTTGATATGAAGTCGGCCATCGCCGCATTCGCCGCCGCGGCCGCCAAGGCTATCGACGCGGGCCAGGTCGCGGGATCGCTTTCGTTCCTGATCACCGGCGACGAGGAGGGCGTGGCCACTCACGGCACAAAAATGGTCGTTGAGGCGCTGGATATCGAGGACGAAGTGATTGACCATTGCGTCGTTGGGGAACCCACCTCCAGCGAGGTCTTCGGCGACATGATCAAGGTGGGTCGCCGCGGTTCGATCAACGCCGAGATCACCGTCGAGGGTGTCCAGGGCCACGTCGCCTATCCGCACCGCGCCGCCAACCCGGTTCCGGTGTTGCTGCGGCTGCTGCTGCGCCTGCAGGAGCGCCAGCTGGACAACGGCTATCCCGAATTCCAGCCATCGAACCTGGAAATCACCCAGATCGACGTCCCCAATACGGCCACCAACGTGATCCCCGGGATCGCCAGGGCGCGGGTCAACATCCGGTTCAATCCGCGCCACACCGGCGCCGACCTGGCCCGCTGGATCGAAAACGAGGCCGCGGCGGAGGCTCAAGGTTTCGCCGGGACCGTCGTCGTCGTCCCCCAGATCAGTGGCGAGGCCTTCCTGACCGAGCCGGGTCCATTCACCGATGTGGTGGCGGGCGCGGTCTACGACGCCGCCGGCCGCGCGCCGGAGCTTTCCACCACCGGCGGGACGTCCGACGCCCGCTTCATCCGCGCGCTGTGTCCGGTTGTGGAGCTCGGCCTCGTCGGCAGGACCATGCACCAGGTCGACGAACGCGCGCCGGTGGCCGAGATCCTGCAACTGCAGGCGGTCTACGAACGGCTGATCGAGCGCTACTTCCAAACCTTCTCCGCCGAGCAGACCACCGGCTCCTGATCGTTCAGCAGCTGCCAGCGAAGCTGGCTGAGGGTTCCTCGACGTGCTGGAACTCAAGCCGGCGGATAGCTCACGCCCGTCAGATATAGCCCGTCGGCCGGCGCTACCGGGCCGCAGGTCTTGCGGTCCTTCGCCTTGAGCGCGGCTTTCAGGTCTTCAGCTGTCCAGCGGCCGAGCCCCACCTCGGCAATCGAACCCGTCATCGAGCGGACCTGGCGGTGCAGGAAAGAGCGGGCCTCGAAGATCAGCACAACCTCATCGGCCTCGCGGCGCACATCGGCCACGTCCAGCGTCTTCAATGGAGACTTCGCCTGGCAAGCCAGGTCGCGGAAGGTGGTGAAGTCGTGGTGACCGACCAGGGCCTGGGCTGCGGCGTGCATGGCCTGCGCGTCCAGCGGCGCCTTCACATGCCAGACATGACCCTGGTCCAGGCCCGGCGGGCTCGGGCGGTTCAGGATGCGGTAGCGGTACCGCCGCTCGATCGCCGAGAACCGCGCATGCCAGCCCTCCGGCGCCACTTCGGCGGTCAACACGACAATCGGCTCGGGCCGAAGGTGAGCGTTGAGGGCCTTGCGCACCGTCTCCGCCGGCCAGTCCTTCTCGAGGTCGACATGAACCACCTGTCCCGTGGCGTGAACCCCGGTGTCGGTGCGCCCAGCGGCGGCCACGCGCAGCGTTTGGCCGCAGAACGCCTTGACCGCCCGTTCCAGGGATGCCTGCACGCTCGGCGCATTCGCCTGGGCCTGAAAGCCGCAGTAGGGCCCGCCGTCGTATTCCAGGATGAGTTTGTAGCGCGGCATCAGCTGAGCAGGGTCCCGCTGGCCACCGGCTGGCCGCGCAGAAACGCCTCCACGTCCTGCGGTCCCCGCCCTTCGCGCTGGACTCGAAGCAGCCGCACGGCCCCCTCCCCTGTTGCGACCAGCAGCCGGTCATCGAGCACTTCGCCGGGCTCGCCGCTTGCCTCTTCGAAGGCGGAGAGCAGGACTTTCACCCGGACGGGGCCCTTGTCGGTGGGGAGCTGAAACCAGGCGCCCGGGAACGGCGAGAGCCCGCGAATCTTGCGGTCGATCTCTGCGGCCGGCTTCGTCCAGGCGATCCTGGCTTCCCTAGCCCGGATCTTCTTGGCGTAAATCACGCCGTCGGTGGCCTGGGGCGTTTCGCGCGCGACCCCGCGCTCAATGTCCGCCAGGGTCCGCGACAGCAGCTCGGCCCCCACCGCAGCCATCCGGTCATGCAATGTACCGGTGGTGTCCAGCGGGCCGATGCGCAAGCTCTCGCTCGCCAGCACGGGGCCTTCGTCCAGGCCTTCGGTCATCCGCATGACTTCGACGCCGGTCACCGGATCGCCGGCCATGATGGCCCGCTGGATTGGGGCCGCGCCACGCCAGCGGGGCAACAGCGAGCCGTGCAGGTTGAAAGATCCCAGCCGCGGAGCGTCGAGCACCGCGCCGGGCAGGATCTGGCCAAACGCCACCACCGCGGCCGCGTCGAGCCCGAGCGCTTCGAAGGCGTCGATCTCGGCCGGGTCGCGCATGGAGACGGGCGTGCGGACCCGCAGGCCCTGCTCGGCGGCGAACGCGTGCACTGGAGAGAGCTTCAACACCTGCCCGCGGCCGCGCGGCGACGGCGGCTGGGAATAGACGCAGGCGACGTCATGCCCGGCCTCGACGATGCGGCGCAGGGCGGCGAGCGCGAAGTCGGGGGTCCCAAGGAAAGCGATGCGCATGTGCGCCGGTTCTACCTGCAGGGGAGTCCGCGCGCAAAGCCCGGGAACTTCGGATAAGCTTAACAGTTAGTTAATGGCGATTCGAAGGAGCCCCGTATGCGCAACTCGCACCTCGCGGTCATTCTGGGCCTCTGGCTGGCTGTCGCCGCCTGCTCAAAGCCGACCCAGGAGAAGACAACAGACGATCTCAAATCCGTCGGCTCTCAGGTCGGACAGGCCGCCAAGGACGTCGCCGCGACGCCGGCCGTCAAGGACCTCGGCTCGGACATCAAACAAGGCGCCAGTGAAGCCGCCGCCAAGACCAAGGTGGCCGCCGATCAGGCCGGCGACAAGCTGAAGGCGGACGCCCAGACCGCAGCCCAAAAGACCAGCGACGCCTTGGACAAAGCCGCCGACAACGCCACGAAGCGATAGATCCCGGGCTTCAGCGCCGAGGGCTGACGCTGACGGGGTCGTCTCTCAGGCCGCCTTGGCCTGCTTCTTCACCTTTTTGACCGCCTGCTCGCGTTTCAGGCGCGAGAGATGATCGATGAACAACACGCCGTCCAGATGGTCCATCTCGTGCTGGATGCAGACCGCGAACAGGCCCTCGGCATCTTCCTCGATGGTCTCGCCCTTATAGTCCAGGTAACGCAGCTTCACCCGCGCGGGACGTTCGACCTCATCGTAGATCTCCGGCACCGACAGACATCCCTCCTCATAGGGCAGGGTCTCTTCGGACGCCCAGAGTATCTCCGGATTGACGAAATAGCGGGGCGCCGGCGGCTCTTCCTGGCGCGAGATGTCCATGACGATCACCCGCTGGGGGACGCCGATCTGGATCGCGGCCAGGCCAATGCCGGGCGCCGCGTACATGGTCTCGAGCATGTCGTCCATGAGCGCGCGCAGGGCGTCATCGACGCGTTCGACGGTCGCCGAGACCTTCTTAAGGACGGGATCGGGAACGACAAGGATCTCTCGGATGGCCATGGCGCGGACGTAGGATTGCTACAGCCGACCGTCAAGACGCGAGACGAAGCGCCTCAGGCCTCGTCACCGGCCACGAGGCGCACCTGCGGCGGCGTTTCGGGGGACAGCTTGGTCAGCGGACGCACCGCGGTATCGAGCGGCTCAAGTTGGGTGACCGCACGGCCTTCATGGTCGACCTTCAGGTCCTCGAAGCGTCGGGCCTGGGTCAGCACCTGGGTCTCCAGCGAGCCCACGAACTGATTGTATTTCGCCACCGCGGTTTCGAGGGCCTTGCCGAGACCGCCGGCATGGCCGCCCATCACGGCTATGCGCTTGTAAAGCTCGCGCCCCAGCTCGGCGATCTTCTGGGCGTTGGCCGCCTGCTCCTCGACCCGCCAGCCATAAACCACCGCCTTGCAGAGCGCGAAGAGTGTCGTCGGCGTGACGATCACCACGCGGCGGTCCATGGCTTCGGTCATCAGGTCGGGCGCGCGCTCCAGCGCCGCGGCCATCGCCGAGTCCAGGGGCACGAACATCGCCACAAAATCCGGCGAGTTCTCGAACTGGTCCCAGTAGGCCTTGGCCGAGAGCCCTTGGACGTGACCGCGCACGCTCTGCACGTGGCGCAACCCACAAGCCTCGCGGGTTGCCTCATCGGCCGCGTCCTGCATCTCCAGGAAAGCGTTCAGCGAGCACTTGGCGTCGATCACGAAGACGCCGCCGCCCGGCAGGCGCACGGTGACGTCGGGCCGACGCCGACCCTCCTCGGTGTCGGTGCTGGCCTGCTCATTGAAGTCGAAACGATGCGCCAGCCCGGCGGCCTCCAGCACGTTGCGCAGGGTCTGTTCGCCCCATCGCCCCTGCACGCCCGCTCCACGCCTAAGCGCCGCCGAGAGCTTGCGCGCCTCGTCCTGAGTCGCCGCCGAGGCGTTGAGCAATGCCGCGATCTGTTCCTTCAGCCCGCCGGTCTCCTCGACCCGGGCCTTCTCCACCAGCGCCACATGTTCCTGGAATTTCTGCAGGCTCTCGGCCACCGGTTTGAGCTGCGCCTCCAGCCGCGCCTGGGCGAACTGCTCGCGACTGTGGATCGCCTCCTCGTTCCGTTTGAGGATCGCCTCGGCGACGCCGGTCGCCGACTGGGTGACCTGCGCGCGGACCAGGTCCGTCTGCTCGCGCAACATCTCGACCCGTAACTCAGCCGCAGCTGCGCGCAGCCGCTCCTTCATCGCCCAGACGATGGCGGCGAGCGCGGTTAGCGCGAACCCGATAGTGGCGACAACCAAGCCGTTCATGTTGCGTTCTTAGCGCACACGGTGAGTCGGAGCTAGATTGTCATCCGCCGCCCGCAGAGGCGCAGGAAGCAGCTCGGCAAGCAGGATTCGCGGAGACCGAAGGCCGCAAGGCCCAGGACGTGGCGCCCATCCGATGGGTTCAGGGTTCCCATCCTGGCGTCCCCGCCGAGGTGGACTGCTAGGCCGGCCTTCTCGCCCTCATCGCCTGGGCGATCGTGCCGTCGTCGAGCCAATCGAGTTCTCCGCCGACCGGCACGCCCCTCGCCAGCATCGTCACCGCGACGTTTGCGTGCCCCAGCCGATCCGCCAGGTAATGCGCCGTGGTCTGGCCGTCGACGGTGGCCGGCAACGCCAGGATCACCTCGTGGACCTCGCCTGAAGCCGCCCGGGATACGAGGCCGTTCACCCGCAGGGCCTCGGGGCCGACGCCGTCCAGCGCCGAAAGCAGGCCGCCAAGCACGTGATAGCGGCCGCGGAATGCGCTGGCCCGCTCCATCGCCCAAAGCGCACCGACTTCCTCGACGACGCAGATCAGACTCCCGTCGCGATGGCCGTCGGCGCAAATCGCGCAGGGATCCTGAGTGTCCAGCGACCCGCAGACCGAGCAGACCTTCACTCGCGCCGCCGCCTCGGACAGCGCATCGGCCAGAGGGCTGAGCAGTTGCTCCCGGCGCTTCAGCAGCGCCAGAGCCGCACGCCTCGCCGACCGCGGCCCGAGGCCCGGCAGTTTGGCAAGCAGACCGATAAGCCGTTCGATCTCAGGTCCGGCGGAAGCGGCCAATTCAGAACTTCGGCATGCCAGGCATGCCGGCGAAGGGGCCCGCGGCCTCCTTCATCAGGTCAGCCTGGGCGGCGTCGAGCTGGCGTTTGGCGTCGGCGTGGGCGGCCATCACGAGGTCGGCGACCATCTCGGCTTCGCCGGGCGTCATCAGGCTCTCGTCGATATCCACCCGGCTGAGCTCGCCCGTGCCCTTGATTGCGACCTTGACCATGCCACCGCCGGCGGTTCCTTCCAGAACCAGGGCCGCGATCTTGTCCTGGGCCTCGCCCAGCTTCTGCTGCATGGCCTGGGCCTGCTTCATCAGCGAGGAGAGATCCTTCATTTCGCCAGCTCCTTCACCTTCGGAAGCGCCTCCGTAAGCGTCTTGGTGTCCGCCTTGGAGATCAGCACCACCACCAGACGGGCGGGCTCGGTCTTCGAGGCGTTGACAATATAATGCGGCTGCAGCGGCGTCTCAGACCAGGCCTCGCCAGCGCCGTACCGGCGCTCCGGCTCATCGCCCAGGCGAGAGAGCACCGCGCCCTTCGCCACATAGGCGTAAACGGCCGCAGGATGGCGATGTCCGGCCTGTCCTGCCGTGGTCACCGGCCCCGCGCCGGCAGGCGGCAGGTCGACCGTGGCCATCGTCAGAGCCATCTGCGGGTCGTTGGGGAGCACCTGATGGATCAGGGGCGCCTGGGCGAGCGCGGCGGGCGCCAGTGCCAGCCCCGCGGCGATCGCGCTCGTCCCGAGACTAATCCTCATCGTCATCGTCCTCGGAGACTTCGCCCTCGGCCGCGGCGGGCTGCGGCAAGGTTCGAACGCTGACGATCTCAGCGCCGGGGAAGGCCTGCATGACCGACAGCACGAAGGGATCCTGCTCGATCCGGGCGCGGACCTCACGCTCCTCGCGCTTTTGGCGCTCCCATAGACTCTCCGCCCCACCCCCGCCCTGCGCGGCGATCAGCCAGCGCTCGCCGGTCCACTCTTTCAGCCGTCCGACCAGGCGTTGGGCGAGGTTGGCCGGGGCCCCGGGCGCGGGCTCATACTCGATTGCGCCGGGCCGGAAGCTGATCGGCCTGACAAAACGCTCCACATCGAGTTTGAGGGAAATGTCGCGCTTGCGGTCGATAAGCGTCAGCATCTCCTCGAAGGTGTGCAGCGTCGCGACGGGTTCCGTCGTGGACTGCGGCTGAGGCGCCGCGTAGCTCCGCGCCACCGCCTGGGCCCCGCCTCCGCCCGAGGCTGCGGCTCCGCTGCCGGAGGGACCGCCCGGGCCGCCACCGCCAGTCGGCGCATCTCCCGCCTGCAACCGCTTCAGCGCCTCCTCCGGCCCCGGCAGATCGGCCGCGTAGGCCAGGCGGATCAGCGCCATGTCGACGGCCGCGGCCGCGTCAGGCGCACGGCGCACCTCCTCGTAGGCTTTCAACGTGAGTTGCCACAGCCGGGACAGGGCGCCGGCGGACACCGCCGATCCCACGGCCGCGAGCCGGGCCGATTGGTCCTTGGGCATGATCAACGCCTGCGGGCCGACGGCCTTGGCCACCGACGCCCCGTGGCAGTGGTCCAGGAGGTCCAGCATCACCTGGTCGGGGTTGGCTCCATAGCCGTAGAGCGTGCGGAAGGTCTCGATCGCAGGCCCGGCCTCACCGCGCATCACCTGCTCAAAGAGGGCGATTGTCTGGGCTCTGTCGGCGAGGCCCAACATGTCACGGATCGTCGCTGCCGTGACGGTCTGGCCCGGATCGGCCTGGACTATGGCTTGATCGAGCATCGACTGGGCATCGCGCACCGAGCCCTCGGCGGCTCGCGCAATCAGCATCAGCCCGTCGGCATCGACGCGGGCGCCCTCCGCCTCGGAGACCATCTCCAGGTTCCTGACGATCACGTCGGGCTCGACGCGCCGCAGGTCGAATCGCTGGGTGCGCGACAGGATGGTCACCGGCACCTTGCGGATCTCGGTGGTCGCGAAGATGAACTTGGCGTGCGGCGGGGGCTCTTCGAGCGTCTTCAGCAGCGCATTGAACGACTGCGTCGAGAGCATGTGCACTTCGTCGATGATGTAGACCTTGTAGCGCGCCGAGACGGGCGCATAGCGCACCCCGTCCAGGAGCTCGCGCATCTCGTCGACCTTGGTGCGGGACGCCGCGTCGAGCTCCAGCACGTCCATGTGCCGCCCCTCGATGATCGACGCGCAGTGGATGCCCTCGACGGCCAGATCAAGCGTGGGCTCATGGACCGTATCGCTCTCGTAGTTCAGGGCGCGCGCGAGCAACCGCGCCGTCGTCGTCTTTCCCACGCCCCGCACGCCGGTCAGCATGAAGGCGTGCGCGATCCGCCCTGAGGCGAAGGCGTTCTTCAGCGTCCGAACCATGGCCTCCTGGCCATAGAGGTCGTCGAAGGTCTTGGGGCGGTATTTGCGCGCGATGACCGTGTAGGCCGCCGAGGCGCCATCGCTCGGCGTCTTCGGCGCGCCTGCGAACATGTCCCCCGTGTTCGGATCACGTTCCGGCGGTTGGTCTTCCACCCGGGTGAGGTCTTCGTCGGCCATGGCGCTCATGTAAGAGGATGGTCCGCTCCCGGCAAAGGGGAAAGCCGGTGTCCGCGGACACCGTCGAGGAGAATATCGAGATCAGGAGGAAGAGGTGGAGACCGAACGGCGACCCGGAACGGAATTCGTTATGGCTGCTGCCTTCCGGCCCTGACCAGGTTGGCGAAGCGTCCGCCCGCCGCCGATCTCCGCGCGGGGATATGGCGGATCGGGAGTGCGGAGGCAAGGGCAAGGAGGTCGCGGGTGCGCTGCCTTGAGCCTCAGTGGGGGGCTTCCCGTTGCTGGCGCGCAACGGCCGTCGCCGCCTTCAGCTTCTGGATACGTTGCTCGTAGAGACGGGCCAGGCGATCGGGGTCGGATACGTCATTGCGGGCGTCGCGCCAGGCAAGCTGGTGCTCGCGCAGCAGGTCGCGATCCTCGTGAGCCGCCAACGCCTTGGCATAGGACGCCTGCAGGTCCCGCTGCAGACGTTGCAATTTCGGAACCTCGCATATCGTCCGGTCCGCCGGGGTCGGCTTGGCTGCGCAGCCCTTGGGGCCGGCCGGCGCGATCCTCACAACCTCTGTCGGCGTGGGCGCGGCAGCAGACGGTTGGGACGCCGTCGCAGTGGCCGCAGTGTCTCGGGCCGCGTCCGACGCGGCCGGGAACGCTGAGGTCGTCTCTTGGGATTCCGGCGGCGGAGAACTGGCGGTCGCGTCCGACGGAGCCTCGGGAATTGGCTCGGGCTCGGCGGCGATCGGGGCGACTGCCGCATTGGCCGGCGTGGCCGCTGCGGGCGCAGCCCTGAGCGCCGGCGGCGTGGCGGTATGTGCTGCGGGGTCGGCCGAGGCCACACGGAGGGGCGGAGTTCCGCGGGTTAGCGCCGCGCCCCACCAGCCGACGGCGACGCCGGCGGCGATACCGGCGGCGAAGCCGGCTGCCAGCCAGCGCGATCGGCGCGGCGGCCGGGCGGGCGTCGGCGTCTCCAGTTGGAGAGAAGCCAGGTCCGGCTCGGGCGACGAGGGCCCCCAATTGGTCAGCGGCGGCGGCTCCTCTTGCGGCTCGGGGGGCTCTGGGCTTGCCCCCAGGTCCGCTGTGGGCTTCGGTGGCTTGGCCGCTCGCCGCGATGCTCGAGGCGCCGGCGCCTCGGTCTCCAGGCGCAGAGTGGCGGCCGGGTCCGGCTCAGACGACGGCGCGCGCCAGGCGGCGAGCGGCGGCAAATCATCCAGCGCCGCGTCGTTCTCGCGCTCCAGGGGATCGCTGAAGTCGACCGAGATTACACGCGGCTCGGCCGGCCGCCGCCCGGTGAAGAGGGCCTTTGGCCCGCCTTTCTCGCGGCGTTCGCGGCGCGACGCCATCTCCTGCAGGATCTGATAGGAGAGCGCGGCCTGGCCGCGTTCGCGGGAGGAGTCGAGCAATCGCCGAAGCTCTGGCCCCCGTAGGGCGGACAGGTTGATCGTGGCAGCATCTTGAGGCATCGGGCGCCCCCAAAAAACTTACTCGCCGGCGCCCGTCACCACACCAGCGAGGCAACTATTACGCCGTGCGGCCAAAAAGTGAACATCTATCATTTCAATCTGATGAACGGGTAAGACGCTATCGCAGCGTACCCGCATCCATTTGGGCGGGATCGCGCCGCCGCGCTCCACGCCGCGGCTCGATGGCGCTATCCTGTCGCCACGGAGGGCTCCTCATGTGCCGCAACATCAAAACCCTGTTCAACTTCGATCCGCCCGTGAGCGACGATGAGATCCGCGCGGCGTCGCTGCAGTTCGTACGCAAACTCACCGGCTTCAATGCCCCCTCGAAAGCCAATGAGGCGGCGTTCAACGCCGCGGTCGAGGATGTGTTCACAGCCGGCCACCGGTTGCTGCACGGCCTTGAGACCCACGCCCCGCCGCGCGACCGCGAGACCGAGGCGCAGAAGGCCAAGGTACGGGCCGCTCAGCGCTTCGGCGTCCGCGCCCGGGCCTGAGCATCGGCGGGGCGGCAAAGCCTGGGATGACGAAGCGAGGCTTGGGCCCTAGAAGATGTGCCCATGCCACTAGACGCCTTCCAGAACACCTTCGCCGGCAATCCGCTGGATCGCGCCAGCGACCGCCGCGCCAAACCCGAGTGGATCGCCGAGCAGCTGGCGGCGCCCGATTCGATCGGCTTGGCCATGTGGAACGGGCGGCCCTTCGTGGAGCCGTCCAAGGAAGGCGGTATGCAGATCGCCTATTTGCCGGCCAAGCTGGTCGGTGAGCTGGCTGGCGGCCCCGAGCGGCTGCTGTTCATGGGCCTCTGGAAAGATACCGCGGTCTTCGCGGTCGACATGGAGGACTCCGCAGATCCGGGCGATGGACCGCTCCAGGGGTTCGGAAAATTCGAGGATCTGCGCGCAATCGCCCTCAAAGTCCCCGGCCCCGACGCCGCGATCCTCGCCACCGCCAAGCAGATGTTCGAGTGGCGCCGCCGGCACAAGCACTGCGCGGTCTGCGGCGAACCCAGTGAGGCCACCGACGGCGGCTGGAAGCGCCAGTGCCCGGCCTGCGGGTCAGAGCACTTCCCGCGCACCGACCCGGTGGTGATCATGCTGCCCTACCACGGCGAGCGCTGCATGCTGGGCCGCCAGGAGGCCTGGCCCAAGGGCATGTTCTCGGCGCTGGCCGGTTTCCTGGAGCCTGGCGAGAGCATCGAGGAGGCCTGCGCGCGCGAACTCAACGAGGAGGCGGGCCTGCACGCCGTGAAGGTCCGCTACCACTCGACCCAGCCCTGGCCCTATCCGTCGTCACTGATGATCGGCCTGATCGCCGAGGTCGAGGATGAAGAGGGCTCCCCCGACCAGACTGAGCTCTCCGAAGTCCGCTGGTTCACCCGTGACGAGGCCCGCGAACTCATCGCCGGCAGGCTCGACGGAACCTTCGCGCCCCAGCGCATGGCCATCGCCCACCAGCTCATAAAAGCCTGGGTGGAGGAAGGGAGTTAGATCGCGCCCCCCGCGGGGTGTGGCGTGAAACGACAGAGGGCGCGCCCTTCAGAACCGGAGGATCCCTCCAGTAAGGCTCCCCGAAGAGGGCCAGCCGAGATCTACCCGCGCGTTCGGAACGGATCGGCCGGGTAGACGCCCAGAATCTCGAATTTTTCCGAGAAGAATTGCAGCTCCTCGAAGGCCAGGGCCAAGCCGCGGTCCTCGGGTCGACCATCGGCCTCGGCGTAGAAGAATGTGGCCGTCCAGGCGCCGTTCTCCATGTAGCTCTCGAGCTTGGAGATGTTGACGCCGTTGGTCGCGAACCCGCCCATCGCCTTGTAGAGCGCCGCCGGCAGGTTCCTGACGCGGAATACGAAGCTGGTGATGCAGGGCGTCGTGAACGGCGGCGGGGCCGGCGTTTTCTCTGCGGTCATCACCAGGAATCGGGTGGTGTTGTGATGCTCGTCCTCGACATCGCGGGCGAGGATATTCAGGCCGTAGATTTCAGCCGCCAGCGCCGGCGAAATCGCCGCCCGCGTCGGATCGGGATTCTGCGCCAGCAGCTTCGCCGCGCCGGCCGTGTCGCCGACAGATTCGGTCTTCAGCTTAAGCTGGCGGATGAGCTTGCTGCATTGAGCCAGTCCAAAGGCCATGCTCACGGCGGTCTCGACGTCCTCAAGCTTCACGCCCGGGTTGGCCATCAGCTGGAAGTGGATCGGCTTGAACCGCTCGCCGACGATCTTCAGGCCCGACGCCGGCAGAAGGTGGTGCACGTCCGCAACGCGACCGGCCGTGGAGTTTTCCACCGGGATCATGCCGAGCTGGCAGTCGCCGGTCTTCACGGCCTGGAAGGCGGCCTCGAAGGTCGCGTGCGGGACCGGCTCCAGATCCGGGAAGGCCGCCATGCAGGCCTCGTGGCTGTTGGCGCCGAGTTCGCCCTGAAAGGCGATACGTCCCTGGCTCATAAGCTCCCCCTGTCCTGGATCGATCGGGCGTACGCGCGGGCGCGCGCTAGGTCGGCTGGATTGTCCACCGAGATCGGAGCCTCATCGATAACCGCAGCCCAGATCGACATCCCGAGCTCCAGCGCCCGCAATTGCTCCAGCCGCTCGCGTCGCTCCAGCGGCGATGGCCGGGCTGCTGTAAAGCGCTCCAGCGCCTCGCGCCGGAATCCGTAGATGCCGTGGTGCAGCCAGACCGGCGCGTCTCCGTAAAGCACCGAGCGGGTAAAATAGAGCGCGCGCGCCGAGCGGCCGTCAGCTTCCATGGCCGCCACCACCTTGGGAATGTCAGGGTTCGTGCGTTCCGCCGGATCCGCCTCAGCGACCATGACCGTCGAAATGTCGCACCCTTGCCTCGCTTCGAGCAACCGCGCCACGGCCACAACTGCATCGGGCCGGACGAAGGGGATGTCGCCCTGTAGGTTGATGACCACGTCATGGCGCCTCTGAGGATCGAGCACGGCGAGCGCGGCGACAATGCGGTCGGAACCGGAGGCGAGGTCGGGCTCCGTGAGCACCGCGCGACCACCTGCGGACTCTACCGCCGCGACGACCTCGGCGTCGCCGGCCGCCACGGCCACGGGACCAAGGTCCGCAGCCTCCGCCTGCCTCAGCACACGCACGATCATCGGCAGACCACCGATATCGGCCAGCGGCTTTCCGGGCAGGCGGGTCGCGGCCATGCGCGCTGGGATCAGGACGATGGGCGTCATGGGATGAGCAGGGGCAATGCTTGTGGCTGTGCTTGGGCGGTTGCGCGAGCGCCGGTAGCGTGTAAGAGAGCCGGACGCAACAAGGGGCGGGATTCCCGCGCTTTCGCCGGCTTGTGCTTCTGGCGATTAGAGGGCTGATTTCGGGACGATGAGCGACAGTCTGACCTTCAATAAGTACGCCGGCGCTGTGCTGGCGACATGCTTTGTCATTGCCGGACTGGTGCAGCTCACAGGGGGCGTCTTCAGCCAGGAAAAAGTCGCCAAACCAGGCTTCAAGGTCGAGGTCCAGGAAGCGGCCGGCGGCGGCGCCGCCGCACCTGAAGTTCCGCCCGACTGGGGCACGGTGTTGAAGACCGCAGATCCCGTGGCCGGCGCCGCGGTCTTCGAGAAATGCAAGTCCTGCCACAACGCCGACAATGGCGGCCCCAACGGCACCGGCCCGAACCTCTGGGGCGTCGTCGGACGCGCGCCGGCCAGCCATGCGGGCTTCGCCTATTCCGACGGAATGAAGGCCTTCGCCGCCAAGCAGCCGATTTGGGACTACGAGCACATCTATGAGTTCGTGAAGGGCCCGCAGGCCTACATCAACGGCACGAAGATGACCTTCGTCGGTCTCAAGCAACAACAGGACCGCATCAACGTCATCGCCTACCTGCACGGCCAGGGCTCCAGCCTGCCGATCCCGGCCCCGAACCCGGCGGCCGCCGCGGCTGCTGCTCCGGCGGCGGGCGCCGCTCCGGCGGCGGGCGCCGCCGCGGCGCCGGGCGACAAGCCCGCGGCGGCTGGTGCCGCGCCCGCCGCACCTGCGGCTCCGGCCACGGCTCCCGCCGCGACCAAGCCTGACGCCGGCAAACCTCCCGCCGCGAAGTAGCCGCGCTAGAGCCGGCGGAACGCCGTCGGCTGGCCTTCGCCGGCTCGGGAAATCCGGCTGATCGCAGTCTCCAGCGGCTCGACGGCGACCATCATGTGGTGGCCGTTCGCATGGACGATGCGCGTCTTGTCGAGCCCGATCGCGACGTGACCCTTCCAGAACACCAGGTCGCCACGCCCGAACGCCTCGCGCTCGATCGGCCGTCCGATATGCGCCTGCTGGTCGGCATCGCGGGGACAGGCCAAACCGCAGGCGAACAGCGCCTGCTGCACCAGGCCCGAGCAATCGAGGCCCAGGCTCTCGCGGCCGCCCCAAAGGTACGGCGCGCCTAGGAAACGCTCGGCGACGGCCGCAGCGTCGCTCTCGAACACGCCAATCGGCGTGAGGTGATCGGAGGTCGTCCAGCCGCCACCGGCCACCTTGCTGAGTCGCCCCTCCTGCGCCTCGACGGCGACCAGCGCGTTCATTGAAAAAGGGCCGCTCGCCCGGCTCTTGATGCTCGGTTCGGCGAAGGCGTAGGTGCGGACAGCGCTGACGCGGTGAGTCGGCTCCGGCCCCGGCGGCGCAAGCGATGCGTCCACGACGAAGCCGACATAGCCGTCGCGCCTGGCCTGGCCCCAGAAGAAGCCGCCTTCTTCCTCGATGATCTCGAAGGTCTCGCCAAACAGGATCTGGTCCATCTGTTCCGACGCCACGTCCGGCGCGCGATGAATCCCGGCGGCTGGAACCACACAGCTCATGATCTTGGGATCGAGGTAGACTTCGGCGCGGACCAGCCCCTCCAGGGCGCGGCTGGCGATGCCATCGCGCATCGGGGTCACCCGCGGATCCTCGCTCTCCAGCGAGGCGCTCACCCAAATCGCTCCCGGATCATGCGATAGAGTCCGCGGATGGCCTGCGCCTCGGCGCCTGCCGGGAAGCCTGGCCGGTTCCGCGGGTTCCAAGCGAAGATGTCGAAGTGCGCCCAGGGCCCCGCCGGCGCGAAGCGCTGCAGGAAGAGCGCCGCCGTCACCGAGCCGGCCTGCGCCCACGCGTCGGGGTCATTCTTGATCTCGGCCACATCGCTATCGAGGGCCTCGGCGTAGCCCTTCCACAACGGCATACGCCACACCGGGTCGGCCGCCGCCTTGGCCGCCCGCTCGATGTCCGCGGCGAGGGCCTCGTCGTCGGTGTAGAACGGCGGCAACTGCGGCCCGAGCGCTACGCGCGCGGCCCCGGTGAGTGTGGCCATGTCGATCGTCAGGGCAGGTTCCAGTTCGCCGGCGCGGGTAAGCGCATCAGCCAGGATCAGGCGCCCTTCCGCATCGGTGTTGCCGACCTCGATAGACAGGCCCTTGCGTGAGGCCAAGACGTCGCCCGGCCGCATGGCGTCGCCCGAAATGGCGTTCTCCACGACCGGGACCAGCACCGCCAAGCGAACAGACAGGCCGGCCGCCATGATCATGCGCCCGAGCGCCAGCGCGTGCGCCGCCCCGCCCATGTCCTTCTTCATCTGCCGCATTCCGGCCGAAGGCTTTATATCGAGGCCCCCTGAGTCGAACACAACGCCCTTGCCCACCAGACAGACCAGCGGCTTGCCGGCCTCACCCCAGGTGAGTTCGATCATCCTTGGCGCGCGCGCGGGAGTGGCGGCGCGGCCCACCGCGTGCACGGCAGGGTAGTTCGCCTCCAGCAGTCCATCGCCGGCGATGACGGTGAACTGGGCCCCGTGCTGCTCGGCGATCTCGCGGGCGACGGTTTCGAGCTGCAGGGGCCCCAAGTCGTTGGCCGGCGTGTTTATCATGTCGCGGGCCAGCGCGCAGGCGTGCGCCACCTGGCGGACCTCAGCCACGTCGACACCGTCGGCGACCAGTTTGGCGCGCTCGCCGCCGTGGGTTTTATAGCGGTCGAACCGATAGCTCCCGAGCGCGAAGGCCAGTGCGGCTTGGCCGGCATCCAAGCCTTCAGGCGCCCGCTTGATCTGGTAGGTCCCGGCGGGGAGCTTGGCGGCCAGCGTGCGGAACACCATCGGATCGCCGCCACCGCCGAGGCCGAACAGTACGCTCGCCAGCGCTCCGTCGGCGCCCGGCACGGCCAGAACCTGGCCGGCCTTGCCTTTGAAATCGGAGATCGCCGCGAAGGCTTTGGCCGCCGGTGGCGAGGCGTTCAGCGCCGAGGCTGTCTCGCTCTCGAGGAGCGCGTGCACGGGGACCGCAGGGCCTTCCGCGTTTTCGAGGATCACGTCGGACATCGGAGCGCCTTCGCGAGAGGGGGGCAGGATATTCTCTCCTAGTCGTATCCGCGCCAGACCCGCAACCGCTGCCGGCGCGTGATCAAAGCCTGGCGAACAACGCCGAGGCCGGGAACGCCGCCAAGGCGCCGGCCGCGATCGCGACGCCGTAGGGCACGCTTTCCCCGGGTTCGATCAGGCGAGCAAGCCAGCGGGGTCCCGATGGGATGAAGGGCCGAACGTAAGCCGAGCGGATGCCCAGCAGCGCCACCGCCAGCACGCCTCCTGCGATTCCGGTCAGGCCGAGGTAGGTCACCGCCGCCGGCCAGCCAATCCAGAGCGCCGCGGCGGCGAACAGCTTGGCGTCTCCGCCGCCGATCCAGCGCACGGCGTACATCGCGAAGCCCAGGACAAGAGCAGCGGCGCCGATCCCGAACTGCAGGGCTATGGTCGGCAGCGGCAGGCCAAGAGCCAGGGCCGCCACGGGAAAGGCCGCGACGAGCGCCAGGGAGATCCAATTGGGTATGATGTAGGTCGTCGCGTCGCGCAGGCCGGCGAATATCACCAGCGCAGGGAAGACCAGCAGCAAGAGGGTCTGCAAAAGGTGAATCATCGCGTCACTCCGTCCGGGCGAACTTGGCGCCTGCAGATGAACGGAGGGTTTCACCCAGCCAACAGGAAAAAGCCCCGGCGAGGGATCGCCGGGGCTCCTTTTTGAACGGAACGAACGCCGCGGCTTACGGCAGGTCGCTGGTCACCGTGTTGAAGGTGTTGGCCAGCTTGTTGCCCATCAGGCCAAGCGCGGTCACCAGGACCACGGCGACCAGGGCGGCGATGAGACCGTATTCGATGGCGGTGGCGCCAGACTCATCACTCGCGAACTTTTGCACGAACTTACCCATGACTTGATCTCCTCTATATCCAAAGACTGGAGCTGCAAGCCCTTCGGTTGCCGCCCAAATTGCAATATAAAAATGCCATAAGTGACTTAATCGCGAGTAAACCGGGTGGCACAATTTATAGGCGTACTTAACAATTCCTGACTTTGACGATTATTATAGAGGAATCAACGACATGAAACTTTTGTTTATTTTCCGTCCTGGCCTTTAGACAAAAAACCCCCGGCGAGATGCCCGCCGGGGGTTTCTTGGAATGACTGTTTTGGGGATCTGGCCCTATGGCAGAGCGGTCGACACCTTGTTGAACGTGCCAACCAGCTTGTTCCCCATCGCCCCGAGCGCGGTCACCAGGACCACGGCCACGAGCGCGGCGATCAGACCATACTCGATGGCCGTCGCGCCGGATTCGTCCTTCAGGAAGCGTGTAAAGGTATTGGACATTTCTAGCTCCTCCTTGAGCGAGCAGTGATGACGGGATCAAGCAACTTGCCCTGCTCGCCCCAAATGCATCTGTAGAATGGCACCTCTGGCTTAATCGGCAGTAAACGACACGTATTCATGAAACCACTATATTGGTAAATCTCCGTTAACCGTACCATTTCGCCGATCTTATGACCGCGTTATGCTACGATTATTAAGATGATAACGATCTGATCTTGGATTAGATATTGATTATTTCAGGCAATCGCTAGCATGGGCGAATTCCAGAGCAGCGGCGCCATTAGCAGGGCGGACTTCAAGAACTTGGTTTCGGCCTCGGTCATCGGCGACCTCGTCGGCCAGTCCGGCGCCACGGACACCACGCAGTTGGGCGACGTCTTCACCGTCGCCAGCGCGATCATGGCCCTACCCGGCCGCGCCTCTGAAGCTTCGCCTCACCAGCGTCACCGCAGATAGCCTGGGAAGTCCGAAGGTCTCCTGGAGCCAAGGCCGCGACAGGCGGCGAAGTCGGCGAAGGGCTCAACGGTGGCGCGGTTTCCGCCCGATCAGCTTGTGCCCGGCGACAGCGTCATCCAAGCGGACGTCCAGGATACGTCCACCTCTCCGCTGAAGTACGTGCCGCCCAACGCGATAACGTTCAGGAACACCTTCTGTCTGAAGCCCCGCGCCGTCTGCTAGTGGGCGCGCCGCAGTTCGCGGCCACCGCCCCTGACGAACATCAGGCCGATCAGCCCGATCACCAGCAGCACGATGATACTGGCGAATCCCCCCTGCTGTGTGTGGGTCAGGTTTGTGCCGAGGTTCACCAGCGTGGGCGCGAGCCAGAGGGTTGCGACGCCGGACAGGGCGTAGACACCAAAGAAGGCGCCCGTCTGCTCAGCCGGCGTCAGCCGCGTCAGGAGTGTGCGGCTGGAGGCATATTGGCCGGTGATGACGATGGCGTTGACGAAGCCCAGACCGATGAACACCCAATCCGGAAGGTGACGGAATACCGGTCCGCTCCAGAGCGGCGCATGGGCCGTGGCGTCGTAAGGCCACAGGTAGAGGATGCGGTCGGGCGCAACCCCCAGCATCAGGGTCAGGCTGACTGCGGTCACCGCGATCTGGATCCGTAGCGCGACCTTCGGCCCCACCGCGCCGTCGAGCCAGCGGGCCACGAAGCCGCCGATGACTGCGAATACGCTGAGCATGATGCCGTAAGCGAGCATCTCCAGCGGGCCCCACTTCATCACCCCGATAGCGTAGACCCCCGCGTAGATGAGCACGGCGTTCATGCCATCCACGAAGAACATCCGCGACATCAGGTAGACCACGGCGTCCCGGTAGCGACGCACGGTCTTGAGCATGCGCCAAAGCTCACCTGCGCCATCGCGCAAGGCCTTCAGCGCCGGAACGCCGGTGCGTTGCGCATCCGGCGTAAACAGGAAGAGCGGGATCGAGCCCAGGGCGAGCAGGCCTGCGGCCATCAAGGTCACCACCCGCTCCGGCTCGTGGGTCAACGGGTCCAGCCCGAACAGCGGGGCTGCAGGCACCCAGCCCCATGGAACCTTGCCAGGAAGCGCGAAGGCCCAGGCGGTGAAGCCGAGCGCGAGAACAGAGGCCGCGTTTCCGAGGGAGAGCGCCAGGGCGGAGGCCTTGTGAGCGGCGGCCAGGCCCGTGGCGCGAACCAGCATCGAGTTGTGCAGCACCTCGCCGTAGACGAACAAAAGACGCGCGCCGATATAGAGCGCGGCCAGCATCGTCAGGGTCATGGCGCCGCCGGGCCTGCCGAACCACAGCGCCGCAATCATGGGGACCATCAGGCTGACGATCAGTCCGAGCCACGGCTTGCGCGGGCCGAGCTTGTCGATGGACGCGCCGAGGAACGGCGCGCTGAACACCACGACCCAACCGATAATCTGGTCCCAGCTCGAGATCGTCGCTTGGCCCCGCACCGGGTCGCCGACCAGCACGGAGGCCACGTAGGGCATGAAGATGTAGATGGTGACGAGGATGATGAAGGGGTCGCGGCCACCTTGGTGGATCGCCCAGGCGTAGCCGCCCCGCTTCAACTTCCCATCGCCGCCCAGTTGCGCGATGATCGTGGGCTCGACGATGGCCGCCGGCCCATCGGCGTCCAGTGGTTTGACCTCGTTCAACCGCCGATCCTCCCCTGAATGCCCGCTGTTGACCGCGGCTTCGGGGACGTTAGCCGCTTTCTCGTGCGCAGCGCTAGGCGAGCTTGTCGTCCGCCGCCGCCAACGCAGCTTTGGCGTCGGCGGCGAACCCTTGCGCGACAAGCGCTTCGCAAAGGGCGGTAAGGCAGAGGCGCACATGCCAGGCCGTGGCCGAGGCGCCCATCAGGCCGATCCGCCAGACCTGGCCCTTCAGCGGCCCGAGCCCCGCGCCGATCTCCAGGTCCCAGGCCTTCAGCACGTGGGCCCTCACCGCGGCCTCGTCGACGCCGTCGGGCACGCGCACGGTGTTCAGCTGCGGCAAGCGGTGCTGCTCGGCCACCAGCATCGCAAGGCCCGCCGCCTCCAGCCCAGCCACCAGCGCTTCGTGCATCCGGGCGTGTCGCACAAGGGCGGCCTGCTGGCCTTCCTCGAAGATCGCCACCAGCGCCTCGTGGAGCCCGTAGAGGGCGTTGATCGGCGCTGTGTGATGGTAGGTCCGGCCGCCTTCGCCGCCCCAGTAGCTCATCAGCAGATTGAAATCCAAAAGCCAGTTTCGGACCTTCTCCTTGCGCGCGGAGATCGCCGCCTGGGCGCGCTTGGAGAGCGCGATCGGCGAAAGCCCCGGCGGAGCCGAGAGGCACTTCTGGGTTCCCGAATAGACCACGTCGGCGTCCCAGGCGGCCACGTCCACCACGATGCCGCCCAGAGAGGTCACGCAATCGACCACCGAGAGCGCTCCGTGCTTGCGGGCCAGGCCGCAGAGCACGGGGGCGTCGCTGCGCGCGCCCGTCGAGGTTTCAGCGTGGACGAAGGCCAGGACTTTTGTGGGGGCCTCGGCGAGCGCAGCTTCGACGCGCGCCGGATCGACCGGCTCGCCCCAGGCATGGTCGACCGTCGTCACGCCGGCGCCGGCCCGGTCCGCCATGTCCGCCATCCGTCCGCCGAACGCCCCGTTGACCGCGATCACCGCCCGCTCGCCCGGCTCCAGAAGATTCATGATCGCCGCTTCCATCCCGGCGGTGCCCGGCGCGGGCAGCGGGACGCAGGCGTGGTCAGGCGCGTTGAACAGCCGTTGCAGGGCGGTTTTGATCTCCTCCATCAGCACCTGGAACTCGGGATCGAGGTGGCCGATGGTCGGGCGGGCGAGCGCGCTCAGCACCCGAGGGCTCACGTCGGAGGGCCCCGGCCCCATAAGGATCCGCCGCGGCGGCTGGAAACTCTGCATTTTACATCTCTGGTCAGGCAAGAAGCCGCGCTTGTAGCCGGTCTCGCAGGCCCGCGTCGACGCCCAGCACTTCGGTCAAATAGCCGTCGATCGAACCGTGCGTGGCGCAGATCACGCCCAGCGCGGTCTCCAGGTAGGTCGAACTGACCGAGACCGCCACGCGCAGGGCGGCCTCGTCGACCGCCTTGCCGACGTTATCGCGCAGCCACGGGCCCAGGAACGCCATCTTCCGCGCGATCCGGCTTTCGTCGTTGGTGAGCAGGTAGTCGGCCACGATGTCGTCGGCGTCCACGCCCAGAACGTGGAGCGTCAGCGCGCAGATCAGACCGGTGCGATCCTTGCCCGCTGCGCAGTGCACCACGATGGCGCCCTCGGCCCCCGCCAGGGTCTGGAAATAGCGATTGAAGAGGTCGATGTGCCGCGCCTCGAATGGGGCGCGGCGGTAGTAGCCGATGCCGTCGTCGAGGAACCACTGCGCGTCGATCTCCACGCCCCGCATCGCTTCCGCCCAGTCCGGGTGCTCGGAGCGGATGTCGTTCTCGATCACCGTTGCGCTGAACCCCTGCCAGCGCCGGGAGGGCTCGCGCGTCCGCTCCTCGGTGCGCCGCAGGTCGATGATGGCGGCCAGGCCGAGCTCGCCCATCCGCCGCAGGTCCGCCTCGCTCGCGTAGGCGTGGTTGGCGGATCGATAGAGCAGGCCCCGCCTCACGGTCCGCCCGCTGGCTGTGCCGTAGCCTCCGAAGTCGCGGAAGTTTTCGATGGCGTCGAAATCGATGTGCCGGGTCATGGCCTCCCCTAGCCGGAGTCCTCGTCTCTTGGAATGGGGTCAAATCGACGGTCGGAGGACGAACGGGTGCGAACCGACAGCTCAGTCGCCGCTGCAAGCGCCATACCCCAAGCCTTGCGAACCTGGCTTCAGGCCGACGCCTAGGCCAGCAAGCGATCGCGCACGCGCGCCCTTAAGTCGGCGTCCAGCCCGAGCGCGGCCTGCAGATAGCCGTCGAGCGACCCGTTCTCCTCACGGATGGCGGCGAAGGATTCGGCGAGGTATTCGGCTTCGACCCGCATCACGGTCATCAGCGCCTCGTCCGAGGCCATCCGTCCGGTGGCCCCGCGGATCGCCTCACGGATCAGCGGCAGCAGTTTGGCGAGGCGCTCGGCGTCGTTGGTCAGCAGATAGTCTTCCTGGATGTCGTCGTCGTGCACGCCGGTGATGTGATGGGTCAGCGCGCAGAGGATCCCCGTGCGGTCCTTGCCGGCGGCGCAGTGCACCAGGACGGGGCCGTCAGCTTCGGCCAGGGCTCGGAAGTAGCGGGCGTAGAGGTCGATGTGGCGCTGCTGGAACGGCGCCTTGCGGTAGTAGTCGAACAGGTAAGCCCTGACGGAGGCGGCCGTCAGATCGGACCCCATGATGAAGCTCGACCATTCGTCGGCGGTGTCCTGGCCGATGTCGTTGTCGATCACCCTGGCGGCGAAGCCAGGCCACCGGCGGCTCGGATCACGCTCGCGTTCGTTCGCCCGGCGCAGGTCGACGACAACTGCCAGCCCAAGATCGGCGAGCTTGGCGAGGTCGGCGTCAGTGGCCTTGGCCTGGTGGGCCGAACGATAGAGCAGACCTGGCCTCAATCGCCGCGCGCCCGCGGCGTAGCCGCCAAAGTCGCGGAAATTATCGATGCCCTCGAACGCGATGTTCCGTGCCATTCGCCTGCTCTAACCGACTTCCTCGACAAAATGGCGACGGCGAGTCCGGGAAGGCGCCGCCGTCAGGCCGCATCGCGCTGCGCGGCCAGGCCCCTGCAGATCATTTCCAGGCCGAGGATCGCCATGACCTGGCCTACCATCGAAATAAGCGCCATCAGCGCCAAACCGAGCCGGAAGAACAACCACTCGGAAAACGTGGAGCGGTCGTCGGCGATGAACAGGATCGCGCCGAAAATCGTGACGCCGCCGGCCGCCAGCACCGCGCCCAGCCAGATGCGGCCTCTGGAGGGTTCCAGCGCCTTGCGAACAGGCATGTCGGCCCGGCCATGCATTTCGCGCGATGTTCTCGCCCGGCCGTCCCGGCGTCAACTCACCCGGAAAATCTAGCGGAAAGGCGGTTCGTCGAAGCTGCGGAGCTTGCGGGAATGCAGCCGCGGACCTTCCTCACGCAGCAAATCCATGGTCGCGACCCCGATCTGCAGATGCTGGCCGATGGCGCGATCGTAGAAGGCGTTGGCCTGCCCGGGCAGCTTGATTTCCCCGTGCAGCGGTTTGTCCGACACGCAAAGCAGCGTCCCGTAGGGAACCCGGAAACGGTATCCCTGGGCGGCGATGGTCGCCGACTCCATATCGATGGCCACGGCGCGGCTCTGGTTGAAACGAAGCGCGCTGGAGGAATAGCGCAGCTCCCAGTTGCGGTCGTCGGTGGTCACCACGGTGCCGGTCCGCAAGCGGCGCTTCAGGAGCTCGCCGCTTTCGCCGGTCACGATCTCAGCGGCCCGGTTCATCGCAACCTGCACCTCGGCGATCGCCGGGATCGGGATTTCCGGCGGCAACACTTCGTCGAGCACGTGGTCATCGCGCAGGTAGGCATGGGCCAGTACGTAGTCGCCGATAGTCTGACTGCCTCGCAGGCCGCCGCAGTGGCCGATCATCAACCAGGCTTGCGAGCGCAGCACCGCCAGGTGATCGCATATGGTCTTGGCGTTTGACGGGCCGACGCCGATGTTCACCAGGGTGACCCCGGCTCGACCTTCGGCCATCAGGTGGTAGGCCGGCATCTGGTGACGGCGCCACGCGGCGGCGGCGACTGCGGCTTCAGGGTTCGGCGTGTCGGCGGTGACCAGCACATTTCCCGCCGCGGAGAGGGCCTTGTATGGCCCCCCGGCGGTGAGCTGCTCGCAGCCCCAGCGGACGAACTCATCGACGTAGCGATGGTAGTTGGTGAACAGAATGTACTGCTGCACGTGCTCGGCAGGCGTACCTGTGTAGTGCGTCAGTCGCGCCAGCGAGAAGTCCGTACGCAGACCGTCGAATAGCGAGAGCGGCCTGGGCCGATGGGTGTCATTCGCCCAGGAGCCGTCGGCGATCTCGTCGCCGATGTAGGCCAGCTCGGTCGTCGGGAAATGCCGCGCGATCTCGGCCGAACTGATGTCGGCAAGCGCGATATCGGCCTGGCCGTCCAACACGTAGGGGAAGGGCATCTCCTGGTTGGAGCGGCCGACCTCGATCTCCACGTCGAAATCCTGCGCCAGCAGGGTCAGCTGCTCTATCAGGTAGGCGCGATAAAGGTCGGGCCTGGTGACGGTCGTAACGTAGCGACCCGGCGCGCCGATCCGCGCATAGGCGCGGCCGATCCGCGGGAAGGGCTGGCCGGCCGGCCAGTTCAGGCGCAGTTCTGGATAAGCGAAGGCCCCGGCGGCGCGCAGCGCCGGATCTGGCGGCGCTCCTCCGGCCAGGAAATCCTTCAGGGCGCCCCTCAGGGCCTCGACCGACTTGCGGTATTCGTGTTCCAGCCGATCCACGATGCCGGCTGCGTCCGTCTTCGATTTCATGCCGCCTTATAGCTGCAGCATTCCCGGCTTGCGAGTGCGTGGCGGCCCGCGCGACGACCGGCGTCAGTCGTCGAATTGCTGCCGCACGAGCTGGGCGAGCTGATTGTCGTCGAGCAGTCGGACACCGGCCTGGGTCACCTCGACCCAACCCTTGGCGCTCCATTCGCTGAGCTTGCGGTTGACGCGCTCACGCGAGGCGCCGACGCGGCGGGCCATTTCCGATTGGGTCAGAGCGACCAGCCCACGTGCGTTCCTCTGGGCCTGGAGTTCCCGCGCCAGCCGCCCGCCCAGGTCCAGTGTGGCGCGATCTTCGAGGGCGGCGTTGGTGCGTCGCAGCCGGCCGGTCAGCTCCACGAGCAGGGCCACGGCGGCCCTGGGTTCGGCCTCGAGGGTGTCCAGCAAGGCGGAGCGCGGGATACGCCACAGGCGGCTGCGACGCGTGGCGGCCATGTCGGCTGAGCGGGCGCCGCCGTCGAGGGCTGCGAATTCGCCCGCCACCGCCCCTCGTCCAAGCGCCGCCAAGCGCAATTCCCGGCCGCCGGCGGAGCTTCGGCGCACCTCAATCTCGCCCTCGAGCACGATGTAGACGGCGTCGCCCGGATCTCCCTCCTGGCAGAGCATCGCGCCCGCCGCCAGGTCGACCGCGGCTCCTGAACGGGCCAGGGCGGTCAGCGTCGCTTCCGGGAGCGACGCCAGGATCTCGCTGCCCTGAAAGGCAGCCACAACGTCCCTCAAAGCCTCGGTCAACGAAGATGGCATGCCACACCCATCGCGGGGCGGCGAAGGACGAAGGGCGTCCGTCGGCGCGCCGTCCATCACTCTAACACGAGCTGGACCGCCGACGGACGCCCTGACCGCAATGCCCATTGGGGGGAGGGCTCAGTGGGCGTCGCGGCTGGCCAGTCGAATGGTCGATCGGCCCTTGTAGAGGGCTGTGACCGTGGGGGCGTTCAGCGAACTGACGGCTTGGTCGGTCATCTGCATTTCGCAGCGCTGGTGCTCGATCCGGCGGGTGAAAGTGATTTGGTCATAGTCGCCGCAGAACAGCATCGCAGCGTTCTTGATGCGACGCAGGGCGGCTTCAGCGCCTTGCGGACTGGCGACATTCAGATCGCCCATGTGAACGACCATGGTGTCCGTTTCCGCCTGGGCGGCGGTGACGGAGAGCAGGCTGACCGCGATGAGGGCGGCGCCGATACCGATGCGAGTCATTGCAGATGTCCTCGAATTCAGCGATCGCGGGTTGCGATGACCGTTTTTGTAGAGGTCTGCGGCGCCGGTTGATGTGATGCGGGTCACAGGAGCGGCGGGATGGACGAAGCCAGGCTTCCCGGCGACAAAGGCGCCCGAAGCAAAGTCCGCGGACCTCCCATGAATCGCGTTTTCACGATCCTCATCGTCTCGGCCATGGTGCTGGGCATCGCCGTTGGATGGGCGGTCAACCAGTACGCGTCTCCCGCCTCCGCCAAAGCGGTGGCGGAGAACCTGTCGATCATCACCGATGTCTTCCTGCGCCTGATCAAGATGATCATCGCCCCTCTTGTGTTCTCGACGCTGGTGTCCGGCATCGCCCACATGGAGGATTCGGCCAGCATCGGCCGCGTGGGGATCAAGGCGCTGGGCTGGTTCATCTGCGCCTCGATCGTTTCCCTCACCATCGGCCTGATCATGGTCCACCTGCTCCAGCCGGGGGCGGGCCTGTCGCTGCCGATGCCGGACGCCACCAGGGCCGCCTCGGCCGTGGACATGAGCAAGTTCACGCTGAAGGCCTTCGTCACCCACCTGGTGCCGGCCTCGATCATCCAGGCGATGGCCGACAACGAGATCCTGCAGATCGTCATCTTCTCGGTGTTCATCGGCACCGCCGTCTCGGCGCTGGGCGAACGGGCGCATGCGGTGTCGGCCCTCGTTGAGCAGATCGCATCGATCATGCTGAAGGTGACCGGCTACGTCATGAGGACCGCGCCCTTCGCGATCTTCGCGGCGTTGGCGGCGACCATCGCGACCCAGGGCATCGGCGTCCTGGCGACCTACGCCAGGTTCGTGGGCGGCTTCTACGTGTCGCTGGGCCTGCTCTGGGGACTGCTGATCGCCGTGGTGAGCGCGATCGTCGGCGCCCGGGCGCTGAAGCTGATGGCCGCAATCCGCGAACCCGCACTGCTGGCCTTCTCCACGGCCTCCTCGGAGGCGGCCTATCCCGGAACGCTGCAGGCGCTTGAGAAGTGGGGCGTCTCCAAGCGGGTGGCCAGTTTCGTCCTGCCGCTCGGCTACTCGTTCAACCTCGACGGCTCGATGATGTACTGCACCTTCGCGACGCTGTTCATCGCGCAGGTCTATGGCGTGCACCTCTCAATCGCCCAACAGATCACCATGCTGTTGCTGCTGATGGTCACGTCCAAGGGCATGGCCGGCGTCCCGCGGGCATCGTTAGTGGTGATCGCCGCCACCCTGGCCTACTTCAATCTGCCGGAGGAAGGGCTGCTCCTGATCCTGGCTGTCGACCACCTGCTCGACATGGGCCGCTCGGCCACCAATGTGGTCGGCAACTCCGTCGCCGCCGCGGTCGTCGCCAAGTGGGAGAATCAGATCGAAGTTCCTGCACTCGCCATGGCCGAGCCTGCTGAATAGGGGCCCGGAAAACCGAGCGGGGGCACATCTCCCGTTAGGCATGTCGTTTAACGGGGCGTTCGCCGCGCCGGAGCCATAAGGGCGAATAGTCTTCAGCCTGAGGCTTTTCCATCCGTGCCCGATCGCGTCCAACAACTTGCGGAACTGACCGCACGGGTCGCCGAACTGGAGTCTGAACGCGAGCTGACGCTCAGGCTTGCCCAGACCGATTCCTTGACCGGCCTGGTCAATCGCGGCGCCTTCACCGCAGCGCTTTGCGAACGCCTGGAGACGGCCAGGGAGGCGGGCGGACGCCTTGCGCTGTTCGTCGTCGACCTCGATCGCTTCAAGCACCTGAACGACACGCTCGGCCACCACGCGGGCGACCTCTTCCTGGCAGAAGTGGGCGAGCGGCTCCGCTCCGACGCCGGCCCCGGCGACCTCGTGGCCCGGTTAGGCGGCGATGAGTTCGCGGTGATCTCCGACGATCCGAAGGTCGCCGAGCGCGCGCAACGACTGGTTAGCCTGTTCACCCAGCCCCACCTGATCTACGGGCGCCAGGTCTCGCCGGGCGCCTCGGTCGGCGTGGCGGTCTACCCCGACGACGCCTCCGACGCCGGAGATCTGCAGCAATTCGCAGACATGGCGCTCTATCGCGTCAAGACCCAGGGCGGTCGCCGTTGGTCGGCTTTCGACGCCGAGCTGCGCGCCGAAAGCCAGCATCGCCGCACCCTGGAGGAGGAGCTTCGCCGCGCCATCCCCGCCGGCGAGATCGAGCCCTGGTTCCAGCCGGTGGTCGACTCAGCCGATGGACGCATCGTCGGCGTCGAGGTGCTCGCCCGTTGGCGCCATCCCGAGCACGGCCTGCTGACGCCGGCCGCCTTCGTGCCGATGGCTGAGGAGCTTGGCCTGATCGGGCGCATCGATGAGGCGGTTTTCGAGGCCGGCTGCTCGCAGGCCGCCCCCTGGGTCGCCGAGGGCCTAATCGAGGTGGTCTCGTTCAACGTCTCGCCCCGCGACCTCCTCGACCCCAGCTTCTCGCGCAAGCTGATCGGCCGTCTTGCCGGCACCGATCTTCCCGCCACGGCGCTGACTGTCGAAATCACCGAGACCTTCCTGCTGCGCGACCTGGCGCTTTCGCGCCGCCACATCGAGCGGCTCTCGGCCAAGGGCGTGCGGATAGCGCTGGACGACTTCGGCACCGGTTATTCGAACCTGCGCGCATTGATGCATCTGCCGATCCAGACCGTGAAGCTCGATCGCAGCCTGATTTGTGACGTCGCCAAGGATGCGCGCGTTGCGAAGCTGGTCGGCTCCATGCTGCACGCGGCCCGCGCGCTAGGCGTCCTCATCGTCGCCGAGGGCGTCGAGGAAGAGGCTCAGGCGATCCTGCTGCGCGCCGCCGGTTGTGAGCGGATGCAGGGCTACTGGTTCGCCAAGCCCATGCCCGCCGACCAAATGGAGACCGAATTGCGCGCCTCCCGAGCGGCCGCGCCACGCAGTCTCTGCACCGAGCCCCTCCGCCGCCGCGCGCACGGGTGACACTTCGGCCAGCTCCGCTTTTTTGTCACGGCGGGTTTGCCGCGACCCTTAGGTGAAGTCCTGCTTAGCGGCCGCCGCCGCCCTTCGCCGCGGCCTCCGCGGCCGCCTTGTCCTTGTTCGCCTGGCTGACGATGTAGTGGAAGATCGCCTCGGACTGGCCCTCGGCAAGCGTCGACTTGAACGAGACCATGCCATTGAACTTCCGTGAGCCGCCCAGCACGATCTCGTTCCACTCGGCCAGGCTCTTCAGCACCGGCGAGTAGCGCAGGTCGGGGATCGATTTGTCAGCGACGCCGCCCGCGCCATGGCAGCCGGCGCAGATCCGGCCATATGCCCCCTGGCCGTCGATCACCTGTTCGTTGGTGCCGGTGAGCAGCGGCGGGTTCAGGGTGCGCGGTGCGGCGTCGGCGCTCTGCACGGCTGCAGTCGGCAGGCTGGACCTTGCGCCTAGCTTGAAGACCAGGATGCGCGAGTTGTTGGCGCTCAGCGCGCTGGTCCGGACCTGGCCGGGAGGCAGGCCGCGTGCGCCGACCAGGATCGCGACGTACTGCTCGCCATCAATCGTGTAGGTCGAAGGAGCGGCCACGACATTGGCCTGGGTCGGCGCGGACCACAGCTTTGCCCCCGTCCTGGCGTCGTAGGCGCTGAACCTGCCGCTCCAGTCGCCCGAGAACACCAGGTCGCTGGCTGTGACCATTGTCCCGTGGGGTCCGTAGTCCGTGTCCGGCGCCCGCCAGACCTCCTTCTGCGCCACCGGGTCCCAGGCCTGCAGGTAGCTTTTGATGTTTCCCCGCGGCGGCGCGCCCGGTTGGGCGTAGAGCTTGGTGATCTCGTCCGAGAACGACACGGTTCCGGTGTTGTAGACTCGGTCGCCGAGCTTGAATCCCTCTGGCTTGGCGCTGGCGAAGCCTGTCGTGTTCTCGGTCACCGGGATATAGACGAGGCCGGTCCGCGGGCTGAACGACATCGGATGCCAGTTGTGCGCACCCAGCGGGGCCGGCTGCACCACGGCCGCCTTCGTGTCGGTATAGCGGACGGCCGGATTCTCCACAGGCCGGCCGGTCTTCAAGTCGATCTTCGTGGCCCAGTTGGCCGGGGCGAATTTCTCGGCCGACAGCAGTTTCCCGGTCTTCGCATCCCAGACGTAGAAGAACCCGGTCTTCGGCGCCTGCATCAGGACATGGCGCGCCACCCCGCCGATCTTCAGATCGGCCGTCATCAAGGGGTTGGTGTTGTCATAGTCCCACTCGTCGCCGGGCACCTCCTGGTAGTGCCAGACATACTTTCCAGTGTCGGCGTTGACCGCGATGATCGAGGAGACGAACAGGTTGTCGCCACCCCCAGGCGAGCGGATCTCCTGGCTCCACGACAGGCCGTTACCGGTGCCGAAGTAGACAAGGTTGGTCTTGGGGTCGAAGAGGATGGTGTCCCAGGCCGTCGCGCCCCCGCCGAATTTCCACCACTCGCCGGTCCAGGTTTTAGCGGCCTTCTCGAGCAGCGGGGTGTTGGTCGGGTCGCCCGGCTTGGCGGGAACAGTGTAGAACCGCCACTTCAACTTGCCCGTCGCGGCGTCATAGGCCGAGACATAGCCGCGGCAGGTGTATTCCGCCCCGGCGTTACCGATGATCACCATCCCTTTCACGACCCGTGGGACCTGGGTGATCGTGTAGGGCTCCTTCGGGTCCGTGGTCTGCACCGACCAGGCGACCTTCCCGGTCTTGCCGTCCAGCGCGATCAGCCGCCCGTCCAGGGCCCCCAGGTAGATCTTGCCCTTCCAGGCCGCGACACCGCGGTTGACGACGTCGCAGCAAGCGATCTGGCCGGTCGCGCGGTCGACCTTGGGGTCGTACTCCCAGAGTCTCTCGCCGGTCTTGGCGTCGAAAGCCTTCACCATGCTCCACGCCGTCGTGACGTAGAGGACGCCGTCGACCACCACCGGTGTCGCTTCCTGGCCGCGCTCGCTATCGATGTCGCCGTACCAAGCCAGGCCCAAGCCTTTCACGTTGGCCTTGTTGACCCCGGTCAGCGGGCTGTAGCGCTGCTCGTCATAGGTCCGGCCGGCGGACATCCAGGTCCCCGGCTCCTTGTCGGCCGCCAGTTGACGGGCGCCGTCCACCGCCGCGGCGCCACGAGGGAGCTGACCGCCCTGCGCCGAGGCCGTCAGCGCCCCACCGAACGCCAATGGCAACGCCGCGCCTAACGCGAGCAACAAGATTTCCAGCCTGTTGCTTCCTAGTCTGGTGCTTCCCGGTTTCTCACGTCCCTGTCGCGTGCTCCGGCGCGTCACCGCGCGCAGGCCGTCGTGGCTCTCTTGATTCTTCATGTCGCGCTCCCCTCGCCGCTTTTCTCACATCGGCGGAACACGAGACAAGGTCGGCGGCGACGGCCTGCGCGACGCTTTCCGTTCGCTGGTCGCTAGACGGAGAGCCTCACTGCGCGGCGGACGTGATCTGAGCCACGAGTTCTTGCAGCTGATCGCCGCTAATGAGGGTCACGCCCCGAGATTTGGCGCGATCGAGGTCCTCGTCGGGCGGGCTTGGCCCGACAACCATCAGCGTCGGCTTGTCCTCCACCGATTCACAGACGCGCAGGCCAACCGATCGAGCAACGGCGCCCATGTAGTCGATCCGTTCCGCCGACCAGCCGGCGAAACAGACCGCGTGGTCCTCGACCCCGCCGGACATCATCTGCAGAAACTCCGCTTCAGGGATCGTCCGGACCGGCGGATAGTGCCAGGCGTCCTCCTCGCTGAGCGGTTCGCCGCGCAGACGCGCCGCCACCCTAGGCGACGGCGGCGGCGGCTCGACCTTGGCCTCCAGCTGGACTGGCCAGGCCAGCCCGAGCCTCACCACGTAGGGCGCACGCACGCCATCTTCGTCGATGGAGCCGCCGAACACGTAGGCGGGGCACGCCGCCACCGCAGAGGCGACGCCGAGGTCCTTGAGCCGCGCAAGATAATCGGCGCCGTCCTTGCTCTTCAGGTGACCGACGCGCAGGCCATCGATCACCACGGTCACCGCGTCGGAGGCCGATGGGCTCTCCATCTCAGGAACCAGCAGGGCGTCGCAAAAGTAGTTGGCGCCTTGCACATCCCCTGGCGGCGCGACACCGCCGATCGCAGCCAATGCGGCCTGATAGTGGTTCTCACCAGCGATCTCGAAGTCGCACCAGCGCCGCCCCTGGAGCCGCAAGGGCGGCGTGTCGGGCAAGTCCGCCAGATCCTGCTTCGGGGTCCGACGCAGGGTGTAGAACAAGAGGGCTACCGATATGGCGCCAAGGATAAGTGCGAGGAAAAATACCAACTGCCCCCCCTGATAACGGTCACCCGTGCGCCAGGCGCGTAAGTTTCCGAGCCTGAGCGACACGCAGCCCCTCATTGAAGAACGGCGTTTCGAGTCGAATGGTTTCAGCAACGAGCTGACGAACTGCGTTAGGCAGGCGAGCAAGCCGCAAGGAATTCGCGCCGATTGGCCACCCTTTGCGCGGGCGTGCTCACGCGCTGTTGACCATGATTGGCTTTCGCGAAGATGCGACTCAGCCACTCTGCTGCGCAAGGGGGCCTTAGACCGGGTAGTCGCCAAATGGCTGAAGCAACGTACGTCGCCTTCGTTCCCGCCAAGAAGCGTGATCGTCTGCTCGAAATGCTGCAGACGGAGGACACCGCACCGCTCGTCTGGCACGAGCGGCGGAGCTGGTTCGGCAGCGAGTTCTATTTCTCAGGGCCGGCCGCCCTCGCCCGCAAGGCCCAGGCCTATGTCACCGAGTGGGTCATCGAAGGCTAGCCGGACAAGATCGGCCCGCGCCTCGGCGTCGGAGCCGGAAGCGATGTCCACGTAAGGGGCGCAAAGCTACGCCGTGGCTGCGGCGGCCCGGCAAGGCGGACAGCAAGTCCCGTCCTTGACTTCGGGAGTGCGACGGGCTCGCATCCCACCACGATCCGTGTCCGGGAGCCACGTCCATGTCGCGCATGACCATCCTGGCGGCCGCAGCCGCGGTGACACTGGTCCTGGGGCTACCCCCGCCGACCTTCGCCCAGCAACCTGTCCAGGCCCAGGCGGACGCCCTGACAGATCCCGCCATGAAGGGGCCCGATGTCATAGCCTTCATAGGCGTCAAGCCCGGCGACAAGGTGGCCGACATCGTAGCCGGCCGGTTCGTCCGGGCGCTGAGCCAGTCCGTCGGGCCTAAGGGCAAGCTCTATGCGGTCATGCCCTCCGAGGTGGTCAAGGCCCATCCGGAGGTTGTCGGCATCCTGCACCGCCTGACCTCCGACCCGGCCTACGCCAACGTGACGGTCACCGAGCCGCCGATCGACATGCCGGCCTTGCCGCCCGGCCTGGACGCCGTCTTCATCCGGCAAAATTACCACGACCTCCACGACCGGTTCATGGGGCCTGCCGACGTGGCGGCGTTCAACAGGAACGTCTTCGCCGCGCTAAAGCCCGGCGGCGTGTACGTGGTGCTGGACCACGCCGCGACGCCCGGCTCCGGCCTGGCGGACACCGACACCAGGCACAGGATCGATGAGGCCGCGGTGAAGTCCGAGGTCCTGGCGGCCGGCTTCAAACTCGACGGCGAGAGCAAGATCCTCGCCAACCCCGCCGACGATCACTCGAAGTTCGTCTTCGACCCCGCCATCCGGGGAAAGACCGACCAGTTCCTCCTGCGCTTCAAGAAGCCGGGATAGCGGGTGAACCGATACTGGACCCTGTCGGCCCGCCCGCTCCCCGCCTGGCCTGGGCCGGACACCTTTGAGCTGCGCGAGGCCCCGATCCCTGAGCCGGGGCCCGGCCAGGCGCTGACTCGAACGATCTATGTTTCGCTGGATCCTTATCAGTGGGGCTACAAGCGGCGTGGCGTCGAGCCGCCCGGCGCACCCTGCCACGCCCGCACCGTGGCCCAAGTCGTCGAGAGCCGAATGGAGGGATTTGAGGCCGGAGACCTCGTATTCAACACCAACGGCTGGGCCGAATACGGTCTCATGGGCGAGGGCGTCCAGCGGCCGGCATACATGATCCCACGAAAGCTTGATCCGACTCTGGGGCGAATTTCGCAGGCGGTGGGCGTGCTCGGCATGCTCGGCCTCACAGCCTACGCCGGCATGATCTTGATGGCCGACCCCAGGCCCGGAGAGACTGTGGTGGTCTCGGCCGCTTCGGGTGGGGTAGGTCAGATCGCCGGTCAGCTCGCCCGCCTGCGTGGAGCTCGTGTCGTAGGGATCGCCGGCCGCGAGGAGAAGTGCCGCTTCGTCGTCGAAGAGCTTGGCTTCGACGCCGGTGTCTCGCACTTGAGCCCGACCCTGCCACAGGACCTGCGCGCCGCCGTGGCCGGGGGCGTCGACGTCTATTTCGAGAACGTCGGCGGGGCGGTGTTCGACGCGGTCCTGCCGCTGTTCAATCGGGGCGCTCGCATGACGATCTGCGGCCTGATCGCCCACTACGGGGACGAGGCGGGCGTCGACGCCCGCGCCGCTCTCATGCGTCGCGGCGAGGCGATATTCCGCAAGCGCGGCGTGAGCGTTCGCGACCTCTTCGTCGGCGACTTCGTCGCCGAACACGAGCACGCCTTCCTGCGTGACATGTCGGCCTGGGTCGCCTCCGGCGACGTCCGCTACCGCGAGGATATCCGCGAAGGTCTCGAGGTTGTGCCCGCCGCCTTCATCGAGATGCTGCAGGGCGGCAATTTTGGAAAGATGCTGGTGCGCGCGAGCCCGGACCCGACGCTCTAAAGCTGCTCTTGACTCGCCCTCGCCCGCAGGGTCGCATCACCCTCGGGCCAGGTGGGGAGGCGTCCGACGATGTTTCGACGAACAGCGTGGCTTGGCGCTGTCCTGGCGATGCAGCTTGCGGGCTGTCGCGCTACGCCGCACACCGTTTCGACCCAGGCCCAGGCCATCGCAGTCGCCAAGTCGGTCCTTGCCGGACAGCCGGGCGCCGCCGGCCCCTTTGACGCAACATACTACCAGGGGACCTGGACGGTGACTGCCAACACCGGGCCACGTTCGTCGACGTCTGTCGCCATCCTGGCACGCAATGGCATGACCTCGACCTTCACCTCCGACCTCCCCGACCCTGCTCTGCCGGTGCCAAGGCCCTAGTCCGGGCGATCATCGCCTGACCGCCGGGCAAGTCGTCTAACGCTGACCCGTGGTCGCGATCACACGTTCTGATAGTCTTTGTGAATTGACACTACCCAGGAGTGGCGCTCTTTGGCCGTAGTGCCCGCGGGGCCGGCCTATGCCGCAGGAGATCGCTTTCGCGATCCCCGCCCAATGCGTTCCGGCTCGGTGCTGCAGCTCAGTTCTCCGTCGCGTCTCAAATCTGCTCGCCCGCGAGGAAGGAAATGACCATGGCCTGCACCTGTCACATCATCCCGCAAGACGTTCTGCGCCGCTTAGCCGAAGACCCCGCCCTTAACGCGGCCGAACGCAAGTCGTTTGCGGACACCGCCGCGATCGATGTCGAATTCCGCAAGCTTCGCGAGCAAGCCGCAAAGCTTTCGCAGGTGGCCCAGTCGATCGCGGGACCGGCTCCGGCCCCGCCGCCCGCTGCGCCGACGATCGCCCTCTTCACCAGCCATCACACCCAGACCCTGCCGGGCGTGAACATCGCCAACCCTGGCGCCTCCAGCGACGTCACGGTCAAGCACGTGTTCACCGAGACCACGTCGCTGGCGAAGTTCTACCAGGACGTTTTTGGCCGGAACTCCGTGGACGGCGCCGGAATGACCCTGAATTCATCGGTCCACTATGGCCAGAAGTACAACAACGCCTTCTGGAACGGCTCGCAGATGACCTATGGCGACGGCGACGGTTCGATCTTCGTCGATTTCTCCAGGGGCAACGACGTCATCGGCCACGAGCTCACCCACGGCGTCACCCAGCACAGCCTGCAGCTCAGCTACACCGGCGACTCGGGCGGCCTGAACGAGAGCATCTCCGACTGCTTCGGCTCGATGTTCCGGCAATGGGAGGCCAGCCAGACAGTGACTCAGGCGGACTGGCTGATTGGCAAGGACATCATGGGGCCGGCGGCGATCGCCAAGGGCCTGACGTGCTTACGCGACATGGCCGATCCCGCCGCCGCGCACTGCCTGGCGCCGCAGCCGACCAAGTATTCCCAGATCACGCCTGGGATGGATCCCCATTACTCGAGCGGACCGCCCAACCTTGCCTTCTGCACCGCCTGCAAGGCCGCAGGGGGCAAAAGCTGGGAGCAGGTCGGCCAGGTCTGGTACAAGGCTTTGACGGGGTCCGGCGCCCACCCCAACATGACGATGAAGGACTTCGCCGATCGCACGCGTGCTGTTGCTGCTCAACTTTATCCCGGCAATGCTGCTATCGGCGCAGCCGTCGACAGTGGATGGAAGCAGGTGGGGCTGTAGGCCGCGCCCCACGGCGGACGCAGGGAAGGCGGCTCGGAGTATGGGCGATCTGTCCATCGAGCGGATTGGCGGCATAGGCGGCTTCGGCCTGCCCGGCTCCCGACTTACGAGCCGCGGCAGCCTGCCGTTCGAGAGCCTGTCGCCCGCTGATCAGGCGACAGTCGAGGCGCTGTTCCGGAGCGGCGGCCGATCGGCCTCCAGCCTCGCACCCCACGAGTTCCGCTACCGCATTACGCGCACGACCGCGTCAGGTCCGCAGACGATCGAGGCGGCGGAATCGCAGGTGCCGGCGGCCCTCAGGAACAGCGTCAAGGACGAGCTCCAGTAGCTGCGGGCACCCCTTGGGCGCGGGCCGCTAAGCCGATCCGCCTTAGTCGGACGCGCCCTTGGCGCCCTTCGTCACCGCGCCCTCGCGTTCGGCCGCCCGGGCGCCGGCGAGGATGCCGGGCAGAGCGTAGTTCCCCTCGTGGCAGGCGTACTCGTAAACCACGCCCTTCAATGGCGCGAATTCGTATTCGCCACCCCAGGGCTCGTTCCACGACGTTGGGTCGCTGACCGTGAACTGGTAGCGCAGGCGGTCCTTGGCGGTGCGAGTGAAGCGCTCGGTCACCTTGAGGTCCTTCCACGCGCCCATGAAAGCCTCCTGCTGCGGTATATTCGTCGTCTCGACCACCAGGGTATCGCCTTCCCACCAGCCGATGGAGTCGCCGAACCACGGCCTGATGCCGTCGCTCCGGTGCTTGGCGTTTAGCCGGATGATCCGCGTGTCGTGGACCATCTCCACCTGTATGGCGATGGCGTCAGGTGTCTGCACGATGTTGTAATCGTTGTTGTAGAAGCCGTTCGGGAACATCGGCGGCCCGGCGTTGCGCCCAAAACCGATGATGCAACGCTCGCCGATCGGCCGATTCTCAGGATTGTCGAAGGACCCGAGCGGCCCACGGCTCCCCTCGCCGCCGCCTCCGCCGTACGGTGAGTCATCGGCCCCGCCGCCCTTGCGCGGGGGCGGCTGTCCGTTCCTGGTGGTGATCAGCGAAGTCCGCGGCTGGCCCGCGACCCGCATCACGGTGTGGCCCGGATCGAGCCAGCCGCGATTGTAGCCTCCGACATCGCCGCCGGCGGCGACGAACTCCGGCTTGCTCTCGAGCCCGTTCGGCGCATTGACAGGCGCGTTCGGGTCCGTCGGCTTGTTGCCGACCTCGACCTGTTTGGTCTCTTCGTCCTCGAGCCTCTTCACCTCATCAGGTGTAAAGGTGAGCCGCTCTCCCAGTTGCGGCTTGCGAGTGAGCGGCGTCAGGGTCGAGTTGGACCAGTAGCCTCCCAGGTCGGGCTGGCCTGACGCCGTGCGGGGCGGCGCATAGGGCGCGGCCGGCGCAGCCGGCGCCAGGGTCGTCCCAAGCGCCAGCGCCAGTCCCAAGGGCGCCATGATGCAGGGGCTTGTCTTCATAGTTCTGTCCTCCCCGAGCCCGCGCGTTCGGCGCGCGCGATTCCTCAAGCCCCCTACATTGCGCACTCGAACGCCGTTCGGAAAGCAGTTCGCCGACACAACTGACCTGGCGCATTTATGGTGCGGCCAGCGCAGGGCCCCGCGCCCGCGCCAACGCCTCATCGAACGCCGAGCCTTCGTGCGACGGATCTACGGCACGTCTAGGGTGCGGGAGGACACCTACAGCGCGCCAAGGCGGATCTGTTCGACTTGTGATCCGGCCACTTGGCGGACCTCGCAAATCCCTTCCCAGCCGGGCATATGCGTCTGGTGCAGGCTCATGAAGTCGCGGGCGCTGGCGATCGCGGCGGCCATGTCGGGAAGTTCAAAGACGGCGTAGCCGCCGATCACCTCCTTGGTTTCTGCGAACGGACCGTCGGTGACGGTGAGCTTGCCCTTCCGGATCCGCACCTCCGCGCCGGTCGCGCGCGGCATCAGTCCGCCGTCGCTGATCATCCGTCCAGCCTTCACCTCGCGCTCCGCCATCGCTTGCATGGCGGCCATGAGGGACGGCGTTGGGCTGCCGGCGCCGGCGGCTTTGATGATGAACATGAAGCGCATGGGTCTCTCCTGAAGGCGCGCCATCGCGCCGGCGACCCGAGGACGGGTCAAGGACCGTCGCCCCGACATTTTGCGCCGACGGCGATCTGCGCCCCGAGACCCGTGCGCCGACCTCGGCAGGGCTCACTCCGCCGGCAGCACGTTCTCCGCCCGCTTCGTCTGCATCTGGTCGAAGGCGGCCCAGACGCCTTCATTGCCGTGCCACTGCCCGCGAGTGGCGGCTTTCGAGTATTCCGTGCTGCGCGCCTCGAAGAAATTGGCGTGTTCGACGCCCGAGAGCATCGACTGCAGCCACGGCAGCGGGTTTTCCTTCACCCCATAGACTTCCGGCAGGGCCAACTGGCGCAGGCGCCAGTCGGCGATGAAGCGGATATATTTCTTGATGTCGTCCGGCGTCATGCCCTGGACCTCGCCGGCCTCGAAGGCCAGGTCGATAAACTTGTCTTCCAGGCCTACCACCGTCTTGCAGCAGTCGACGATGTCGTCGGCCACCGCCTTGGTCACGCAGCGCGTCTCGGCATTGAACGCATGGTAGACCTTGATCATTCCCTCGCAGTGGAGGCTCTCGTCGCGGACCGACCAGGAGACGATCTGGCCCATGCCCTTCATCTTGTTGTGGCGGGGGAAGTTCATCAGCATGGCGAAGCTGGCGAACAGCTGCAGCCCCTCGGTGAAGCCGCCGAACATGGCCAGAGTGCGGGCGATATCTGCGTTCGTGTCGACCCCGAACTGCTGCATGTAGTCGTGCTTGTCGCGCATCGCCTGGTAGTCGAGGAAGGCCGTGAACTCTGAGTCCGGCATGCCGATCGTCTCGAGCAGCAGGGCGTAGGCCGCGATGTGGATCGTCTCCATGTTGGAGAACGCCGCCAGCATCATCTTCACCTCGGTGGGTTTGAAGACGCGGGCGTAACGCTCCATGTAGTTGTCGTTCACCTCGACGTCGCTCTGGGTGAAGAATCTGAAAATCTGGGTCAGGAGGTTTCGCTCACGGTCGTTGAGCTTGGTCGCCCAATCCTTGCAGTCCTCGCCCAGCGGCACCTCCTCGGGCATCCAGTGGACCTGCTGCTGCTTCTTCCAGAACTCGTAGGCCCATGGATAGCGGAAGGGCTTGTAGGCCGCCGATGGGGTGAGCAGGCCCGGAAGGGTGCGGATGTTGGACGAGGTCACGGTTGCGGAATCCCGTACGCTTGCGGATGCTGAGATAGGAAGTTAGCCACCGATCGGCAACCATATCTAGTGACAAGTTAGTACCCTTACCCAAGATGTTGTTAACAAGCCTGGGGACGATTATGGACGGCGGCTACGTGGTCTATGGGGCGGCCGGCGCCGGCTCGGTTCCCGTCGAGGCGGCGCTCACCCTGCTGGACCAGCCCTACCGGGTGGTTGAGGCGGCCAGCCGGGACCAAGGCGCCGCCAACGAGGAGGTGGCGCGCGTCAACCCGATGCGTCAGGTCCCGGCGCTGATTCTGCCGTCGGGCGAGCTGATGACCGAAAGCGCGGCGATCCTGATCCACTTGGCCGAGAGCCATCCGCGCTCGGCCCTTGGACCGCCGATCGGTTCAGCCTTGCGGCCCAGGTTCTTGCGCTGGATGGCCTTCATCTCGGCCCAGATCTACGCGCTTTATTGGATCCGCGATGCGCCCTCGCGCCTGGCCGCAGACCTGGATCATGAGGCGCTGCTGCGCGAGCGCACCGCGGCGCGCATCGCCGAGTGCTGGCGAATCATGGGCAGCCAGATCGAGCCCGTCGGGCGCTTCATGCTGGGCGAGGAGATTTCGGTGCTCGACCTCTACATGACCGTGGTTTCCCGCTGGGGGCCGCGCCGCCGGGTCTTCTACGAGGCCGCCCCGCGACTGGGCGGCGTCGTGCGCGCCGTCGATGGCGAGCCACGCCTCGCGGCGCTCTGGGCCGCGCGTATGCCATTCAAGGAAGGCTGGGAGAGCTGACGATTTCGCTCCGGCGCCGGCAGGGCCCTAGCGTTGCGGGCGGATAGACAGCGAGAAGGCGAGCAGGTCGTCGGGACGGGTGTCCTGGCCCCAGAGCATATGCTGGCCTTTCACCTCGCGATGGATGTAGCCCACAGAGGTCTGTACGGCGCCCTTGCGCCAGCCAACGCCGAGTTGAGCGTCACCGATCAGGGTCGAGGTCTGGTCGGTCGTCCAGCCGGCGCGGTCCCAGCCCGTGTCATTGTGGAGCATGTTCAGGCCGACCGCGCGGCCGCTGGCGGCGGCGAACAGGTACCAGCGCCCCTGGTCGCCGAAGCTGGCGCCATCGCTGATGCCGAGCGCTTTCAGCCTCTGGGCGGCGTTCGCGTCGCGCTGCATCAGCTGAAGGGTCGCGCCGGCTTCCGCCGATCCGCCCAGGTTGGTGACGCCGACGCCGGCATGCGGCGTCAGGGCGACACCGAAGTCCTTGGTGTCGAACGCCAGGGCCGCCGGCCAGTCGCGGGTCAAGGCGACCTCGTAGGCGTCGGGCTGATACTGGGCGTTGGTCGGGCTGAGCGCCTGGCCGCCCGGTCCGCGCAGAGGGCCGCCGACGCTGATGCGCAAGTGGTCGACCGGCCCGCCACGCGACGTTGGCGAAAGCTGCACCGCGCTGCTAGTCCAGCGCATCGGTCCGGCGCCGGCTTCGTATCCCTCGCGCTCGACCAGACTGCTGACGGGATCGACGTCGCTTCCCGCAGTCTTCGGCGCAAACGCCGCGGTGTTCAGCAGGGCCAGCGCGGCGGAATCCTCGCCCCGGCCGGCCGGCGTCTGCATCAGAGACGCATTGGTCGAGACCGATTGCGCGCCGGCGGAGCTCGCCGCGGCGGCTGTCAGGACGGTGGCCAGAATAGCCAGCGGCCGCATCGCTCACTCTCCCACCCGCAGACTCTTCTGATCTGCGACGTCGCGTTAGCGAAAGCCACAAACCGAACCGCGGTTCCCCGTCCAGAGCGTAGGGATGCCCCCACGTCTTTTCGAGTCAATTCTCCGGATGCAAAAGGCATGCCGCAGGCCGTTGAGGGGATCAGTCACCTCTACCGGTTTCTGAGAAATAGCTCGCCCATTTGAGCAAAGCCCTCGGCTGAAACCCTTATTGAGGCGCTAGGCTTCCAACTCAGCTGAAACCCTTACTGGCAAGCTAGGCATTCCTCGTAATCGGTCTTGGCCGCCCCGGACAGATCTACCGCCACCTGCGCCTCCCCGCCTGCGTGCGAAGCTCGCTGCACCGACTTGGATCGGAGGTAATACAGAGATTTACACCCGCGCTCCCAAGCAGACCAATGCAACATGTGCAGGTCCCACTTGTCTACATCGCCCGGTAGAAAGATGTTTATTGATTGCGACTGGCAGACATCAGGTGTCCTGTCCGCTGCAAGCTCGACAACCCAGCGCTGATCGATCTCGAACGCGGTTTTATAAACTTCTTTCTCGTCCTGCCCCAAGAATTCGAGGTGTTGTACCGAGCCCTCATTCTCGAGGATCGAGTCCCAGACCGCAGCTGTGTTGTGACCAGTCTGCTCGAGCAGGCGTTCCAGATAGGGATTTTTGACCGCGAACGTGCCCGACAGCGTCTTGTGGCTGTAGATGTTCGCCGGGATCGGCTCAATGCCGGCGGAGGTCCCTCCGCAGATGATCGAGATCGACGCGGTCGGCGCGATCGCCAGCTTGTGGCTGAAGCGCTCCATCATCCCGCGCTCCTCGGCGTCCGGGCAGGGGCCCCGCTCGGCGGCGAGGGTCCGCGAGGCCGCATCGCACTGTCGGCGCAGGGTCTTGAAGAGCCGCATGTTCCAACTCTTGGCGAGCGCACTCTCGAACGGCACGTTCTGCGCCTGCAGGAAGCTGTGGAAGCCCATCAGGCCCAGGCCCACCGACCGCTCGCGCTTGGCGGCGTAGACGGCGTTCTTCATCTCCGGCGGGGCGCGGTCGATGAAGTCCTGCAGCACGTTGTCGAGGAAGCGCATGACATCCTCGATGAAGGTCGGGTGGTCGCGCCACTCCAGGAATGTCTCGGCGTTCACCGAAGACAAGCAGCAGACCGCGGTGCGCTCGACGCCCAGATGATCCTTGCCCGTGTGCAGCATGATCTCGGAGCAGAGGTTCGACTGCCGAACCGACAAGCCAAGCTCGCGCTGATGCTGCGGCATCGCGCGGTTCACGGTGTCGGCGAAAATCAGATAGGGCTCGCCGGTCTGCAGCCGGATCTCGAGGATCTTCTGCCACAGCGAACGGCTGTCGACTTCGCGCACGACCTCCTTGGTCTTCGGCGAGCGCAGACCAAACATGGCCCCGTCCCGCACCGCCTCCATGAATTCGTCCGAAATGCTGATCCCGTGATGGAGATTCAGGCTCTTCCGATTGAAGTCGCCCGAGGGTTTGCGAATCTCCAGGAACTCCTCGATTTCCGGATGGTGGATGTCGAGGTAGACGGCCGCCGAGCCTCGCCGCAGCGAGCCCTGACTGATCGCCAGCGTCAGAGAATCCATCACCCGAATGAATGGGATGATGCCGCTGGTCTGGCCGGCGCCCTTCACCTTCTCGCCGATCGAGCGCACGCCGCCCCAGTAGGTGCCGATGCCGCCGCCGTTGGAAGCAAGGTGGACGTTCTCGTTCCAGACGCTCTGGATACCTTCCAGGCTGTCGGGCACGGCGTTCAGGAAGCAGGAGATCGGCAGGCCGCGGCCCGCACCGCCGTTCGACAGCACCGGCGTCGAGGGCATGAACCAGAGTTTCGAAATATAGTCGTAGACCCGCTGGGCGTGGTCGGCGTCATCGGCGTAGGCCGTCGCCACGCGGGCGAACATGTCCTGGTAGGATTCACCTGCCAGCAGGTAGCGGTCTTCCAGCGTGGTCTTGCCGAAATCGGTCAGCAGGGCGTCGCGCGAGCGATCGACCTCGACCTTTCGGACCAGCTGCAGCTGCGGCCGCTCCGATCGGCCGGCAACCGGCTCAATTCCTTCGGCAATCCCAACTTTCGCCGCTTCACTCATTCCCTGACCCATGCCCCTTTAGAAACCAGACCCAATGAAAGCCTGTTCCCAGCCCCACATGTTGTGGGCGACACGCCCGAGCAACCTACATATGGGGCACCCGTCCTAATGACTCGTCAATGAGGCGGCTCATCGGCGCCCAGTTTTTTTTGTAAACCAAAGGTTAATGACGTGCTTCGCCCTCGACAGATCAAGGGCTTGGCGGCCGTTGCCTCAGCCCAGGTCACGAGACTGTGAAAGGTGGAGCGGCTGGGCCGAAGGCAATCGGCGACACCGACAACCACCCCACCCGGTTGAGGTCCCGTTCTTCTAGCTTGAATCCTGTCGGGCAGCTTGGCTCAGGCGCCCAGCGCGACAATCAGGGTCTTGGCGGCCATGTATATCAGGATCAGCGATCCCGGAGTCCATAGGGCCGCTCGCATGTCGTGGGTCTGCGCTGAGAGATAGGCCAGGAAATGCGCAAGGCGCGTCGCTACGTAGCCATAGAATAACCACTGCGCGAGCAGCGGCGACGGCTGGGTGAAAACGAACAGAAACCCAGCGACGAGAAAGAACGGCAGGTTCTCTAGGTCGTTCATCTGAATGCGGCGGATGCGCTCGACCCGCTCGTCGGGCGCCAGCTGGGCTGGGTCCGGATTGGGATTGAGCGGGGTCTTGCGGATGTCTTCGGGCGAACGGAAGCCGCCGTTGGACCGTATCATGCGCACGACGGTAAGCCAGGACATGGCGACCGCCTTCAGGATCATCAGGCTGGCGGCGATGGCATAGGCCGCGAAGACCGGATTCTGCAGCGATAGCATGGGCATGGGCCGCTCCTGGACCGGGTGCCCGGCAGAAAGGCCAAGCTTAGCGGTCTTGATCTCGCGCCGCCACTGCCCTCCGCGCCCTTAAGGATTGAGGTTGAGCAGCGCCGGATCGCCGCCCTGAGCGGCAATATTCACGCTGACCGAGCGTTCGACAGCGTAGCGAAGCAGAGCGTGGGGGCCGCCGGCCTTGGGGCCCGTCCCCGAAAGTCCTTCGCCGCCGAACGGCTGGACGCCGACGACAGCGCCGATCATCGAGCGGTTTACGTAGGCGTTGCCGGCCGGAACCGCAGCACGGACCTCATCTGCGAAGGCCTCGATGCGGCTGTGCACGCCGAGCGTCAGGCCGTAGCCGGCCGCGGCCAGGGGGCCCGCCGCCGCTTCGAGGTCGTGGGGGTCATAGCGAACGACGTGCAGGATCGGTCCGAAGACTTCCTTCTGCAGGAAAGCCGCCGACGGGATTTCCGCCAGGACAGGCGCAAAGAAATGGCCGCCGGCCGGCGAAGCCAGTTCGTGAAGGACCTTGGCCTCGGCGCTCAAGCGTTCGCGATGGGCGGCCAGCGCCTTTCTGGCGTCCTCGTCGATCACCGGGCCGATGTCGGTGCGCGGGTCGGCGGGATCGCCGATCACCAGCGCATCCATGGCGCCCGCCAGGCCCTCGATCAGGGCGTCGGCTGTGTCATGCGGCGCAAACAGCATTCGCAACGCGGAGCAGCGCTGACCGGCGGACCCGAAGGCGGAGGCGACCACGTCGTCGATCACCTGCTCGCGCAACGCGGTCGTGTCCACAAACATGGCGTTCAAACCGCCGGTCTCAGCGATAAACGGCACGATAGGGCCTTGCCGAGCGGCCAGGGTGCGATTGATCGCCCAGGCAGTGTCAGTGCCGCCAGTGAAGGCGACGCCGGCGCAGGACCGGTGCTGAACCAGCGCCTGGCCGATCGTCCCCCCATCGCCCGGCAGGAGGTGCAGCAGGGCCGGGTCCAGCCCCGCAGCGTGGAAAAGCCGCACGGCCGCCGCCGCGATCAGCGGCGTTTGCTCGGCCGGCTTGGCCAGCACAGCGTTGCCGGCGGCGAGGGCAGCGGCGATCTGGCCGGTGAAGATGGCCAGCGGGAAATTCCACGGGCTGATGCAGGCGAAGACGCCGCGACCGTGCAGAGACAGCTGGTTGGTCTCGCCGACCGGGCCTTTGAGTGTCTCCGGATGCGCGAATTGCCGTTCGGCGAGGCTCGCGTAGTAACGGCAGAAATCGGCCGCTTCGCGGATCTCGGCGACGCCGTCGGCCACCGTCTTGCCGGCCTCGCGCACGCAGATGGCGATGAGCCGATCGCGATCGGTTTCGAGGGCGTCGGCCATGGCCCGGAGCACGGGCGCACGGCCTTCTCCACCCCGATCGTTCCAGGCTGGCTGAGCTTTCACGGCGGCGGCGTAGGCGGCGTCGACGTCAGCCTGCGTAGCGTCAGCGACCTCCCCGATGGTTCGTGCAATATCCGACGGCGAGACGCGAGCACGGCCAGGCCGCGCCGGCGTTGCGCCCGCCACGACGGGCGCCGCCTCCAGCAACGGCAACGCGACGATGGCGCCCGCCAGACGCGCCCGTGTCTCTGCGATGGAGATATCCATTCCGCCGGAGTTCCGGCGGCTGGGACCGTAGATGTCGATCGGCAGTGGGATGCGCGGGTGAGGCCCGCCGCCCGAGGCCTCGATGACCGCGATCGGGTCGGAGACCACCTTCTCGACCGGCGTCCGCTCGTCCAGCAGGGCATGGACGAACGAGGTGTTGGCGCCGTTCTCCAACAGACGGCGGACAAGGTAGGGCAGCAGGTCCTCGTGGCTGCCGACCGGTGCGTAGACCCGCAACGGGAATGCGCCGTAGCGCTCGCGGGCGCCGGCGTAGAGCGCCTCGCCCATGCCATGCAGGCGCTGGAACTCCGGCGATAGACCGGCCTGCGTCGCCATCAGCCGGACAGCGGCCAGGGTGTGGGCGTTGTGGGTGGCGAACTGACCGTAAAGCGCCGGGGCCGCCGACAGCAACGCTCGGGCGCAGACCAGGTAGGAGAGATCGGTCGCGGCCTTCGTGGTGTAGACGGGATATCCGGGGAGGCCTGCGACCTGGGCGCGCTTAACTTCCGAATCCCAATAGGCGCCCTTGACCAGCCGCACCATCAGCCGCCGCCCGCTTGTCCGCGCGATGCCGGCCACGGCTTCGATGACCTTGGGCCCGCGCTTTTGATAGGCCTGGACGGCGAGGCCCAGCCCAGTCCATCCGCCGAGGTCCGCCTCGCCTGCCAGCCGCTCGAGGATCTCCAGCGATATCGCGAGGCGATCGGCCTCCTCGGCGTCCAGGGTGAGGTTGATGTCAGCCTTGGCGGCCAGGAGCGCCAGGCGCTTGATCCGCGGATAGACCTCGCCCCAGACCCGCTCGGGTTGACGCGCCTCATAGCGTGGTGAGAGGGCCGAAAGCTTGACGGAGACACCGTGGCCGACTTCCGGGCCGCCATGGACACTGGCCGCCCCGTGCTTTGCGACGACACTCAGGGCGGCCGCGTAGGCCGCTTCATACCGGTCGGCGTCTGCCTCGGTGCGGGCGCCCTCGCCGAGCATGTCGAAAGAGCAGGTGACCCCCTCCTGGGCCGCGCGCTTGATCGCCTTTTCGATCGTCGCGCCCAGCACGAACTGCTCGCCCATGATCCGAACCGCCGCGCCGACCGCGCGACGGATCACCGGCTCTCCCAGGCGGCCGGCCAGCCTGCGGACAAAGCCCGGAAGGTCAGCCCTGGCCTCCTCGTCCGGGTCGATCAGTTTGCCGGTGAGCATCAAGCTCCAGGTCGAGGCGTTGACCAGAAGTGACTCAGAGGCGCCCGCATGGCTCGCCCAGTCGGCCGAGGCGATCTTTTCAGCGATCAGCTTGTCGCGGGTTTCCTCATCCGGCGTGCGGAGCAGGGCCTCGGCCAGGCACATCAGCGCCAGGCCTTCGCGCGTGGAGAGGCTGAATTCCTGCAGGAAGCTCTCGACGACGCCTTGGCGGCGCGCGCCGCGCCGGGCCGCTCTGACAAGGGCCACGGCCTCGTGCTTCACGGCCTCGCGGTCGTCAGATCCCAGCGGACGCGCCGCCAGGGCGGCCGCCACCGCCTGCCGCTCATCCGCAAATTTTGTCGCGTCCAAGTCGTCGAAAGGCATGACTGTCCCACACGTTCGCCGGGACTATTGGGAAAGACATGCGCGGGATGCAAGGGATCCCGCATTTTCCTCCCAAGCTAGAGGACTCCCGGGTGAGTGGTCTGAAAATGCAAGAAGCCCGGCCTTTCGGCCGGGCTTCCGCAACTTAGCACCGAACCTTCGGTGATCGAGATCAGAAGCTGATGTCGATCGTCGAACGGCGGTTCAGCGGTTCCTTCACGTTCGGGCCGGTGTCGACGGCCGGTTGGGTTTCGCCCTTCCAGTCGACCGACAGAGCGGTTTGCGGGACACCACCGCCGACCAGGGCGTCGGCGACGGCTTTGGCGCGACGTTCCGACAGACGGACGTTGTATGCCGCCGAACCGGAGGTGTCGGTATGGCCGACCACCACGACCTTGGTGGCGTGACCGGTGGTGGCGTACGTCGCCGCTTCCGTGATCACCGTCTGGGCTTCCGGCACC
>NZ_DASXNL010000007.1:0-6188 GCF_036495085.1 Phenylobacterium sp. | reverse complement strand
GACGCCGCACCCACCAACGCCGAGGAGGGCGCGCCCGCTCCAGGCGACCCCGGCGGCTACAACACCTTCTGGCTCGATCCCGGCCGCAACCTGGCCCAGGTGAAGGGCGAGTACCGCACCTCCTGGATCGTCGATCCGGCCGACGGCCAGCTACCGCTCTCGCCGGAGGGCCGCGCGCTGGTGGCCAAGGCCAACGCCCACGCGCGGGCCGCCGACACGCCGGCCAATCCGGAGAACCTCGAGCCCTGGGACCGCTGCCTAATCTCTTCGCGCGGCTCCGGCGGGCCAGGCATGCTCAACAACATCTACAATTCCAACCTGCAGATCGTGCAGACGCCGGGCGCCGTGGCCATCGAGATCGAGATGATCCACGACACCCGCGCGATCCCGGTCTTCCGCGACAAGGCCACGGCGCAAGCCGCCCACGGTCCAGCCGCCCTGCAGCCCTGGCTGGGCGACGCCACCGCCTGGTGGGAGGGCGACGCCCTGGTCATCGAGACAGTCAACGTCAACACCGAGCAGGGCCGAGCCGGGCCGATCTACCTGACGCCCAAGGGCCGCGTCACCGAGCGTCTGACCCGCGTCTCCCCGAGCCAGATCCTCTACGAGTTTAAGGTCGAGGACCCGGCCTACTACACCCGCCCCTGGCGCGCCGAGATGAGCCTGACCGCCAGCAAGGACCCGCTCTACGAATACGCTTGTCATGAGGGCAACTACGCCCTCGTCGACATCCTAAAGGGCACCCGCGCCGGCGAGGCGGCGAAGGCTGGCGGCGGCCAGTAGGGGCCGGTAGCGGCTCCTACTCCTTCTCGTACTTGAAGCTCACCCGCAGGCGGCTGCGGTAGCTTTCGACCTCGCCCTTGGCGCCGAGGGTGATGTCCAGCTCCACCACCTCGGCGACGCGGAGGTCGCGCAGCGACCCGGCGGCGGCGGACAGCGCCTCCTTGGCGGCGTCCTCCCAGCTCGTCTTGCTGGTGCCGATGATCTCGGTGACCCGATAGACACTCATGGGCGTCTCCTCCTGGATACCCCCGATCTCCAAGTGTCGCGCCCCGAGCCTTATGCGAGTCAAGCCCTCTGGGTGAGCCCGCCAACCCATTCCCCCGCGGAGCGAGCGGCGGAGGGCTTGCCGCCGAAGCGCGAACGAGATCGGGTAGGCGTCCTGGCGGGTCCCCAACATCGGGTCGGCCGGGGCGAAGCCGGCTGGGCACGTTCCGCCCCCGCGGTCAGCGGCGGTCAGCTGGACTATAAATTCCGGCCAACTCAGCATCTGCTTTGATGGGCAAGCGTCGCGTCGGAGCGATATTGCACCACGTTCCCATTTAGTTCCTCCGTTCGCCGCGTTAACCTCCCCCAGTGACTCTTCCGCCAACCAACCTCGACCTCGCTCCGGCCCTCGTCGTGCTCCCGGGGCCACGCGCCGCGGCGGCGGACGCCTCCCGCGCCCAGGCCATCCGCGCGCCGGACGCACGCGACCTCTTCGAGCAGGGCCCCGTCCTCCTCGCCCACGCCGCCATGACCGCGCGGCGACTCGGGCTGCATGCGCCGCCGCGATCCCCCCGCATCTTCGATGCTCTGGAGCTCTTCGCATTCGTGCGGCCGGCGCGGTTCTGTGCGCCGTCGGCGGCGGGGCTGGCCCAGGCGCTGGGGATAACCGAGCCCAAGGGAGCGGTCGCCCAGGCGAGTGCGCTGCGGGAAGTCTGTGCGGCATTGCTGGCCGAGCTGGCGGCTACGCCCGAGCCCTCGCGGGAGGAAGCGCTGGCGGTAGCCGAGACGCTGGCCCGGGGGGGCTGGCCCTGGGGCCCTGCGGCGATCACCGCGCTGCGCTCACAACCGACCGGCAACATGTTCCGCACCTCCGGACTCGATGCATGGTCGCGGGTCTCCGAATGGGAGAGCGAGGCGCCACCCGGCGAGGCGGGGTCGAAGCCGATCGCCCCGCAGGATGCGGCCACCCGGTTGGCGGAGCTCCTGGCCCGCTCCGGCCTCGACGAGGCGCGCCCCGCCCAGTCCGAGTTTGCGTCCGAAGCGGCCTTCGCCTTCCAGCCCCGTGACCGGGAGGGCGAGCCCCGAATGATGCTGGCCGAGGCCGGCACCGGGATCGGCAAGACGCTCGCGTACCTCGCTCCGGCCTCGCTGTGGGCCGAGGCCAACGGGCCGGCGGTCTGGATCTCGACCTACACCCGCGCTCTGCAGCGCCAGATAGAGCGGGAGAGTCATGCGATCTATCCCGACCCCAAGGTGCGGGCAAAGAAGGCCGTGGTTCGCAAGGGCCGGGAGAACTACCTCTGTCTCCTCAACTTCCAGGAGGCGGTCAACGCTGCCCAGCTGGGCGGCGGCGACCTGGTCGGCATGGGGCTTGCGGCGCGCTGGGCCCGGGCCACCCGCGACGGCGACATGACCGGCGGCGACTTCCCCGCCTGGCTGCCCGGTCTCTTCTCCGTCGGTCCGGCGAGCCAGGCCAGCCCCGCCAACTTGGTCGACCGCCGGGGCGAGTGCATCCACGCCGGCTGCCAGCATTACCGTTCCTGCTTCGTCGAAAAGGCGATCCGAGGCTCCCGGCGCGCTGACATCGTGATCGCCAACCACGCCCTGGTGCTCACTCAGGCGGCATTCGACGGGGCTCGCGCGGCGCGTGGTTCCAAGGCCGACGGCGAAACCACGCTCCTGAAGCGCATTGTCTTCGACGAAGGCCACCACCTGTTCGACGCGGCCGACTCGGCCTTCTCGGCCGCACTCTCGGGGGCGGAGGCCGCGGAACTCCGCCGCTGGATCCGTGGACCGGAGGGACGGGGACGACGTGGTCGGGGTCTCGAGGCCAGGCTTATGGAGGTGCTGGGCGACCGCGAGGAGGCCCAGGCCGCGCTCGTCGAGGCCACGCGCGCAGCGTCCGCCTTGCCGGGGGAGGGCTGGTCCGGCCGCATCGCGCCGCCGAACGGCGAGGTGAACCCAATCGGGCCGGTGGAGCACTTCCTGGTCGCGGTGCTCGAGCAACTCCGCGCGCGCGCAGCGCCCAGCGAGGTCGGCATGGAGTGCGCCGCGCGCCCGGCGCTCGATCTGGTGCGGGAGACCGCGCGCGCGGCCGCCGAGGGGATCGCCAGGGTTGAGGCGCCGCTTGTGGCCCTGGCCCGCCAGCTGGAGACTGTCCTGGACGACGAGGCCGCTCAGCTCGCCACCCCCGATCGTGCACGCATTGAAGGGGCATTGCGGGGACTCGATCGACGCGCGCGGATGACGCTGCCCGCGTGGCGCTCGATGCTGCGAGCCATCGACGAGGACGCCGAGGACGACCCGGATTTCGTCGACTGGTTCGACGCGACCTTCCTCTATGGCCGGGTGGTGGACGCCGCCTGCCGCCGTCACTGGGTCGATCCCACCGAGCCCTTGACCAATGCGGTGATCGCACCCGCGCACGGTGTGCTGGTGACATCGGCGACGCTCGCCGACGCCACCTTGGACGACCCTTTCGCGCTTGCGGAAATGCGCACCGGCGCCGCGCGCCTGCCGGACCGCCCGAAGACCCTCAAGCTCGCCTCGCCCTTCGACTACGCCAACCAGGCTCGCTGCTTTGTGGTCACCGATGTCGGCCGGGAGGACCCGCGTCAGGTGGCCGCCGCCATGCGCGAGTTGTTCCTGGCGGCTGGGGGTGGGGGCTTGGGCCTGTTCACCGCCATCAGGCGCCTGAAAGCGGTGCACGAGAAGATCGCCGCCCCCCTCGCCGATCAGGGCATCGCCCTCTACGCCCAGCACGTCGACGGGCTCGAGGTGGGCGCGCTGGTCGACATCTTCCGAGCCGAGGAGGATGCCTGCCTGCTCGGCACCGACGCCGTGCGCGATGGCGTCGATGTGCCGGGCCGTTCGCTCCGCTTGCTGGTCTTTGACCGTATCCCTTGGCCCCGCCCCGATATCCTGCACAAGGCCCGTCGCACCAGGTTCGGTGGCAAGGGTTACGATGACGCCGTCGCCCGCGGCCGCATCGCCCAGGCCTTCGGTCGCCTGATCCGCCGCGCCGACGACAGGGGCTGCTTCGTCATGCTGGACGCCGCCGCCCCCACGCGCCTCTTCTCCGGACTTCCCGAGGGCGTCGAGCTTCGGCGCGTGGGCCTCGTCGAAGCCATCGAGGGCGTTACGGCATTCCTGAAAACCTAAGGGCGTCCCCCCTTAGGGAGCGCCCGCAATGCCGGTGGGCTCCCCTCGGCGGCCGGCCCTTGCCGTTCGCCGTCGCCAACCGGCGCGGTGGTCAGGCTAAGCGGCCAGGGCGCGGGCCAACGCGTCCAGGATCATGCCCCAGCCGGCGTTGGTCTGAACGAGGTAATCTTCGAAGACGCCTTCGTGGGTCAGGGTCAGTGCGCAGCCTGCGCCGTCGGCGGCGAACTCCAGCGTGATCCTCGTGCGCGACGGCTCGTAGGCCGGGACCGCGAACTCGAAAACCAGTCGGCGTGGCCGGTCGATCTCCAGCCAGGTCCCGACGTGTTCCACCTCGCCCATGTCCGGGCGCCGGTCAGTGAACGTGAAGTGGCCGCCCACCTTGGGGTCGATCTCGGCCTTGATCATCGTGCCGTTCGGCGTGGCGAACAGGAACTTGGCCGCGACTTTGGGGTCGAGCCAGGCGTCGAACACGCGCTCGGGCGACGCCTCATAGTGGCGGCTGACGCGGACGGTTCCCGTTTTCCTTATGGTCTCGGTCATGGTCTTTCCTTTAGGGCTTGATCCAGCCGGCCGAGCCGCCAGGCCCAGAGTCCGCGCTGGCCTTCGATCCAGTCTGCGGCCTCGTCGAGGCCTGCAGGGTTGAGCGCCAGAATGTGTTCGCGCCCCTCGCGCCTGCGCCGCACCAGCGCGGCGCGCTCAAGCGTACGGATGTGCTTGGAGACGGAGTTCAGGGAGATCGCAAACGGCGCGGCGAGCTCGGTCACTCGCGCTTCGCCCTCGGTCAACCGCGCCAGGATCGCCCGTCGCGTCGGATCCGCCAGCGCCAGCAACGTCTCGTCCAGCATTATATTCACCCTTCAGGGTGAATATATCCGGCGTCGAAGCCTCCTTCAAGAGGCGCCGGCTTCAGGAGGTCGAGGCTATTGGCCTTGCCGCTGACGCATCGCCGCCATCGCGGCGGCAAGTTCCTCGACGGTGATCTTACCGTCCTTGTTGGTGTCGACCATGTCGAAGCGTTCGGCCGGCCGGCCGGCGGCGACCCATTCTTCCCTGCTGATCGTACCGTCCTTGTTGGTGTCCCACTGCTTCAGGATATCCGCCGCCGAAGGCATCTTGCCGCCTGGGGCAGCAGGGGCGGGGGCAGCAGCGGCGGGGGCGGCAGGGGCCGCCGGCTGCTGGGCGGAGGCCGAACCGGCTCCGATCAGGAGGGCGGTGGTCGCTGTTGCAAGGATAAAGAGGCGCATGGCGGTTCTCCGGTTGCTCGCGAGCCGGATCGGGCGCGCGAACTATCGCGGTTTTGTGTCCGGGTCTTCCGGGCTGCGATGATCGCGGCCGAAGTTTGGCTCGGCGCTTTCCTGGCCCACCGCAATGATCCCGCGTCGGATGTCCCGGGTGCGGGAGAAGAGGTCGAACAGCTTGTCGCCCTCACCCCAGCGGATGGCCCGCGACAACGCCTGCAGGTCTTCGGTGAATCGACCGAGAACCTCCAGCACCGCGTCCTTGTTGGTCAGGAAGACGTCGCGCCACATCGTTGGGTCCGAAGCTGCAATGCGGGTGAAGTCGCGGAAGCCGCCGGCTGAATACTTCATCACCTCGCCGCGCGTGACTCCTTCCAGATCGGCGGCCGTGCCGACGATATTGTAGGCGATCAGGTGGGGCAGGTGGCTGGTGACGGCCAGCACCAGGTCGTGGTGCTTCTCGTCCATCAGCTCGACGTTGGAGCCGAGCGCCGTCCAGAAATCGGTGAGCCGCTCGACGGCGGCGGCATAGGGGGCGTCGTTGCGGGTTTGCGGGGTCAGGATCACCCAGCGGTGCTGGAAGAGCTCGGCGAAGCCGGCGTCGGGGCCGGACTGTTCCGTGCCCGCGATGGGGTGGCCCGGGACGACGAAGCAGTTGTCGGGCAGGGCCTGCGCCAACGCCTCGCCCACGGCCGCCTTCACCGAGCCCACATCGCTGACCGTGGCGCCGGCCTTCAGGCCGGGGGCGGCGGCGCGAGCCGCCGCGGACATCGCCATCACCGGCACCGCGAAGATCACCAG
>NZ_DASXNL010000006.1:0-44704 GCF_036495085.1 Phenylobacterium sp. | reverse complement strand
CCCGTCGCCGAAGCCCATGATGTACTCGTAGGGTTTGCCGGCGCGCTGGATCGTATTGGAGACGACCATGCCGAGCTTGGCCATGTACCAGGTCTTCTGCGCCTCTAGGTCGCTGACGTTCAGCCCGGGACCGGCCACGTGGGCGGGCTTCAGTTCGGCCGGCGGGCCCTCGGCCCAGGCGACGCCGGCGCTCAACGCCAAACCTGCCGCCACCGCGGCGGCGATCGTCCAGGTCCTCATGCGCGTCCCCCGCTTCGGTTGCTTGCCGCCTAGCTGTCCAGGCTCTCGTCGTTGTCGCTCATGATGTGCTGGTAGACCGCGCTCGCCATGCCGCGGACGGTGCGGGCGGCGGTGAGCAGCGCCGCTTCGCCAACCAGGGTCGCGCCCTCGCCGGCCAGTTGGTCAAGCTCGTCGGCGATCGCCGTGAGCTTCTGGTAGACGGCGATGTCGGAAACTCCGCTCATGGATGCACCCCTACAAGCCCTCCGCGCACCGCGCAAACCACTCGAATGATGGAAAGCGTCAGCTTCAGTCGATGCTAACCACGTAAGTTCACCCTGAATTGACGGCGATGGGCGCATAACAACGCAGTTCGTCAATCTGGGGTCCGCCAGGTGTTTCCGACTGTTCCGTTTCGCACGACGCGTCTCGTCTCAGCACTGGTCGTCCTGACCTGCGCCGTGATGCTGGTGGCGCCGCTGGCTCTCCCCGCCGCGATCTCACCTGAGAGAGCCTGGGTTGGCGCACTGATCTTCTACGGCGTCACGGCTGGGGCCTACGGAACCCTGCCGTTCATCCGCAGAGGCGACATCGCCGCGGTCGCGATGTGGCTGATGCTGGCCGTCGGGATTGCACCCTGCGTCGATGGTCATGAGCTCTCGCCCCCGAACATGTTCGCAGACATGGCAGGCGTGCTGATGGCCATCGCGCCGATCTACCTTGCCCGCTACCGCCAGGTCGTGCAGGGCGACACACGCTTCCATCGGCTCGGCCGCGATGTCGACATCGCAGCCGAGCAGCCGGCTACTTCAATTCCGCAAGCCAGCTGATCACCGCGGCCTCCAGCGCAATCCGCCGGCCGCTCCAGCCATGGTCGGTGGCTTCGTGCCGAACCGTGACGGACCTGCCGCCCGCGTCCTGAACCGCTTTGGCCAGCTTCTCGGCGCCAGGCGCCAGTCCGTCATCCGAGGTCAACACCAGTAGCGGCTTTCCGGCGAGGCCGCGGGCCACCTGGGCGTTGAACGAAAGCCTCGGCGTGAGGCCGATGACTTCGTCGGCCATCTTCTCAGGGGAGGTCCCCGCCAGGGATTCCATATTGCCGGCCATCGACTTCACGACCGCGGTCTTCGCGGCGGCCGTGGCTCCCTGTCCTCCCATGTCGGCGGCAGAGATGAGTATTGTGCCGGCCAGGCCCGGGTCTTGGGCCGAGGTGAGCGCGCTCACCCAGCCGCCCATGCTGTGCCCGGCGATCACTAAACGGGTGGTGTCGATCCGCAGGCTCGAGGCGTGGGCAGGGTCGCGCAGGTAGGCCAGCACCGCTTTGGCGTCGGCCAGATTCCCCTCGAAGCTGAAGGTCCCGGGGCTGCCCCAAGAGCCGCGATAGTTGAAGGTCACGACGTTCCAGCCCGCCCGTCGGATCGCCTGGGCCAGGTCGAGGTTCTTCTCGTTGCCCGGCAGGCCGTGCAGCAGGACCACGGTCGGATGGCGCCCCGCGCCGCCGGCCAGATATGCGACTCCGTTGATCTCCACCCCACCGCTCGGGATATGCAGAACCTCCATCCGCGGCGGGTTGGCGGTATCGGACGCAGGGTCAGTGAAGACCGCCGGGGGCAGCGATACGGGCTGGGCCAAGGTCGCCATCGGCGCCGCGCTGAAGGCCGTCAGCGCGGCAAGTAGGAGCAGGCCCCTCATTGCAGTCCAAGACGGTAGGTGTTTGCCGCCGTCCCGGAGAAAAGTGAGGTTTTCTCATCGGGCGAATAACCCTTGGCGATGCGCTTGAAGGCGTTCCACAGGGTCGCGTAGTCGCAGCTCCCCATGTCCACGGGAAAGTTGCTCTCGAACATGCAGCGCTTGGGTCCGAATGCCTCGATGCACGTCTCGATATACGGCCTCCACTCGGCGGCCAGCTGCTCCGACGGCGCCCTGGGCTCGGCCAGGAACGAGGGGAAGTTGCAGAAGGCCATGGCCAGTCCGCCCAGCTTCACCACCACGTTCGGCGACTTGGCGAGTTCGCGCACGTTCTCCCGCCAGATCGGGAAGCGCTCCTTGAGCTTGCCTTGATAGCTCGCCCGGCCGAGCGGCGTGCCGACGTGGTCGAGGACGATGTGGGTTTCCGGGAAGGCGCGGGCGAGGCTGATCGCGTCCGGCAGCTGTGGCTCGAGGAGCCAGGCGTCGAAGGAGAGCCCTAGCGGGGCCAGGCGCCTGAAGCCTTCGCGAAACTTGTCGGAAAGGTAAAGTCCGGCTTCCGCCCTGTTGAGTGGGCCCAGCACTTCCTTGTCATCCTCGAAAGAGGCCGAGTTGCGGATGCCCCGAAAACGCCCACCGCCAGCTGCGATGTGGGCCTCCAGCACCGGAACCACGCCGTCACCCAGGGAAAGGTCCGCGCGACTGACGATGCCGGCGCAGGCGCGGGTGTCGCCGTACATGCCGCTCGCGCTCATGGCGGCGACACCGTTTACGAACTCGGTCTCGCCGACCGTTCGCATCTCCACGGGCCCGTCGGCCCTGTAGAAAGCGCCGCATTCCACGAAGACAGTCGCCACGATCCGGTGGCCGCTGCCCGTGTCGGCCAAGAGCTCGTCCAGCAGGTAACGCCGCGCATCGGCGATCGCGGTCATGAAGGGGTGTTCAGGCGCAGCCGCCGAGGCGCCCGGCGCTACGTAGCTGCGGCGGTCCCATAGGTGATGATGCGGATCCACGATCGGCAGATCGGGTTCCAGGATCGTTTCGGCCATGTGGATTGTCCCCTAAGGCGGCTGCGGACGATCCTCTCCTATCGGACGGCGCGGCGGCAATCCAAAACGGCGTCGCTAGAGCTCCGCCATCGATTCCATGGGGAAGGCGAAGGCCCGCATCGACCCCGGCAGACGAAGCGCCGCGCGGGTGCCTTCGCGGATGTTCTGAAAGCGGACGGCGTGCTGAGCGCTGCCCACCCACTGGGCGCGTCCCGTCTCACGCTCAAGATACTCCAGGCCGTTCAGGCTGGTACGCGCGACAACTACGGCGAATGTCATGTCTCTGCCTCCAGTGTTCGCCGAACGTGTTCTGTTTCGGCTCACTGCGGGCGGGCGTTTCAAGACCCGTGCCGGGGCGCCGAGGGCGCTCCTACCTTGGCGGCCCGGCACGCCGGGCGAGCAATGCTGAGCCTTCGGGCGTGATGTCCCATCCTTCGCGGCTACGCTCCGCGAGGCCCAGGTCAGTGAGCGTCCGAGCCGCCCCAATGTTGATGAACGGAGCTTCCGCACCCGTCTTTTTTCGGGCGAGGTTTTCGAGCGCGTTCAACTGAACGTCGGTGAGGTCGACCATTTGGCGACCCTACACCCACAATGGAGTCGCGGCCCGATATTTGGAACATCGCGGAGGGCTCAGCCCAGGATCTTCAGGATCAGACCCAATACCGCCATGGCCAGAAATGCCCACATAGCGAGCGAGAAGCCCACAGCGGCGAGCAGCCCAAGGAAGCGCCCCGACCGGCTGGCCGGGCGTTGCCCCCTGGCGTCCGCAGGTGGGCCATCCGCAGGTGGTTTTGTCGCGTCCCCGTTCACGCCACCTCGCCCCGCCGCCGTTCCCGAAGCGCGAGACCTTATGGTTCGCTCGCTCGACGGTCGGGGGTTAAGGGGCCACGTCCCGGCGCGCCGCGCAAGGGTTTGAGGTTCCGCTTTCGGCGCAGCCGCCCAAGACATTGACGCCGCTACGGAACCTTCGCCGCAGCAATGGCCACCAGTTCGACGTCGAAGACCAGAATCGCTTCCGGCGGTATGCCTCGCCTCTGCGTCACCTGGGAGTTTTGCGCTGCGCTCGCCGGCGTCTCGAGGGGGCGTCCGGGGCCGTAGGCCAGGTATGGCGGCATGGTGATCCGCCACCGATCGCCGGGCCGCATGAGTTGGAGCGCCGCACTCATTCCCGGAATCACTTCTTTGACGCCGAAGGTCGAGAGCCCGGACCCGTCCGCGGGAGACGTCGAGAACACCTCCCCGCTTTCGAGCCGGCCGACATAGCGCATGGTGATGGTGTCCGCCCTCGTCGGGTGCGGGCCCGTCGCCGGCCCGGCGACCAGCACCTGATAGGCGATGCCGGGCAGAGTGACGGTCTTGGCGTCCGCCGGAGCTGCTCTTGCGCCCGGCGCGCCGAGGGCGAGCGACAGGAGGGCCAAGAAGGTCGTCAGGCGGCGAATCCCGGCTATCCCCAAAACGCTCGCTCCACCGTAAGCTGTGTCGGCGCCATCTCCACAACGGCGTCGCTCTGGATTACGGTAGTAAGGTTGAGTCTGGCCCAAACTGGTCCGGGCCGCGAGAGGGAGACAAACACGTGAAACTAAGGACGATTGGCCTGGCGCTCGTCGCTACAGGCTTCATGGCCAGCTCCGCGCTTGCTCAGGCGACAATGCAGCCCATTCCGAACCCCTCGGATAAGGCGGCTCATTCAGCCAAGCACTCGACGAAGAAGAAGCACGCTGCGAAGCCCGCCGAAGCCGGCACACCGGCGCCTGCCGACGCGAAGTCCGACGCAGCGCCTAAGAAGTAGCGCCTGCCGGCGGGCGGGGGCGCCCCGTCCGCCGCTCGCGCCATCCGTTTTGGCGCCAAGCGGCCGCGCGCAGCGGCCGCGGCCGGCCGTATGCGTCGACGTCGCCTATCTGCGCGTTGCGTCGAGCACCTCGAACACCGCGTTCAGCACGATATCCGGCCGTTGCTGATGAATGTAGTGGGTCACGTCGGGCACCACGCGATCGACGCCGCGTCGCGACAGCTCCGCCATCTCCTCATGCATCGTCGTCCAGACTTTGCGGATCGCGGCTGTCTCGTCGGCGGAGAGGCCCGGCATGGTGTTGGCCCCGGCGGTCAGGATGACCAGCGGCATGGTTCCCAGCGAGCGCCGCGCTGCCATCAGCTCCTTGCTGTCGGTTTTCTCGAACGCGATCTGCTCGGACAGCTGCGTCCGGTAGTAGTCGGGCCCCTGAGCCTGGGCGTAGAGGTCCGCAGCCTCCGGCGGCGCGTCCGCCGGCGCGGATCGAACGCAGACCTTCTCGAGCCGGCTTGGGCGAGGCGACTGCGCACATAGCGGAAGGCCGACGTCCGCCGCCTTGAGGATATCTGGCACCCTCGGCACGACAGCCGTCATGCGGTCGAACTGCCGGTCGGCTGAAGGATCGACCAACACCATGCCGGCCACCTGGCCGCGATGCTCGAAAGCAAAGAGCCGCAGATTGAAGCTGGCCAGCGAGTGGCCGACCAGGATGTAAGGGCCGGGCTCGCGCGCGGCCTGCAGCGTAGCGGCAAGGTCCGCGGCGAGGGCGCGGCTGTCCCTTGGCTCGGGTCCCGGCGTGCTTCGGCCATAGCCGGCCCGGTCATAGGCGCAGACCCGCGTCCTGGCGGCGATCTGGTCTTGCACCATCCGCCAGCTCGAAGCTCCATCGCCCAGGCCGGAATCCAGCACCACCAACGGCGCCCCATGGCCTTCGCAGTAAAGGTTGATCTTGCGTCCATCCGGAAGCTTCACGAGCCGCGAGCCCTCCAGATAGCCCGTCCACCAGTCGCCGGGCGGCGGCGGCGCCTTGCGCGCCTCGGCTGTCCCCGCCAGCAGCAGCCCGGCGACGACGCCGGCCAGCACCGCGACACCTCGTTTCATGCGACCCGCTCCAGCACAGCTTCAGCAGGAGCAGACCCCAGCCTGCTCGACCTGTGAAGAGATTTCCGCAAGCTCGCGTGGAACGCGCACGGCGGTTGTGGCCATATCCATGCCCGACCTATCCTCGCGGCCGGGAACAAATGGGGCGAGCGTGGGGCAGCGTATTCAGAACAGCTACTATGGTTTGCTCGGCGTCGCCCCCACGGCGACAGCCGACGAGATCAAGCGCGCTTTCCGCCTCCTCGCCAAGGAATGCCACCCGGACCAAAATCCTGCTCCCGCGGCGGCGGCGCGATTCAAGGTGATAAGCGAGGCCTATGCCGTCCTGTCGGACATCGACAGGAGGCGGACATACGACGTGTCCTACGAGGTCGCGAACCGGCCGCCTGCATACAAAGCGCTCGAACCCATACGCTGTTCGAATTGCCGCCGGCCGACCATCCAGCCGCGACGCGTTGTCCATTGGTCAGTCGTATCGTTCCTGGTCGCGACCTGGCGAAATCCGTCCGAGGGGATCTACTGTGCGGGCTGCGCCGGCAGGACCGGCCTGCGCTGTACGGCGATCTCCGCCGTGCTCGGATGGTGGAGCGTACAGGGGCTGTTCTGGACGCCCCTTTCGATATTGCGCAATGCCAACGGCGGGCGGCGTCCGGACGACGCCGATGCCGGACTTCTCTGGCAAAACGCGCTGGCGTTTCGTTCCCAGGGCGAGCTGGCGATCGCCCATGCCCTGGCTCGACAAGTCGCCGCCTCCGGGTCGGAACATGCCTCGGAGGCCATGCAGATGCTCACGCAACTGCGTCGGGCAGGCGTTCCGCAAGACGCGCCTCCACTCCCGGATGCCTGGAAGACCCAGCCCGCCAACGTGGCGGCGCAGGCGGCCATGGGGTTGTTCGTCCCGCTTGCCGTCGCAGCCTTGGTCTATTCAGCCCACGCCCCGGCGCTCAACGCTGCGCCGGCGCCCTTGCGCGCCACCGAAACAAGCGCTCAGCAAGCCGCCATCGCCCCGACCTGCGCGCGAGCGCCCGCCGATGGGGAGGTGCTGCAGGGCCACCTCGACCAATCGGAATTCGGACATCAGCTGGAAATCAACAACGTCTCTGGCAAACCCGCGATCATCAAGGTTCGCGAGGCCGTGTCGGGCATCACCCAGGTCGCGTTCTTTGTCGGCAAGGGCGGGAAGGCGAGCGTGGGGCCCCTGCCGGACGGCGCCTACCGCATTCAGTATGCCTTTGGCCCGGCGCTAGCGGAAAACTGCAAATCATTCACGTACATAGACAGTGCGTCGGAATTTCCTGATCCGGAGACCTTCAGAAAGGAACATCGCGGCGGGCGGACGATCGCCCAGCGCCTGTCCTACACGCTCTATCCCGTCCCGAAGGACGCCTCGGGTCCCGAACAGATCGATCCGGCGAGTTTCCTCGCCGAATAGACCTGATCGAGCGCCGAGCCGGAGCCGCTTGACCGCGGGGCAGCGGCTCCGGGCTAGGCTTCTTAATATCCCTGGATCCGCGCGTAGCGGTCGCGGTGGAACGCCTGGTTGCCGAAGGCGGCTTCCGCGGCACGGGCGCGCTTAAGGTAAAAGCCCGCGTCGTGGGCGTCGGTCATGCCGATGCCGCCGTGCATCTGGACCATTTCGTTGGAGACCAGATGGAAGGTGTCACCCATCTTGGCCTTCGCGAGGCTGACCAGCTCCGGAACGTCGGGGCTGTCGGCGTCGATGGCCGCGAGCGCGGCTTCCACCGCCGAACGCGAGAGCTCCAGGTCGGTGAACATCTTGGCCGCGCGGTGTTGCAGGGCCTGGAACGAGCCGATCACCTGGCCGAACTGAACGCGGACCTTCAGGTAGTCGAGCGTTGTCTCGAAGGCCTGGACGGCGGAGCCCAGCATCTCGGCGGCCACGCCGGCGCGGGCCCGGTCGAGCACTTTTTCGATCAGCTCCGGCCCGCCCGCCAGCGCCTCGGCGGCGGCGCCGCTGAACTCGATGTTGGCCGCGCCGCGGCTGTCGGCCAGGTGCAGGCGGGTGCGCTTGACGCCGGCATCGTCAGCCTTGACCAGGAACAGACCGACGCCGTCTGGGCCCTTGGCCGAGACGATCAGGATGTCGGCCGCCATGCCTTCCAGCACGAAGGTCTTCTTGCCGGTCAGCTTGCCGCCCGAAACGGTGGCCGCGACCTTGTCGGGCGCGTGGTGGGCGCCCTCATCGATGGCGAGCGCGCCAACAGCGGTGCCCTCGGCGATCTTCGGAAGCCAGGTCGACTTCTGCGCCTCGGTGCCGCCCAGGATCAGGGCCGAAGCGGCGGCCAGGCCGGAGGCCAGCAGCGGCGAGGCGGTCAGCGTGCGGCCGAGCTCTTCCAGGACCAGGCCCAGGCTCAGGTAGCCGAAGTTCGAGCCGCCGTATTCCTCGGGGATGATCACCCCGGCCCAGCCCATCTCGGCCATCTCGTTCCAGGCTTTGACGTCGTAGCCCAGCTCGGCGCCTGAATCGCGCATCTTGCGGAAAGCGGTGACGGGACTCTTTTCCTGCACCCAGCTCTTGGCTGCGTCGCGCAGCATGCTCTGTTCTTCGCTCAGAACGGCCATGTCGTTTTTCCTCGTGAAATTCGTGTTGTTCTAATGGGTTAGGGTAAAAGCGTTCCGGCCTCGCGCGCGCAGCGGGGAGGGGCGTCCGTCGAAGAGCCGGTGGCGGAGGAGCTCGAGCGCGGTACGGCGCTCGCCCCATCCGCCATGCCTTCTGCCAGGCGTGGTCCCCCCACCCCGCGAACGGGGAAGGTGATGGATCGCGGGTTCGTCATCACTTGCTTTGGGTCAAGTCCGGCAGGCCCAGGATGCGCTTGGAGATGATGTTGGACTGGATCTCCTGGCTGCCGCCGTAGATCGTCGTCGCCTTGCCGCCAAGCCACCCGCGCACGGCGGTGAGTTCCTCGGCGGTGAAGGCGTCGCCCTCCCAGCCCAGGCCCTGGCTGCCCATGATCTCCAGCGTCAGCTCGGCGCGGTCCTGCATCACCCGCGTGCCGGCGTTCTTCATGATCGAGGTGGCGGCGGAGGGGCCTGAATTGCCCTTGGCCTCCATCATCGCCCTGACTGCCGTCTGCTGGAAGGCGCGTGTGTCGATCAGGTTGTTGACGATCCGGGTGCGCAGGTCGCTGTCTGCGATCCGGCCCTTGTCATCCGTCCCGACGTATTCTTTGGCGAGAGCCTCCAGGGACTTCTGCGCCCCGAAGAAGCCGCCACCGCCGCCGGCGCCGGAGAGGCCCGAGCGTTCGTGCTGCAGGAGCCGCTTGGCGATCGTCCAACCGCCGTTGAGCGGGCCGACCAGATCCGATTTCCTGGCGATCGCGTTGGTGAAGAAGGTCTCGCAGAAAGGCGAGTTGCCGCTGATCAGCTTGATCGGCCGGACCTCGACGCCCGGCTGGTGCATCGTGAACAGGACGAACGAAATGCCCTCGTGCTTCTTGGAGGTGTCCGTGCGCACCAGGCAGAAGCACCAGTCGGCGAACTGCGCGCCGCTGGTCCAGATCTTCTGGCCGTTGATCAGGAAGTGATCGCCCTTGTCCTCGGCCTTGGTCTGCAGGCTGGCCAGATCCGATCCGGCGCCCGGTTCGGAGAAGCCCTGACACCACTGGATCTCGCCCTTCACGATCGGCGGGATATGCTCCTGCTTCTGGGCCTCGGTGCCGTATTCCAGCAGCGTCGGGCCGAACATCATCACGCCCATGCCGCCGATCGGGTTGTAGGCCCCGGCGCGGTTCAGCTCCTGTTGGATCACCCGGGCCTCAGGTGCCGAGAGCCCGCCGCCGCCATAGGCCGCGGGCCAGGTCGGCACGCCCCAGCCCTTCTCGCCCATGGCCTTGCGCCAGGCTTCCTGGTCGGCCGAGGGCGTCCTGCGCTCCTCGGTCATCATCGGGTTGGGCTTTCCCTTCAGCCCGGCGGGGAAGTTGGCCTCGATCCACTCACGCGCGCTGGCGCGAAAGCCCTCAAGGTCCGTACCGCCAAAATCAGCCATCAAATTCGCTCCTCAAAAATTCAGCCTATCTTATTTCCCGCTCGCCCCCGCGGAAGCGGGGATCCAGGCTTTTCCTGATGCGGCATATAGCGCCGGGAACCCTGGGGAACGGAAGTATTCGAATACACAAAAATACGTGGGCGTCCCTTCGGCAGGATCACCCCTTCTGCGTCACCTCCGGCAAACCCAGGATCCGCTTGGAGATGATGTTGAACTGGATCTCCTGAGACCCACCGGCGATGGTCCCCGACTTGCCGCGCAGCCACGCGCGCGCGGTCCCCAACTCGTCGTCGCTGAAACCTTCGCCCGACCAACCCAGCCCTTGCGCGCCCAGGATCTCGACCGCAAGTTCGGCCCGTTCCTGGCGAACCTGCGAGCCGACGTTTTTCAACACCGATGATACTGCGCTTGGACCCTGGTTCGATCGCGTCTCCGCCGCCGCACGCTGCCCGGTGAGCTGGAAGGCCCGAGCCTCCATCAAATGCTTCGTCAGCCGGCTGCGAAGGTCCTGGTCGGCGAGCCTGCCGTCGTCGTCGACGCCCACATAGTCGCGCGCCAGGGTCTCAAGCGAAGGTCCCGGCACCACGCCCGGTCCAGCCTGCGCGCCCGGCGCGGCGTTGACCCCCGAGATCCCCTGCCGCTCGTGTTGCAGGAGCCGCTTGGCGATCGTCCAGCCGCCGTTCAGAGGCCCGACGAGGTTCTCCTTCGGCACCTTCACGTCCGTGAAGAAGGTCTCGCAGAAGGGCGTCGTGCCGTTGATCAGCAGGATCGGCCGCGGCTCCACGCCCGGGCTTTTCATGTCGATCAGCAGGAAGCTGATACCCTCGTGCTTCTTTGACGGATCCGTGCGCACCAGGCAGAAGCACCAATCCGCGAGGTGCGCGCCGGACGTCCAGATCTTGCTGCCGGAGACCAGGTAATGGTCGCCCATGTCGACAGCCTTGGTCTGCAGGCTCGCCAGGTCCGACCCGGCGCCGGGCTCCGAGAACCCTTGGCACCAGCGCAGCTCGCCCCTCACGATCGGCGGGATGTGTCGCTGTTTTTGCTCCTCGTTACCGTATTCCAGCAGTGTCGGGCCGAACATGATCACGCCCATGCCGCCGATCGGATTGGGCGCGCCGATGCGGGCCATCTCCTCGCTCAGCACTTTAGCCTCCGCACCGGAAAGGCCGCCGCCGCCATAGGCCTTGGGCCAGGTCGGCGTGCCCCAGCCCTTCTCTCCCATGCGTTGCTTCCATAGAGCCACGTCGCCGGTGGGAATGGCGCCGTTCAACTCCGGTTCGGCGACAGCGCTCGCGTCGCGCCGGAGCGACGCCGGGAAGTTCGCTTCCAGCCACTCCCGCGCTTCGGCGCGGAAGCCATCGAGTTCTGTCCCGCCAAAGTCGGCCATCGTTCTCGCTCCCTGTGCTTCCCCACTCCCAGAGTGTCATGCCGGATATCGCGCTATGAAAGACCAGGACCCGCAGACGCCGACGTTCCAAAGCTAGTCGCAGAGCGTGGCGAGTACGTGTCCCGGACAAATCGTCTGCGCGCCTCCGGAGTGACAGCCAAAGGCATGCGAGGGCGCTCGTCACCCGTTCTGCGTCGTGTCCGGCAGGCCCAAAATCCGTTTCGAGACGATATTCGACTGGATCTCCTGGCTGCCTCCGAAAATCGTCGTGGCCTTGCCCGAGAGCCAGGTGCGGACGGCCTCGCGCTCGTCCCTGGAGAACTCCTCGCCTTCCCAGCCCAGGCCCTGGTGACCCATAATCTCCAGCGTAAGCTCGGCCTTTTCCTGGCCGATCCAGGTGCCGGAGTTCTTCATCACCGAAGTGGTGGCGCTCGGGTTGACGTTGCCCTTGGCCTCTTCGGCCGCGCGCTGCAGCGTGAGGCTATGAGCCCTGGCGTCCATCATGTGCCTGGCGACGCGGGTTCGCAGGTCGCTGTCGGCGATCCGGCCCCTGTCGTCGAGGCCGACGTACTTCTTGGCCAGGTCGACGACGTTGGCGCCGGCCATCATCCGCCCGCCGCCCTGGCCCGACCGCTCGTGCTGCAGGAGCCGCTTGCCGATCGTCCAGCCGCCGTTCAGCGGCCCGACCATGTCGTCCTTCTCAGCGCGTGCGGCGGTGAAGAAGGTTTCGCAGAAGGGCGAATTGCCGGCGATCAGCTTGATCGGCCGCGTCTCGACGCCCGGCTGACGCATGTTGATCAGCACGAAGCTGATGCCCTCGTGCTTCTTGGAGGTGTCCGTGCGGACCAGACAGAAGCACCAGTCGGCGTACTGTGCGCCGCTCGTCCAGATCTTGCTTCCATCAATCTGCCAGTGGTCGCCCTTGTCGACGCACTTGGTCTGCAAGCTCGCCAGATCCGAGCCTGCGCCCGGCTCGGAGTAGCCCTGGCACCAACGAAGCTCACCGCGCACGATCGGCGGGATGTGCCGGCGCTTCTGCTCCTCGGTGCCGTATTCCAGAAGCGTCGGGCCGAACATCGACGTCCCCATGCCGGCCACGGGGTTTTCCGCTCCGATCCGCCCCATTTCCTGCTGCAGCACGCGGGCCTCGGCGCCTGAAAGCCCGCCGCCGCCGTATTCGGTGGGCCAGGTCGGCGCGCCCCAGCCCTTATCGGCCATCCGCTGCTTCCACAGCTTGCCGTCGGCGCTCAGGTTTTCGTCACCCGGGATCATCGCCGTAAGCTGGTTCGCCAGCGATTTTGGGAAATTCGCCTCGAGCCACTCGCGCGCCTCGGCGCGGAAAGCGTCCAGATCGGAGCCACCGAAGTCGGCCATCCTGAAATCTCCCTAATATCTTATATTTTCAATATCTTAGTCATAAGCCTAGCACGGAAACGCGTCAGATTGGAGTCTCCCCGCGACTCGCGGTCGGACCTTGCTTCACTTCGGGTCCGGAAGCCCCAGGACCCGCTTGGAGACGACGTTCAGATTTATCTCCGATGTGCCGCCCTCGATGGAATTGCCCTTCGATCGCAACATGGTGCGAAGCGCGGTGATTTCGGGCGGCGAATAGCCTTCGCCATCCCAGCCCAGGGCCTGATGACCCATGGCCTCGACCAGCAGCTCGTTGCGCTCCTGGGCGATTTTGGCGCCGGCGTATTTCATGATCGAGGTTGCGGCCGAGGGGCCCTGGTTCGACTTCGCCTCGTCGGCCACGCGGCGCACGGTGAGCTGGAAGCTGCGGGCCTCCAACAGGTGGTCGGTGATCCGCCGGCGCAGGTCACTGTCGGCGAGCCGACCGGTCTCGTCGACGCCCACATAGTCCCTGGCGGCCTCGACCACGGTTGGCAGCGGCGTCGCCTGTCCGATGTTGCCGCCGCCCAGCCCCGCCGAGATGTTCTCGCGTTCGAACTGCAGGAGCCGCTTGGCGATCGTCCAGCCGCCGTTCAGCGGCCCCCAGAGCTGGTCCTTCGGAACCTTCACGTCGGTGAAGAAGGTTTCGCAGAAGGGCGAGGTGCCGTTGATCAGCGGGATCGGCCTGACTTCGACGCCTGGCGCGCTCATGTCGATCAGAAGGAAGCTGATCCCCTCATGCTTCTTGGTGGTGTCCGTGCGCACCAGGCAGAAGCAGCGGTCAGCGAGATTTGCGCCGCTCGTCCAGATCTTGGACCCGTTCACCAGCCAGTGGTCGCCCCTGTCCTCGGCGCGTGTCTGCAGGCTCGCGAGGTCGGAACCGGAACCTGGCTCTGAATAGCCCTGGCACCAGCGGACCTCGCCCTTGATGATCCCGGGCAGGTGCTGGGCCTTGAGCTCGGATGTGCCGTACTCGATCAGCGTCGGGCCGAACATCATCACGCCCATGCCGCCGATCGGATTGCGGGCGCCGATCCGGGCCATCTCTTCCTGCAAGACGCGGGCTTCCCGGCGAGACAGACCGCCTCCGCCGAATTCGGCCGGCCAGGTAGGCGTGCCCCAGCCCTTTTCGCCCATCGCCTTGCGCCAGGCTTTGGCGTCATGGCTCTCATCGCTGGCGAGGCCTGCCGCCATGGCGGCTTGCCGCGACGGATCACGTTTGAAGGCGTCCGGGAAATTCGCATCCAGCCATGCCCGGACCTCGGACCTAAAGGCCTCAAGGTCGCCGCCAACATCCGCGCCAGTATCAGGCATTGGGAAATCTCGCCGTTAAAAATTAAAACCTTCGAGGCTCCGGCCAGAATAGACCGCAGCCCAAACAGCCTACTTGGGATCCGGGAGTCCAAGGACCCGCTTGGAGACCACGTTCAGATTGACCTCCGAGGTGCCCCCCTCGATCGAATTGGCCTTCGTGCGCAGCCAGCCATGCACCGTGGTGATCTCGGGCTGGCTGAAGCCCTCGCCTTCCCAGCCCAGGCCTTGGCCGCCCAGGGCCTCGACCATCAGTTCCGAGCGCTCCTTGGCGAACTCCGCCGCCGCATATTTGATGATCGAGGTCGCGGCTGACGGGCCGTTGGCCGCCCGGCTCTCCGCCGCGGTCCGCCCGATGGTCTGGCGCAGCGCCTGGAAGTTCATCTTGTTGAGCGTGATGCGTTGGCGCAGATCCAGGTCAGCCAGCTTGCCCCCGTCCATTCCGACGTAGCGTTTCGCCACTTCGCCCAGGTCGCCCGAGGCGCCGCCGGCCGTGCCGCCCTCGCCAAAGCCAGCCGAGATGTTCTGGCGCTCGTATTGCAGCAACCGTTTGGCGATCTCCCAACCGCCGTTGATCTTGCCGACCAGGTTGCCTTTCGGGATTTGCACGCCGGTGAAGAAAGTCTCGCAGAACGGGCTTTCGCCGGAGATCAGCAGGATCGGCCGCGTCTCAACGCCCTGCGTACGCATGTCGATCAGCACGAAAGAGATGCCCTCGTGCTTTTTTGAGGGGTCGGTGCGGACCAAACAGAAGCACCAGTCGGCCTTGTCGGCGTAGCTCGTCCACACCTTCTGGCCGTCGATCCGCCAGTGATCGCCCTTGTCTTCGCAGCGGGTGGCGAGGCTCGCGAGGTCGGAACCAGCGCCGGGCTCGGAGTAGCCCTGGCACCAGCGAATCTCGCCGCGCGTGATCCGCGGCAGGTGTTCCCGCTTCTGCTCGTCGTTGCCGTACTCAAGCAGCACCGGCCCCAGCATCCACAACCCGAACGAAAGCAGCGGGGAGCGGTAGCGACCGGCGGCGATCTCCTGCTCGACGACGCGGGCCTGCTGGGCATCGAGTCCGGCGCCGCCGTATTCCTTCGGCCAGGTCGGCGCCGTCCAGCCCTTCTCGGCGACGCGGCGCGTCCAGACGGCTTGCGGATCTTGGGAGCCCTCGAAAGCGCGGCCGCCCCAAACGGCCTCGGGATCGGTCTCGGCGTTCGGCTCACGCAGCTCGGCCGGGTAGTTGGCCGCCAGCCAGTCGCGCACCTCCGTGCGAAACCCATCAAGGTCGGCGGCGCCGAAATCAGCCATGGCGGTCTCCAACGCTCGACGAAAGGAAGGCGCGCCACATTAGCGCTGCGCCTTGCGAGAGCAAGCGGGACTAAACGGATGTTTGAGGCGACGATCGGGCGCGAATTGCAGCTATAAGGCGGCAACCCGTTGGCAGACCGATAGGCCTGGATGCGTTTCCTGAGAGATCTCCGCCCCGCGGCCTTCGAGCTTGCGCCCTGGACAGGCGCGATCCTTACGCTTGCAGCAGGGGTGATGCTGCTGGCCTCCGGCGCCACGCCCTCGGAGCCCGCGCGCTTCATGCGGCTGATTCAGATCACCCCGGTCTATCTGATCGAGGCCGCGCACTTCCTCTCCAGCATCCTGGGCTTGGTGCTGATCCTGCTTTCGTTTGGCCTGCGCGCCCGCCTCGACGCGGCCTGGGGCGCGACCATGGGCGCGTTGCTGCTGGGCGCCAGCCTCGCCCTGCTCAAGGGGTTCAACTGGGAAGAGACAGCGGCCCTGGTTGCGCTGGCGTTGCTTTTGGCGCCGTTCCACGGAGCCTTCCCGCGGAGCTCGCGGCTCACCCGGATGGAGATCACGCCGGGTTGGCTTTTCTCGGCGGCCTGCGCGGTGATCGGCGCCGGGCTCTTGGGCCTGTGGACGTTCCAGCACTCGGACTACGCCGACCGACCTTGGTGGCGGGTGATGGCTGACGCCGACGCCGAGCGCGCGGTCCGGGCCTGGGCCGGCGCGGCCATTGTGCTCTTCGCCTTTGGCCTCTGGCGGCTGTTCGCCTCGGCCGCGACACCGCCGGTGGTCGGCGAGAGCGACCCCGACTTCGAACGGGTGCGCGCGATCCTAGCCAAGGCGGAGTCGGCCGAGCCCGGCTCCAATCTGGCGCTGCTCGGTGACAAACGGTTCCTCTTCTCTGCGTCGGGCGAGAGCTTCCTGATGTTTGGCGTCCGCGGCCGCGCCTGGGTCGCCCTCGGTCCCCCGGTCGGCCGCCGTGAAGAGCGTTCCGAACTTCTCTGGCGCTTTCGCGAACTCGCCGATTCGCACGCTGCGCGGCCGGGGATCCACGGCCTGAACGCTGAGGACCTGCCGGAGATCGTCGAGCTGGGATTCTCCATCCAGAAGGTGGGCGAGAGCGCCGCCGTGCCTCTCGAGACCTTTTCCATGGACGGACGAAAGCGCGGCACCGCGCGGCGAGCATGGCGCAAGCTCGGCGAGGCCGGGGCCACTTTCGAGGTGCTCGAGGGCGAGGCGGTCACAGCCATGCTGCCCACCCTCCAGGAGATCTCCGACCAGTGGCTGTCCCACCACGCCGGCGGCGAGAAGGGCTTCTCCATGGGCGGTTTCTGGCCGGGCTATGTGCAGGAGTTCCCCGTGGCCCTGGTCCGCGTCGAAGGCAAGCCCATGGCCTTCGCCACGCTTTGGACGACAGCCCGCCGCAGCGCCTTTTCCATGGACCTCATGCGCTATGCCGACGACGCCCCGAACAACATCATGGACTATCTGTTCGTCGAGCTGATCGGCTGGGGTCGCGGACAGGGTTATGCGGCCTTTGAATTCGGCATGGCGCCGCTCGCTGGCCTCGAGGACCGGCCACTGGCCCCGATCATGAGCCGCGTTGGCAACCTGCTCTTCGAGCGCGGCGAGGAAATCTACAACTTCCAGGGCGTGCGGCGCTACAAGGACAAGTACGACCCGCTTTGGCAGCCGCGCTATTGCGCCGCCCCGCACAAGTGGTCGATCCCATGGCTTATGGCCGACGTCGGCCTGCTCTCGTCTGGCGGGGTCTCAGGCCTTTCCAAGCGGCCCAGGAAGGCTGAGGAGCCCAAGGAACTCGCGGCGGCGGCATAGAACGCCGGCGATCAGCCGGAAGCGGCTGTCCGGATGTGCGAGATACTTCCCGTGTTCCGACAAGACTTCGTTAACCGCAACCGCCGGTATAGTCCCTACGCCTGCGAATAACACGCTCGCTGGATTGGTAAGGGGGGCTTTACCGCCATGGCGCTCGATCCCGCTTCGCGCGCGCGATTCAACCTGGAGCGGGCGGCAATCCTGCTGCTCGACGATACGCCCGTGGGCATGTCGATCCTGGTGCAGATCGTGACCGGGCTTGGCGCCAAGCAGCTCTACCGGTGTACGACCGTCGAGCAGGCGCAGGAAGTCGCCGTCAGCCAGCAGATCGATCTGGCGATCGTCGACAGTCTGTCGCCCTCCGGCGGCGGATACGACTTCATCAAATGGATGCGCCACAACGCCGCCGAGCCCAACTGCTATACGCCGGTGCTGGTCACAACGGCTCATACTCCGGCCAGCGACGTCACCCGCGCTCGTGACTGCGGCGGCCATATCCTGATCAAGAAGCCGATCGCCCCGATGGTGATGCTTGAACGGATCATCTGGGTTTCCAAGGAGGGCCGCACGTTCCTCTATTCCGATGGCTATGTCGGCCCCGACCGCAGGTTCCGCGACGAACCGCCGCCGGGAGGGGGCCGCCGCCGCGAGGACCGCGCGCCAGCGACGCCGAACAGCGACGAGGAGATCGCCCTAGGAGCGCTCGGCAGTAAACCCAAGGCTCTGAAGGCCTCATGAGCAGTGTTCGGTTCGTCTTCCCTAAGCACCGGCTTGCCGAACTCCTGCGCGAGCCAGGCGGCCTGGCGGTGGCGGAAGCCCTGGATCGCGCCCAGGCGAATCTGGAGACCCTCAAGCCCACATGCCGAGCCGAGCTGATGGCGCTGCTGGAGTTGGCGGAGGTCGCCTACGGCCGGCTGGGTCAAAGCTTCGACGACGCCGGCATGGCCGAACTCTACACGTTGGCGGCACATGGGATCGGCGCAGGCGCCGTCTGCGGCGCGCCGGCGGTCGACGAGGGTCTGAGCAGCCTTTGCGACTTGGTCGATCACCTCCGCACTCGGCGCGTCTACGACCGCGAGGCGATCGGCGTGAATATCCGCGCCTGGCGGCTGCTGATGACGCCCGGCCTTCCGGCCGAGGGAATAGCGCCTGTCCTCGCTGGCTTGCGGAAGGTCAGCAAACGGTACGCTCCGACCTAACGTTGATCCTAGCGCCCGGTCGTCACGCCTACCAGGTTCAAGAGGTGCACCAGGATCGGCAGCAGGCCGGCGGCGGCGGTCACCATAATCACCCGCCAGGGCATCATCCTGGGGCCTCGCCGCGGATCGGGCGGCCGGGCGCCGCGCCAGCCGGAAAAAATCGCCAGGCCAAGGAAGACCGCGCCAATTGTCAGAGTGAGGGGGATATCCATCCGGGAGGCCTATCGCAGGCGCCCGTGACGAACGGAAGCTGCGGCTTCCACCGGGTCTGATCCATCCACAACCGAAGCGCCCGCCCACCACATCTAGCGTTAAGCTTTCGTTTACACCCCAAGCAACGGTGGGTAGCGTCTTTACATCCGGGAGGGGCGATTCGATGACTGCGGCGGCGCCCTGGAGCGTCAAGGGTATCGATCCGAAGGCGCGAGAAGTCGCCAAGGAGCTGGCGCGTCGGTCAGGCATGACGCTCGGCGAGTGGCTGAACCGGGTCATTCTCGAAGACGATGTTCCCGAAGAAGTAACCTCAGAGGCGCACTTTGGGGCGCGGCCGCTCCGCGCCGCGAACGAGACGCCGAAGTCGTTCATGCTGACCTCGTCCGCCGGTTCCGAGTCCGACGACCTGGGGCGTATCGCCTTTGCGCTGGACCTGCTCACTGACCGCATAGAATCCTCCGAGACCCGCGCCGGCCTGGCCATCTCCGGCGTCGAGCACTCCGTACGCCACGCCATGGCGCGGCTCGAAACAGCGGAACGCGAACAGCTGGCGTTCGTGGCCCGCCTCGACGCCGCCGCCGAACAGCTGGCTGCCGGCCAGGCGAGCGCCGCCGAGCGGCTGCGTCACATCGAAGATGTCGCCGGTCCGCGTTCCGCCGAGGCGATCCGACGGCTGGAAGAGACCGTCGCTCGAGCCGAAACGGCAGGCGATCCGGCGGTGCTCATCGAGGAGGTTGTCGAGCGCTTCGGACAACGGATGGCCGACGCTGAGACGCGCACCCGCGAGGCGCTCGACAGTCTCCGCGACGCGCTCGCCCAGCTCGACCAGCGGATGCACGCCGCCGACGGCAGCCTGCGCGGCGACATGGGGCAGCGGCTGGAAGGCCTTGCCGAAGACCTGACACGACGGGTCGAGGACGCGCGCACGGAGATCGCCACGCGCTTGGCAGCTTCCGGGCCGGAGCGCCTGGAGGAGAGGCTCGGCCAGATCGCCGCGGACGTCTCCGCCGCCGAGCAGCGCTCAGCGCGCGCCATTGAGACGATGGGACGCGAGGTCCTGAGCATGGCCGACATCTTGACCCGGCGCGTGCAGAGCGCTGAACAACGCAGCGCCGAGGCCATCGAACAGGTTGGCGGCGAGATCGCTCGCATCGCCGGCGCGGTGGAGAATCGCCTGGGACGAACCGATCAACTGCATGCCGAGGCGCTGGAGCGGCTGGGCGCGGAGATCGGCCGTATCACCGATCGGCTCACCGATCGCATCATGCAGTCCGAGCGCCGGGCCGCCCAGGCCATCGACGACGTCGGCGAGCAGGTGGCCAAGGTCACCGAGCGCATCGAGCAACGGCATGAGCGCGCCGCCGGTGACCTCGCTGAACGCTTGCGCCAGAGCGAGGAGCGCACCGCCCGGCTGCTGGCCGATTCCCGCCGGCGCCTCGCCTCCGAGCCGTTCCCCGAGGCCTTCCCAAGGACCGCGAGCGAGACCATTTCCGAGCCGACACGCGAGGCTTTCAGCCCCGCGGCGGCTGCGCCCGCACCGGACGAGGCGGCGGAGACCGTCTTCACGGCTGCGCCGATGGTGTTCGGTGCAGATTTCCTCTCGCGCGCGGAACCGGTCAACCAGCCGGCGCTCGATCCGTGGAACCCCGCGTTCGGCGAAGAGGATTTCGCTGCGGCAGGCGCCTTCGCACCGATCGCCGAAGCCGCCGCAGAAACCGAGGCGGAGGAGCCGGCCGGCCTCGAACTCGACACAGTGATGACGGAGGCCGCGCCAGCGCTCTCCACCCGCGAAGTGATCGAGCAGGCCCGCGCCACCGCTCGCGCCGTCGCCGGGCCGCGCGAAGACGTCCTGCATGCGCCAGAGCCTGCGCCGCGCCGCTCGCGGGGCCTGTTCGGCCTCAAGCCGAACCGACCCGCCTCCACTTGGCAGACCGCCCTCATGGTCGCCGGCGGAGCGGCCTTCCTGAGCGTCGGCGCAGCTGGAGTGGTGCTGTTGGAAGGCCCGGCTGCGACACGCCAGGCCCAGGAAGCAGCCTCGATCGAGACAAGCCCCCGCGCGGCGCTCGCGCTGACGCCGGCGACCGGCCCGTCAGCCCCGGCCGTCCAGAAGGCCCCGGCTCCTGCGGTGGTCGAGCCTGCCGCCGCAGCGCCGCGGCCCGACCCTGAAGCCACCGACTACATCGAGACGGTTCGCGCCGTGGAGGCCAGGCAGCCCGGCGCGCTTGCTCACCTGAAGGTCCTCGCCGATGGCGGCTGGGCCCCAGCCCAGGTTTACCTGGCCCGGCTCTATGAGACAGGCCAGGCGGGGGTCGTCCAGAACATCGGCGAGGCCCGTCGCTGGACCGCTCGCGCCGCTGACGCCGGTGACCCGCCGGCCATGCATAACCTCGCCCTCTTCCTGTTCCGCGGCGAGGGCGGGCCGCCCGACGCGGCCGCCGCCGCTCAGTGGTTCAAGAAGGCCGCCCAACATGGCGTGGTCGACTCGCAGTACAATCTCGGCCTGCTCTATCAGTCGGGTTCGGGCGTGCCGCGCGACCTAGCGCAAGCCTACAAATGGTTCCTGATCGCCGCCAGCGCGGGCGACGCCGAGGCCCGCGCCAGCGCCACGGAGTTGCAGGGCAAGGTGCCTGCCGCCCAGCTGGCGACGGCGGAGACTCAGGCCAGCGCATTCGAGCCGACCCCCGGTGTGGCTGTATCTGAGACGCCGGCCTCCGGCCTCTCGGTGACCGCAGCTCAGAAGGTCCTTGGCCGGCTCGGCTACTACAAGGGCCGCCCGGATGGCGCGGTTTCGCCTCAGCTGAAGCTTGCCGTGACCGCATATCAGCGCGATCAAGGCCTTGCGGCCACCGGGTCGCTGGATCCTACCACTGTCGCGCGGCTCACCGTCCTGACACGTTGAGGCGCGCTCGGGCCGCCTGCTCGTAACCGTAGGGCCGCAGAGCTTGGACCTCTACCTGCCCATCGCCGAGGTCTCCGTGAACGCGCCGTTGCTGGTGGCGTTGGGCGCGTTGGTGGGCTTCATCTCGGGCATGTTCGGGATCGGCGGCGGCTTCCTGATGACGCCGGTGCTGGTGTTCCTTGGCATCCCCCCGGCGGTCGCGGTGGCCAGCATGTCCAACCACGTCGCCGCCTCGTCGATGTCGAGCGTGATCTCCTACGGCCGCAGGCGCGCGGTGGACTTCCGGATGGGCGGTGTGTTGGCGGCCGGTGGGGTGGTCGGCGCCGTGCTGGGCGTTGAGATCTTCCGCTGGCTGCGCCTGATCGGCCAGGCCGACCTGGTGGTGGCGCTCTCCTATCTGATCTTCTTAGGGATCATCGGCGGCCTGATGTTCTGGGAGTCGGTCGGGGCGATACTGCGACGCCGCCGCAACCAGCCCCCACCGCCTCCGCGCGGCCGGCGGCCGCCCTGGCTCTATGGACTGCCGCTGAAGATGAGGTTTCCGCGCTCGCGGCTCTATATCAGCGTGATCCCACCCATCCTGCTGGGCGTGTTCGTGGGCATGCTCTCGGCGATCATGGGCGTGGGCGGCGGCTTCGTGCTGGTGCCGGCGATGGTCTACATCCTGCGGATGCCGGCCGGCATCGTGGTCGGCACCAGCCTCTTCCAGATCATCATCACCACTGCGCTCACCGGCGTTCTGCAGGCAGGGCGCAACCAGACGGTCGACATTCTGCTGGCCACCCTGCTGTTGCTCGGCGGCGTGCTGGGCGCCCAGTTCGGCGCGCGCGCCTCGTCCCGGTTCCGGGCCGAGGAGCTTCGCGCCCTACTTGCGCTGATCGTTCTCCTGGTCGGCCTCAGGATGGGCCTTGGTCTCTTTTTTACGCCGCGCGAGGCCTTCGTGCTGATGTCGGGGACCGGCGGCTGATGGCGATCGCAGCGCCGCCTCCCTCGGTCCAGGCGCCGCGCGCCATGCCGGCCATCGCCGCGGCCCTGACAGACACCAACGTGCGGGTGAACTCCGATTTCCGCGGCGACCGGATCGTGCTCTACGGCGCGGTCTTCGATCCCCTGTGGCGGCCCAGCGACGTGCTGGTCATCGTACGCGGCCCGGAACAACCGGTACGCATCGCCCGCAAGAGCCGTGTGGCCGGCGTCTGGATCAACAGCCGGCCCGTGGTGTTTCACGGCGCGCCCGGATTCTACATCGCAGCTTCGAACCGGCCGCTCGACGACATCGCCCATTTCGCCGAGCTACGTCGCCTGGGCGCCGGCGTCGATCATCTGGCGATCAATGCGCCGGCCGAGCAACGTATCGAAACCCGCTACGGCATCCGCGACATGGTGGTCAGCCGGCTGGGGGCCGACTACTACGACTGGCGCCGCGCCGTCGTGAGACTGAAGGAGGCGGAGCACCTCTACGATGTCGACGAGCATGGCGTACGCTTCGTCGATAGGGGGCTATTCCGCGCCGAGATCGCGCTGCCGGCCGAGGCGCCGATCGGCCGCTACGACGTTCGTATCTTCCTGTTCCAGAACGGCCACCCGGTCTCCCAGCGGTCACGCACGCTCACGGTGGAAAAGGTCGGGGTAGAACGCGGACTTTACCTTTGGGCGCACCAGAGGCCATGGTCCTACGGTCTAGCTGCGATGGCTTTCGCATTGGCGGCCGGTTGGGCGGCGTCGTCCGCTTTTCGGAGAGACTGAAATCGTGAACGACCAGCCGAGCGCCGCTGCGCGGCATGATGCCATTCCCCCAACTCTGTGGCTCATCGCACTCAGCGCGCTCGCGCCTTTCCCCCTGGCCGCCCTCGCCTACGGCTGGGGTCCGCCGGCCGTGGCGCTCCCTGCGCTGACCGTCATCCTGACATGGTCGGGCGTCGTCCTGGCCTTCCTGGGCGGCGTCCGGTGGGGAATGGAGACCGTTCGTCCGAGGCCAAGGGCCGAGCGGCTGCTGATCTCGGTGCTGTCGCCCATCGTAGCCTGGACGCTGCTTGCGACGCGTCATCGCATTCCCGATGGCTGGGTGATTGGCGGCTGCATCGGCGCCTTCCTGGTGCAGTGGCTGTTCGACCATCATGCGCCCGACGTCCCTGCCCGCTACCCGAGGCTCTCCACCACGCTCACCGCCGGAGCTTGCATCTCGCTGGCGGTCTGCCTCGATCAGGCGATGAAGACCGGTCGCCTCTAGTCTCCCACGAGCGAGCGCCAACCCACCGCGTGCACGCGGCCCCGGCCCAGCGCCCCGGCCAGAGGGGGGCGCAGGAAGAGGCCGGCGAAGGCTGTGTCGCGCACATTCAGTCCTCCCGCGTAGGCCCCGAACGCCGGCAGGACTGCGCGCTCGGCGTCGGTGACGAAGCAGCGGCGGCGTACGCTTCCGAGCGCGCCCTTTACCCTGGCGGCGGGGTGGAGGTGGCCGCAGATCTCTCCCGCCTGCGCCCCGGCGCGGGGCTCGTGGCGCAAGGTGAGCCCACAGAGTTCGAACTCGTCGGCGACCTCGCCGGGAAGCGCGCGAGGCCCATCGGCGTCATGGTTGCCGATCACCCAGACGAGGGTCCGTCCCCGCGCCAGTTCGCGCAGCCCCTCGGCATCGTCGCCCGCCAGCCGCGCCTCTGACTTTCGGTCGTGGAAGGTGTCGCCCAGCAGAACGAGCAGTGTCGGTGAGAGCGCCGCCACCTCGGCGGCCAGTCGGCTCAGGGTCTCGCGAGTGTCGTATGGCGGCAGCATCTGGCCGCGGGCAGCATAGGATGAGCCCTTTTCCAGATGCAGGTCAGCGACCACCAGGGCGCGCTCCGCCGCCATCCACAGCGCCCCTGAGCTACGCAGCATCACCTCGGCCGGCCCCACCGATGTGCGCAGCGACCCGCATTCCGCCACCGAGTAGTCGTAGGCGAACGCCTTGGCGGGCAGAGCCTCGGGCGCGCTCACTGCAGGGCCTCGGCGATCAGGTCTTCCTCGGCTTCACGCAGGATCATGGTCTCACCCGTGTGGCCGGGACTGCGCTCCTTGCCAATCTCGAGCAAGATGGGAACGGAGAACGGGGACAGGTGCTCGAGCGGCGCATGGCGGATGCGCCCTTTGATGCGCGCCAGCATCTGCCCCAGCCGCGCTACGTCGATAAGTCCGCTCGCCGCATCGTCGCGCGCACAACGCAGCAGCAGGTGCTCCGGCTCGTGGCGACGAAGGGTGTCGTAGATGAGGTCCGTCGAGAAGGTGATCTGCCGCCCTGACTTCTGCTGCTGGCCTGGAAAGCGCCGCTCGATCAGCCCAGCGATGATCGCACAACCCTTGAAGGCGCGCTTCATCATGAAGCTCTCCGCAAGCCAGGCCTCCAAGTCGTCGCCGAGCATGTCCTCGTTGAAGAGTTCGCTGAAATCCAGCCCTTCCAGCGGATTCAGCGTCCACACCGCCAGCGCATAGTCGTTGCAGACAAAGCCGAGCGGCGCAGCCCCGATCCGTTCCAGCCGGCGCGTCAGCAGCATGGCCAACGTCGTGTGCGCCAGCCGGCCTTCGAACGGATAGCAGACCATGAAATGCCGCCGGCCGCGGACGAAGGTCTCCAGCAGCATCTCGTTTTCCTCGGGGATCACCGAGCGGTCTCGCTGGGCCTCAAGCCATTCGCGTACGTCCGTTGGCAACACCTGCCAGTGCGCCTGGTCGTACATCAGCTGGCGGACCCGCTTGGCGAGGTAGGTCGACAGCGCGAACTTGGAGCCTCCCCACGACGGCATCTTTGGGTCCGCCGCGGGCGCGGGCTGCACCAGGACATCAAGATTGGTCACCGCCACCAATCGCCAGACCTGACCGGCGAAGACGAAGGTCTCGCCGGGCTCCAGCATCTCGACCATGCCTTCTTCGATCTCACCCACCTTGCGGCCGCCGCCGCCGCGGCGCGTGGCGATGCGCACCGCCAGCATCGCCGGCGAGACGATGGCGCCGATGTTCAGCCGGTGGCGCTGGGCGGTCTCGAGGTTGCGAACCCGCCATAGCCCGTCCAGCCCCTTCACGATCCGGCGAAAGCGATCATAGGTCTTGAGGGCGTAGCCGCCGGTGGAGACGAAATCGACAACCTGCTCAAAATCCTCCCAAGGCAACGCGCGATAGGGCCCCGCCGAGGTCACCTCGTCATAGAGCGCCAGGAGATCGAACGGCTCCGAGCAGGCGCAGCCCATGACGTGTTGGGCCAGGACGTCCAGCGCCCCGACCCGCGGCGGATCTCCGTCGAGCTTGTTCTCAGCGATCGCTTCGCGCGCCGCCTGGCATTCCAGCATCTCGAACCTGTTGGCCGGCACGAACAGCGCGCGCGAAGGTTCATCGAGCCGGTGGTTGGCCCGCCCAATTCTCTGGACCATTCGCGAGGCGCCCTTCGGCGAGGCGAGCTGGATGACCAGGTCGACGTCACCCCAGTCGATGCCGAGATCCAACGTCGAGGTGCAGACCACGGCGCGAAGCTCGCCCCTGGCCATCGCCGCCTCGACCTTGCGGCGCTGTTCTGCGGCCAGCGAACCGTGGTGCAGCGCGATCGGCAGCGCATCCTCGTTCAGCCGCCACAGTTCCTGGAAAGCGAACTCGGCCTGAAAGCGGGTGTTGACGAAGACCAGAGCTGTCCTCGCCGTCTTGATGACGTCGTACACCTCCTGCATGGCGTGCTGTGCGGTGTGCCCCGACCACGGTACCCGACCCTCCGACAGCAGCACCTCGACAACCGGCTCGGCGCCCGAGGGTCCGCGCACAAGGTCGATGGAGGCGTTGCCTCTGCCGCGTCGATCCGATCCTCCTGCGACTCCTGCGTTCGGGGACGATTGCGGGGCGCAGCCTTGCTCTTCGCTTTCCCCGAAGGCGGCGGCGGAGGTGTCAGCAAGGCTGACGGCGGGGCCGTGGCGCGCCATCCAGGCCTTGATCACTTCAGGGTCGTCCACCGTCGCGGAGAGGCCTACCCGACGCAGGTTCGGCGCGAACCGAGCGATACGGGCGAGATCGAGCGCCAGGAGGTCTCCGCGCTTGGAGGCGTGCAGGGTGTGGATCTCGTCGAGGATCACGCACTCGAGGCTTTCAAAATAGAGCCGCGCCCCTTCCCAGGCGCAGAGCAGCGCCAGCTGCTCGGGCGTGGTCAGCAGGATGTCAGGCGGTTTCACCCGCTGCCGTTGCCGGCGGGAAACGCCCGTGTCGCCCGTGCGGCTCTCCGCGACGATCGGCAGACCCATCTGTTGGATCGGGGCGTTCAGGTTTCGCTCCACGTCGACCGCCAGGGCCTTGAGCGGCGAGATGTAGAGCGTGTGCAGGCCGTTCGGCGCGTTCGTGCGCGGCCGGTCGGCAAGCGCGATCAGGCTCGGCAGGAACCCCGCCAACGTCTTGCCTCCGCCGGTCGGCGCGATCAGCAGCGCGTCGCGACCGGTCTGGGCCTTTTCGATCATCGCCAGCTGGTGGGCGCGCGGGCTCCAGCCCCGCTCGGCGAACCAGTCGGCGAACCGGGGCGGCAGTAGATCGGCGGAAAGGCCCGCAGAGTCGGCCATCCCGCGCCTATAGCATGTTCCCGTTACGTTTCATGGCCCAAAGGCGGGGCGACGTACCCGCGCCGGGTTCTCCAGCCGCGTCATCCAGTAGTCGCTGTCGAAGGTCGGGTCGCCCGTCAGGTGACGCCACAGCTTGATGCGGTTCACGTATTCGAGCCGTCCGGTGTCCTGTTCGAACCAGGGTTCCGGTGTCATCAAGATGCTCTCTACCGTCTCCGGCAACTGACCTTTCACGAAGAAGATCGGCCGCTCGGCCGGCGCCTCGGGCATCGTCGCCATGTCCCAACGCCGGATCTGCGGCTCTACCGGGTTCATGCGGATCTTGAACATGGTCCGGGTGCGGTCCGACAGGTTCACCCCGCCCCCGTGCCAGATGCCGTTGTGCAGAAAGAGCAACGTACCGGCCTCGCAGACCATGTGCTGCTGGCCGACCATGTTCTGGTAGCGGCCCAGCGACACTTCGCTGACCTTGCGCAGGTGCGTGCCGGGGATGAACCGGGTGCCACCCATCAGCCGGGTCACCTGGTGTGGATAGTACATGATCTGCAGATCGAAACCCGCCTGCGGGTCGATTGTGGAGTCCTGGTGGGTATGTTGCGAAACGTTCTCGCCGCCTGTCTCATAATAGGCAGGTGGGAAGGTCACGTGCAGGAAGTGATGGTCGAACACTGGCTCGGGACCAACCAGGCTCCGGATCGCGCCCGCCACCAGCGGCAGCTTCAGGAGCCGGTCGATCGCCGAACCCTGGGGATAGGCCGCGCTCAAGGGGACGCCCGGCGCTACCTCGGGGATGCCGGAGCCGGACAGTAGGCGGCCATAGGTCTGGCGCATCTTCGCGCCGGGCTCTGGCGCCTCGCCCGCCTCGGCCAGGAACTGGTCGTTGATCTCGGCCGGAACGACGCCGTCGAAGCGCAGGAAACCGCGCGCGACGAACCGGGCCATGTCGAGCGAGCCGAGCAGGGGCGACGGGGTGGTCATGCGACGGCCTCCACGAGCTTCTCGAAGAAGAATTCATACTTCAGATAGGCGAGGTCGAATTCCTCGCCACGACTGTGCGGCACGATCTGAGAGGCCTGGATCAGCCGCCAGCCATCCTTCAGCGCCTCCACGCCGGTGCGATAGGGCGGCTGGTCGGCGTCTCCAGCCATTGGGCGCGTCTCGCCGGTCCCGTCATAGACAGCCCAGGCCACAGTGGGCGCATCGAGCGCCGAGTTGGCCAGATACAGTACCAGCACCTTCTGGCGCATCGCCAATCCTTCCGCCGGGCGAACGCCGGGTCGCGGGACGATCATGGCCAAGCCGGCGGGCTGCGTCGAACGATTGCTTACAGCGTCAAGCGTGGGCAGGGTGCCGCCGCATCGTCGCCAAGGAAACCGCACTATGAAGCCCAACGCCGAGTTCGACATCATCGTCTATGGCGCCACCGGCTACACCGGACGGCTGGTCGCTGAATACCTGGCCCAACGCTACGGCATCGGCGGCGAGGTGAAATGGGCGATGGCCGGGCGCAGCGCCGCCAAGCTGGCGCAGGTCCGCGACGAGATGGGCGCGCCAAAGGACACGGCGCTGATCGTCGCCGACGCCGACAATCCGGCGGAGCTCGACGCGATGGTCCGCCGCGCCAAGGCGATCATCACCACGGTCGGGCCCTACCAACTCTATGGTGACAAGCTCGTGGCGGCCTGCGTGGCGGCCGGGACCGACTGCCTGGACCTCACGGGCGAGCCCAACTGGATGGCCACGATCATCGCCGCCCACCACGCGGGCGCCAAGAAGAGCGGCGCGCGGATCGTTCATTCCTGCGGCTTCGACTCTATTCCCTTCGAGCTCGGCGTCTTTTTCGCCGAGGAGACAGCCAAGGCGAAGCTGGGCGCGGCGGTTCCCCGCGTGAAGGGCCGAGTCCGCGCCATCCAAGGCGGGCTCTCCGGCGGCACGGCCGCAAGTGGAGCTGCGACCATGGCGGCGCTGCAGAAGGACCCTGGTCTCATCGCTCTGATGATGAACCCGTTTGCGCTCACCCCTGGCTTTGAAGGACCCCCTCAGCCGGCGGCCAATTCCGTTGAGCATGATCCGGACGTCGGCGCCGACGTCGGGCCGTTCATGATGGCGGCGATCAACACCAAGAACGTTCACCGCTCGAACGCCCTCATGGGTCACCCCTGGGGTACGGACTTCGTTTATGACGAGATGGCGGTGGTGATCCCGGGCGCGCCCACAGAGTTTACCGGCATGGAGAACCCGCCCAAGCCCGGCGAGGGACCCTCCAAGGCCGAGCGCGAGGCCGGCTTCTACGATATCGCCTTCATTGGCATTGCGCCCGATGGGCGGAAGGTCCGGGTCTCGGTGAAGGGCGACCGCGATCCCGGCTACGGCTCGACCTCCAAGATGCTGGCCGAGGCCGCGATCTGCTTGATCAAGGATACGCCGGACGTTCCAGGCGGCGTCTGGACACCCGGTGCGGCGATGCAGACTAGGCTCGTCGACAGGCTTCAGAAGAACGCTGGCCTAACCTTTGCGGTGGAAGGCTAGCGCCCTGATCGCGAGATAGGTCGGTCAACCATCCGACCTCGCCGCCGTCCTCCCCCGCAAAGGAGGGGGACGGGGCGCGACCACCACGGGCCTTAGCAGGCGTAGCGGGTGGCCACCGGAACGTTGCGGCCGATGTAGGGATCCCAGACCCACCGGGTGCTCTCGCAGACCCGGTAGGCGGGCGGGGCGTAGGCGTAGCCGTAGCTGTAGGCCGGATAGTATCCGGCGCCGTAGTAGCCGCCATAGTAACCGCGGTTGTAGTAGCCGTGGTTGCTCGCAATGGCCGCGCCCAACGCCAAGCCTACGACACCGGCAGCCACGGCGGCGCCGGCATTGTTGTGCCCGTAGTAGTGGCCGTAATGGCTGTAGCCGTGAGGACGCGCCTGGGCCGGAGCCGCCGTCGCGCAGACTGCGCCCCCAAGCGTGATCGCCGCCATCGCGGCCGTGAGAACCTTTCTCATCGTTGCTTCCTCGTAAGGCTTACGGCCGGAAGGCCTAATGTTCGTCCTCGCCAGGCTACGAAGCGGCGACTGAATGGCGGCTGAACGGGGGTGTTACCTGACTGCAGGTTCGGCAAGGCCTTCGTGTTCCATGGCCAGGCGCACCGCGGGGCGGGCCTTCATCCGCGCCACGAAGGCCGGCAGCGGATCGGGCAGGGTGATCCCGAACCCTGAGGCCCACCGGCACATCACAAAGAGATATGCATCGGCGACGGTGGCTGTCCGGCCGAACAGGTAGTCGTCCGTCAGGCCTTGGGCGAGCAGGGCCAGCCGCCGGCCGATGACCTGGGCTGCCTCAGCCTTCTCCGGGTCCCCCGCGCCGGGCCTGAAATAGGGTTTGAAGCTCTTGTGGATCTCCGAGGAGATGTAGGCGAGCGTCTCCAGCAGGCGATATCGGCCCATCGGCCCGGGAGGGCTCAGCGAGCTGTCCTGGTCCGTCACCCAGCTGAGGATGGCGATGTTCTCGGTCAGCACCTGGCCGTCGTCGAACTCCAGGGCGGGCACATAGCCCTTTGGGTTTATCTGCAGGAAGTCCCGCCCGTCTTCGGTCGTCTTAGCCTTCAGGTCGACCCGGATACGGTCGAAGTCGAGGCGGGCCTCGTGAAGGGCGATGTGATCAGCAAGGCTGCAGGCGCCTGGTGACAGATAGAGCTTCATGGCTTGCCCTTTGGGTCTTGAGGGGGTGGGTGCGGCGGCAAAACCCGCCGCGCCGGGTCCACGTTCCGCCGCGTCACAGTGGACGGCCACGGGGCGGCGCGCCAAGCTGGCGTCGAGCCTCACGGAAGCTCGGGGCCTAATCCAGGGAAGCGCGCAATGCAGGACTTCGCAGGCAAGATCGCCATCGTCACTGGCGGCGGAACCGGCATGGGGCGCGAGCTCGCCCGCCAGCTGATCGCAGAGGGCTGCAGCGTCGCCATGTGCGATGTCTCCGCGAAGAACATGGCCGAGACCATCGCGCTATGCGAGGCGGACGGCGTTCCGCAGGGCGCCCGGGTCACCGCACACCTGGCCGACGTTTCGGACGAGACCCAGCTGATGCGCTTCCGCGATGAGGCGGCGGCTCAGCACGATACCGACAAGCTCCACCTGCTCTTCAACAACGCCGGCATCGGCGGCGGCGGCTCGATGATCCTCGACAGCCGCCAGGAGTGGGAGCGGACGTTCAACGTCTGCTGGGGCGGGGTCTATCTTGGGGTGCGCACGTTCCTGCCCATGCTGCAGGCGGCCGATCAGGCCCACATCGTCAACACCTCCAGCGTCAACGGTTTCTGGGCGAGCCTCGGTCCGAACGTCAGCCACACGGCCTACGCCGCGGCGAAGTTCGCGGTGAAGGGGTTCTCCGAAGCCCTGATCACCGACCTGGCGCTCAACGCCCCTCACATCAAGGTCTCGGTCGTGATGCCCGGTCACATCGGCACGTCCATCGTCGCCAACTCCCGAAAGGTGATGAGCGGCCGCGATGAGGACACGCTGAGCGAGGAGGACCTTGTCCGCGCCCGCGAGCGCATCGCCCGCGCCGGCGTCGACGTGAGCCAGCTTCCCGACGCGGCCCTGCAGGCCATGGTCGCCGAACAACATCGCCGCTTCCTTGAGGAGGCGCCGACCACCGCGGCCGAAGCCGCCACCATCATCCTCGATGGCGTCAAAGCCGACCGCTGGCGCATCCTGGTCGGCGAGGACGCCCACCGGATGGACGCGCTGGTCCGCAAGGACCCCGAAGCGGCCTACTCGCCGGAGTTCTTCGCGGTCCTCGCCAAGGAAGTCGGCTGGAGGCTTGGCGGCTAAAGCTCCGCTTCGCGCGGGCGTCGCCCCACGCGGTACCTTGTGGCATTGGCGGTTCTGAGGGGCCGCCTCGTGGCCGTCTAAGTCAGGTCGTCGAGGCGCAGGGTCGAGATGTCCATGGCCACCAGGCACTGGATAAGGAACGTCCCGGTGAAGCCGCCTCGGCTGATCTTGTTCCTGAGGTTGGCTTCGGTCTCGCGGACGCCGATGGCGGCCAGCCGTTCGACGAGCCCTTTATATGTGACGCCCTTGCGCATCATCGCGGCCCGCAGCAGGCCCTTGGTGAAGACCACCCAGTCGCGGTCCATTCTTGCCCCCCAACATCCGAAACGCCGGCGGCGACCCAAGACCTCCCCGCCGGCTCGAAAGCTCGACCGCTCGAAGTCGGCGGGCTTGGATAATCGCGTTATCCAAGTTACGCGATTGAAACGAACGCCATCAACTTCGATACATTTACATCGTATCGCGTTATTTTAGCGGTTTCCAGTCGCTTTTGCATGGGCTTGTCGCGATGGCGCTGGGGCGGTCCTTGGCCTAGCCTCGGCGTCATGGCGACAGTGCTGGCGGTTCACGCCCATCCCGACGATATCGAGCACTTGGCGGCTGGCTCGCTGGCGGTGCTGGCGGCAAAGGGCCATGCGATCCGCATCGCCACCCTGACCGCCGGAGAATGTGGCTCCGCGCAGACCGACCTCGCCGCCACCGCGCGCATCCGCAAGGCGGAGGCGGCCGCCGCGGCCGCCCTGATCGGGGCCGAATACGCCTGCGCCGACCTGCCCGACCTGGGCGTCTTCAACGACGACGCCTCGCGCCGCGCGGTGACCGAACTCATTCGATGGGGCCGCGCCGAGGTGGTGATCGCCGCCTCACCGGCCGACTACCACCCCGACCATGAGGCGGCGAGCCAACTCACCCGAGATGCCTGCTTCGCCGCCTCCGTGCCCAACTACCGGACAGGTCCGGCCGCAGCCCTGGAGGCCATCCCGCACCTCTATTTCATGGACCCGATCGGTGGGCGCGATCGGCAGGGAAATCGCATCGTCCCCGATTTCGGAGTCGATATCGCCGAGGGGTTCGCCATGAAACGGCAGATGCTGGCGTGTCATGCCAGCCAGGCCGCCTGGGTCGCCCGCCAGCATGGGATCGCCGACCACCTGGGTTCCATGGAGCGCTGGTCCCGCCGCCGCGGCCGCGACTTCGGCCGCGAGTTGGGCGAGGGCTTTCGCCAGTATCGGCACGAACCCTACCCGAAGACGCCGCTGCTGCAGGACCTTTTCGGCGAGGCGCTGGTAACGGTCTGAACGCCGGCGACGTTTCCGGTGAAGACTTGGCGCGCCTTGCGAGTAGGCTCGCCCCGTAGCGAGAAGGAGATCGTGTTGGACAGGCGCCTCTTCATCACCTCAGCCTTGTCGCTGTTCGCTCCCGGCCTTGCGCTAGCCCAGCGTCCCGATCGCGGCGGGGGGAGCGGCGGCGAGGCCCCGTTAGGTCAACAGCCGCCTGCTGGCCGCGGCAGAGGTGGCCGGCCGGGCGGATCCGGTGGCGGACAGGGCGGTCGTCCAAGTGGCGGCGGAACCGGGGGCGGTCGCCCCGGCGGAGGACAGGGCGCGGCTCCAGGCGGCGGAGGCGGTGGACGTCCCGGCGGTGGCAGGCCGCCCAACGCAGGCGGACAGCGGCCTCCCTCGGGCCAGCGGCCTCCTGGTCAGCGGCCTCCGCACCAGGGCGGGCATCGCCCGCCTTCGCGACCTCGGCCGCCACCGCCGATCGGGCCGCACCGGCCGGGTTCGGGGCGCCCGCCCAACTTCCGGCCCGTCCATGGCCGGCCGTGGCGCTATCCTCCTGGCTGGCGTTATCGCAGGTGGAGCGTGGGCCTGACCCTGCCGGCGCTGTTCCTGACGCCTCAGTTCTTCATCGACGACACCCTCACCATGGGTGTCGCCGGGGCCCCCTTCGGGTTCCGCTGGGTGCGTTTCGGACCTGACCTGCTGCTTGTGGAACTCCGCACCGGCCGCATCGTCGACGTGATCTACGGCGCCTTCTTCTAGGACCGCTTCATCGCCGCATCGTAGCGCGCCCACATCGGGCGGCAGTCCAGCATCTCGCCCGACGTCATGGCCTCGTCTATGGCCATGACCGTCAACCCGGCCTCCAGGCCCTCGAACGGCGTGACCGGGAATGGCGCGCCATCCTGCAGCGAGGCCAGCAGGTCGCGGGCCATGGCCTGGTCGGCGCCGTTGTGCGCGTCGGCAGTGCGGCCGCCGTAGTCGATCCGCTCCGGTTTCTGTCGCGAGAGCGCGCGACGCACCATCAGCCTATTGCGGACCAAATCGGCGATCAGCGTCCCTTCGGTCCCGGCCACGTACCAACGCCGCTCGGTCAGGCCCACGTGGCTGTTGGCGTGGAACGACAGCCTCACCCGGTTTTCGTACTCGACCATCGCGGTCTGGTGATCGGTGACGTCCATGTCGGATTGGAAGGCGTCGTTGGCGCCCATCCAGCCGGGGTCGGGGACCACATAAGCCGGCTCACCATCGTCCCAGGTCCGGCTCGCCGCCGCGCGCTCGGCGGTGAAGATCCGACGACCGCCAAAGCTCGCCACCTTTGCAGGGCGCGCGCCGGCGATCCGCCCGAAAATATCGAAGTCGTGGCAGACCTTGTCGAGCAGGTAGGACCCTCCCCATTGAGCGCGCCGCCGCCAATTCCGCGCCAGATAGCCGCCGTGCTCGGGGCCCAGGTGCTCTGTGGCGTCGATGGAGACGATCTCGCCCAGCTCGCCTGAGTCCACGCGCGCGATGACTTCGCGCACGATCGGCATCGAGCGCATCACAAGGCCGATGTACAGCGGAGGACCCGCGGCCTGCGTCAGGCGGCTCGCCAGCGCCAGGCTCTCAGCCTGGGTGCGCACGATCGGCTTTTCGGCGAACACCGGAAAACCGGCGTCCAGCGCCAGGTTGATATGCTCGAAATGCAGGTGGTTGGGCGTGCCCACCATGACCAGGTCGAAGGGCCCCTGCGCCAATACCTCCGCGGGCGTGGCGAAGCTCGGTCCCCCGGCGATCCCGGCGGCGGCCAGGATCTGCGCGCCGACCGGCGCCGGATCGACCTGGCCCGCCACCTTCAGGCTCCAGCCGACCTCGCGCATAGCGGCCAGCACATGGGCGATCCGCTGTCCAAGGCCTATCACCCCGATCCGGTAGGTCTTCATCAGGTTGTCCGTGTTGGCTCTGACCGCGACCTCAGCATGTTCCGCAGGGATCGGCCACTTGCGCGCGGTTTTCGGCTAAAGGCCTTGGCGCCCGCAGGGGTATTGCGCCCCGCCGGAACTTGGACACCAACCTAGGTCGGCGCACCCGCGGTGGGCTGCGGGGCAGCGTCCGTCGGCTCGCTCGGCGCCGCCACAGGCGTCGGTGCGACCGGCAGGGGCGCCGGCGGCCCGGGCGGTATCGGGCCGTTGGGCAGGCGCTTCAGCGCCTGAGCCATGTAGCCGCGCCAGATCTCCGAAGGGGCCATCGCTCCGGTAATCCCGCGCATCGAGGTGTTATTGTCGCGACCCACCCAGACCACAGTGGAAAGCCCACCGGTGTAGCCGCAGAACCAGGCGTCCTTGTAGTCCGAGGTCGTCCCGGTCTTCCCGGCCAGGTCATAGCCCGGTACCATCGCATGCGTGCCGGTGCCGATCTTCATCACCGTGCGCATCATCTGCTGCATCTCGCCCAGCGGCGGGTTCTGGATCGCCTGCACCGGTGAGCTCGCCCGATGCTGGAAGAGCAGCTGGCCGCCGCTGGTGCGGATCCGTTCGATGCCATAGGCCGCCACGCGGTAGCCGCCGTTGCCGAAGGCGCCGTAGGCCTGGGCCATCTCCAGCGGCGTGACCAGGTTCGTGCCGAGCGCCATCGCAGGGTCGGTGTTGAGGGTCGAGCTGATCCCGAGCCGGTGGGCGGTGGCTGCAACGTTGTCACGCCCCACCTGGTCGGCGAGCCGCGCCGCCACGGTATTGATCGAGTGCGCCAGCGCCTGTTCCAGGGTGACCTGACCCATGAACTCGGGCTCGAAGTTGCGGGGCGACCAGCCGTTGATGGTCACCGGCTCGTCGACAACGATCATGTCCGGGGTGCCGCCGGCCTCCATGGCCGTCAGATAGACGAAGGGTTTCCAGGATGAGCCCGCCTGCCGGTGGGCGTTGACCGCACGATTGTAGGGGCTGTGCCCATAGTCCACGCCGCCCACCATCGCGCGCACGCGCCCCGCGCCATCCAGCGTCACCACGGCCGCCTGCTCGACACCCTGGTTGGCGAAACGCTCCGCTGTCTTCCTTGCCGCATCGCCCGCGGCGATCTCGGCCGGCAGATCCAGCGTGGTCTCGACCACGAGGTCCTGCTTCACCGGTCCGACCACGGCGCGTGTCTGGCCGTCCAGCCAGTCAACGAAATACTGCGCCGGCGCCGATGGGGCGGTCGGCCAGACCCTGGGAGTCTGGCTCAAAGCCTTGGCCCGCTCGGCCGGACTGATCGCTCCGGTCTCCACCATCGCATCGAGCACCAGCTTGGTTCGTTCGGCCGAGTTCTCCGGCTGGTCCGCCGGATCGTAGTGGGTCGGCGACTTCAGGATTCCGGCCAGCATGGCGGCCTCCCTGACCGTCAGCCTGGACGCCGGCTTGTTGAAATATCGCTGGGACGCCGCCTCGAGCCCGTAGGCCCCCTCGCCGAAATAGACGCGGCTCAGGTAGAGGCCGAGGATCTGCTTCTTCGTATAGGTGCGCTCGAGCTGCACGGCATACATGAGCTCGGTCGCCTTGCGCTCGATCGTCTGGTCGGCGCTGAGATAGAGGTTGCGCGCCAGCTGCTGGGTGATGGTCGAGGCGCCCTGGCTCTTGCCGGCGCTCAGGTCGGCCACGACCGCGCGCGCCATGCCCACGGGATCAAAGCCAGAATGTTCATAGAACCGCCGGTCCTCGATGGAGACGAACGCCGCCGGCACGTAGGCCGGGAGCTTGGCCAGGTCGACCGGCGGAGCGTAACGGCCGCCCCGTACGCCGATCACGGCGCCTGATCGGTCGACGTAGGTGATCTGCGCGGGACGGGTCAGGGGGGGCAGGCGCGGCAGGTCAGGCGCGGACAGCGACAGGGAACCAGCGGCAAGAAGGGCAAGCACCAAGGCAAGAGTCTCCTGGACGGACGCGCGGCCCCTCAGCGCGAATCCGGATTCGTGTCCCTTGTGTCGCGCCTCAGCCTTTCAAGAAAGATAATTCGCCGTAATGCGGCGACCGGGCGCGGCCTGCCGCCGCGCCTGCGCGGCCAGCTTGGCCCGCTTCCCGGCGCGCGCGCCCTACCAGCCTCGGCTGCGGGCGGTAATCACCAGGTGCGGGGCGGCGAGTTGGTCGGGGGCTCCCATCGCCAGCGTACGGATCACCGCCTCGGTGGCGCCGGCGCCCCGCAAGCCGTCGACCACGGCCTTTGCGCGGGCCTGGGCGATCTCCTGCTGGTGAGCGATTGCGCCGTGGCTGTCGGCTGAGGGCAGGATCACGACTGCGACGCCCGGGTTGCACTTCAGCCAGACAGCCGCCTTGGCGACCTGCCGCTGGGCGACGTCGCTGAGCCCGGTTTCTGCGAAGCCGAAACCCACTTCCATCGGCGAGACAGAGGCGATGTCGCCCACCGGGCAAGCCGCAGGCTTGGCGCCCTCGCCGGCGCGGGTCTGCAGAACCGCCTGGCTGGGCGTCGGCTTTATCCGCTCGGTCATGCAGCCGCCGAGCGCCATGGCGCAGATCAGGCCGACGACGGACGCGGCTATGGGGGCGCGGAAGCGGGCGTGTCTGCTCATCTGCCGCAGCTACCACCACGCCCCAAAGGCGCCTAGTCGCGCCGGCACGCCATCCTTGGCCGACTGTGGGTTATTCCGGGCAGCCGGACTTGCATCGCGGCCCAGGTTCGGGGTCCGGTCGGAGCCCCGAAGACGTCCAATCCGCCCGACTAGACGGGAGCCCTCGGGCTGCGCCGGAATTTCAGCGCGATGCCGGTTTGGATTACGTTCGGCGTCCAGAGGAGGCGATCATGCCGCTGATCCTGATGCTCGCCGCCCTGGCTGCGCAGCCACCAAACACGGTTTCCCCCGTCGTTGTGACCGGCGTAACCGCACCGGCGACCACGGTGCGAATGGACGGCAAGGACCCGGCGAGCCGGGCGATTATGGATGCCTGGCCGAGCCCCGCCTACGATTCAACCCAGGACGGACGGGTCGTGTTGAGCTGCCGGGTCGACAGGCACGGCCTGGCCGAGTGGTGCGAGGTGGCCTCCGAATCCCCCAAGGGGGCCGGCTTCGGCGAGTTGGCTCTGCAGATGCGGATGCTACTCAAGGTCACGCCGCCCCGCGGCCCCGACGGACCGATCATGGCCACGATGCCGCTCGCCGTGGAGTTCAAGAGCACCGACGAACATCCGTCCACGCAAGCCTACCGTCCGCATGACGCCCTTCAGCCGGACAGCGTCAACATCTGGAATGATCCTGTGTGGGCGCAGGCGCCTCGCTTTGAGGATCTCGCGAGGGTTTATCCGGCCGGCGGCCGGGGCGTGGAGGGTTATGTCGTACTGCATTGCCTCACCGGCGCATCCGGCGGCCTCTCGGATTGCACGATCCTGAAAGAAACCCCGATCGGCCACGGATTCGGCCGCGCGGCGCTCCGGCTCAAACCAAAGTTCCTGGTCGACACCCGGCGAGAGCCGCCGCATCGGCGAACATTGCTGTGGGTGGACATTCCGATTCGGTTTCCGCCGGCCAGCCAAATCGACCGAGTCGTTGATGCGCCTATCTGGGTCGCGGGTTTCGATGCGCGATCGGCGATCAAGTTGTTCCCGCCCGAGGCTGCTGCCGAAAAGGTGACGAGCGGCCGCGGCGTGGCGCGCTGCCAGATCGCTTCCGACGGCTCGCTGCGCGCTTGCAGGCCGACCGGCGAGGAGCCTTCCGGGCTGGGATTCTCCGAGGCCGCCGCCAAGCTTGCAGGGACGCTCAGAGCGAACCTCTGGTCGCTGGATGGCGCGCCCGTCAGCGACGGGGAGGTCGAGGTCGCTATTCGGCTGAACCTGAAACCCCCTTCGTAAGACTACCGGCGCGACCGTTCCTCCCCACCGGCGGAGGCAGCTCAGCCGACAGAGGTTAGCCTCCGCTGGCTGGGGATCCCTTCAGCCGCTTTCTCGGTCCCCCAAAGCCCGTGGCGCTTGCTCTAGTCCGGGGAGCTCGGTCCGCACCAGCCGGGCATGAAGTCCGCCGTGTCAGCCTTGGCGAGCTTCAGGGCGTGGGAAAGCGCCGCGCCGAAATCCTCGGCCAGCAGCCTGGGCTTCACCCGCCGGCGCAGGTAGTTGGCCCAGATGAACTCGCTGAACGGGGTGATGTCCTTGGCGAATCCGCCGGCTCGGCGAAGTTCGCCCGCCAGGCTGCGGTAGGGGTCGTCGGGCAGGTCGGCGACTGCGATGGGAATCGCCTTGAATGCGACGCGCTCGCCCGAGGCGTCGTAGGGGTGGCACCAGGCGCGCTGGTCGAGATAGCTCCAGAACTCCGGCCGCTTGAGCCCGCGCAGGTCGGAGATCACATCGACCAATATATCCTTCACCCCTTCCTCCAGGAGGGCTCGGCAGAGGTGATGGTGGTCGAGGATGTAATGCCGGTCCTTCGGTCCCTTGACCACCGGGATCATGTGCCGGCCCAGGTACTCGGAGCCTTCGGCGCCGCCCTTTTCGCGCCACAGCCGACGCTTTTCAGCGACTTCGCGATAGCCCACGGTGATCTGGGTTGGATGCAGCTCCTTGATCGCCACCGGATTCAGTACAGGCTCATGCCGCGACATGCCCCAGTCCCTTTCTGAGCTTCCCATAACCGGAGACTAGGAAGCCATGAGTGCGCTCTACGTCCAAATCGCGATGTGCCTAGGCGCAGCCTGGCTGGCCGGGGGCGTCATTGGAGCCGAGCGCAGCTTCCGCGCCCGGGCGGCGCTGCGCTGGGTGGAGGCCATATTTCCGGCGCGCGTCTACGCTTGGTCGCGCTTTCGCTTCCGAGCGGCCGAAGCCCCCGACCAGGCGAGCCTGATCGACCTCCTGCGCCGGCACGATGTGTCGCTGCGCGAACTTAGCTTCGGCCGTTCCCATGACGGCGCCATTCTCGAGTTCAGCGGCAATGTGATGGCGGCCGACGACCGAGCGCTCGATGCGCTTGCAGCCAGCTTGCGCGAACTCGCCAGCCTGGCCGAATTCGAGCTTTCCCGGATCAGCAAATAGGGCCCGCCATGAAGATCGACCTTCTGTCGCCGACGAGCTTTTCCGACGGCCAGCCGCACGACCAGTTCCGCTGGCTGCGCGAGAACGAGCCTGTGCGTTGGCATGACGAGCCGGGCGGCCGCGGCTTCTGGGCGGTGACCCGACACGCCGACGTCTGGGCCGTCGACCGCGATTTCCAGGCCTTTTCGTCGGAGCCTACGATCATGATCCCCGACCCGCCGCCCGGTCAGGGACAGGGGTTCGGGCCCTACAAGATGATGCTGATGATGGACCCGCCGGAGCACACCGCGTTCCGCAAGCTGATCCGCCAGGAGTTCACGCTGCCGGCGGCGCACCTTCGCGAGGAACGGATCAAGGCCCTTGCCCGCGGAATCGTCGATGCGGTGATCAAAAAGGGCGAGTGCGATTTCGTCGCCGAGGTCGCAGGCGAGATGCCCTCCTTCGTCATCGCCGAACTGATGGGCTTGCCCCTGGATGACGGGCGAGAGCTCTACAAGCTCACCGAGACGATCCATACCGCGCCGGAGGCCTTGCCGCCGGGCGCGGGTGGCGCTGCGGTCGCCAAGATGTTCGAATACGGCCAAGGCGTAATCGCAGAAAAGCGCGCCCGACCCGGCGACGATCTGGCCTCCAGGCTTCTGGCCTGCGAGGTCGACGGCCGTCGCCTCGAGGACATGGAGTTCCTGCTGTTCTTTCTGCTGTTGGTCGACGCCGGCGGCGACACGACGCGGAACCTGTTGTCGGGCGGGCTGCTGGCCTTGATGGCGAATCCCGGCCAGTTCGCCTGGCTGATGGCTGACCTGGCCGGGCGCCTGCCCGTGGCGCGCGAGGAGTTGCTGCGCTGGACGAGCCCGGTGATCTACATGCGCCGCACCGCTCGCCATGATGTCGAGCTCGCCGGCCGGCAGATCCGCGAGGGCGACAAGGTGGTCATGTACTTCGGCGCCGCCAACCGCGACGCGACCGTATTCGACAGACCCGACGCCCTGGACCTGGCCCGCGAGCCGAACCCTCACATCGCCTTCGGCACCGGGCCGCACGGCTGCCTCGGCCAGCACATAGCCCGCATCGAGATCGACGCCATGCTCACTGAGGTCCTGACCCGCATGGGCGACTTCGAACTGGCTGCGCCGCCCCAGTGGCTGGCGTCGAACTTCATCTCGGGTCCGAGGGTCATGCCGCTGAGATTCAAGGCCCGCAAATAGGGAGGCCTGTGCCGTCCGGCACAGCCGGCCCGTCGCTTCGGCGCCAAAGCTTGGGAGTCGCATGTGGGGCGACCCAAGCGAAGGACCACCATCATGAAACGGGTTATTCCAGCCGGCGTTGCGCTCGCACTCCTTGCGGGCGCCGCCTCAGCCAGCACCGCTACGATGCGCATCCACGTCGGCGACCTCGAGCCGACCACGAGCGCCGGCGCCCAGGAGATCCTCTCCCGGATCGACATCGCCGCCAGGCAGTTCTGCACCGTCCCCGGCGAATGGACTTACGACGCCGAGTACTGGCGGTGCCACCGGACCATGGTGGCGACGGCGGTGAAGAGCCTCGACGCTCCGCTGGTCACGGCGCTCTACGACCAGCCGCAGCCGACAAGGTTCGCTCTCCGATAGTCGACCGCGTGCAAGGTCGCAGCGTCCCCGCACCCTCTCGGCGGGGACGCTGTCCTTGGTGAGTCACCAGTCCAGGTCCGCGAGCAGGCCAGCATAGACCTCGATCCCGTCCCAGAGGTTGCCGAGTCGCAGGTTTTCGTTCTGGGCGTGCTGGTTGTCGTCGTAGTTGGCGATTGAGACGCCGACCATCGGCGCCTTCATCTGGTTGACGATCTCGGCCATGCCGGAGCTTGCGCCGGAGAACGGCAGCCGTAGCACCGGGTAGCCGACTGTGCGGCCGATCGCCTCCGCCACCGCCTTGGCCGCCGGACCCTCCATCGGCGATTCTGTGGCGACGGATTCACCCTCGTCCCAATTGATCCGCACCACCTTCGGGTGCGCTAGCCGCGTCGCCAGGTCCGGCGTCCCGCGCACGATGAACCAGCCCTGGTTAATCAAAAAGGCCTCGGTCAGCGCGTGCACGCGGGCCGGCGTCTCGCCGGGGGCGAGTCGGAAGTCGAACGAGGCGTTCGCCTCGGTGGCGATGGCGTTGGCGGCGTTTGGCCCTTCGTCACCGGCATGGATCGCCCGGACATTCAGGGTCGGCGCCATATAGCCGTCGGCGAGCCTCGGCGGGCCGATGTTGCGGCCAAGGCCCAGCGCCGTCTTCAGGCTGGTCTCCACGGCGGGTAGGGCGGCCAGCGCGGCCCGGTCGGCCGCCGAAACGGGCTGGACGTCGTCATAGATGCCGGGGATCAGGATCCGCCCTTCGTCGTCGCGAAGGCTTATCACCAGCGAGGCGATCATCACCGTCGGGCTGGGCGCCCAACTGCCGTAGTGGCCGTCGTGAAGCGGCTTCAGCGGCCCATAGACCGTGGCCGTGAAGCCGGCGATCCCGCGGTTGCCGAAGTTGATCTGCTGCTTGCCCGACTGGTGCATTGGCCCGTCGCCCATGATCAGGAGGTCACCTCTGACGGTTTCCAGGTTCTTGGCCACGAGCCTCGCGAAATGTGGCGAGCCCTGCTCCTCCTCGCCCTCGTACAGCAGCTTGATGTTGACCGAGGGCTTGATCCCCGCAGCCTTCAGCGCATCCAGGGCGGAGATAAGCGCCTGGATTGAGCCCTTGTCGTCGCCGGCCGAGCGGGCGAACAGCCGCCAGTCGGGATCGAGCGGGCCGGCTGTCGCCTTCCAGTCCACGGGCCTGGCTTCCGGCAGGGCAGTCCGCATCGACGGCTCGAACGGCGTCGAGATCCAGCCCTTCTGCCCGATCGGCTGGCCGTCGTAGTGGGCGTAGAACGTCACTGTCCGTTTGGCGCCCGGGACCCTCATCTCGGCGAACACAGAGGGCGGCGTGCCGGGCTCGGAGGTCAGAAGCTGGGTTCGAAACCCGCGCTTCTCCAGCAAACCCCCAATGTAGGCGGCGTTCTTCTCCACGTCGGAAACGGTGGTCGCGACGTTGGGCATTGAGAGCAGGGCCGAGAAGTCGGCGACGATTTCCTTCTCGTGCGCCTGTCGCCAGGCTCGCACCGCGGCTTTCGGCGAGGCGGCCTGTGCCGACCCCGCGGCCATCAACGCCACCGCAGCGCCCGCGACCCATCCGCGCCAATCCATCATCCACCACCCCCTTGAGCTTCGCCGCCAAATGCCTAGCGAGCCTGCGCCGCCGACGCCAGCACGATGGCCCGCATGCCTACAGCTTCAGCATGAGGCGGCCGCCGGATCGGCGCCGCCGAATTCGCCTCGCGCGGCGCGACAGTTCTGCTACCAAAACGGCATGAAGAGGGGCTGCATGATCCGATCCGCTCTCGCGAGCCTGTTGGCCGCCGCCAGCCTCGCCCAGCCCGCCTGCGCAGCCTCGATCCCCCTCCCGCGCAGCGCCGATGGGCACCCCGACCTCTCCGGCGTCTGGACCAACGCCTCGGTGACCAAGCTCACCCGGCCGCCAGGCGTCTCCGGCCTGAGCGTCAGCCCGGCCGAGGCCAAGGCGCTGGCCGGCGCCAACCCGATGACGCGGCTCCTCGACGCCGGCTCCAAGCCGTCTGATGCGGAGGAGGGTGCGCCAACTCCGGGTGACCCCGGCGGCTACAATACCTTCTGGCTGGATCCTGGCCGCAGTCTGGCCCAGGTGAAGGGGGAGTACCGCACCTCGTGGATCGTCGACCCGACCGACGGCCAGTTGCCGTTGTCGCCGGAGGGCCGCGCCCTGGTGGCCAAGGCCAACGCCTACTCGCGGGCCGCCGACACGCCCGCCAACCCCGAGAGCCTGGAGCCCTGGGACCGCTGCCTGATATCCTCGCGCGGCTCCGGCGGGCCGGGCATGCTCAACAACATCTACAATTCCAACCTGCAGATCGTGCAGACCCGCGACCACGTGGCCATCGAGATCGAGATGATCCACGACACCCGCGCTGTCCCGGTCTTCCGCGACAAAGCCGCAGCACTATCCGCCCACGGCCCGGCGGCCCTGCACCCCTGGCTGGGCGACGCCACGGCCTGGTGGGAAGGCGACACCCTGGTCATCGAGACCATCAACGTGAACGCCGAGCAGGGTCGCGCGGGCCCGATCTATCTCACGCCCAAGGGCAGGGTCACCGAGCGCCTGACCCGCGTCTCGCCAACCCAGATCCTCTACGAGTTCCAGGTCGAAGACCCCGTCTACTACACCCGTCCCTGGCGTGCCGAGATGAGCCTCACCGCCAGCAAGGATCCGCTCTACGAATACGCCTGCCACGAAGGCAATTACGCCCTCGTCGACATCCTTAAGGGCACGCGAGCCGCCGAAAAGGCTAAACTTGGCGGCGGCGTGCAGTAGGCTCCGGGGTCCTATTCCTTCTCGTACTTGAAGCTGACCCGTAGGCGGCTGCGATAGCTGTCGATCTCGCCCGTGGCGCCCAGTGTGATGTCCAGCTCCACCACCTCGGCGACGCGCAAGTCGCGCAATGAGCCCGCCGCCGCGGCCAGGGCCTCCTTGGCGGCGTCTTCCCAGCTGGTCTTGCTGGTGCCGATGATCTCGGTGACCCGATAAACACTCATGCGCGTCTCCTCCTGCATACCCCCGATATCCAAGTCTCGCGCCCCGAGCCGTATGCAAGTCAAGCCCTCTGGGCGGGCCGCCAACCCCCT
>NZ_DASXNL010000005.1:0-13096 GCF_036495085.1 Phenylobacterium sp. | reverse complement strand
AGGGGTAAGACCGACATCGCCCGATGTTGGACCTACGTGCGCGACGACCGACCGTTCGGCGGACCGGAGCCGCCGGCCGCGGTGTTCTACTATTCGCGCGATCGCCGCGGTGAGCATCCCATCGCCCACCTGCGGGACTGGTCCGGCGTGCTGCAGGCCGACGCCTATGGCGGCTATGGTGAGCTCTACGCCGCGACCCGCAAGCCGGCGCCGGTCCTGGAAGCCGCCTGCTGGGCGCACGCGCGGCGCAAGTTCTTCGTCCTCGCCGACGTCGAGGCCGGCGCCCGACGCAGGTCTCAGAGCAAGGCGCCGGCGGTGATCTCGCCCATGGCGCTGGAGGCCGTCCAGCGCATCGATGCGCTGTTCGAGATCGAGCGCGGCCTCAACGGCCGGAGCGCCGAGGCCCGCCAAGCGACCCGCCAAGAGCAAAGCGCCCCGCTCGTCGCCGACCTGCAGGCCTGGGTGCTCGAGCAACGCGCCAAGCTCTCGCGCGGTCACGATCTGGCCAAGGCCATGGACTACATGCTCAAGCGCTGGACCGCCTTCAGTCGCTTCCTCGACGACGGGCGGATCTGCCTCAGCAACAACGCCGCTGAGCGCGCGCTCAGGGGTATCGCACTCGGAAGAAAAGCCTGGCTCTTCGCCGGCTCTGACCGCGGCGGCGAGCGCGCCGCCTTCATGTACAGCCTGATCGTCACCGCCAAGCTCAACGACGTCGATCCGCAAGCCTGGCTGGCCGACGTCCTGGGCCGCATCGCCGAGCATCCAGCTCAGAAGCTCGACGAGCTCTTGCCCTGGAACTGGGCCCCCGTCGAAGGGCGCGCTAAAAAAGCGGCATGACCGCCTCGATCGCCCGCCTCAAGATCACCCTCGACGACGTCGCGCCAAAGGTCCTGCGCCGCGTCGAGGTCCCGGTCTTGCTGCGGCTCGATCGGCTGCATCTCGTCATCCAGGCCGCCATGGGTTGGACCGACTCACACCTCTACGAGATCCGCGCCCGCGACGTCGGCTGGGGCGAGCCCGATCCGGATGAACGCTACGACGGGCCTCTGGAAGCCAGGAAGGCTAAGCTCCTCGACCTCATCGAGGACATGGGCCTCAAGTCGTTCCGATACCTCTACGACTTCGGCGACGGATGGGAGCACACCGTCAAGATCGAGCGTCTCGGCGATCCGGCCCCCGAGGCCGTCTATCCTATGCTGCTCCACGCCGAGGGCCGTTGCCCGCCGGAGGACAGCGGCGGACCTTGGGGCTACGCCGAGCTTCTCAAGGCGGTCGCCGATCCCGAGCATGAGCGCCACGCGGAGCTGAGCGAATGGATCGGCGAGGACTTCGATCCCAACGCCATCGACGTCGAGGCCCTGACACTCAGTGTCGAACACCTCGCAAAGCAGTGGTCCCGCAAACCGGCCGTGCGCCGCAAGGCCTGATCACCCGCGGCCCTCACCGGAGGGGTACCTTCCCACATCAAGGTGGTCACAGCTGCAGCGGCTAGGGGGCCGGGTGCCCGCCAGATCAGTTGCGAGTCTTCGCGCAGGAAAGCCCAATCATTAACTATAAGTGTTGGGCATGCATTAACCGACACGGTCTTAGCCCTAATAACTACATTTCGAACTCTTTCTCACGAAGCTGAGAATCTCATTTTGGTCCTCCCTCAGGAATTTGAGGGGCGCCCCGGAAGTGTCATTCCATGTCCGTCGGATCTGTAGGCGGCGCGCCTCAATGGCAGCTGCTGCGCGAGCTCCTGGCCGCCGCAAATCAGGCGGCATCCACTTCATCGAGTTCCAGCGCGACCTCGGCCTCATCGGCCAGTTCCACAAGCAGCACAGCCACTACCGCCCTGCCCCCAGCGCCAGGGCCGATATCACCGCTGAGCAACGACTTGCTGACCCTGCTCAGCGCCCTCCAGACCGCGAACGGCTCGGACACCGCTTCGACGTCGAGCGAGTCGACCTCAGCCTCCGGTTCGACGTCCAGCACCTCGAGCGCCAGCAGTGCTTCGACAAGCTCCACCTCGAGCAGTTCAACTGTCGAGACAGCGTCGGCGGCAGTGTTGGCCGATCTACAGAACCTCACTGGAACGGGGGCCAGCCAAGGTCACCGCCATCATCACCATCACCACGGCGGCGGGACGCACGACGCTGGGAGCGCTTCGGCGGGTTCCGCACCAAGCCCGAACTCAGGGTCCAGTTTGAGCGACGTCAGCGGCTTTTCGGCGACGAATGGCCCATCGAGCGGTTCAAGCTCAGCGGCCGGCCGGGCGTTCCTGTCGGAATTGCTCAACGGGCTGCAGCAGTACGCAAACAATACGGCTAACGCGTCAACATCGTCGGTTTCTCCTGCATCGACTTCCATTACGGCTTCGATCAGTGTCACAACCTGAGGCCAACCGGCGGCTCGGCGCCTGGATAGGCCCCAGCCGTCGGGTCCGAGGGACCAGGACCTGCTGAATCGGGATCGCTAGGTCCGTAGCCGACTCTGCCGATCGTCGCGGTCTTTGAAGCGAGTGAGGCAGCCCATGACCGATCTTCCTAAAGTCGCTATCTGCTTTGCGTCGGCCGACATGGTTCACGCCGACTTCGCCCTGTCTTTGGCCGGGCTGTGCGCGTCTGCGCATCCGATTGAGACCTCAATCGTCAACGCCAAGAGCTCCATAGTCGCCGAAGCTCGCAATCGGTGCGTGGCCCTGGCGCGAGAGCACGACGCGGCTTTCCTGCTGTTCCTCGACAGTGACATGGTGTTTCCCAGAACTGCGCTGCAGCAGTTGCTCGCGCACCAAAAGCAAATCGTCGGCGCCACCTACCCCAAGCGTGTCGCGCCTCATTCGGTGCTGGGCGCGGCCCTAACAAACGGTCGGGTCGAGCACGAAGGAGCTCTGATCGAAATGCGTCACATGCCAACCGGATGCTTACTCATCGACATGACGGTCTTTGACGCCTTGGACGCTCCCAATTTTCGGTTCCTGGTCGAGGCGGAGACAGGAGCCATTATCGGGGAGGATTACGATTTCTGTGATCGCGCCCGAGCGGCGGGCTTCAGCATCTGGTGCGATTCCCGGCTTTCCTTCGAGATCGGCCACATCGGTCAAAGCGTCCACCGCATCTCGAGCTGGGAGAGCTAGAAGAGTTGCGCCACCTAGGTTGCGGGAGGCCCTTCAATCGGCTGTTCCGAGAGGGCCAGTTGCTCTTCCTCGCGCGCCGCAGGTCTTCCAAAAGAGCTGGTGTTCAGCCCCCGGGGCCTCAGAATCCGGAGAGGAATGACCCGACATTCTCCGAAAGCGCTTCGACCGCGTAGCCGCCTTCCATCACAATCAGCGTCGGCAGCCGCAGCTGTGCGATTTGCCTGGCGATGCGCGGGTAGTCGCTCGTGGCGATCCGAAAATGAGAGATTGGGTCCGCCTCATAGGTGTCTGCGCCGAAGGAGACCACAAGCAATTGCGCGTCGAACCCCGCGATCGCCTCGAGGGCAAGATCCAGGGCGTTCAGGTAGGGCGCCAGGGTCGTTTCGCGCGGGAGCGGTAGGTTCAAGGTGAACCCTTCGCCCTCTCCCGCGCCCCGCTCGTCGTGGTGTCCCCAGTAGAACGGATACTCCGTCGCCGGGTCGCCGTGAATCGACGCGAAGAATACGTCCTTCGCTTCGTAGAAGATGTCCTGGGTGCCGTTGCCGTGATGGTAATCGACGTCCAGCACAGCCACCCGCGACCTGCCCGCGAGCGTCGCCGCGCGGGCGGCTATCGCGGCGTTGTTAAGATAGCAGTAGCCGCCCAGGTAGTCCGGACCCGCGTGATGTCCAGGCGGGCGACAGAGCGCGAAAGCGGTCCGCACGCTTCCGGAGAGCAGTGGCTGGATGGCGGTGACCGCTGTCTGGGCTCCCCAGTAGGCCGCCGCCCAAGTGCCCTCCGCAATTGGAGTTCCCGCGTCATAGCTGAAACGGCCGAGCTGGGCGTCAATTCTATCAAGTTGCAAAGGTCGGCGTTTCACGACGGGCCATGTGTAGCCGATAGCATCGCCGGACCGGCCCGAGTCCCTCCAGAGCCGCCACGCGCCTTCGAGGAAGTCCACATACTCAGGTGTGTGGACCGCAAGGATTGGCTCGCGGCCGAAATCTTCCGCCGGTCCGAATGGACCGAGCCGCTCGGCGATCACCTGGGCGCGCGCAGGACGGTCGACATGCGGTATCAGGCGCCCGTTGTGGAGCTCAACGTCCGGCGCGTGCAGGAGCTGACGCGGATCAAAGACTTTGTACAAGGAGGCCTGCACCCTTCCTGGAACCTGAACTGACTAATGCGTTCCACGTCGGGAATGCCCCGTCCGAGTACGCCGGGCGGAAAGTACAACTTCACCTTAGGGCGAAGAAGCGCTGGCGACATCCTGCGACTTGTCTCTGAGGGGCAGGCCAACTAGAGCCTTCAGGCCTTCTTCTCCGACCCTGGGACGTGAAGGGGCACGCACCGGACGCCTAGCTGAAGGTCGACTTTCGTCACTTTGTGAGGCGGAACACAGTCTATAGCGCCGCTTTTCGGAACGACGCCGCCCAAACCGCCGGCGGCCGCGGCAATGATCTGCGGTAGAGCCGCTCGCCACGCGTCCGCGCTGGCCCAGGTGGCTATGTTGACGAACGGATAGGTCGGATCGCCGACGCCGGTGTTGCGATGCAGTTCCGTGCCTTCGAAGCCTGCGATCGCCTGCAGTTTCTCCGCGGTCGCCTTGAAGCGCTCTACAAAAGCGTCAGCCTCCTCTGGCGGCACGGAAAATAGATTGACCAGCGTCAGGCTCATTGGCGGTCCCCTGAACGGCATCGCCGCAAGCCCCGCGGCTGAGCTGATATGGGTCCGAACCCGGGTCGTTCCAGTGGGGAACGGAAGCAGCTGGCCTTCTCTTCGTGTAACATCCCGTCCTGGGGCCACAGACGACCAGAGGATCCGAGGGCCATGGATTTGTGGCTGCCCTAAACTTGAGGAAAACCCGTGGCTGAACCTGGCCCTATCGCCCGCCCCCCCTCACTGGAAAAATTGGGCCTCGCCAGGGACCGGCCGCTGGTGATCGTCGACGTCGACGAGGTGCTGGGGCTGTTCATGCAAGGCTTCGGCGCCTTCCTGGCGGCGCGCGGCTACGAGTTCCGCGTCGATCGATTCGCCCTCTTTCAGAACATCTTCCAGCCGGGCGCGGCCGAGCATCTGGACCTCGTGGAGGGCCGCAAGCTGTTCGACGAGTTCTTCCGCACTGACTGCGGGACGATCGAACCTGCGCCAGGGGCCGTCGAGGCGCTCCGCAGGCTGAAGCCCAAGGCGGAGATCCTGATCCTCTCCAACGCGCCGGCGGAGGCTGAACGCCTGCGCGGTGAGTGGCTCAGGCGGCACGGCTTGCCCCACGCCCTGGTGCTCTCTTCCGGTCCGAAAGGGCCGATCACCGCTGCACTGGTCTCCCAGACCTCGGGCCGCACGGCCTTCATCGACGACCTGATACCGAACCTGGATTCGGTCGCCGACCACTCGCCGGCCACCGCCACCTTCCAGCACGTCGCGGACCTGCGGTTGCGCCCTCTGGCCCCACGCTCCGAGCGCCACCCGCGCATCGACGACTGGTCCGAGCTCGGCCGGGCCATCGAGGATGCCGTTAGCTGAGCGCCTGATCCAGGTCAGCGATCAGATCGTCGGCGTCCTCGACGCCGACCGACAGGCGGATAAAGGCATCGGAGATCCCCAATTCCTCGCGGACGTGCGGCGGGATCGAGGCGTGGGTCATGATCGCCGGATGTTCAATCAGGCTTTCGACGCCGCCAAGGCTTTCGGCCAAGGTGAAGAGCTCGGTCCGCTCCAGCATCCGCAAGGCGCCTTGCAGGTCGCGATCCAGCACGACGCTGATCATGCCGCCAAATCCGTGCATCTGGCGCTTGGCCAGCTCGTGCTGCGGGTGGCTCGCAAGGCCCGGGTAGATCACCTTGCGCACCCCGGGATGGGCTTCCAGCCACTTGGCGATGATCATCGCGTTGGCGCAGTGGCGTTCCATGCGTAGCGCGAGGGTCTTTACGCCCCTGAGCGCCAGGAAGCTGTCGAACGGCCCGGCCACCGAGCCTACGGCGTTCTGTAGGAAGGTGAGCTGGTCGGCGACCTCGCCCTCCGCTCCGGCCACCACAACACCGCCGACCACGTCGGAGTGGCCGTTGAGATATTTGGTGGTCGAGTGCATCACCATGTCGAAGCCGTGCTCGAGCGGCCGCTGGCAGTAGGGGCTGGCGAAGGTGTTGTCGGCGGCGATCCAGACCCCGCGCTTCTTGGCCAGCGCGGCCAGGGCGTCGAGGTCGGCCAGCCGAAGCATCGGATTGGTTGGCGTCTCGACCCAGACGAGCCTGGTCTTGGGCGTCATCGCAGCTTCCACCGCCGCCACGTCGGCAAGGTCCACAAAGCTGAAGTTCAGCCCTGCGGAGCGGCGGCGCACCCTGTCGAACAGTCTGAATGAGCCGCCATACAGGTCCGACGAAGCGATGACGTGGTCGCCGGCATCGAGCAGTTCGAGGATTGTCGAGATCGCCGCCAAGCCGCTGGAGAAGGCGTAGCCACGCACCCCGCTCTCCAGATCAGCCAACGCCCGCTCAAAGGCGAAGCGGGTCGGGTTCTGGCTGCGCGAATACTCGAACCCCTTGTGCTGCCCCGGGCTCTCCTGGGCGTAGGTCGAGGTGGCGTAGATCGGCACCATCACCGCCCCGGTGGTCGGGTCCGTCTGCTGGCCCCCGTGGATCGCGCGCGTTTCGAACGCCAGCCGATTGGGACGGTCGCTCATGGTGTCTCCGGAATTTGCGGCTCTAGGACCGGCGCAGGTGATTGATAAGGTCGACGCGGGTGATCAGGCCGACGAATTCGCGACCCTCAAGGATGATAGCCACCTCGTCGCGTTCGAAGATGGGGATCAGCTCATCAAGTGGTTCGCTGGCCTGCAGAGTGTTGAGCTTGGCGACCATGGCCGTCGCCACACGATTTCCGAACCGCTCGGGACCACCTTCGACGGCCGCCAGCAGATCGCTCTCGTCCAACAGGCCGATCAGGCGGCCGTCATCGAGAACCGGCAACTGACTGACATCGGCGGTGCGCATCCGCTTGTAGGCGGTGTCGAGGGTGTCATCTGGAGCGACGGTCTCAGCGCCGCCCTGCTGGGCGTTGCGCGCGACGAGATCGCGCAGCGCGCCAGTGATCTTCCGTTCTGTGAGGCCCTGATCGGCGAGCCAATGGTCGTTGAAGACCTTGGAAAGGTACTTGTTGCCGCTGTCGCAGACGAAGGTGACGACGCGCTTGGGCTCGGTTTGGGCCCGGCAGTAGCGGAGCGCCGCCGCGAGCAGGGTTCCCGACGAAGACCCGCCAAGCACGCCTGCTTTTGACAACAGGTCACGGGCCGCTTGCACGCTTTCGCGGTCGGTGACGGCATAGGCGTCGCCCTTTTTCACCAGCGAAAGGTCGCAGTTGTCCGGCACGAAGTCCTCGCCGATGCCCTCGACGATCCAGGATCCGGCCTCAACCTTTTCGTTGCGGTTGATCAGCGGCTCCAGCACCGAGCCCACTGGATCGGCCAGAACCATTTCCGTCTTCGGGCTGACCTTTCGGAAAAAGCGGCCGAGCCCGGTCAGGGTGCCCCCCGAGCCGACGCCCACGACGACGGCATCGATGTCGCCGTCCAGCTGTTCGAAGAGCTCCGGGCCGGTGAAGGTCTCATGCGCCTGCGGATTCGCCGGATTGGAGAACTGGTTCATGTAGACCGCGCCCGGCGTGTCGTCGGCCAGACGCTGAGCTATGTCCTGATAGTAGTCCGGATGGCCCTTGCCGACGTCGCTGCGGGTGATCCGCACGTCGACGCCGAGGCCACGCAGGTGCTGGATCTTCTCGCGGGCCATTTTGTCCGGCACCACGAGGACGAGGCGATAGCCCTTGAGAATACCCACCTGGGCCAGGCCGAGGCCGGTGTTGCCGGCCGTCGCCTCGATGATCACCCCGCCGGGCTTCAGGCGGCCGTCGGCTTCGGCCGCCTCGATCATGGTCCTGGCGATGCGATCCTTGATGGAGCCTCCGGGATTGGCGCTCTCCAGCTTGGTGAAAAGCCGACACGGGCCGCAGTCGAACATGCCGGTCAGTTCAAGGACCGGGGTGTGGCCGATCAAGTCCAGGGCCGATGTGACGGGCGCCGGCGCGGCCTGAGACGCGGGAGAAGCCTTGGCGGCGACGATCATGGTTCAGCCGACTCCGTTCGCCCCCCATCAGGTACCCCACTCGAGAGTAACGCAACATGTTGCTCGCGGATGCCTGAGCCCCGCGATGGCGAGGCCCCGGCGCGGCCGTCACGGCACGGTCATGTCCGAGATTGCCCGTCCTCGGGTGAAACCCTCCCGCACCGGCCGCAGCCACGGCCATTTCAAAGGCTTCGCCCAGGTCGCCGGTGGCGCAAAACGTAGCGGCGATGCTACCAGCTCGGCAGCATGGTCGATCTCATCCGCATCTGGCTCGAAACCGACAACCAGCCCGCCTTCCGAAGCGCGGGCTGGGCCTATGTGCTGGCCGAGGGACGCGCGATCTCAGGCGCGGCCGGCGGCGAGCGGACCATCTCGGCGGACAGAGCAGCTCTGGCCGGGCTCGTGGACGCCCTGAGGGCCGCTCCTTCCGGCGCCAACGTCGAGGTTCGAAGCTCCGCGGCGGCGGTGGCCTCGATCCAGCGCCGACTGATCGCGGCCTCCGACGCCGCCCCGACCGAGGATCTGGAGCTCTGGGCGCAAATCCTCACCGCGCTCAAGTCCCGAACGGTGCGCTTTACCGCCGCCGCGCCGGCGCCGCGAACGCCGACGGCCTTCGCCGCGGCCTGGGCTGAGCTGGGGCGGAACAAGGCCAAGACCGCCGGCGCCTTCCGCTCGGCGATCCCAAAGCCCAACCTGGCCAAGGCAGGGGTCCCGGCCTAGCGGCCTACCAGATCCGCACCCGCTGATCGGGCGCCAGATAGAGCTTGTCGCCGGCTTTCACGTCAAAGGCTGGATACCAGGCATCCATATTGCGAACCGTGGCGGCGCGGAACTCAGCCGGCGCATGGCCGTCGGTGATCGCGCGCTGGCGGGCCGTGGCCTCGCGGACCTTGGTGCGCCAGTTTTGCGCAAAGGCGAGGAAGAACTGCTGGTCGCCGGTAAAGCCCTGCTGGCTAGGGCCCTCCTTGCCGCCGTTGGCCAGCCGATAGGCGTCGTAGGCCGCGTTCAGCCCCGCGATGTCGGCGATGTTCTCGCTCAGCATCTGTTCGCCGTTGAGGGTGATGTCCGGGAACGGATGATACTGGCTGAACTGCACCGCCAGCGCGTGGCCGGCGGCTTGGAAGTGCGCCAGGTCGGCAGGCGTCCACCAATTCCTCAGTCGCCCGTCGGCATCGAACTGCGCGCCCTGGTCGTCGAAGCTGTGACTGATCTCGTGACCGATCGTGGCGCCCGTCGCACCCAGGTTGAGCGATGCCGGATTGGCGGGATTGAAATTCGGCGCCTGCAGGATCGCCGCCGGGAAGTTCAGGGCGTTGCGCACTGGCAGATTGACGGCGTTGACCGTCTGCGGGGTCATCGACCACTCGCCGCGGTCCACCGGGTGGCCGAACTTGGCGAGGTTGCGGTGGTACTCGAAGAGTTCGGCGCGCTCGAGGTTGCCGAGCGCATCGCCGGAGACGACGCGCAGCCCCGAATAGTCGATCCAGTGGTCGGGATAGCCCACGCCAACCTTCAGTGTCGCCAGCTTGCGCTTGGCTTCAGCCTTGGTGGCCGGCGCCATCCAGTCGAGCTTGTCGATCCGCACACGGAAGGCCGCGATGAGGTCCTTCACCATGGCCTCGACCTTGGCCTTGGACTCGGCCGGAAAATATTCGGCCACGTAGAGCTTGCCGACGGCATCGCCGAGCGCGGCGTTGGTGGCGTTCACCGCGCGCTTCCAGCGCACCTGCTGCTGCGGCGTGCCTGTGAGCGTCGTGCCGTAGAAGGCGAAGCGCTCGTCGGCAAAGGCCTTGGGCAGGAGGTTCGAGTAGCGGTCAATGAGGCGGAAGGTCAGATATTCCTTCCAGGTCGATACGGGTTCGGCCGCGACGAGCGCCGCCTCGCCTGTCGTCGCCTTCGGGTGCCAGACGATGAACTTCGGCTGCTTGTCGAGGCCCGCGGCGGCGAAATAAGCCGTCCAGTCGAGGCCCGGCGCCTTCTTGGCGAAGTCGGCCATCACCCACGGATTATTCGCCTTCAGGACATCCTCCGACTCTGCGCGCGGCGCGTGGACCTGAGCGATCTTGGTCTCGAGATCGAAGATCCGCTGCGCCTTGCCCTCGGCGTCGGCGATCCCGGCCAGGGTCAGGATCTTGGCGATATGCGCCTTGTAGGCCGCGCGGACAGCGACCATGTGCGCGTTCGGCGAGACGTAGAAGTCGCGGTCCGGCATGCCGAGCCCGCCCTGCAGCAGGTAAGGGGCATACCGCTTCGGATCATTGAGGTCCTGCTCGACCCACAGGCCAAACAGGCGGTCGGTGTCAAAATTCGTGGAATTCAGCGCATCGACGTCGGCGCGCAGTTCGCGACCGAACTCGGCGGCCAGACCCTTCTTGTCCTGAATCGCGGCGATCCGATCGAGCGTCGGCCGCAGCGGCTTTAAGCCAAGCTGTTCGATCTTCGCTTCGTCGAGGTAGGTCGAGAAATAATCGGCGATCTTGCGCTCTTGCGTCCCTGCGGCAGCGTCGGCGGCGGACTTGATCAGGTCGGCGACCCGCGCCGTGGTCAACTCCACGAGCATGGCGCTCGTGCCCCAGCCGGCACGGTCCGGCGGGATCTCTGTCGCGGCCATCCAACCGCCGTTCGCAAAGGCGAAGAAGTCGTCGCCGGGTTTCACGTTGCGGTCCATGCCGGACAGGTCGAGGCCGGCGGGATGGTCGTTGACGAGAGAGAAGGCCGAAACCGGCTGGGCGGCCGCGGGGCCCGCAAGGATCATGAACGCGACGAGGGCCGCCACAGAGGTGTGCTTCATGGCCGCGCAACCTACCGACTGCCCACGTCATGTCCATGGCAAGACGGCGCCCCAAAGACGCCTTTTCAGGCAAGTCTCGACCCCTGGGCGCGGGATCAACGCGCGGCTGAGGCGACTGCGCACCGAAGGGGCACGTCCACTGCGGCACGGGCCGACGAATCGTGGCGACGACGCGTCCACACCGATTTTCCCCGGGGCGCGAACGGCATGATCGGCCCCCTCCCACGAGGTGGAACAAATCAGGTATGACTCTCTCCATGATCCGGATCGGCGTGGACTTCGGCGGGACCAAGATCGAAGCGGCCGCGCTGGATGCGCAGGGCGCCTTTCAAGCGCGTGTGCGCGCATCGTCGCCCGGCAGCTACGAGGCAAGCCTTGAGACCGTGCGCGACTTGGTGGAGCAGGCAGAGCGCGAAGCCGGCGTCGGCGGCTCAAGCGTCGGGATCGGCATCCCGGGATCCCCCTCGCCTGCCACCGGCCTGATCCGCAACGCCAACACGACCCACCTTAACGACCGGCCGCTGCAGGCGGACCTGGAACGGGTGCTGGGCCGGCCGGTGCGGTTGGCCAACGACGCCAACTGCTTTGCGCTCTCCGAGGCGATCGACGGGGCGGGCGCTGACAGCGATGTCGTGTTCGGCGTGATCATCGGCACGGGGTGCGGGGCCGGGGTGACGGCAGGCCGGCGCGTGCTGGCGGGCAGGAACGCCATCGCCGGGGAGTGGGGCCACACGCCCCTGCCCTGGCCGATGCCCGATGAACTGCCCGGGCCAGAGTGCTTCTGCGGCCGGCGCAATTGCCTGGAGCTGTGGATCTCCGGCCCCGGCTTCGCCGCCGACCACGGGAACGGCGTCGACGCCGCGGCGATCGCCATGGCCGCCGGCCAAGGCGATGTCCGGGCCGCGGCCTCGCTCGAGCGCTATATCGACCGACTGGCGCGCGGCCTGGCGGTGATCGCCGACATTCTCGACCCGGATGTGATCGTGCTCGGTGGGGGCATGTCCAACGTCGGGGCGCTCTACGATCACCTTCCCGCAACCGTCGGCAGCTACGCCTTCTCCGAGGTGTTCACGACGCCGATCCGCAAGGCTGCGCACGGCGACTCCTCCGGGGTGCGTGGAGCAGCCTGGCTTTGGCCGCTCGAGCCGAGGCCATGAAGGCGTTCTGCCGTGACTGCTTCTGGCAGGGCGCGCAGGCGCTGAACCGCTGCCCGGCATGCGGCTCGCCCCGTATTGTCGCACATGAGGACCTGGCGAGCCTCTCCATCGCCCACATGGACTGCGACGCCTTCTATGCCTCGGTCGAGAAGCGCGACCGCCCGCAGCTACGCGATCAGGCGGTGATCGTCGGCGGCGGCAAGCGCGGCGTGGTCACCACCTGCTGCTACATCGCCCGCATTTCGGGCGTGCGCTCGGCCATGCCAATGTTCAAGGCGCTGAAGCTGTGCCCCGAGGCGACGGTGATCAAGCCGGACTTCTCCAAGTACCGCGCCGAGAGCCGGCGCATCATGGACAAGCTCGGCGCCCTGACGCCGCTGGTGCAGCCCCTGTCGCTGGACGAGGCCTGGCTCGACCTGAACGGCTGCGAGCGCCTGCACGGCGGCCCGGCGGCCTGGGTGCTGGCGAGGGCGCAGGGGGAGATCGAGCGTGAGGTCGGCATCACCGTCTCCGTGGGCCTGGCGCCCAACAAGTTCCTGGCCAAGATCGCCTCGGACCTCGACAAGCCGCGCGGCTTTTCGGTGATCGGCGCGGCGGAGGCCCGCACCTTCCTGGCGGGCAAGCCGGTGGCGATCCTGCCGGGCGTCGGCCCGGCCATGGTGCGCTCGCTGGAGGCGCACGGCCTGCGCACCGTCGGCGACATCGCCCGCACCGAGCCCCGCGTCCTGGCCGACCGCTTCGGCGCCCACGGCCTGCGCCTGGCCCAGCTGTCCCAGGGCCAGGACGCCCGCGCGGTCGATCCGGACCAGGACCGCAAGAGCGTCAGCGCCGAGACCACCTTCGACGAGGACTACGCCGATCTGCCGTCGCTGGAGGACCGCCTCTGGCCCCTGTGCGAGAAGGTGGCGCGCATCTGCCGCCGCGACGGCATCGC
>NZ_DASXNL010000004.1:0-40570 GCF_036495085.1 Phenylobacterium sp. | reverse complement strand
CCTGCGGCGCTATCCGCCGGCCGCCAGAATCGCGGCCAGCCCTTCGCGATAGGTCGGAAAAGCGGGCCGCCAGCCGAGTTCGGCCTTGGCGAGCGCATTGGAGACCCGCTTGTTCTCGCCATAGAAGCGCAGAGCCGCGGGTGACATCTGGGCCTGCGCAAACGGGACTTCGGGGGGTGGCGGCAGTCCCAACAATCCGGCGGCGTAGGCTATGACGTCGCTGTTCGGAGCCGGCTCGTCGTCGCAGAGGTTGTAGACAGCCGCGGCCCTTGGCCGGCCTATCGAGGCTTCCAGGCCGGCGGCCAGGTCGTCAACGTGGATCCGGGAAAACACCTGGCCGGGACTGACGATGCGGCGCGTCTCGCCGGCCCTCAATCGATCGAATGCCGAGCGGCCTGGGCCATAGATGCCGGGCAGGCGAAAGGTGGCCACGGTGAGCCCCATGCCGCGCCCGATCTCCGACCAGTCGCGTTCGGCGCCGACCCTGCGAGCGCCCTCGACGGATCGGGCGGAGAGGCGGCTGGATTCGAACACCCAACCTCCGTGGCGGTCGCCGTAGACGCCTGTCGTCGAGAGATAGCCGATCCAGTCCGGAAAGGCGCCAGCCCGGGCCAGCGCGGGAACAAGCGCCTGCAAGCCGGGACAACCGTCGGCATCTGGCGGTGCGGTGACAAGAACGGCCTGGGTCCTGGCCAGCGCATCGGCAAGGTGGCGCCGGTCGCCGGCCGCGACCGCCGTTACGCCGTCGGCGGCCAGTCGCTGCGCATCGGCGGTATCGCGCACGCTCGCAGCGACCGTCCAGCCTTTGGCCGTCATCCGGAGGGCTAACGCCCGGCCCGCATAGCCATAACCGAAGACAAACAACTGCAACCGCTATTCCGCCGCCTGGGTGGTTTGCGCCGCCCCGGCCGCTGCCGCGCGCTCGGCGTTCCAGCAGGAGATGCTGGGGATCTTCGACAGGTCCGCGCGGTGCGCGTAGCGGCGGGCGACCTCGGCGATCTCCAACAGCAGCCCGTCCTCGAGCCTGATCGGCCTCAAGCCCAGCCCCAGGAGCCGCCCATTGTCGACCATGAGATCATTCTCTTCAGCCTCCACGCGGGGATTGGGCAGGTGGGTGAGCTCCGCGCCGGTGAGTCCGGCCACCATCTGGGCGAGATCGCGAACCCGCCAGCATTCGGTCATCTGATTCATCACCTTCACGCGCTCGCCGCGCTGTGGCGCATCGGCGAGCGCCAGCTCCACGCAGCGCACCGTGTCCTGGATGTTGATGAATGCCCGCGTCTGGCCGCCTGCGCCGTGGACGGTGAGCGGATAGCCGACAGCCGCCTGCATCAGGAAACGGTTCAACACCGTGCCGTAGTCACCGTCATAGTCGAAGCGGTTAATCAACCGCGGATCTGCCCGGGTCTCGAGGGTCTGAGCCCCCCAGACGATCCCCTGGTGGAGGTCGGTGATGCGCAGGCCGTCGTTGCGGGCATAGAACTGAAAGGCCAACGCGTCCTGGGTCTTGGTGAGATGGTAAATGGAGCCCGGCGAGGCGGGGTAGAGGATTTCCCGTGTCGCCCAGCCCTCTGCGGTCTCGACACGCACGGTGAGATAACCTTCGGGCACCGAAACGCCCGCCGAGCCGTAGCCGTAGACGCCCATGGTGCCCAGATGCGCCAGGTGAATATCGAGCCCGCTCTCGACGATCGCAGCCAGGACGTCGTGCGTGGCGCAGACGTTGTTACTGACGGTGTAGCGCTTGTGCCGGGCCGATTTCATCGAATAGGGCGCAGCCCGCTGCTCGGCGAAGTGGACGATCGCTGCTGGCCGGAAGTCCTTGAGGAGCGCCAGCAGCGCGTCGAAGTCCTGGCCGACGGTGAAGTCATGCGCCGGTATGTCCCGGCCGGATATCTCCCGCCACGCCGCAAGGCGGGTCTCGAGCGTGGCTATCGGCGTCAGCGACCCCGCGCCCAACTCATCATCTATGTGTCGGCGCGAGCCGTTATCGACGATGGCGACCTCGTGGCCGCGAGCCGACAGGTGAAGGGACGTCGGCCAGCCGCAGAAGCCGTCGCCGCCCAGGATAAGTACGCGCATGCCCCGCTCCGGTTCGAGGCCCCCCTTCCGCAACGGCTAACGCACAAGGGGGGCGCTTCGCGACTCGAATCTGCGGCAGCCTGTCGTGCCCTGGGTCGACGCTCCCGGCGAGGGGCCGCCAGCGATCTCCTAGAGCAACGCCTTGATCGCCGCGCGGGCCTCTTCGGCCAGGTCGGGGCGGCGAAGGGCGAAGGCGACGTTGGCGCGCAACAGCCCGATCTTGTCGCCGCAGTCATATGTGGTCCCTTCATACTCCAGGGCATGGAACGGCTGGCGCTTCATCAGGCCGACCATGGCGTCGGTGAGCTGAATCTCGCCGCCGGCGCCGCGCTCCTGGGTCTCCAGGATGTTGAAGATTTCCGGCTGTAGGACGTAGCGGCCGGAGATGAACAGGTTTGAAGGCTCGGTTCCCAGCGGCGGCTTTTCGACCATCCCGGTCATGCGGTTGAGCCGGCCGTCCTGACCCTCCAGCGCGACGATGCCGTACTTGTTGGTCTCGCCCGCCGGCGCCGGCTCTACGACCACGATATTGCCGCCGACCTGCTCGTAGGCCTCGACCGTCTGGGCCAGCGCCGAGCGTTGGGTCGCCATCAGCATGTCCGGCAGCATTACCGCGAAGGGCTCGTCGCCGATCACGTCGCGGGCGCACCACACGGCGTGGCCGAGCCCGAGAGGCGCCATCTGGCGGATAAAGCTCATCTCACCCGGCGTAGGCAAGTCGCGGCGGACATCGGCGAGGATCTCGGTTTTGCCCTTGGCTTCCAGCGCCGCCTCGATCTCCGGGCTCGTATCGAAGTAGTCCTCGATCGCGCCTTGGCCGCGTCCGACGATGAACACGAAGTGCTCGATGCCGGCCGCGCGGCCTTCTTCGACGATGTAGGACAGGATCGGTCTGTCGACCACGTTCAGCAGGTTCTTCGGGGTGGTTTTGGCGCCTGGCAGGACCCTCGTGCCCATGCCCGCCACCGGCAGCACCGCTTTGCGTACCCGCTTGCCCATCGAGATCCTCCCGAACATCGCGCGAGACGGGACCCCGGCCCAAGCGCCCCGCCCCAAGCCGCACTAGATGAGGTGGCGCTTGAAATCCATGGTCTGCGGTCCGGAAAAAGTGGTTCGAAAGAATGATCACGATTTCGGGAACTCACGAACCCGTGTAAGAGTCATCCTTTGTCGGGGGATAGTCCTCCAGGGGAGCAATCCATGAAACTGCGTATCATCACCACGGTCGCTGCAGCTGCGGCCCTGGCTCTGAGCCTGTCCGCCTGCCAGAAGAAGGCCGACGACACCGCCACCACGACCACGACCACGGCGACTGATTCGACCGCTCCCGCGGCGACCACGCCGCCGGCGGCCGACGCCTCGGCGACCACGACCACCACGACTCCGCCGGCTGACGCTTCGGCGCCTGCCGCCTCGACCACGACCACCACGACCCCGCCGGCGGCCACCCCGCCCGCGACCGGCTCGATGTCGTCGACCACGACCACGACCAAGAAGTAGGTTTTAGGCCCTCTGGGTCTGGACTAGGCGCGGCCGCCCCCTCAGGGGGCGGCCGTTTCCTTTTGTGGCCGCCGCGCCCGCGGGTTGTCGCCTTGTCCCCGGGCTACTCGACCGTCACCGACTTGGCCAGATTGCGTGGCTGATCGACGTCGGCGCCCTTCTGCACGGCGACGTAGTAGGCCAGGAGCTGGATCGGCGGAGCGTAGACCAGGGGGGCCAGCAGAGGGTCGCAGGTCGGGCCGACGATCACCCGAGCTCCCGCAGGCGCGTGGCGCGCCCCCTCCGCGTCGGTGATCAGCACGATGGGGCCGCCGCGTGCGGCGACCTCGCTCATGTTTGAGATCGTCTTTTCGAACAGCGGATCGGTGGGGGCGATGACGATCACCGGCGTCGCCTCGTCGATCAGGGCGATTGGCCCATGCTTGAGCTCTCCGGCGGCGTAGCCCTCGGCGTGGATGTAGCTGATCTCCTTGAGCTTCAGCGCGCCTTCCAGGGCCAGTGGGAACATCTGGCCGCGGCCGAGATAGAGGATGTCGCGGGCTTTCGCGAGGTCGGGAGCCAGCGCGCGGATCTCCTCCTCCAGATGGGACGCCTCGGCGATCAGGCGTGGCGCCTCCAGGAGGAGCTTCGAGATCTCGACCTCCTTCTGGGCGCTGATCTTGCCGCGCGCCGCCGCGGCGGCGACGGCCAGCGCGATCAGTGCGGCGACCTGGCTGGTGAAGGCCTTGGTGGACGCGACGCCGATTTCCGGGCCTGCATGGGTCGGGAACAGGACATCGGCCTCGCGGGCCATTGTCGACTCGTGGACGTTCACCACCGCAGCGGTCGTCAGTCCCTGGCTCTTGCACCAGCGTAGCGCCGCCAGTGTATCGGCCGTCTCGCCTGACTGGGACACCGCGATGGCCAAGGTGCCCGGGGTCATAGCCGGCTGGCGGTAGCGGAATTCGGAGGCTACCTCCACATCGCAAGGCAGGCCCGCCAGGCTCTCAAACAGGTAGCGGGCGATGGCGCCGGCGTAGCTCGCCGTGCCGCAGGCGACGATCTGGATGCGGGATACCGCGGCCAGGTCCACGCCGCCCGGCGCGGTCACCTTTCCGGTGGTCGGGTCGATGTAGGCCGAGAGGGTGTGCTGGCAGGCGTCCGGCTGCTCATGGATCTCCTTTTCCATGAAGTGCCGGTAGTTCCCCTTCTCAACCAGGGCCGCGGAGGCGGAGATCGTGCGGACCTCACGTTCGGCCCTGTGGCCGTGCTCATCGAAGATCTGAGCCTGGTTGTGGTCGATGGCGACGTAGTCGCCCTCTTCCAGGTAGGCGACCCGGTTGGTGAAGGGCCCGACGGCCAGGGCGTCCGAGCCGATGAACATTTCGCCCTGCCCATAGCCGACCACCAGCGGGCTGCCGCGACGAGCGCCCAGGATCAGACCGTCTTCGCCGTCGATCAGCACGCCGATGGCGTAGGCGCCGGTCAGCTGGTCGAGCGCGGACTTCAGGGCCTCGACGACGGGCTTGCCGCCCGACAGCTCGAAGTCGATCAGCGAGGCGATGACCTCGGTGTCCGTGTCGCTTTCGAATTTACGGCCCTTGGACTTCAGCATCTCGCGCAGCTCGGCGTAGTTCTCGATGATGCCGTTGTGCACCAGGGTCACGCGGCCGGCCTGCTGTGGGTGGGCGTTGCGGGTCGTGGGGGCCCCGTGGGTCGCCCAGCGGGTGTGGCCGATGCCGACCGTGGCGGTGAGCGGGGTTTCGGCCAGAACCTCCTCCAGCGCGCGGATCTTGCCGGCCGCGCGTCGGCGCTCGACGCGGCCATCCATGACCCCCGCCACCCCGGCGCTGTCGTAGCCGCGGTATTCCAGGCGCTTGAGGCTGTCGACGAGACGTTCCTCGACGGAGCGTGTCCCGACGATACCGATAATGCCGCACATGGGGTTTGGCGTCCTTTTGTGATAGTGCGTCGCGGGTCGAACCAGATCAGGGTGCGGCTTTAGCATTCGCCAATCGCACGTCGACTAAATCTCAGTTTCGGATCGTTTCGAGAGCTGCCGATGTCCAAGCGCGCCTATTTTGGAACCGATGGCATTCGTGGGCAGGCCAATCGCTTCCCCATGACTGCTGAAGTGGCCCTGCGGGTCGGCATGGCGGCCGGCAAGCTGTTCATGTCGAAGGACGACCGCCGCCACCTGGTGGTGATCGGAAAGGACACGCGGCTTTCCGGCTACATGATCGAGCCGGCCCTGGTGGCAGGCTTCACCAGCGTGGGCATGGATGTGCGGCTGTTCGGTCCGCTGCCCACTCCCGGCGTGGCCATGATGACCAGGTCGCTGCGGGCGGATCTCGGGGTGATGATCTCCGCCTCGCACAACGCCTTTCTGGACAACGGGATCAAGCTGTTCGGCCCCGACGGCTACAAGCTCTCCGATGAGCGGGAGTTGGAGATCGAGGCTCTGATGGATCAAGGCCTCCAGGAGAACCTGGCCGCGCCGACGAACCTTGGTCGGGTGCAGCGCATCGACGATTGCCAGGCTCGCTACGTCGAGATCGCCAAGGCGACCTTCCCTCGTCGGCTGAACCTTTCGGGCATGCGGATCGTCATCGATTGCGCCAACGGCGCGGCCTACAAGGTCGCCCCCGAGGCGCTCTATGAACTCGGCGCCGAGGTAATCCCGGTTGGCGTGACGCCCAATGGGTTCAACATCAACGAGGAGGTTGGCTCCACCTCGCCAGGCGCCATGCAGAAGCTGGTCAAGGACTACCGCGCGGACATCGGAATCGCCCTGGATGGGGACGCCGACCGGCTGGTGATTTGCGATGAGAAGGGCCAGATCGTCGACGGCGACCAGATCATGGCGTTGATCGCCGGACACTGGGCCGGGCGCGGCCGCCTCAACGGGGGCGGGGTGGTCGCCACGGTGATGTCCAACCTGGGCCTTGAGCGCTTCCTGAACGCGCGCGAACTCAAGCTCGAACGCACGGCCGTCGGCGACCGCGCCGTGATGGCCCGCATGCGCGAGGGCGGCTTCAATCTCGGCGGCGAGCAGTCGGGCCACATCATCCTCTCCGACTTCTCCACCACCGGCGACGGCCTCCTGGCCGCCCTGCAGGTGCTGGCGGTGCTTAAGGAGAGTGACGTGCCGATGAGCGCGCTCGCCCGTCAGTTCGAGCCTGTGCCGCAAAAATTGGAGAACGTCCGCTTCGGGGCCGGCAAGCCGCTGGAGGACGCTGAGGTGAAGGGTGTCATCGCTCAGGCCGAGCAGCGCCTCAACGGCTCGGGACGTATTCTGGTCCGCGCGTCGGGGACCGAGCCGCTGATCCGGATCATGGCTGAGGGCGACGACGAAAAGCTGGTGTCCCAGGTGGTCAAGGAGATCGCCGGCGCGGTGAAGAAGGCCGCCGCCTAGCGACGAGCGGGGTCTGCAAAGCCGCGGCCCCTGCTGCAATCACGCTGATTGAAACGTCGTCTCGGCGAACAGTTTGTGCTGCGCGGTTCAACGCCCTCCATCACCAGGAGATCGGGCGACTCCACGCCATCACAAAATTGCGCCCCGACGGGGCGAGTGCGCGGGCGTGCAGCATCCCTACCCAAACCTTGAGCATCGAGCGTCACGGCAACCCTACCCAAACGCTAAACATTATGACAATCTCGTAACCTCTGCGCCGCTCGACCGGTATCAGAGGTAGAAAAAAAGAGCTTGGGAGGCACTATGGTACGTCACCTCACGTTTGGGGGCGCCACACGGCCTGTGGGGCGAGGCGTCAGTTCGCTCGCCTGTCTGGCCTTTGTCATACTCCTCGGAATAGCGTTCTGGGCGGGCGCGGTGTGGATCGCGCAGTTCCTGCTCCGGATCGGCGCGTCAGGCGTCTGAAATCGCAGCCGCGGGAGGCGGTTCAAACGGCCGGGCGGCCCACGCTGGTGTAGGCGAAACCGCGGGCGCGCATATCGTCCGGCTTATAAATGTTGCGCAGATCGACCAGCACCGGCGTCTTCATCAGCAGCTTGATCCGATCGAGATCCAGCGCCCGGAACTGGTCCCATTCCGTGATGATGACCAGCACATCAGCGCCCTCCGCCGCATCGTAGGGGCTGTCCTTGAAATCCACGCCGCGAAGCAGCTGGCGCGCCTCGTGACCACCTTCTGGATCGAAGGCCTGGACGTGGGCCCCTTGCGCCTGCAGGGCGGGCACGATGTCGAGCGCAGGCGCGTCCCTCATATCGTCCGTGTTCGGTTTGAAGGTCAGGCCGAGGATGCCGACCGTCTTACCCTTGAGCTCGCCGTTCGCCGCAACGCCGATCTTGCCGGCCATGGCCTTCTTGCGTTCGCCATTGACCTTGACGGTGGTCTCGATCAGCTCGACCGGCGCGCCGGCGTCGCGGGCGGTCCGGACGAGTGCGATCGTGTCTTTCGGGAAGCAGGATCCGCCGTAACCAGGGCCGGCGTTCAGGAACTTTGACCCGATGCGGTTGTCCAGCCCGATGCCGCGCGCCACCTGCTGGACGTCGGCGCCCACCGCCTCGCACAGGTCGGCCATCTCGTTGATGTAGGTGATCTTCAGCGCCAGGAAGGCGTTGGCCGCATACTTGATCAGCTCGCTTGTGCGGCGATTGGTGAACAGGATCGGCGTCTCGTTCAGATAGAGCGGCCTGTAGAGTTCGCGCATCACCGCCTGGGCGCGGGGCTCCTGGGTTCCGACGACCACGCGGTCCGGGCGCTTAAAGTCCTCGATGGCCGCGCCCTCGCGCAGGAATTCCGGATTGGATACGATGGCCACGTCGGCGTCCGGACGGACCCGCTTGAAGATCGCCTCGATCTCGTCACCGGTGCCCACGGGGACGGTCGACTTGGTCACCACCACGGTGAACCCATCCACCAAGCCCGCGATCTCCTCTGCCGCGGCGTAGACGTAGCTGAGGTCCGCATAGCCATCGCCGCGCCGCGAGGGCGTGCCGACCCCGATGAACACCGCATCGGCCCCGCGCACCGCCTCGGTGGCGTCGGTGGAGAAGAACAGACGTCCGGCCTTGACGTTCTGAGCGACCAGGAGGTCGAGCCCCGGCTCGTAGATCGGGATGCCGCCGCCCTGCAGTCGCTCGATCTTCGCGGCATCCTTGTCGATGCAGGTCACGGTGTGTCCGAAGTCGGCGAAGCAGGCGCCGCTCACGAGGCCCACATAGCCAGTCCCGATCATCGCCACATGCATGAAGACAACTCCGTTGGGGGCCCCGGTGGCGCTTTCAGCACGCCACCGCTTTCGGCGCTAGCTTCCCGCTAGGATTTCGTGCGTAGGCTAGCTTTGCGGCGCCGATGGTTTCGTTTTGCTATCCGCCGCCGGCCTTGGGATATAGGGGCCGAGGTGGGCGGTAGCTCCTGGCGCTTAGTGCTGGAACACGAAGTCGCTATGGCCCGTGGTCAATTCTGAGGCGGGTCTTCAACCATGCATCTTGAACGTCGCGTGCTGATCTCAGGTGGGGCAGGCTTCCTTGGCTCGCATCTATCGGAACGACTGTTGTCCCAGGGCTGCCAGGTGCTTTGCGTCGACAATTTTTTCACCGGGACCCGCCGGAACATCGAGCATCTGATCGGCGAGAAGAATTTCGAGCTCCTGAGGCACGACATCTGCCAACCGTTGTTCGTTGAGGTCGACGAGATCTACAATCTGGCCTGTCCCGCCTCGCCGATCCACTACCAGCGCGACCCGGTCAAGACGACCAAGACCAGCATACTCGGCGCGCTTAACATGCTGGGTCTCGCCAAACGTGTTGGCGCGAAGATCTTCCAGGCGTCGACCAGTGAGGTTTATGGCGACCCAAGCGTCCATCCCCAGCCCGAGGAATACTGGGGCAACGTGAACCCCATCGGCCCGCGCTCCTGCTACGACGAGGGCAAGCGTTGCGCCGAAACGCTGTTTTTCGACTACCGCCGCCAGCACAATCTGGAGATCAAGGTCGGTCGGATCTTCAACACCTACGGCCCACGCACCCATCCCAACGACGGTCGCGTGGTTTCCAGCTTCATCGTCCAGGCCCTGACCAATCGGCCGATCACCATTTTCGGGGAGGGCCGCCAGACCCGCTCATTCTGCTACGTCAGCGACTTGATCGAGGCCTTCGTGGGCATGATGGCGACGCCTCGGGAAGTCGCAGGCCCCGTTAACCTGGGAAATCCCGCGGAATTCACCATCGCCGAGTTGGCCACGCAGATTATCGAGCTGACCAATTCGCGATCCGAAATCATCAATCTGCCGCTCCCGCAGGATGATCCGCAGCAGCGTCGCCCGGACATCTCCAAGGCCAAGAAACTCCTCGATTGGGAGCCTAAAGTCGGGCTGACCGAGGGCCTCACCAAGACGATCGAATACTTCGAGGGCATGATCGCCGAGGGCCTGGTCCAGCGGGTGCACGCGCCGACCTGAGAGACTAGGCGGCGGCCTTCCTCTGCTCGCGCCACAGCCGAAGCCGGTAGTAGCGCGCCATGAAGCCCGGATCCGGTTGGCGGTTGATCACCAGTCGCAGGAACTGCGTCAGGCACCGGACGCCCAACCCCGGCAAAACCTTGAGCAGCATTATCAGCGAGGGCGGGCCGGCGGCTGGATCGCGCTCGCGATCGACGATCACCTGCGATGCAGCCATCCGCCGTGCGGTGGACAGGAAGGCCTCGAACGACAGACGGTCCGAACCGAAGTGATGTTCGACTGCGACGTCGGGCAGGAACAGCTTGCTGTAACCCGCCCGCTCGAGCGCCCAACCCAGAGCGGTGTCTTCAAAGAAGCCGGCGGCGCCTGGCCCCAGCCGTGGGTCGCAGGGCCCCGCGACGTCGAAAGCCAGACGGCTGCAGGCCATGTTGGCGCCGACCAGGCCCTCAGGCGGCCAGGCTGGATTGTCCACCGCCGCGACCCAATAGCGAAGGACGCCCTTCAACCACGCCTTATCGAGATGCGGCGCGATCCTAATCCCGCCCTGCACCGCGTCCGCCGCGCCGGACAGGATCGGACGGCACATGTTCTCGATCCAGTCGGCGGATACGTGGACGTCGTCGTCGGTCATCAGCAGGACCTTGCTGTTGCAGGTCGCGACGCCGGTGTTGAGGGCATGGCTCTTGCCGCCGTGTGGCTCGAACACGTAGCGGACCTGCATGTTCGGCATATGCGCCTGCGAGACCACCTGCTTGGTGTCGTCGCTTGACCCGTTATCCACGATCAGGAGTTCGACCTGCCAATCGGCCGGGACCCGCGCGCGGGCCAGGTGCTCGAAGAAATCCCGCAGCGCCGCGCCGCGGTTCTTGGAGCAGACGATGATCGATACGTCCAATTCAGGCACCGCCGTCGCTTCGGATTGGCTCTCAGTCATGGTTCATCCGGATCGTGCTGGCTATCCGGGTTTTCCTTATATTTCCTGATTATAGGCTCCGACCTCCGGGCGCTTCGCCAGGCGCGGCTTGACTTCCTCGCGGAAGAGCGCCCGCATGTCGTCTTCGCTTCGTGTGCTTTCCACGACCACGACGATCTCGGGTTTGTTGGAGGATGCGCGCACCAGCACCCAGGAGCCGTCGTCCAGCGCCACACGCACGCCGTTGACAGTGATCAGGTCGGCGATCTTGCGCCCCAGGATCTTGCCGCCGGCATCGCGCAGGGCGGTGTATTCGGCGACAACCTGGTCCACCAGGCCGTACTTAACCTCGTCGGCGACATGCGGGCTCATAGTCAGCGAAGTATAGGCGACAGGCAGGGCTTTTTTGAGGTCCGAAAGCTTCTTGCCTGGATTGCGGTCCAGCATCGACAGGACCGCGGCAGCCGCCACGATGCCATCGTCATAACCGCGGCCGATCGGCGGGTTAAAGAAGAAGTGGCCTGATTTTTCGAAACCCGCCAGGGCGCCCAGCTCGGCGGTCTTGCGCTTGATGTAGGAGTGGCCGGTCTTCCAGTAGACCGTCTTGGCGCCGTTCTTCTTGAGCACCGGGTCCGTGGCGAAGAGCCCCGTGGATTTCACGTCAACCACGAAGGTGGCGTCCTTGTGCAGTTCCGAGAGGTCGCGGGCCAGCATCAGGCCGATCTTGTCGGCGAAGATCTCCTCGCCTTCGTCGTCGACCACTCCGCAGCGGTCCCCGTCGCCGTCGAAGCCCAACGCCAGGTCGGCGCCATGTTTGCGCACCGCCTCCGCCATCGCGTGCAGCATCACACTGTCTTCCGGGTTTGGATTGTATTTGGGGAAGGTCCAATCGAGCTCGCAATCCATCTCGACGACCTCAGCGACGCCCATTTTGCGCAGAGCGTGCGGCGCGAAGGCGCCGGCCGTACCGTTGCCGCACGCGCAGACAACTTTCAGCGGCCGCGAGAGGCTGGCGCGCGAAGCCGCATCGGCGATGTAGCGCTGGGCCACCGCGCCCACATGAGCCACCGAACCGTTGGGGCGCTGCTTCCAGGTCCCGGTGAGCACAATCTCCTTCAGCCGGCCCATTTCGTCGGGGCCGAAGGTCAGCGGCCGCTGGGCGCCCATCTTCACCCCCGTCCAGCCATTCTCGTTGTGGCTGGCGGTAACCATCGCCACACAAGGCGCCTCGAGATCGAACTGGGCGAAATAGGCCATGGGCGAGGTGGCCAGCCCGATGTCGATCACCTCGCATCCGGCCGCCACCAGGCCGATCGTCAGCGCCTGCTTGATCGACAGCGAATAGGATCGGTAGTCGTGGCCGACGACGATCCGATTCTGGCCAAGCTCGTGGATATAGGTCCCAAGCCCCAGGCCCAGGGCCTGTATGCCGAGCAGGTTGATTTCCGGCCCGAACAGCCAGCGCGCGTCATACTCCCGAAAGCCCGTGGCCTTCACCAAGGGCTCGTTCTCGAAGTCGTAGGTGTTGGAGATCAGGTCAGCGCGGGGAACGGGAAGCATCGGAACTCCGTGACGGTCGCACGTGCGGGAAGCGTGGGATAGCTTACCTTAAAGGCCCTGCAGGAGTGTGTACGGCGCGCTACATTACCCCAGCGCGCAACAGGTCGTGGATGTGCAGAATGCCCACCGGCCTTGCGGCGTCGACCACGAACAGCACGGTCACCGCGGGGGGCGGGTCGCTCATCAGCGCCAGGGCTTCGGAGGCCAGCATGCCCGGCGGCACGGTCTTCTTCGGGCCTGCGGTCATCACCTCACCTGCGGTATGGGACATCAGGCCTTCGATGTGACGGCGCAGGTCTCCGTCGGTGATCGCCCCGGTCAGCTGCCCGTCGCGGCCCGTCACCCCGACGATTCCCCAGCGCTTCTCGGTCATCACCAGGAGCGCATCCTTCATCGGCGTTTCGAGGGTCACCAGGGGCAGTTCGTTCGCGCCGTGCATCAGGTCGCCGACCGTTCGCAGCATGGCGCCGAGCTTGCCGCCCGGGTGGAAGACCCGGAAGTCCTGCGGCCGGAACCCGCGCCGTTCCAGGAGCGCGACGGCGAGCGCGTCACCCAGCGCCAGTTGCAGGGTCGTCGAAGTGGTCGGCGCGTTCAGCTCGTCGGCGGCCTCGGGCGCGTCGGGGATCGCCAGCACGATGTCGGCTGCGCGGCCGAGCGCGCTGCCCGGCGCGACGGTGATAGCGATGAGCGGTATTTTGAACCGCGTCGCATAGGCAATGACGTCGGCGAGCTCGCGCGTCTCACCGGTCTTGGACAGCGCCAGGATGACGTCGTCTGCGCCGATCATGCCCAGGTCGCCGTGGCTGGCTTCCGTGGCGTGGACGAACATGGCGACCGAGCCGGTGGAGGCGAGCGTCGCGGCGATCTTGCGCGCCACGTGGCCGGACTTGCCGATACCAGTCAGGACGATGCGGCCTTTCGCATCGAACAGAGTCTCGACCGCGCGCGCGAAGGATTCGTCGAGCCCCGCGGCCAACAGGCCCAGGCCTTCGGCTTCGGCGGCCAGAACCCGGCGGCCGACCGTGATTGCGTCGAAACCGCTCATCGCCCCAAATTCCTCATTGTTCGGGTGCGAGAGCCTGGGACTGCAGGGCGCGGACCTGGTCACGGGTCTGGGAGACGTGAAGCTCGGCGGCCGCCGCTTCGGCCTTCATGGCCGCTTGCATGGCGGGGGTCCGCTGGACGGGGATCGAGCCGAACGGCGCGGGCGAACGGTCACCCAGCCCCTGCGGCCAGACCATCGCCAGGGCGATTGCGGCGCCGGCGAGTAGCGTCAGCATCGGTAGGTAGAGGCGATCGAGCATGCCGTTCTATAGCTGCTCGCCCGCGCCGGACCAAACCCGTTGCGGCCCTGCGCGCGACCTAGGCGGCTCGTGCATGCTTGACGGAAGTCGCGCTCGCCCCTAGCGCCTCATCACCGCACCGCTGCCAAAGAGACCTGAGCCTTGCCGACCCTGATCCTGCTGCGCCACGGCCAGAGCCAATGGAACCTCGAGGACCGCTTCACCGGCTGGGTGGACGTGGACCTCACCGCAGAGGGGGAAGCCCAGGCCAAAAAGGGCGGCGAGCTGATTGCAGCTGCAGGGCTTTCGCTCGACCGCTGCTACACCTCGGTCCTCACGCGCGCGATCCGCACGTCATGGTTGGCGCTGGCCGCTGCGGGCCAGGCCTTCGTACCGGAGGTGAAGGACTGGCGGCTCAATGAGCGCCACTACGGCGGCCTAACCGGGCTCAACAAGACCGAAACCGCAGCCAAGCACGGCCAAGAGCAGGTCAAGGTCTGGCGGCGCTCCTACGATGTGCCGCCGCCGCCGCTGCCGGCGGGCGGAGAGTTCGACTTTGCCAACGACCGCCGCTACGCCGGCGCCGTCCTGCCGGCCACCGAGAGCCTGAAGACCACGCTCGAGCGTGTTCAGCCCTACTGGGAAGCCGAAATTGTTCCGAACCTGCGGGCCGGCGAAACCCTGCTGATCGCGGCGCACGGCAATTCCCTGCGCGCCATTGTCAAGCTGCTCTTCGAGCTGGACGGGGGCGCCATCGTGGGCGTCGAAATCCCCACCGGCAACCCGCTGCTCGTCGAACTCGACGTGACCCTGAAACCAACAGCCGCCCGCTATTTGGACCAGGCCCGAGCGCAACCGCTGCCAGCCCTGCCGTAGAGCGACTTTCTCCCGGAAGGTGAGAAAGGCAATTCCTGAGTTTTACTTGATTATTCAAGGTATTGTGTCGCCGCTTCGGCGACGGCGCTCGCCCTAACGCTCTCCCAGATTCTGCCGGCTCACAACACGGCGTGCGCCCCAACGCCGCGCGACGCCAGGCTTAGGCGTGGAGCCCGAAAACGGCCTCCGGAATATCCGAAAAAGCGTGTGGGAGGCAGCCGCTCGCGAAGCCCCGGGGTGACTCCGCGACCATTGTCGGTAACACTGTTCGGTAACCGGGATTTGGGGGGCCGCTGGGGCTGGGAAACCGCGATGAGGATCGAACTGGCCGCGAGTCTGTTTCTATGGGCTGCCTGCATCGCGGGGTCGGTTGAGGCTCAGCCGCGCGCCGGAGCCGGCCCAGTCCGGGCGAAGCCCAGCATCGAAGGCGACTGGCGGGTGAACTTCATCCTGCCGATGGAGGCGACGCCGGCGACCCCGCAGCTGGTGGTGTCCGAGGAGGAAGCCAAGGCGGTCGCCGCCGCTGCCGGCGCGGCTCTGTCGGATGAGTTCGCCAAGACGCTCGATCCGGAGCTGCCGATGCTGGTGCCGCTGTCCGACGGGCTGGCCATCGTCCGGGGCCAGCGGCGCACCCGCGTGGTCGTCCAGCCGGCTGACGGCAAGCTGCCCTACACCGCGGCCGCGCGGAAGGAGCTCGATACGCCGCCTCCCGACGGCTTGGCTGACAACCCCGAACAACGCCCCAACGCCGAGCGCTGCCTGGTCGGTCAGGGCCAGCCGCCGCTGTCGTCGTTCGCGCTGGACAGCCAGATCCAGATATTGGTGACCCGCGATTACGTCGTCATCCACGTCGAGTATGGCGACGACGTCCGCATCGTGCCCCTGAACAGGGCGCACGCGCCAAGGGTGAGCTGGTCACGGCTTGGCGACTCCATCGGCCACTGGGAGGGCAAGACCTTGGTCGTTGAGACGGTGGGCCAGCCCGACGCCGACCGCATCCATCTTGCGCCGACACTGATTGTGCCGGGCGAGGCGAGGGTGATCGAGCGGCTGACGCCGATCTCCGAGCGCGAGTTGCTCTACCAGTTCACCATCGTCGATCCTAAGACCTACACAGGCCCTTGGCTCGCTGAGTTCTCCTGGTTCCGCACTGACAAGCCGATGTACGAGCACGCGTGCCATGAGGGGAACTACAGCCTCCCCAACATCCTCGCCGGCGCGCGCTACGCCGAGAGCGTCCGCCGAGGGGGTCGATAGCTAACATTGGCTCACCGCCCGAGCGCGGACCTCCTTTATGCCGGGCCTTCTGGCGCTAATCCGTGGTCCCAGTAGGAAAGAAGGGGCATGTTCCGCTTATGGAAAGGCAGAAAGACAAGGCCTGGATGCGACGGGCGATCGAGCTCGCTGGGCGCAATGTCGGCCTGACCGGCGACAATCCTTCGGTCGGGTGCGTGATCGTCAAGCGTGGCGTGGTGGTCGGCGAGGCCGCGACGGCGCCGGGCGGGCGCCCGCACGCCGAGGAGCAAGCGATCGACCAAGCGGGCGCTGCGGCAAAGGATGCCAGCGTCTATGTCACGCTCGAGCCCTGCGGCGAACGCACGGGGGGGAGCCCATCGTGCGGTGAGCGGCTGGCCTTGGCCGGCGTCAGCCGGGTCTTTGCGGCTTGCGCCGATCCCTCGTCTTTCGCGGCGGGACGCGGGGTCGAGCGCCTGCGGGCGGCCGGCATAGCCGTAGACTTCGGGTTGCAACGCGAAGAGGCTGAGCTGCTCTACCTCGACTACCGGCCTCATGACCGTTCGCCGGCTGGGCGCTAACCATCTGGAAATGGGCCGTTAATCACCCTGACCTAGAATTGGGTAACCATGCCGCCCGTCTCGTCAGGATCGATGCCCGAAGCCACCCCCATAATCCGTCGCATCAACCAGGCGGAGGTTGACCGCATCTGTGCGCGGCACGATCGGCTGTGGAGCTCGAAGCCCGGCGGGGCGCGGGCCGTCTTCGCCTGGATCGACCTCTCCGGCCTGGACCTTTCCGGCCGCAACCTCTGCGACGCGGATTTCAGCGGGGCGGTCCTGGCCGGCTGCCGCATGACCCGGGCGCGGCTTGATCATGCGACCCTTTTCGGCGCCGATCTGCAGGACGCGGACATGCGCGAGGCGTCCTTGCGACGCGCCGACCTGCGCGGCGCCTGCCTTCGCAACGCCGACCTGACCGGCGCCGACCTCTTCGAAGCAGACTTGCGCGAAGGTGTTCTCGCAGCGGCCGATCCCAAGTTCGGCTTCCGGCGCCTCGAAGCCGGCGGCGGCGCGCGGATCGGCGACGCTCAGGGCGCCAAGCTCGTGGGCGCCAATCTCGAACGCTCCAAGCTCTCCGGCGTCATCGCCGTGAAGGCCGATTTTACGGATGCAATGCTGAAGGACGCCCGCCTGGTGCGCGCCAACCTCAAGCAGGCGAGCATGCAGGGCGCCAATCTCTCCGGCGCCGACCTATCGGGCGCGGACCTGGACGGGGCGGACCTGCGCAATGCGATCCTCGTGGGCGCCAAGACGCAGTCCTGGAACGTCACCAACGCCAACCTGGCCGGCGCTCTCACCGACAAGGCGGCCGGGATCGCCGCCACCAGCATGCCCTACAAGACCATGATCCAAGATCACGCCCGTTGGTGTGAGACCGACGGGCGTCATGGAACGCCCTCGGTATTCGACGGCGCTGACCTGCGCGCGCTGGAGACGGTGCGCGGCTACAATCTGACCGCGCTCTCAGGCAAGGGCGCGGTGTTCTATGGTCTCGATATGGAAGGGGTGCAGCTGCAAGGCGCCCACCTGGAGGGCGCGGACCTGCGCAACTGCAATCTGCGGCGGGCCGACCTGCGCGGCGCCAAGCTGGCCGACGCCAAGCTGTCGGGCTCCGACCTGCGCGAGGCGCAGATGGGCCCGCTGCTTCTGGGCGCCGACCGCGTCCTGGCCTGTGACCTGCGCCGCGCCGAGCTGAAGAACGCCGACCTGAGCGGCGCGGACCTTCGCCAGGCGATCTTCCTCGACGCAGACGTATCGAGGGCGAACTTTACCGGCGCCCTGCTTCGCCAGGCCAATCTCACCGGGGTTTCTCGCCACGGCGCCCGCGGCCTGGAAGACGTCATCTAGCGGGCCAAAGGGCGACACGGGATCGCCCGCGCCGCCCCTCTGGTTGACTTCGTTCTCCCGCGTCGCGGGAGGGCGTTAGGCCGCCTTTTCGGCTTCGATCAGGCTTGGTTGGCCGACGCCGATCTCAACGCGGCGGGGTTTCAGCGCTTCCGGCAGTTCACGCTTCAGCGCGATCGAGAGGAGGCCGTCGGCGAGGTTTGCCTCGGTCACCACCACGTAGTCGGCGAGCTGGAACCTGCGCTCGAAATTGCGCTCTGCGAGGCCGCGGTGCAGGAAGCGGCGCGGCTCGTCGTTGGCGGCCTTGCGGCCGGTCACGGTGAGCAGGTTTTCCTTGACCTCGATGTTCAGCTCTTCCGGGCGGAAGCCAGCCACCGCGATCTCGACGCGGTAGGCGTTCTCGTCGGTGCGCTCGATATTATAGGGCGGATAGCCGGCCGCGCCGTCGGCGGCGGCGGAATCGAGCAGGTCGGCCAAGCGGTCAAAGCCGACGACTGAACGGTAAAGGGGGGAGAAATCGATCGTACGCATGCGGTCACATCCTTCTTTCAAAGCAAGGTTGCGGTTTCTGTTCGAGCGTCCTTGCGAGCCATCAGGCCTCGCGAGCCGCCCAGAAGGCCCGGACATCCAGCGCCTTCGCGCCATGAGTTAGGCGGCCGATTTCCACGTTCAAGGGCTTGTGGCGCAGCGACCCGCGCTTTGACCCGCGGAGCCGGTCGCGGTACGTCGAGGTCGGGTCGGGCCGGGGGCGAGGGTGAGGTCTATGGCGAACCCGTACGTCTCCATGTCCCGGCGCGGTGCTCTCTTGGGTGCGGTGGCGCTGGGCGCCTGCAGCGGCAATACCGGCGGTTCCGCCTCGCCCACGACCCTCCACGCGGCGGTGGCCGGCGACTGGCGCCAGCCCGCCGATCGGGCGCGCGATGCCTGGCGTCATCCGGAGGCGTCGCTGGCGTTCTGGGGCGTGAGGCCGGGCCAGACGGTGATCGAGTTCTGGCCCGGCGCGGGCTGGTATACCGATATCCTCGCCCCGTTCCTGGCGGCGACTGGCGGGCGGCTCTACGCCGCCGATCTCGAGCCATCCGACGCCGACGCGCGCGCGATGATCGAGGCCTACCGGCGAAAGCTGGCGGAAAAGCCTAAGCTCTACGGCAAGGTCGAGATCACCGCCTTTGGTCCGAACAGCGGGCCCGTGGCGCCCGCGGGGTCCGCTGACGTCGTGCTCTTCCTGCGCAATCTGCACAATTGGATGGCGGCAGGGCTGGCGGAGAAAGCCTTCAGCGACGCCTATGCCGCGCTCAAGCCAGGCGGGGTACTGGGGGTCGAGGAGCATCGCGCCGACCCCGCCGCAACGCCCGACGTGACGGCGGCCAACGGCTATGTGCCGCAGGACTATGTGATCCAGCTTGCCAAGGAGGCAGGCTTCACACTCGCCGGCGCCAGCGAAATCAACGCCAACCCGAAGGACACCAAGGACCACCCCTTCGGGGTCTGGACATTGCCGCCGGTCCGCCGTTCGTCGCCACGGGGCCAGCCTGACGATCCGCACTTCGACCACGCCAAGTACGACTTGATCGGTGAGAGCGACCGCATGACGTTGAAGTTCGTCAAGCCGGAGGCGCCGCGCGCCTGACGGTTTACTTCCCACACGTCAGAAGCGAAGCTCGGTTCGGGCTGGGAGGTTTAGAGAATGGCGACGCTGGAGGAATTGACGAGTCGGATCCGCGTCGCGACGGCGTCTGACTCCGGCCTCGGAACATCCATCAAACTCGACCTCAAGGGCCAGGGCGTCATCCACATCGACGGGGCGATGGTCACGAACGAAGACCTGCCGGCCGATCTGGTTGTTACGGTGGGGCTGAACGACCTGGCGGCCCTGGGCAAGGGGCAGCTCGACCCGACGCGAGCGATGATGACGGGCCGCCTTCGGCTTTCGAACATGGCGCTCGCCATGCAACTCCAGCAGAAGATTCAACTCCTGTTTTCCAGGGCGGCCTAGGTTCAGGCATGGCCGACGCAGCCCCCCTTATCGAAACAGAAGAAGCCAAGGCCCCGCCGGGCGGCGAGGCCAGTTGGATCGTGGGCGCGGGCGGCGTGAAGCTGCGCGCGGCGCTGTTTACGCCACCGGCGGTCAGCAGAGGCGGTCGCGCGCGCGGATCGATCGTGCTCTCCGGGGGCCGCACCGAGGCGATAGAGAAGTATTACGAGTTCATCGGTGAATGCCTGGATCGCGGCTTCGTCGTCTTGGCCCACGATTGGCGCGGGCAAGGACTCTCGCAGCGCGCCCTCGGCGACCCGCTGAAGGGTCACGCCAGGGGCTATAAGGCCTACCTCGACGATTTCCGCGCGCTCCTCGGCGCCTTTGCCGATCGGCTTCCAAGACCCTGGGTCGCAGTGGCCCATTCGATGGGCGGCTGCCTGACGCTCCTGGCTATGTCGCACGGTGAGGACCGCTTTGCCGGCGCCATCCTCTCCGCGCCGATGCTGGGTATCCGCACACCGTTCCCGCCCGGCGTGTCGCGGCTCCTGACGACCTTGAGCCTGTTGGCTGGGCTCGGCGGCGGCTACACGCTAAGCGGCGCCGGCAAGCCCTTTGACAGCGACTTCGAAGGAAACGTCCTGACGCACGACCCGGTGCGTCACGCCCGTGCGTGGAGCCTGGTCGCGGCCGAGCCAAAGCTGGCGCTCGGGGCGCCCACCTGGGGCTGGATCGACTTCGCCTTACGCGCGACGGCCTATCTCGCGCGGCCCGACGCCTTGCGCAATATCACCGTTCCTGTCGTGATCGTCTCGGCCGAGGACGACAAACTCATCGACACCGCGGCGCAGTCCGCCGCGGCACGCCACTTGCCGCAGGGGAAGTTCATCAACGTCCCCGGCGCGTACCACGAAATCCTGATGGAGACCGACCCGATGCGTAATATCTTCCTGAGAGCCCTCGATGCGCTCACCGGCCGGGTCGCGCCGACGCCCGCCGAACCGCCGAAGGCCGCTCTGACACCTATGCCTGCGCCTACGCCGGCGCCTGCCGCCGCGGACCCTGTTGCGACCGCCGCGCCTGTCGCGCCAAGGGCCGAGATCAAGCCTGCTGCGCCGAAACGGGCAGCCTCAAGGTCGGCAGCCGCCAAACCTTCGGCCCCCAAGTCTGCAGCCGTCAAACCTGCCGCCCCCAAGGCTGCAGCCCCCAAGACTGCTGCCCCCAAGGCTTCTGCTCCCAAGGCTGCCGCTCCCAAGACTGCAGCCTCCAAGTCTGCGAGCTCCACGTCTGCGTCCAAAGCGAAGACGGCCGGCGTCAAGGCCTCGTCCGCCAAGCCTGCCGCCAAGTCCGCCGCGAAGCCGGCTGCGACCTCGAAGACGGCGACAAAGACGGCTGCGCCCAAGTCTCCCGCAACAACGAAGCCAGCGGCGAAACCGGCTGCCAAGCCGGCGCCTTCCACCGCGACAGCGAAAGCTCCAGCGGCGAAGAAGAGCGCCTCGGCCAAGACGACCGCCGCTCCAAAGGCTGCAGCCAAGCCCGCAACGACTAAGGTCGCGGCGGCGGCGAAGAAGCCGACCACGCCGAAGGCGCCTGCTGCGAAGAAACCCTCTGCGAGCACCCCGGCGGCGAAGAAACCCTAGGGCGCCGCAGCGTTCAGGGCGGCAACCGCCTCGTCAAGGCAGGCCCGGTCGCCGGCGATGGCGACCTGGCCGCCGTTGTCGCCGAGCGGCTCGCCGCGCCAGTCGGTCGTGAAGCCTCCCGCGCCGGCGACCACCGGGATCGCCGCTTCGATGTCCCAGGACTTCAGGCGCGCTTCCAAGACGAGGTCGATCGTGCCGGCGGCGACCATGGCGTAGGCGTAGGCGTCGCAGCCAAGCCGCGCCAGCCGCGAGGCCGAACGTACTGCGCGCCATGCGTCGCGTTCGCGCCCCTGGAAGAGGGCCGGATCGGTGGTGGCGATGATGGCGTTGGAGAGCTTGGAGCAGGCGCGCACTTTAAGTGGCCGGCTCTGGCCGCCGGCGATAAGGCGCGAACCGCCGGCGTGGCCGATGTAGAGTTCGCCAAGGTAGGACTGACCAATCGAGCCGAGCACGGGCTTTCCCTGGAAACGCAGCCCGATCAGCGTGCACCAGAGCGGGAGGCCGGCGATGAACGCCCTTGTGCCGTCCACCGGGTCCAGCACCCAGACGAACTCGGCGTTCGCACGGTCCTCGCCGTATTCCTCGCCGATGACCCCATGCTCGGGATAGCGCTCGGCGATCAGGGCGCGGATCGCGCGCTCAGCCCCTTTGTCGGCGTCCGTGACCGGATCGAAACCGTCGGCGCCGCCCTTGTCGACGAGGCCATGGTCGGCCCTGAACAGCGGCAGGATCACGCCCGAGGCGGCGCGGTTGAGCTCGACGAGGAAACTATCGAGCTCTTCGACAAGATGGCTGGCAAGGCCCGGGATGAGGTGGTCAGGGGCGGCGGTCATTCGACCGCTTTACCTCCTCGCGTCCTTCAGGGGAACGCGTGCCCGATCGGCTTCGCCTCGTTTTCGTTCAGGGTCTTGGCCAGCTCCAGCAACCGCTGCCGAGGCCGTTCGCTCAGGCTGTAGAACGCACGGATCAGGGCCTTGGTCTCCTTGCCGGCCACCGGCTCCGGGCGGTCGGGTTCCCTCTCCTCGGCGGCGGCGTTTAGCGCGATGCCTTCGTAGAAATAACTGACGGGCACCTCCAGCACCTCGGCCAGTTGCCAAAGACGAGCGGCCGACATCCGGTTGGCGGCGCACTCATATTTCTGGATCTGTTGGAAACGCACGCCGCAGGCGCTGGCGAGCTGTTGCTGGGTAAGGCCCAGGATCCGGCGGCGGCGGCGAAGCCTGCGGCCCAGGTGAATATCGATCACATCCATCATGACGCGACGCTCGTTCTCCTCAGGCGCCGTGTCCCGATGCGGGACGGCGCGCAACACCCGCCGCAAGCCTTGCGCCAACAGACGCGTTGCCACGGTTGCAAAGCCAGCCGTACTAGAGGCGCATGACGAATTCATCGGCCGACAAGCGGCAAGACCTCCTGTGGCGCCTTGAAGCGCGTGCCTACGACTTCGCTGCCTATTTAGCGCGCAGCTTTCCGATCGACGCCGTGTCCGATTTTGGCGCCTGGCTGTTTCGGACGATCGGGCCGCTGACCGGCCCCAACCGCGTTGTGGAGACAAATCTGCGCATCGCCTTTCCGGATGCGGACGACGCCCAGATCGCGCGGCTGCTGGCGGAACAGTGGGAACATCTTGGCCGTTGGGCCGCCGAGTTCCCGATAATCGACCGCATCATCGCCGAGCCAGGTCGTGTGGAGGTCGTGGGCGCCGAGAGGTTGGCGGCGATCCGCGATGGCGCGGGGCCGGTGGTGTTTATTTCCGGCCACTTCTCGAGTTTTGAGCTTATGCCAGCGGTGATCATTCGGGCCGGGATCACCTGCCAGATCACCTACCGGGCCTTCAACAACCCCTACTTCGACGAGCGCATCCGCAAGAGCCGCTGGCGCTACGGCGTGCGGCTGTTTGCGCCGAAAGGCACCGAAGGCGCGCGCAAGCTGATGCACGCGCTGTCGCACGGCGAGTCGGTCGCATTGATGATCGACCAGAAGTTCAATGGCGGGGTTGCCGCGCCGTTGTTCGGCGTCACCTGCCACACCGCCCCTGGTCCTTCGAGCTTCGCCCTTCGCTACGGCGTCCCGCTACAGCCGATGAGTGTCGAGCGTCTGGGCAAGGCGCGTTTCCGCGTGATCGTGCACGACCCCATCATGCTGAAAGACACTGGCGACCGCGGCGCTGACATCGAGGCCGGGGTGCGCCGGATCAACAGCTTCATCGAAGAGCGCATCCATGAGCGGCCCGCCGAATGGTTCTGGGTGCACAAGCGCTGGCCCAACGAGCACTACAAACGCAAGTAGCCGGCTTAGCCGCCGTTGGTTTCGCGCCAGCGTTGAAGCGCCTCGGACGGGCCGGCGTAGGCCTCCTGCAGGGCGGCGCTCCAATAACGGAGCTGCTCGAGGGGGATCTTCAGCCCCGTGACCGCGCAGATCACATAGCGGCCGGGCTTCAGCACTGCGAAGTCCCCATCGCCATAATGCAGCCTGGCGAGATCGGAGCCGGTGAAGTCGCGGTCGTGGGCGTTCATGAGACCTATTTAGCGCGCCGCCGCCTTCCGCAAAAGTGGTGCGCTCAGAAGAGGTCGCCTTGTGCCGGGGAGGCCGCTTTCGTCTTGGGTCGCGCCGGCTTGGACGCTGTGGGCTCGCTCCCCTCGTCCTCGATCACCGCCCGGCGGGTGACCTGATCCCCGAACTTGATCGCGATCTCCTCGCCCGGCGCCAGAGCCGCGCCGGCGTGGACGATGGAGCCGTCGTGGCGGGTGACGCGGGCGAAGCCGCGCTGCAGAGGCCGCTCAGGGTCGACGGAGGCGTAGAGCTTGGCGAGTGCGCCAAGTCGCTCGGAGGCTCGCTCCAGGCCTCGCATCACGCCAGGCTGCAATCGCGCCGTAAGGCCCTCAAGCCGTTGGCGCTGCACGGCCTGCGGGCGCTGGAGCAACAGGGGCGAAAGCCTTGCGGAGACCGCCACCAGATCGCGCTCGTGGACTGCGGCGTTCTTCGCCAGCCCCGCCGCCAGCCGGCCGGAGACGATGTCGAAGCGCTGCTCCGCCAGTCGCAGAAGGTCCGGCATCCGGCGCAGGCCACGCTCAGCGGCCTCGACGCGGGCGCGCCGGTCCTCGACGGCGCGGCCGCCACAGCGGTGCATTCGCCCGCCCAGGTCGCTCACCGCGGCCTTCAGCTCGGCCAACACTGGCGTCGCCATCTCGGCCGCCGCGGTCGGGGTCGGCGCGCGGCGATCGGAAACGAAGTCGATCAGCGTCGTATCGGTTTCGTGGCCGACGGCGCTGATCAGCGGGATGGCGCAGGCCACGACGGCGCGGGCCAGGGCCTCGTCGTTGAACGGCCAGAGGTCCTCCACCGAGCCTCCGCCGCGGGCTACGATCAGCACGTCGGGCCGCGGGATCGCGCCGCCGGTTTCGAGGGCGTCGAAGCCGCGGATCGCGGCGACGACCTGGGCCGCAGCGGCATCGCCCTGCACGACAACCGGCCACACCACCACCCGACAGGGCCAACGGTCGCGAATGCGGTGAAGGATGTCACGGATCACCGCACCGGTCGGGCTGGTGATCACGCCGACCACCGAGGGCATCGAAGGCAGCGCCTGCTTCCGCTCCGCCGCGAAAAGCCCCTCGGTGGAGAGCCTGGCCTTCAGTCGCTCGAGCTGGGCCAGGAGCGCGCCGACGCCCGCGGCCTCCATGGTCTCAATGACGATCTGGTAGCGCGAACCCGCGGGATAGGAGGTGATCTTGCCGGTGACGATCACCTCCAGCCCCTGCTCGGGCCTGATACCCAGGCCTCGCGCCTGGGTTTTCCAGACGACCCCGTCGATGGCCGCCCGCTCGTCCTTCAGAGTTAGGTAGACGTGGCCGTTGGAGTGGTGGGTAACCTTCGAGATCTCGCCGCGCAGCCGGACGAACCCATAGGCGTCTTCCAGCGTACGCTTCAGCGCAAACGCCAACTCCGAGACAGAATAAGGCCGGGCGTTGCCGGAGCCGTCGGCATCGGAGACGGGGGCGTCTGGAACGACGTCGGTCATGGAGGATAGGTAGCGGTGCGCGCTCTCAAACCCAACCGCACGTCCTCATCTGCGATATTTGGGAGTGGAAAGGGAAAAGGGCGCACCCGGCTCGACGGCGCTATTGCGCCTCAGGCCGGACACGCCCCCATCCCCAACGGATCAGATGTAGCGGCGAAGGCTCCTGGCCAGTTCGGCCGGGCCCGAGCGCTTCTTGGTCTGCACGGGCTGATAGGCGACCTGGCTGTGTTCGTGGCAGTAGGGCCCTTCGCCGGAGCGGCGGCCGCAGAAGGTGAAATTGTCGAGCGAGGGGTCGCCGATCGGCCATTTGCACATGTGTGCGCCAAGGGTCAGGACCGTAGCGGTGCCCGGCGCCTCTTCGACGTAGCGCACGGGCGTGGGATGCTGCGGGGTGTGCGCCACGGGCTCGGCGATGCGGCGCGGGGCCGACGGAGTCGTCGAGATCGTGCGCGCCGGCCTTGGAGCCTTGAACACCGTCCGAGCAGGCTTCGAAGGCGCCGCGCGGCCCGAAAGCCCCAGGCGATGGACCTTTCCGATCACAGCATTGCGGGTGACACCGCCCAGCTGTTTGGCGATCTGGCTGGCCGAGAGGCCGTCTTGCCAGAGCTTCTTGAGGAGTTCGACCCGTTCGTCAGTCCAGCCCATGTGCGCCTCCTTGACCCCCGCAGCGCGCCCCCGCGCCATCTTCGAGATCAACATCTTGTGGCGGCCAACAATCTCGCTGCCCACCAACCACCACCAGTAGTAAACAACTCCTAAATGCCCACAATAGGCGCCCCACCTTTCGTCCACAGGAACTAGATATTGGGTCGGTTAACGGCGCCCTTGCGGCCGGCTGCGTGGGGGCGCAAATGGGGGCCATGAAGGATATGGCGCTTGCCGAAGCCGTCCTGCCGCCACAGCCGCGGGACTACCACGGGATCAATTGGGAGGGCCTGAAGACCCTCTACGTCCGAGAGGTTCGCCGCTTCATCAAGGTGGGCATGCAGACGCTTGCCGCACCGGTCGTGACGGCTCTCCTCTACATGCTGGTCTTCGTGGTGGCCGTTGGCGGCGGCCGCGATGTGCACGGAGTCCACTACGGGACCTTCGTGGCTCCCGGGCTCGTCATGATGCAGATCCTGTCGAACGCCTTCGCCAACTCTTCATCGTCGCTGCTGCAGGCGAAGTTCAACGGCCTGATGGGCGATTTCATCACCCCACCGCTTTCGCCGCTCGAGCTCATGGTCGGCTTCGGGGCCGGCGCGGCCACGCGCGGCCTCTTCGTAGGCGCCATCAGCCTGCTGGCGGTGATGCCCTTCGCGCGCCTCCCGGTGGCCGAGCTCTGGGCGGTGGTCTATTTCGGACTGGGCGCCGCACTGATCATGGGCTTCATCGGCATCATGGCGGGCCTGTGGGCGGAGAAGTTCGATCACATGGCGGCTGTGACCAACTTCGTGATCATGCCGATGACCTTCCTGTCGGGCACGTTCTACCTGGTGGAGCGGCTCCCCGAGCCGTTCCGCACGTTCTCGAAGTTCAACCCCATCTTCTATTTGATCGATGGTTTCCGGTACGGTTTCGTCGGCCGCGCCGAAGGCTCGCTGGTGGTCGGCGCGACCATGACGGCCATCCTGGTGCTGAGCCTCGGGTGGATCTGCTATTCGATGTTCAAGACCGGATACAAGATCAAGACGTGACAGTCTGGTCGTTGACTTCGCCGCCTTAGAAGACGAAAACGCCAAGCCTTCCAGTCCCCGCCGCCCGGCGCGCGGGGACGCTTCCGTTTTGGAGGGCTCTTCCGGTGACCGAGAAGACCGCGTCCCAAGCTCCCGCGACCGTTCCCAGCGACCACATCATGGGTGTCTATAGCCGCACCCCGCTGGCGTTCGAGCGAGGGGAGGGCGCGCGCCTCTACACCACCGACGGCGAGGCCTATCTCGACTGCATGGCCGGCATCGCGGTGAACGCGCTGGGTCACGCCAATCCGAAACTGGTGGCGGTGCTCAAGGAGCAGGCCGAGAAGCTCTGGCATGTCTCGAACGTCTTCACGATCCCCGGCCAGGAGCGGCTCGCCAAGGCGCTGACCGATGCGACCTTCGCCGACGTCGTGTTTTTCGGGAACTCCGGGTCCGAGGCGATCGAATGCGCGATCAAGACCGCGCGCAAGTACCACTGGGCCAAGGGCCAGCCGGAGCGCGTGGATATCATCGGCTTCGACGGCTCGTTCCACGGCCGCACCCTGGGCGCCATCAATGCGGCCGGCAATCCGAACTACCTGGAAGGCTTCGGCCCGCCCCTGCCTGGCTTCATCCACCTGCCGTTCGGCGACTTCGAGGCTATCAAGGCCGCGGTCGGCCCGACCACGGCTGCGATCATTCTGGAGCCCGTTCAGGGCGAGGGCGGCGCTCGCGCCTGGCAGGACGACGTGCTGCGCGCCATCCGCCAGCTTTGCGACGAGACCGCGACGCTGCTGATCTACGATGAAATCCAGTGCGGGCTGGCGCGCTCGGGCAAGCTCTTCGCGCACGAGTGGGTCGAGGGCGCGACGCCGGACATCATGGCGATCGCCAAGGCGCTGGGGGGCGGTTTCCCGGTGGGCGCCTGCCTGGCCACCGCTGAAGCGGCCCGGGGCATGGTCGTGGGCTCTCACGGCTCGACCTACGGCGGCAATCCCTTGGCCATGGCGGTCGGTGAAGCCTCGCTGGCCGAGTTGGTGAAGCCCGAGTTCCAGGCGCACGTGCGCGAAGTCGCCGGTTATTTCACCCAGCAACTTTCGGGTCTGACCGAGCGCTATCCGGACGTGGTCGAGGACATCCGCGGAAAGGGCCTGCTGATCGGCCTGAAGCTCAAGACGCCCAATCGCGAATTCATGCAGCACGCCCGCGACCAACATCTGCTGATCGCCGGCGGGGGCGACAACTGCGTACGCCTTTTGCCGCCGCTCAATCTGACGATCGCTGAGGCCAGCGAGGCCATGGAAAAGCTGGAACGCGCTTGCGAGACCGCGCGCTCCAGGGCCAAGGCGGCTGCGTGAGCCAGCCGCCCCGCCACTTTCTGGATCTCTGGAAGCTCCAGGGCTCGGACCTGCGAGCCATCCTGGAAGACGCCAAGCGCCGCAAGACAGCGCGCCTGGGCTGGCCCAAGGGCCGTCCCGACGCCGATGCCCCGGCCGATGGCCGGACACTGGCGATGATCTTCGAGAAGAACTCCACCCGGACCCGCTTTTCATTCGACGCGGCCATGCGTCAGCTTGGTGGCGACGTAATCATCTCCAACGCGGTCGACATGCAGCTCGGGCGCGGCGAGCCGATCGAGGACACCGCTCGGGTGTTGTCGCGCATGGTCGACGCCGTGATGATCCGTTCGAACTTCCACCAGGACGTCGAGCGCCTGGCCTTGTCTTCGAGCGTTCCGGTGATCAACGGGCTCTCCGACAAGAGCCATCCCTGCCAGATCATGGCCGATCTGCTCACCATCGAGGAGCATCGGGGACCGGTGACGGGCAAGACGCTGGCCTACGTCGGTGACGGCAACAACGTCTGCGCCAGCTTCATCCATGCCGCGCCCAAGCTCGGCTTCCGACTGAACATCGCCTCACCGGCCGTCTACCATCCCGACCTTCAGGATCTGGCCCGCGCAGCCCAGGAGCAAGGGCGGGTCTATGCCGGCGACGACCCTCGCGAAGCCGTCAAGGGCGCCGACGTGGTGATCACCGACACCTGGGTCTCGATGGGCGACACCGACCACGACGAGCGGGTGGACGCGCTGGAGCCCTATCAGGTCGATGAGGAGCTGATGGATCTGGCGAAGCACGACGCAGTCTTCCTGCACTGTCTGCCCGCCCACCGCGGCGAGGAGGTCACCGATGAGGTGATTGACGGCCCCAGGAGCCTGATCTGGGACGAGGCCGAGAACCGCCTGCACGCCCAGAAGTCCATCCTCGCCTGGTGTTTTGGGGCGATCTGAGCCTTGTTCCTCCCCCTGGGGGGAGGTGGCGCCGAACCCCGATGGGGGATTAGGCTCAAGCGACCTGGGCCCCGGTCAGCTTCGCTGACAGTTCCCCAACGGGGAACAAGTTGTCGCGTCCTGCTCGCAATCGAATGTCAGAGTCCTATATGCCGCCGATGCCCAATCCTCCCGTCCCCGACGACGCCGTGACCGCGTTCCAGATCGAGGGCGAGCCCGTGCGCGGTCGCCTGGCGCGCCTCGGTCCTGCCATCGACGAGATCCTTCGCGGACACGACTATCCCGAGCCGGTCGCCAACCTTTTGGGCGAAGCCTGCGCGTTGGCGGCTCTGGTTGGCTCGAACCTGAAGTTCGACGGCCGGTTGATCGTCGAGGCCCGGGGTAATGGCCCGGTGCGCTTCGTGGTTGCTGACTACGACACCTCCGGCGGCCTGCGCGGTTACTGCGGCTTCGACGCCGAGCAAGTGGCCGCCGCCGCCACCGGCTTCGCCCGACCTGGCGCGAGGTCGCTGCTTGGAGACGGTCACTTCATGATGACGGTAGACCAGGGCCCGGACATGGACCGATACCAGGGCGTGACCATGATCGACGGCGAGACGCTCGCGCTCTGCGCTGAGCAATATTTCGCGCAGTCCGAGCAGACCCCCACCCGCGTCCGGCTCGCGGTGAGCCAGGCGGACGGCTTGTGGCGGGCCGGCGGCATGCTGATCCAGAGCGTTGCGGTGGACGACGCGCGTGGGTCCACCACAGAGGCCTGGGTCCGCACCCAGGCCCACTTCGAGACGGTCGGTGAGGACGAGCTCTGCGATCCTGAATTGTCTTCTCAGCACCTCTTGTTCCGGCTCTTTCACGAGGATGGCGTGCGGGTGTTTGGCTCCAAGCCGCTGCGGGCCTTCTGCCGCTGCTCGCAGGCCCGCATCGAGGCGGTGCTGAAATCCTTCGATGCCGTCCAGCGCGCCGAGATGGTCGAGCCCGACGGCAAGATCCACGTCACCTGTGAATTCTGCTCGAAGATCTACGCCGTTGAGCCGCAAGTTCTCGAGACGGCGAGCGCGTCCTAGCCCCTCATTCGAGTTTAGGTCGGCTTCACCGCGCGGCGCACGCCGTCAAGGCGCTTGCCGCTGCGGATCGCTTCACAGACGGCGTCGAGGGTGTCGTTCTCCGAGGCCACCGGCGCTTGCCAGTCGTGACGCTGGCCTTGGCGGGTGGCGACCTCGCCCTGCAGATTATTGTGCGCGTACATGGTGGCCTTCACGACGGAGAAGACGCGCTGATGGCAGTCGACCACCCAATGGGCGAGGCCCGAGCGAGCGCGCCCAGCGCGCAGGTCGATCGGTGTGAACAGTTCGTGGCGGATGTCAGTCTCCACCAGGCCGTCGGACATCAGGGAAACCCCATCGGGCGTCGCCAGGCGGACGCCCTCGGCGTCGTAGTTCACCAGGACCCAGCCATCACCCTTCAGGTTCTGGGCCACCCAGGCGGCCACCGACCTGTCATCCAGCGTCTCCGGAGGGGCAGGATCGCCTGCGGAAGCTGCCGGCGACGCGGCGGGCGCGGACTTCGGGGCATGCCCTGGCGCGGCGTGCGCGCTCGGCGCGACGAGCGCCACGGCGACGGCGAGCACGGTGGGTCGGATCGGCCTCATAGCCGCCATGGTGTCACAGCCGTGCGGAAAGGCGAAGGCGTCAGGCTGCGTCGAGCGCACGCGAGACGTCCCGGCCAAGATCGCCTGCGCCTTCCAACCCGACGCTCATTCGCACCCACCCCTCGGTCAGGCCGATCCCCAGCCGCTCGGCCTCCGGCATGGAGCGGTGGGTGGTCGTCGAAGGGTGGGTCGCCATCGACTTGGCATCGCCAAGATTGTTGGAGATGTCGACGATCTCAAGGGCGTCCAGGAACCGCCATGCGGCCTCGCGGCTGCCCAGGTCGAAGGCCACGACGTTGCCACCGCCGGTCATCTGGTTGGCGATGATCGCGGCCTGCGGGTGATCGGGCCGCCCGCAATAGATCGTCTGGCGCACCTTGCTGGAACCGGCGATCAGATCGGCCACCCGTCCGGCGTTCTCGGTCTGGCGGCGAACTCGCAACTCCAACGTCTCCAACGCCTTGACCAGCACCCAGCTGTTGAAGGGCGACATCGCCGGGCCGGTGTGGCGCAGGAGGTCCTTGTAGGCTTCCGTCATCAGCTTCTCGGAGCCCAGGATCGCTCCGCCGAGCACCCGGCCCTGGCCATCGATGTGCTTCGTGGCCGAATAGACGACGATGTCCGCGCCCAGGGCCAACGGCTTCTGGAAGATCGGGGTCGCAAAGACGTTGTCGACGATCAGCTTGGCGCCCGCAGCGTGTGCGATCTCCGCCACGGCGCCGATCGCCGTGACCTCCAGCAGCGGATTGGCCGGGCTTTCGATCAGGAATGCCTTGGTGTTGGGCCGCACGGCATTCTTCCAGGCCTCCAGGTCGGTGGCGTCGACATAGGTCGCCTCGACCCCGAACCGAGGCAGCCATTCGGAAATGATCCAGCGGCAGGAACCGAACAGCGCGCGCCCGGCCACCAGGTGATCGCCGGCCTTAAGGAGCCCCATCAGCGAGACGTGCACCGCGCTCATGCCGGACGCCGTCGCGCGACAGACATCGGCGCCTTCCAGCAGCGCCAGGCGGTCCTCAAACATCTGCGTCGTCGGGTTGCCGAACCGCTGGTAGATGAACCCCGGCTCGGCGCCCGAGAACCGATCGTCGGCCGCCTGGGCGGTGTCGTAGGCGAAGCTCTGCGTCAGGAACATAGCCTCGGAGATCTCGCCATAGGGGCTGCGGGCCATGCCGCCGCGCACCAGTCGTGTCTCGGTCTCCCAGTCGCGCGGATCTTCAGCCATGGCGGGCTCCTCTCGAAGGTTGCGCGCATCAACGTCAGGCGCGTCCACCCGTCAAGGTGGCTCTCCTGATGACGCCATCAGCAGCCCTGGGGGGCCGAAGCTTTGCTTGCAAGGCTACGGATTGCCGCTAAGGCTTGGCCGCCCATGAGCGACACTCAACGCCCCGGCATCCTGCCCTGCCAAGCCATCGACGCCCTTATCGCAGGCGGCGCGATAACGGCCGACACGCGCTTCGATGCCGACCAAGTTCAGCCGGCGAGCCTCGACCTGCGTCTAGGCGCGCGCGCCTGGCGGGTGCGGGCCTCGTTTCTGCCGGGCGAGCACACGGTTCGCCAGCGGATCGCGGCTGTCGCCATGCATGAGGTGGACCTCACCCGCGGCGCCGTCCTGGAGCGCGGTTGTGTCTACATCGCCGAGTTGCAGGAGCGGTTGAAGCTGCCGCGCGGCGTCTCGGCGAGGGCCAATCCGAAGAGCTCGACCGGCCGGGTGGACGTCTTCGTCCGCCTGCTCTCCGACCGCGGTGCGGCCTTCGACGACGTGGCCGAGGGCTATGACGGTCCCATCTATATGGAGATCGCCCCACAGACCTTCTCGGTTCTGGTCCGCACCGGCACTCGCCTGAACCAGCTGCGCCTCAAGATCGGAGCCCCGCCGCGCCTGCGCGTGGAAAGCGTGGGCGTCGACCTGACCGGCGAGATCGCGGGTTTCCGCGGCCGCCGGCACGCAGGCCTCGTCGACCTCGACAAGGAGGATGGCCACGACCCTCGTGATTTCTGGGAGCCGCTGCATCCCAAGGACGGCCAGCTGCTTCTCGATCCGGGTGAATTCTACATCCTGGCCTCGAAGCAGGCCGTGGAAATCCCGGTGCTGGAGGCCGCCGAGATGACCCCGATCGACCCGTCCGTCGGCGAGTTCCGTGTCCACTACGCCGGCTTCTTCGATCCAGGCTTCGGAACCGACGAGGCGCACGGCAAGGGCTCGCGAGGCGTGCTCGAGGTCCGCAGCCACGAGACGCCGTTCATCCTCGAAGATGGGCAAACGGTGGCCCGACTGGTCTATGAGCCCCTCACCGAGAAGCCGGAGCGGCTCTACGGCGACCTGGGATCCCACTACCAGCGCCAGGGCCTTAAACTCTCAAAGCACTTCCGAATCTGGGGCGAGTAAGGCGAGGGCGTTCCACTCGCGGGGAGGGACGGCGGCCTCAGCCCTCAAGACCAAGCTTGCGGTCTTACCCCGGCCCTTCGACACGCCGTCCCGATGCAGGAGAGTAAGGCGAGCCTGACGTTTTGTCAGGTTTGCTTGACATGTCGTTTATGTCCTGTTTCCTTGTCATTCAGACAAGGAGACTTGCAATGACAAGCTCGCGTCGAGGGCCGATAGCCCCCATTCTCGGACTGGCAAGCCTTCTCGGGCTCGTCGTGGCGCTCACAGCGAGCGAGCGCGTTTCCGGCCTGAGACTGCCCCGCCCGGTGGAGTTGGTGATCCTGCTCGGAATCATGGTCGCCGCCTTTTGGCTAACCTGCGTCTATTGGCGGCGCATCGACGAGGCGGCGAAGGCGGCGCACAAGACCGCCTACTTCTGGGGCGCCTCGCTTGGCGGTGGCGTCGGCATTGCCGTCTGCGCCCTTCTCGGCAAACCCTTCGCGGCGGGGTACGCCCGTTGGCTGAGCGGCCTGGCCCCGCAGGTAAGCCAACTCGTCCTCGGCGGCCTGATCGTGTTGGTCGTCCAGACCCTGGGCTTCCTCGCGGCGTGGGCGATGTGGTGGAGGATCCGGCGGTGAGGAACTGCGGCCATCCGATGCCCGCGCTGCTGAGAGGCCGGCAGGTCTGGTCTCCCACTAGGCACTACAAGGAACGCTTGCGGCTGACGCCGGCTGTCTGCGCGGTCGTTCTTGTGGCCGCCCCGCTTTATCGCGTCGCGCAGGGCTTGTCGGTTCCCCTCAGCGCCTGGAGGTATCGGTGAAGAACCGACTGAAGGTGCTGAGGGCCGAACGGGATTGGAGTCAGGCCGACCTGGCGGCCCGCCTCGACGTCTCCCGCCAGAGCGTCAACGCGATCGAAACCGGCAAATACGACCCCAGCCTGCCGCTGGCGTTCCGCATCGCAAGACTGTTCGACATGCCGATCGAGGCGGTGTTCGAGGACTGAACTCCTCTCCCGGCTCAGGCGGGTTGGTAGATCGATTGCCTGGGCGTCGCGGTCACCCGGCGCAGCATTGGCTCGAACGCCTCCAGCGGCATGCTCTCATAGGCCGGATCGAAGCTGTTCTGGTCGTAGAGGTGGCAGAACTGCGCGCAACGTTCAAAATGCGGATGACCGCGAAATTGTTCGCGCATGTCGCGATCCAGCCCGAGGTAGTGGAAGAAATAGTAGCCCTGGAAGACACCATGCTTGTCCATCATCCAGTGGTTCTCTTCGGAGATGTAGGGCTTGAGGATTGTGGCGCCGAGTTCGGCGTGGTTCGCCGGCATCAGGATGTCGCCGATGTCGTGCATCAGCGCGCAGATCACGTATTCCTCGTCCTGGCCGGCGCGATGGGCCCGCGTCGCGGTTTGCAATGAGTGCTCGAGCCGATCGACCGCAAACCCGCCATGGTCGTTGTCGAGAAGTCTCAGGTGCGCCAACAGCCGGTCGGCCAGCTCTGCGCGATGCGAGGCGCCAGCCCGGGCGATCGCCGCCCAGTCCTCCTGCGTGCCCTCGGTCATGGCGTGGAACCTTGCGCGGTCAAGCACGTCGCCGTCGGCCATCGGGGCCTCCTATGATGATCTGTCCCCGATGGTGCGGCCGCGGCCCGGCGAGGTCAACGCTCCCCTCAGGCCGCTTCCGTCTGGGGCTCTTCGACAAAGCCCTTCCAGGTCTGCATGTACTTCACCATGGCCGGTCCCAGACCTTCAGCGCGCAGGTGGTCGGCGGTGACTGGGGTCTTGATGGGTGTGAAGCGCGGATCGGCGGCCAGCTGTCGCGGCCAGTCGTGGTGAAGGATCGCTGCGCGGCCCAGCAGCACGAAATCCATGCCCCTTTCGAGGCAGGTGCGGGCATCGTGCGGCGTCATGATCTTGCCGGCGCAGCCCAGGCGAACGTCGCCGCGAGGCAGGTCGGTGAACCAGCCCATCAGGGTGCGGTCCTGATGCGCCTCGTCGACCGGCAGCTTTGCGTAGTCCCAGAGCGACATGTCGAGGTAGTCGATCTTGCCTTCGGCCAGGACCTGGCGGGCGAGTTCGCGGATATCCATCAGCTTCAGGTCGAACCGCTCGGGCGAGAGCCTTAGGCCGAGGCTGAAATCCGGCCGACAGCGCGAGCGGACGCCATCGATGACTTCCTTGATCACGCGCGCCCGGTTTTCGGGCGAGCCGCCGTAGCGATCGGTGCGCCGGTTCAATCCCTCGCTGAGGAACTGGCACAGGATATACGAGTGCGCCCCATGGATCTCCACGCCGTCGAAGCCCGCCGTCTCCGACCGCTGGGCAGCTCCCACGAAGTCCTCGACCAACTGCTCGACCTCGCCGGTCGAGAGCCCTCTCGCGCCTGTTCCCTCATCGTCCGAAGGCGCGACAGGGGCTTCGCTGATCAGCTCCTTGGGGCTGCGCATGCCCGCGTGGTGCAACTGCACGACCGCGATCGAGCCATAGCCCTTGATCGTCGAGGCGAGCCGGGTCAGCCCTGGCAGGTGCTCGTCGCCGAACACCCCGAGCTGGCCGGGGAAGCCCTGGCCGATCCGCTGCACGTGCGCCGCGCAGGTCATGGTGAGGGCGAAACCACCCTTGGCCCGATAGGTCAGCCACTTGAACTCGTCGTCCGACAGCGTGCCGTCGACGTGGCTCTGCAGGTTGGTCAGCGGCGCCAGCGCAAGGCGGTTCTTCAATGCGGGCCCGCGGGCAAGCGCGAGCGGCTCGAAAAGGTCGGGCAAGGCTTAATCCCTCAAACGGCTGTTTGAGGCAAGTTAGGCGCCGGCGCAGCGCTCGGCAATGCAGAGGAGCTGATAGCGTCCCGACGCGTGCTTACGCCGCGCCCGGCTTGAGAGCCGCCGGAAGACGGGCTAAGGAACCCCACCTCCCGGAAATGCGGCCGTAGTTCAGAGGTAGAACGTCAGCTTCCCAAGCTGAATGTCGTGGGTTCGATTCCCACCGGCCGCTCCAATCTTTCAAACACTTGGCGAATTTTGGCTTTGGTCATTTTGGGTGTTTTGACGCCATTTCGCCAAAATGTCGTTCACGTTCCACGGCAGCAATGATCACGATTTGATGCGCATTTCCTCGCGGCGCGCTCGAGGCAACGTCGCCCGCTGCGCCAGCCAACTCGCTCATAAAAGTGAACAGCGTTTTGCCACTTGAGAATTACGTTTTTAGCGCGGTTAATCATGGGGCCGGGACCCGCTCGGCTATGCCGTGAGGCGTCACCGTGCCAAAGGTTCCAAATAGTCCCCAGGGCGGTCCTGAAGACCTGCTTGTAACTCCTAGTCTGACCGAGGTGACCTACCCAGGCCAGGTCATTACATTCCAGATTTCGCTGGCTGGATCCCAGTTTAACCTTCCTGAGTCCAACATCACGATTTCCCCCGTCGGCGGAGCGCCGTTGCCCCTCGTCAGCGGCGACGTTAACGGCGACTCGATCCTTCAGACTGACGAAACCTGGGTTTACACGGTAACCCATGTGGTCACGGCTGCCGACCTGACACCCGGATCCGAGCTGAACTTCCAATTTCAGGGCTCGGGCAAGGACACCAACGGAGTTATCGAACGTCACTCGGGCTTCGCCATCGTGGCGGCCACAGGGCCAATTCGTATTGTAAACCTCGTCTCGGGGGATGGCGGGGCGAACTGGTACGTCTCCCACATTGAACCCCACGACACGATCCAGGAACTCTCCGCGCTGACCGGGCTGACCCCGAACGCCCTGCATCTAGGGACCCCGTTGTTCCAGCCGGGCGCATCTCTGCAGGAGCTCTTCGTGGTGCAGAACGTGAGCCCCCAGGGGCTTACGAACGTGACATTGGCGGACACTCGCTATGACCTGTCGACGGTCTCGATCGGCGCCCTGGCGCCGGGGGCGGTCTTCAAGACGATGGTTGCCGGGACAACCGTTTACGGGGCGCCCGTGACAGACGTGTTCACGGCCAAGGCGATGTTCGACGGCTTAAGCGTCGGCGACACCCACACGGGTGACTACGACGCCTACTCCAACGCAAGCTTCCAACAAGGGCCGGAGGCGCACGATGTCGCCTACTGGAGCAAGCACCCGGAGGCTTGGGTCTCCAATGTGGTGAAGGTCACCAACTCCGACGGGATTAATCAGCCGGGAGTTTGGGTTGGCGCGGTGGACCCGTCGACCACGCCCGCGGCTCAGGGGGCTCTCTTCGTTCCGATCGAAGCCGTCCGCCAGTTGCTCGCCACCAATGGCGGAGACGATCTGCGTCTGGGCATCGCCGCACAGGCGATTGCCGCCCAGTTCAACCTCGACGCGGGGGTACACGTCCCAGGCGCTTCACTCGGTGCCCTTTCAGGGGACCTGCTGAGCGAGGCGGTGGCATTCCTATACGGTAGTAGAACCATCTTCGACGCCTACCGCTATCACGGCGCCAGCATCAGCGGTGAAGACGTCGGCGGCTCCGCCGGATATCTGAGCGTCGGCCCGAAGGACACCTTCGATTACAACACCAGGACCCACGAGTTCTCCTCGCCCAAGACCGCGCTGGACTCGTCAGAGGCTGTGACGCCTCACCAGTACGTCGCCCGGGACGGCGGAGATTTCTTTGAATCTGGGGTTGGGCTCGAATCGGCCCTCAATCTTTTCAATACCAATCATCTCGTAACCGATTCGCTTGGACAGACGGTGGGCTGGGACGCGTCAGGCACAGTCGGCGGTCCCTACACCTTGGTCGGCCTGAACCTGGACAACGACTTCTGGAGTGTCCTTCACACGGTGACGACCGGGACGGGCCTGTTCGAGGGCATCCTCTAACCGCGCCAGCCTGCCGGGGCGTCTTTGTTGCGAGGGCTCGCTCCTCCCCGACGCGGCAATCTCCGCCCTACCGGCGAGGGCGTAGGACGATCCGTCGGGGCGGGCGGCATGGCAGAAGAACTAAGGTATTGGGCCTTCCTAAGCTACAGCCACGCTGATGAGCGCTGGGCGAGTTGGCTTCACCGACAGCTTGAGGCCTACCGGGTCCCTGCCAAGCTTGTGGGGCGCTCAAGCTCCAGCGGTCCCATTCCCGCTCACCTCAGGCCCGTGTTCAGAGACCGCGAAGAACTGAGCGTGGCTAACGATCTTGGGGACCGGCTTCGCGCTGCGCTGCGCGGGGCCTCCTACCTTGTAGTGATCTGCTCACGGAGTTCGGCCAAGTCTCGATGGGTCGAGGAGGAGATCCGCCAGTTCAAGAGGTATCACGGCGAGGACCGCGTCCTGGCGGTTATTGTGGACGGGGAACCTTACGCATCCGCCAGGCCCGAGACGGCGGCCGATGAATGCTTCCCGCGGGCGCTCCGCTACAGGCTGAGCCCCGACGGGGAGGTGGGCAACGTGAGAGCTGAGCCAATCGCCGCCGATCTTCGCCGCATGGGTGATGGGAAGCGGCTTGCGCTGCTCAAGCTGGTTTCCCGTATCCTCGACCTGAATCTCGACGAGTTGGTGCAGCGCGACGCCCATAGGCACCAGCAGCAATTGACCATCGTGGCGGCGACGGCGACGATCCTGTCGGGCATATTTGCCAGCTTGGCGGTCGCGGCGCTCCGCGCACGCGACGACGCTATCGTCGAGCGCGCTGAGGCCATCTCCCAGCGCACGCAGGCTGAGGGTCTCGTCGAATTCATGATCGGCGACTTGCGCAAGAAGCTGGCGCCGAGTGGCCATCTTGAAGCCCTCGACGCGGTCGGGGAACGCGCGCTTGTCTACTATCGGGCGCAGGCGACCCACGGCCTGGATGCATCTGCGCTGGGCCGCCGAGCACGTGTGCTCCACATGTTGGGCGATATTCAGATGCATCGAGGACATCTCTCAGCCGCTCAGGCGCAGTTCGAGCAGGCGGCCCGGACCACGGGTGAACTCTTGCGACGTGAGCCTTTAGCGCCCGAGCGAATCTTCAATCACGCTCAGAGCGTCTACTGGGTAGGGTACCTGGGCTATCGTCGGGGAGAGGACGACATCGCGCGTCAAGAGTTCGAGAGCTATCTTCGTTTGGCTGAACACCTGAACCGGATAGACGCCCGCAAAGAGGACTGGCAGGCCGAGGTCGACTATGCGAGCTCCTCCCTGGGGACGGTGCTCCTCGATACTGGGCAAGTTCCCCAAGCGGCGGCCGCATTTCGTCGCGCCCTCGACTACAGCGCCCGACTCGCCCGCGGCGCACCGGAAGACCGTGACCGACAAGTCGATCTTGCGCAGAGCTATGCTTGGCTGGCGGACGCTGAGTTCCTGTCCGGCCGATTGGATTCGGCCCTGGACCTTCGGACGCAAGAAGCCGCCATCTACGAACGTCTTCTCGCGGCGACCCCGTCCGACTTGGAGGCCTCCGCAGCGCTTGCGTTTAACAGCTATTCGCGCGGACGAATGCTTCTTGCAATCGATCGGATCGACCCGGCGACCGCCAGCCTTCGGGTCGCGCAAAACAAGGCGGAATGGCTGGTTCGGGATGCGCCCGACGACGTCGGTCACAAGAGATCCTTGGTCAATATAGACCTTGTATTGGGCCAGGCCCTTCTGGATGCTGGGGAACGCCAGCCCGCACGCCAGGTTGCCGAAAGAGCCGGAGTTCTCGTTGCGTCCGTCGTTCGGGCCGATCCGACGCTAGGCGACTGGGGCATCGAACAAGGCGGCGCGGTCCAAGTGCTCAAGGGTCGAATCGATGCGCAAGCTGCGGAGACGCCGCAGGCGTGCGCGGCTGCGTTAGCTTCATTGGTCGCCGACGCCCAGAGGTTGCGCACGCTTTCGGACACGAGGCCCACCCGGCTTACCCTGGCTCGGGTGGCTGCCGAAGCAGCGATGCTGGCAGGCGATCATTTCGACCTCACGGGCGATGTGCGATCAGCAAGACTTTGGTGGGGCGCCGGCCTTGAGATTCTGGAGCGCTCTGAGATTCCGCGCCTTCCTGACTACGACCGCGGCCGCAAATTGCTTCGGCAACTGAATCTGCGGCGACAGGATTCGAAGGTCGCAGTTCGCGGCGGAACGGCGATTGTGACCTACCGTTGGTAGCAGCGCATCCGGACCACCCTTCTCGGATCTTGGAAAGGTGACGTTCAGCCTTTCGGCCTGGGAGCGCACGTCCGCAAGTTCCGCAGAGGGTGTAGAACGCGGACAACGCGTCAGCCCAGCAGGCGCTCTGTGGCACCGTTATGAACGAGGAGGGCGGCCCCTGAACCCTAC
>NZ_DASXNL010000003.1:0-29480 GCF_036495085.1 Phenylobacterium sp. | reverse complement strand
CCCCGGCATGCTGCGCACCAGTTTCTCGCGACAGGCGAAGAGGCCGACGTATGGCCCACCGAAGTTCAGCGCGTTGCCGATCGACTGGCCTTCGGCCACGGCGATGTCGGCGCCCATCTCGCCGGGCGACTTCAGGAGGCCGAAAGACACCGCCTCGGTCGTGACCACGATCAGCAGTGCGCCCGCGGCATGCGCGGCCTTTGCGATCTTCGTTACGTCGGTCACGACGCCGAAGACGTTCGGCGTCTGAACCACCACGCACGCGGTCTCCGCGTCGATGGCGGCGATGACGTCGGCCTCGGCGTCGACGGCGGCCTTCTGGCGCACAATTTCCATGCCCTCGGCGTGGGCGATAGTCTGAGTGGTGGCGGCGTAGTGCGGGTGAAGGCCGCCGGAGAGGATCGCCTTCTCGCGGCGCGTCACGCGCTGGGCCATCATCACAGCTTCGGCGCAAGCGGTGGAGCCGTCGTACATTGAGGCGTTGGCGACCTCGAGGCCGGTGAGCGCGGCGACCTGGGTCTGGAACTCGAACAGCACCTGCAGCGTGCCCTGCGCGATCTCCGGCTGGTAGGGGGTATAGCTGGTCAGGAACTCGGAGCGCTGGATGATGTGGTCGACGCTGGCCGGCACATGATGGCGGTAGGCGCCCGCGCCGCAGAAGAACGGCCCCGCGCCGGCCGACCGGTTCATCGCCGCGAGCGCGCCGAGTTCGCGCTCGACCTCCAGCTCGCCTGCCCGCGGGGGAAGGTCGAAGAGCTCTCTCTTCCGAGCAACGGCAGGCACGTCGACGAACAGGGCGTCGATGTCGGGAGCGCCGATGACGCCGAGCATCTCAGCGCGGTCTTCGACGGTGAGGGGGAGGTATCTCATGCGGTCTCTGATCCATCCGCCCGTTCCCGCGAAGGCGGGTATCAGAGCGGGGCCTATACGGGGGGCGAGAAATCTGGGTCTCCGCCTGCGCGGAGGTCGGCGGGTCCCTAGAGCGTCTGCAGGTAGGCCTCGTAGGCGTGGCGGTCCATGAGGGCGTCGACCTCGGCGGGGTTGGCGAGCTTGAGCTTGGCGAACCAGCCGCCGGCCTCCGGGGCGGCGTTGACGGTTTCCGGAGCATCGGCGAGGGCGCCGTTGGCCTCGACCACCTCGCCTGAGATTGGGGCATAGACGTCGGAGGCGGCCTTGACGCTCTCGACCACGGCAAATCCGTCCCCAGCCTTCACCGCCTTGCCGACGTCGGGGGTCTCGACGAACACCACGTCGCCCAGTTGCTCGGCGGCATAGGCGGTGATGCCGACGGTGGCGACGTCACCGTCGACCTCGACCCATTCGTGATCCTTGGTGAAGCGCATGGCTAAGATCCTTCGGTTGGAAATATCGCGGCTCGGCTCCCGCAGAGGCGGGGACGCGCGCAGCGAGTCGGTTTGAATCCCGGCGCACGCCGGGACGAATGGGGCGAGCGGGCATTGCTCATCCGGCTGCCTTGCGGACGTAGCGGTGTGGGACGAAGGGGGCTTTTACGACCTCGGCGGCCTGTGGTTTGCCGCGGACGATCACCTTCAGCTGGGAGCCTACGCCGGCGTGGGCGGGGGTGACGAAGCCAAGCGCGATGCCCTGTTTGAGGCTGGGCGAGAAGCCACCGGAGGTGACCACGCCGATGACGGCGCCGGACGCATCGGCGATCTCGGCCCCCTCGCGGGCCGGGGCGCCCTCCAGCACCTTCAGCGCCACCCGGACGCGGGCAGGGCCCTCGGTCAGCTCCTTGACGATGCGCGCCGCGCCCGGGAAGTCACGCTGCTCGCGGCGGTTCTTGTTGACCGCAAAGAGGAGGTCGCCTTCGACAGGGCTGACCGTCTCGTCGAGGTCGTGGCCATAGAGCGGCAAGCCGGCTTCCAGGCGCAGCGAATCCCGCGCGCCGAGCCCGATCGGTTTCACCCGCGGGTCGGAGAGCAGTGTGTTCCAGACCTCGACGGCCGCGGCCGCCGGGATCGAGATCTCGTAGCCGTCCTCACCAGTGTAGCCGGAGCGCGAAACGATCAGGTCCTGGTCGAACGCGCGGATGGGGCGAACATCCATGAACACCATCGCCGCGGCCTCAGGCGCATGGGCCTGGAAGACCTGGGCGGCTTCCGGGCCCTGCAGCGCCAGGAGCGCCCGGTCCTCCAGCCGCTCGATGGTCACCTGACCGGCGAGTTCGCCGTCGATGACCTTGAAGTCGTTGTCCTTGCAAGCGCCGTTGACCACGACATAGAGGCCGTCGTCGTCTGGGCGCCCGGCCATCAGGTCGTCGATGATCCCGCCCGAGCGATTGAGCAGCACGGAGTACTTCTGCTTGCCGGGTTTGAGGTTGATGAAGTCGCCGGGAACAACTTCCTCGAAGGCCGCGAGCGGGGCGACGCCGCGCAGGCGCGCCTGGCCCATATGGCTGACGTCGAAGAGGCCGGCGTGCTCACGCGTCCAAAGGTGCTCCTTAAGCACGCCCTCGGCGTATTGCACGGGCATGTCGTAGCCCGCGAAGGGGACCATCCGCGCGCCGGCCGCGATGTGCGCCGCGTGCAGGGGCGTCGTCTTGAGCGGGGCGTCGGTATCGGTGGGGGCGGACAAAGGCGGACTCCGGCTGACGATGGGGCGGTCAGCCGGGTGCGAGCCCTGGCGTTCCGCGCCCCCGCTGTCCTTGGGCCTGAGAGATTTCGGACCGCCATTGGTTCGGCGTGTCCCCTGCTCCTTCGGCGGGCGGCCTTCTCCACGAAGGACGCCACTTTCCAGCGTGCATCAGCTCATCGCGGTCCGTTTGCCTGAGCGTTTCCGGGGCGGTTGCGCCTTCGGCTCCGGGTTCCCGAGGGGCCCCGATCTCTCCCGCGAGAGTCGAGGCGGAACCTGATGGAGCGGGGAGGCGGTGTCAATGAGCGTTGGTCGCTCCAGCGTTGAAGTTGTTCAATGCGGACGCGGGCCGGGCAGAAGGGGTATAGTGCCCCTTCAATGCAGCCCTAGCGTTCCGATATGGCCATGATCCTCAATCCCCTCCCTGCGGCCGCTGTTGCGGCCATCCTACTCGCCGCGACCGCCGCCGACGCCGCTGTCAATCCAGCGCCGAATCGCGCCTGCTTCGCCAGCAACACCTGGACGGGCTGGAGCGCGCCGGGCGAAGGAGATGTGCTCTACCTCAAGGTCGGCCTGAACGACGTCTATCAGGTTGACCTCACGCGCGGCTCGCACGTCCGCAAGGATGGGAGCAACTTCATCGTCAACCAGATCCGTGGATCGAACTGGATCTGCTCGGCCCTGGATCTCGATCTGACCCTGTCGGACCAAAGAGGCTTCCGCCAGCCGCTCATCGCCCGTTCCCTGCGCAAACTCACGCCGGCGGAGATCGCGGCGATCCCGCGCAAAGACCTTCCCTGACGCGGTAGCGTCGCCAGGTCAGCTTATCTTGGTCTTGCAGTTCGTGAAGGGTACTTGCGTGCCCTTCACGACCACTGATTTGCCGTCGGTCCAGAAGCTCACTTTGGCGCCGTCGAACTCCGCGCCATTGGGGCTAGGCGTTCGTTTGAGGTCGTAGCGCTTGTTGCCGTTGCTGGTGGTCATTTGCGCGCTCTTCGCGTCGTCCGAGTCGTACGACATCATGAACGCGTTGCCGCCGTCGCATTTATAGAAGGCCTGGCTGAAGTCATTCATCGGCGGCGTGGTCGGAGGCGCGGCCAAGGTCGGGGCTGCAATCGCGGCGAGCGTCGCAACGGCGCACAGTATGGGAACAGTCTTCATATCGAGGTGTCCTCCCCTGATATCTTAAGTGCTCCTACTGAATATATGACTCATGTTCCGACTCGCGGGAAGGGCCGCCTCAGTTACCGCGCGCCTGTTCACGCTTGGTCCGTCGCGGTTGTGGGTTCCGTTGTTGTTCCTTGCGTTCCTGGGGTCAACGAAGATCCCGGTAACAGAAGCCGCAGCGGCGCGAGCCCCAGGGGTCGGGCGCGGACCGGGGGCAATCCTTCGGCATCACCGCGTTGAGAATGTTCACCAGGCCTTCACCGGGGGCGAAGCGCTGCTGGAGTGCGGCCAGGCGGATCTTGCCGGTGCGGCTGCAGTCCCGGTTGAGGCAGGAAAACCGCACATAGCCCTGGCTATCGGCGGGCGCTTCGGCGAGCGTCCGCTGGGTTCGCATGGGGGCGAAGTCGCGGGCGTGCAGCGATCCAATGGGCAGGGGACCGGAGGGCTTATGGGGCGGCGGCATGAATAGAACATAAGCAGAACATAGGGGCTTTTGCGAGTCCGATCGGGGCTGCGGCGGCCGGCCGTCGCTCCTATCCCTCCAGGTTGGACGGGATACCAGTCATCAGCCTACGGAGAGTGCGGCCTTCCCCAATTGCCCGACGCGTGCGCTAATCTGCGGCGTGCGATCGGCGGTGGCGCGGGGATGACGTCCGGCAGATGTTCAGGGTGATGATCATTCGCCATGGCGAGAAGCACACCAACGGCGGGCCGGATCGCGGGGTCAATATCGAGGGCGTGCACGCCAAGCATGAACTGACGATACGCGGCTGGCAGCGGGCCGGGGCGCTGGCGCCGTTCTTCTCACCGCGGGGCGGCATGCCGGCGGGCTCGCCGATCTCGACGCCACGGTCGATCTTCGCGTCCGCCGCGACCACGCTCAGCCCCAGCCTGCGGGCTCAGCATACGGTTCAACCGCTGGCCGCCCTGCTCGGACTTGGGATCGATAGCCGCTTTCCGGAGGGGGAAGAGGCGGCAATCGCCGCCGCCGTGCTGCAGGCCCCGGGTCCGGTCCTGATCGCCTGGCATCACAGCCATATCGTCGGTCTGGCGCGCGCGATCGCGGGCGATGCGATCGGATGCCCGCAGGCCTGGCCCGATGAGCGCTTCGACGTGGTCTGGATTCTCGACCGTAGCGAGGACCACGGCGGCGGCTGGACGTTCTCGCAGATGCCGCAGCAGCTCTTCGCCCACGATCGCGCCGAGCCGATCTGAGCTTGCGGCATCTGGCCATCGGCGTGCCGAACGCCTATGGCCGCAGGTCATGGACTACGGCGACTACCTGCAACTGGATACGCTGCTCAGTGCGCAAGGTACGGCGACGGCTGAGCACGACGAACTCCTCTTCATCGTGATCCACCAGGTCACGGAGCTTTGGCTGAAACTGTCGATCCATGAGATCCGCAGCGCTCGCGGCGATATTCGTGGCGACGACCTGCGCGCGGCGTTCAAGACCCTCTCGCGGGTGGCGCGGATCCAGGCCCATATGATCCAGGCCTGGGAGATCCTGGCGACGATGACCCCTTACGACTACGCCAACTTCCGCCAGAGCCTGGGGGCGAGCTCGGGGTTCCAGTCGTTCCAGTACAGACAGCTCGAGTTCCTGCTAGGCGCCAAGGACCGGCGAATGCTCGAATCGCATGAAGCCGGCACGGCGCGGCGCGAAGACCTGGAAGAGATCCTGGACCAGCCCAGCCTCTACGACGAGGCCCTGCGGCTGCTGGCGCGGCGAGGATTCGACATCCCGACCGACCATGTGGAGCGCGACTGGAGCGAACCTTACGCCGCGAGCCCGAAGGTTGAAGCAGCCTGGCTGGAGGTCTATCGCAAAACAGAAAGGTTCTGGGACCTCTACGAGCTCGGCGAGAAGCTGGTCGACCTGGAGTACCGCCTGCAGCAGTGGCGCTTCACCCATATGAAGACCGTCGAGCGGATCATCGGTTTCAAACGCGGGACAGGGGGGTCGGAGGGGGTGAACTACCTCGTCAAGGCGCTCGACCGGAAGCTGTTCCCCGAGCTGCTCACGCTGCGGACTGCGATGTAGCGCGGACGTCTTCCGCCTCTTGCCTACATCCGCTCGGGAACGGCGATCCCCAGAACGTCGAGGGCCTGTTCGAGCTGGGCCAGCGTGGTTCGGGCCAGAGCCAGCCGCGAGGCGCGGGTGGCGGGCTCGGCCTGAAGAATCGGGCAGGCCGCGTAGAACTTCGAAAAGGCCTGGGAAAGCCGGTAGGCATGTTCGGCCACCGCGTTGGGCGCCTTCTTGTCATAAGCCTCGGTGAGTGCGCCTTCGAAGGCGTCGAGGGTCAGGACAAGTTCACGCTCGGCGGCCTCGGTGACGGAGATCGGGCCGGGCTGGACGCCCGCCTCGGCTGCACGGCGCAACAGGGACTTCACGCGTACCGCCTGATAGAGCAGGTAGGGGCCGGTCTTTCCCTCGAAGCTGGTGAAGCGGTCGAGGTCGAATACGTAGGAGGTGCCCCGGAAGTTCTGCAGGTCGGCGAACTTCAGCGCCGCGACGGCGACTTTGCCGGCGATGTCTTCGAACTCGTCGGCCGGAAGGTCTTCGCCCAGGCCGGCCTCGTGCAGCCGCTCGCGCGCCTTCTCGCGGGTCATCTCGATCATGTCGGCGAGCTTCAGGACGCCGCCCTCGCGGGTCTTGAAGGGCTTGCCGTCACTCCCGTTCATGGTGCCGAAACCGACGTGCTCGAGCTGGCCTTCCTTGGCGTAGCCGGCGAGATAAGCGGCACGGAAGACGATTTCGAAATGGTCGGCTTGGCGCTGGTCAACGCAGTAGATGACCAATTGGGGATCGAAGGTCTGTTTGCGGTCGAGGATGGTCGCAAGGTCGGTCGTGCCGTACATCGCCGAGCCCTCGGACGACACCACCAACAGCGGCGGCAGCTCGCGCCTGTCGCCTTCGCGGACCACGCGGATGATTCGCGCGCCCTGGTCGAGGGCGAGCAGGCCCTTGGCGTCGAGCTCGGCCACCATTGGCTCAATCAGATGATCAACGTCGCTCTCACCCTTCCAGAGGTCGAAGTCGACGCCCAGGGCGTGGAAGTCGCGCGTAAGCGCGACCTGCGTCACGTCGTGGAAACGTTTCCACAGGGCGTAGTAGCCGGGCTGCTTTGCCTGCAGGCCGGCGGTGATCTTGCGGGCGCGTTCGCGGTAGGCCGCTTCCTCTTTCCCCCGCGCCGCGGACTCCGGATAGAGTCGGTCGAGGTCGGCGAGCGTCACGGCGTCGAAGGCCGCAGCGTCGGCCGTTTCGCCGGCATTCAGGCGCTCGACCGCCTCGGCGATCCTGGGGTTCTCGTCGGTGACGGCGCCGATCAAGAGGCCCATCTGGTAGCCCCAGTCGCCGAAGTGGGCGTCGCCCAGCACCTCGTCGCCGCGAAAACGGTAGAGCCGCTTGATCGCCTCGCCGATGATCGAGGCGCGCAGGTGGCCTACATGCATCGGCTTGGCGACGTTGGGGCCGCCATAGTCGACCAGCACCCGGCGCGGGACGCGGACCTTCTCAGCGCCCAGTCTGGGATCGGCCGCGATCACCTGGGCGCGATCGGAGAGCGCCTGATCGGTGAGCTTGAGGTTGATGAAGCCCGGGCCGGCGACTTCGACGCCCGCAAGCCTGGGATCGCCCGCCAACCGCCCGGCGACGGCGGTCGCGATCTCGCGCGGGTTCTTTCCGACGCGCTTGGCCGCGGCGAGCGCGCCGTTCGACTGGAAGTCTGCAAGGTCGGGCCGGTCCGAGGTCGTCACGCGCCCCAGTTCGCCCGGCAAGCCAAGTTCGGCGAAAGCGGCCTCGACCGCCTCGCCCAATGAAACCTTGAGATCGCTCATAGGGGCCCGCCATCGCGCGCGACGACAGGCGTCGTCGCCTCGCCGGGCCCCCGCTTCTGGTCGCTCATCGGCGGGTCGTGTTGTCCCCGGTCGCGACGGCGGTCGCCCCGGCGTTCACGCGGAAACGCTTACCCTGGCGGTTGAATTCGGCCATCTGCGGCGTGACGTCGAAGCCCACCAGGATCTCGAAGTTGGCCCCTGAGGTCGTGGCTGATCCGCGCGGAATGACCACACTGGAGATCGAGTCGGTCACGAAGACCCGGTCCTTCCCGGCCGGGAAGTTCACCGGCAGGTCGAAGTTCTGGCGGGCGATAACGTCGCGATTCCGGTCGGTGACTGCGACCCAATAGTGGTAGGTCTTGGAGGAGCCTTGGGCCATGGGACCCTTGCCGAGCTCGAACAGGATGTCCATCGAGACGGTGATCGGCTGGTCCTCCTTGTACTGGCAGCCGGCCGAGATGCCCTGGACCTCGCCCGTGAAGCCGACGTTGGCCGAGGCCTCGCGATCGTCCTTGAACTCGACGTAGCGCCCGGCGTCATAGAGCGTCTTCACAAAGGGGCAGGGGCCGGCATTGCGCAGCTGCGGAAGCGCGGCCTGATTGTCGCCCCAGTCCTTGTCCTTCTTCTTTTTCTTGGCGTCGTCCTGTTCCTGCTTGCGCTGGTCGTCCCCCTGGCGGCCGGCGCCGCCAACCCCGCCGCCCCCAGGCCCACCGGGATACTGCGCATGGGCGGCAAGGGGCGCTGCGGCCATAAAGGTGGCTGCGGCGAGCAGGATAAGGCGGCGCATGGCTGGCGTCCGTAACTGGAGAGCGCGAGAGGGTCGCGCCAGAGGCGTCGTAGTACAGCCTCGCGAATGCGGCGGCAACGCGGCTGGCGGCCGCGCGTGCGACCCCTTACCTTGCCGGCCCGCCTGCTTTACTCGGACGATGATGTCGCAGCCTCACGCCTTCCGTCCGCCGCTCACCGTGCTGCTCGCCACCCCCCGTGGCTTCTGCGCGGGTGTTGACCGGGCGATCCAGATCGTCGAGCGGGCGATCGCGAAATATGGGGCCCCGGTCTATGTGCGTCACGAGATCGTCCACAATCGCCATGTCGTCGAGCGGCTGAAGGCGCTGGGCGCGATCTTCGTCGAAGAGCTCGACGAGTGCCCCCTCGACCGGCCCGTGGTGTTCTCAGCGCACGGGGTGCCGAAGGCAGTGCCGGCCGAGGCGAAGTCGCGCAGGATGCTCTACCTCGACGCCACCTGCCCGCTGGTCTCAAAGGTGCACGTGGAGGCTGGCCGCCACTTCGACGCCGGCCGTGAGATCGTGCTGATCGGCCATGCCGGCCACCCGGAGGTGGTGGGCACCATGGGCCAGCTGCCGGAAGGTGCGGTGGTGCTGATCGAGACCACGGAGGATGCGCGCGCCTTCACGCCCCGCGATCCGTCGAACGTGGCCTTCGTCACCCAGACCACCTTGTCGGTGGACGATACCGCCGAGATCGTCGCCGCCCTGCGCGCTCGCTTCCCAGCGATAGCTGCGCCGCACAAGGAAGACATCTGCTACGCAACCACCAACCGCCAGGAGGCGGTGAAAGCGGTGGCCGCGCGGAGCGACGTGCTGCTGGTGTTGGGGAGCGCCAATTCCTCCAATTCCGTTCGTCTTGCGGAAGTCGCCAGGCGTGCTGGATCGGCGGCCTATCTGATCGACGACGCCGACGGCCTCGATCTCGCCTGGTTGTCCCGCGCCGCGGTGGTCGGCGTCACCGCCGGCGCCTCGGCGCCGGAGGTGCTGGTGCAAGGCGTTATCGGACGCCTCGCGCAAAGCTATGAAGTGTCGGTGGAAGAGATCGACGCAAAGCGCGAGACGGTCAGCTTCAAACTTCCGAGGCTTCTGGAGAGCCTAAGCCAAAGCTAGGACGCCCGGGTCGTACGCAGAAGTCGAGGAGCAGATTACGCCGGTGAACCGCCGGGTCTAGCTCAACTGTTCGAAGGTGCGGCGGTAGCGGCGCAGGAAGGCGCGGCCACGAGCGTGATTGTCTTCGATCCACGTCTGGCGCTCCGCAATCAGCAGGACGCCGTCTGACGAGAGTTCCAGGTGAAGGGTGTCTCCGACGCGGGCGCCGAGAGTTTCGACGGCGTCGTCATCGAGGACCAGTGCGAGGCGTCCGTCGACTTGCTCGAGCTTGCAAGAAATCATGGTGGGCTCCCGGAGCAGATCCAAACGCTAACACAATGGTCGGCCGCCGTCTTGGCTGCGTCCTCCCGTCTTTGTCGCCAGAGCTTTAACAGCAAGCTTGATCGGCCCCGCAACGCGTCACCGTCAGCCGCGAGGCCGGCCGCTGGCGCGGGACGAGAGCCTCGCGTGAACCGGTCCTCGGCGAAGCAGGAACTGGACAGCAGGCCGCTGCGTAGCTTCAGGCAGCTGCCGGCGGATTTGCAGAGGTTCCGGGGAGCTGTCGTCTCCCATCTTGACCGTGTGGGCGACCTACCCCATGCGGTGACCATGGCGGTCTACACCGATATCACTGACGAAGAGCTGGCCGCGCTGTTGGCGGATTTCGACCTGGGCCAGCCGCTCAGCCTGAAGGGCGTGGCCGAAGGGGTCGAGAACTCCAACTTCCTGCTGGAAACCGAGGCCGGGCGGTATTTCCTGACGGTCTATGAGCGCCGCGTGCGCCCCGACGACCTGCCTTTCTTCCTTGAACTTCTGCGCTGGATCGCCGGGCGAGGGTTTCCAAGCGCCACCCCGATCCCGGACCGCCAGGGAAACCTCCTGAAGACGGTTCGTGGCAAGCCCTGCGCGATCGTCTCCTTCCTGTCGGGTCTCTCGGTTCGTCGGCCGAGCGCAGCCCATTGCCGCGAGGCCGGCGCGGGCCTGGCGCAACTGCATCTGGCGGCGGAAGGCTTTCCGCGGACGCGGCCCAATGACCTGGGCCAGGCGGCCTGGGCGCCGCTGTTTGCGAGCCTCGCGTCGGCAGCCGACGCCCTAAAACCTGGACTTGCCAAGACCATTTCGTCCGATCTGGAACTATTGGCTTTCAGATGGCCGCGGGAACTCCCGCAGGGTGTGATTCACGCTGACTATTTCCCGGACAATGTGTTCTTCACCGCCGGCAAGTTCTCCGGCGCGATCGACTTCTATTTCGCGTGCGTGGACGCCTTCGCTTACGACATTGCCGTGGCGCTGAACGCCTGGTGCTTCGAGCCGGACGGCAGCTTCAACATCACCTCGGCTCGCCAGTTGGTCGCCGGCTACGAGACTCGCCGAAAACTGTCCACGCTCGAACGGTCCGCCTTGCCGGTGTTGGCGCACGGGGCGGCGATGCGGTTCTTCCTGACGCGGCTGCATGACTGGGGCGCGACGCCGGCGGGGGCCCTGGTGCGTCCGAAAGATCCCCTCGAGTACGAGCGTAAGCTCGCGGTCCATCGCGCTTCACCGGACCTGGTGTTGTACGGGGCGCCGGCGTGACCCCGCAGGTCGTTATCCACACCGACGGTGCGTGTTCGGGCAATCCCGGCCCAGGCGGCTGGGGCGCGGTGCTGCAGTATGGCGACCGCGAGCGTGAGCTGACCGGCGGCGAGCTCGCAACCACCAATAACCGCATGGAACTGATGGCCGCCATCCAGGCGCTGGAGGCGCTGAAGAAGCCCTGCAAGGTCGAACTGCACACCGACAGCCAGTACGTCATGAAGGGCATCTCGGAGTGGATCCACAACTGGAAGCGCCGCGGCTGGATGACTGCAGACAAGAAGCCTGTGAAGAACGACGACCTCTGGAAACGCCTTGATCAGGCGCGCCTGCGCCATGAGGTGGATTGGCGCTGGGTGAAGGGTCACGCCGGACACGAACTCAATGAACGCGCGGACGCCCTGGCGCGGAAGGGGATGACGGACGCCCTGGCGGCCGCGATCTAGCGCCGGCGACCTTGGCAAGCGCAGCTATAGTTCGATATCGAACTTGATTATCTCAACGAACGATGTAATCTGTTTGAACGCGAACGAGGAGGCTCGCCATGGCAGCCGAACCGGAAGACCATCCCGACATCCAGGTCTTCGACGAAATCCGTTACATCGAACATCTGGTGCGCACGGCCATCGCGCGCAAGCTCCCGGTGGGACTAACTTATCCGCAATTCGAGGTCATGAACCTGCTCTCGCGCCGCGGCGATGGGATCACGCCCCTGGAGATCGCTCGCGCATTGCAGATGACCAAGAGCGGCCTGACCAATACCCTCCAGCGACTTCACGCCCGCAACCTGGTCCGGGTGGAGCACTGCCAGGCCGACGGCCGGCGCAAGCGCATCTGGCTGACGCCCGACGGCCGTCTGGCCTACGGCCAGTCGATGGTCGCGATCCGCCCGAAGATGGAGGATTTGCGTGACGGCTTCACCCAGAAGGAGTTCCGCGACGCTTTGCCGTTTCTCAAAGCGCTCCGAACCTGGCTCGGCGAGAAACCCAGTGTGTCCTGAATTTGAGTGTCGTCCGGCCAGCCTGAAGAGCCGGCGGGAGCACTAGTTGCCTCGGATCTGGAGGTTCTGCTGGGCGTGCTCGACCTCCTGACGGTCCTGCAAACTCCGATCCTTGATGTCACCTACCGTCCGGCACCTGCGGACCGGCAACCGCGAGCCAAGCACCGGTTCGCTCTTGCACACGAGCTGAGTGTCCTTCTGCTCACTGGCCTTGGCCGGGGCGTAAGCCGGTCCCGCCGTGGGGTTCGCCACGGGCGTGGGCGCAGATGTGCTCGCTGATGCGGGCGGGTCGCCCGCGGCGAGCAGGCTTGTCGTGACCATGAGGGCCAGGATCACAAGGCGTCCTCCACATACCACCTACGTAACTAGCGCTGTGGTGAGCGCCTCGATCAACCCCTTGGATCCCAAGGCATCTTCAAGCTCGCGTGTCTTTTGCACTCAGATCCCGGGAACGACCTGCACCGTCCTGCGTATATGTTGAAGGGTCGGCGCGGGTCGGGGTGGCGGACATGTGCATTGCGCTGAAGACGATCACCCGCAGTATGCTTGCGGCCGGCGGGCTTGTGGCCCTGGCCAGCCCATGCCTCGCCCAGGAAATACGGGTCGGCTTGGGCTATACGGCCCAGAGCATCGTCTACCCAGGCTCTCACGGCACGGAGCGAGGGGCTTCGGCGAACGCTGAGTTCCTTTTCAAGCCCATCGGCGCGCTGCACTTCATAGGGTCGCCCCGGCCATTCGTCGGGGTTTCGGCGAGCCTCGACGGATTCACCAACTTCGCCACGATCGGGCTCATATGGCGCGTGCAGCGCGGCCGCCTCTACGGGGACCTAGGCGCCGGCGGCTCCATCCACGACGGGCACCTCTTTCTACCGCCGCCGATGGCCGGCTTGCCGCTCGAGGAGAATATCGAGCGGCGCGAGGTTCGGGAGGAGCGCAGCGAGTTTGGATATCGCGAACTCTTTCACGCCACCTTTGACGTAGGCTGGCGCCTAAACGATCGCTGGGCGGTGGAACTGCTGGGACAGCATTGGAGCAACGCTCACCTCGGCACGCCCTCGAATGACGGCGCCGACATCCTCAGCGCCAGGCTCGCCTACAGGCTCTGACCGAGGCTGCTCCGGCTCGAGTTCGCCATGGGGTGCGGCCGCTATTTGGCCGCAAGCGCATAGAGGAATTCGACGTAGCCCTCCGTTGCGCCGGCCATGCCGCGAAGCTTCGGATGTTCCGCTTCGATCACGTAGTATTCGTCCGGCGCATGCTGGCGGCCGCCGTGGCCGAACCCGAAATGGCCGGCCGGCAGGCTGACCGGCGCGCCGGTGAAGATGTAGCCGGGCCACGACCCCGCCAGTCTCGGCGAAAGGCCGACGTCCAGGCCCGCCCGGCGATAGACCTCCAGCGAAGCCTGTATCAGGGGCGAGGACTCCTCCGTCTGGGTCGGGTCATAGCCACCTGTCACATTGACGGAGATGTCGCCATAGCCCCGCTTGGCCAGGTGCGCCTTGAGTTTGCGCTCGGCTTCTGCCGCGGTCTGGTCAGGAACCAGCCGCAGGTCGAGCTTGGCCACCGCCTTCGAGGGCAGGACCGTCTTGCCGCCCGGACCGGTGTATCCGGCGTACATCCCTTCAATATTCACGGTCGGCTGGGACGCCAGTCGCTCGAGCGCGTCGCGATACGGCAGGTCGCGCACCCACTTCTGGATGCCCAGGAACTTCTTGCGGTCCGCCTCGCTGGTATGGGTGACCTCTTCGGCGACGAGCTCGCGTTGGCGCGGCGTCAACGGTTTCACATTCTCGAACCAGCCGTCGATGGCCGGGTCGTTGCCGTCCTCAGAGACCAACGTTGAAAGCGCCTTGACCAATCGCCAGACCGGACTGTCGAGCTCGGCTTTGTAGGACGAGTGGATGTCGTCCACCGCGCCCCGGCCCCAGGCCTTGGTGGTGCAGACAAGCTCCACCTCGATCAGGCCCTTGGCGCCGAGGTCTATCTCCACGCCGCCCGACGGCGTTTGGGCCGCAAACGGCATCCAGACCTCATGGCACTTCTTGAGCGCCCCCAGGACTTCGGGCCGACGCACGATCTGCGGGAAGTGCGGTGAGCCGATCTCCTCCTCGCCTTCGGCGACCAGGACAATGTTGACGGGCGGCTTGCGACCCGCAGCCTTGAGGGCGTGGAGGGCGGCGAGGAACGTCGCCTCCGGACCCTTCTGGTTCACCGCGCCCCGGCCGATCAGCACCTTGCCGAGCCCCGGCCGCTCGACGATCCGCGCTTCGAGCGGTGGCGACGACCACTCCGAAGGGTCGAACTGCTTCACGTCGTACATGAAGTACATGCCGACGGTCCGCGGTGCGCCGTTGTCCATCACGCCGAAGACCCCTGGCCGGCCATCGGTCTGGATAATAGCGGCGCTCTGAAAGCCCGCGTCCCGCAGGAGCTCAGCCATGTAGCTGACCCCTTCCTGGGCATTTCGGCCCTCGGCGGCGATGGAGGGCAGCGCGATCCAGTCCTGCAGTCGCTTGATCGCCTGGGGACGCTGGCGTTCGATAGCAGCTCGAACGTCGGCCAGGTCGGCGCCCTTCGGCGCGGCGGCCAGCAAGCGGCTGGGTGCGGCGAGCGCCACCCCGGCCGCCCCAGCCATCAGCATCAGGCCGCGCCGGGGCAGCCCCATCGAAATCCGTCCGCTCACTGGATGTGTCCCCCCGCTACAGGAGCTCAGCTTAGGGGCTAAGTCAGAGCAGACTCAAGCGGCTCGGACTTTCAGTTGAACCGGGGCTTCTTGAGCAGCGCCGTTCGGTCCACCGAGCGGACCTCGACGTCGAATACGTCGTAATCGCGCTGGATGCGCAAGGCGATCGTCACGCCCGCCGGACCCTGGGCCCAGAGCCGCGTATAGAACTCCGCGAGATCCGACACCGCCGTCCCTGCGACGCTCAAGATCACATCCCCCGAGCGAAGCTCCGCCCGCGAGGCCGGTCCGCCGGGGCTTACGCCGATGAGCACGACGTGCGGCCCCAGATCCTGGGCGAGCACACCCAGCCAGGGGCGCGGCGGATGGGCGGGGCGGCCCCGCGCCAGATCATCAAGGATGGGCGGCAACAGCTCCGAGGGGACGAACATGTTGATGGGGCTGATGGCCCCGGTGCGCGTCTGACGCTGTAGGCTGAGGGAGCCGACACCCAGCAATTCTCCTGTCGCGCCAATCAGCGCTGCGCCGCTCCAGTGGGGGTGCGCAGGTTCGGTGATGATCGCGCTTTCCAGCAGATACTCCCAATATCCGGCGAAGGGCATGCGCACGAGGACATGGCCCGCCACCGCGTGGGAACGGCCTCCACCTCCTGCGGCGATGATCGGGCTTCCGGCTTCCAGGCCGCGTGAGGCGCCCAGTGGCAAGGACGGCAGGCCGAGCGGCTGAAGCGCCTGCGCCAGGCCGAAACCGGTAACCGGGTCCGCCCCGAGGGCGTGAGCTCCCACCCGCGAGCCGTCATTGAGCGTGAGGGTGATCTCCTCGGCCTCCATGATCAGGTAGCCGATCGTCAGGACGAGCCCGCCTGGCCCGATCACGGCGCCGTTGCCGATGCGGTCCGTACCGAGGGACGCGGCCGTGAAGGCGTCGGGCGGCACCCGGGCCTCGAGGGCTACGACGGAGGACAATGTTCGCTCGAGGTCGAAGGAATAGGCCTCCGCGGAAGGGCGCTTTCGAGGTTCGACCTCGTATCCGTCGAACGGTGAAGCCACGTCGGTCTCCTGCGCCCCATGCTAGATTTTGGGTCGGGGCGGCATTCGGGCAAGGGCCCTAAGATCAACCCGCCACCTTGAGTTTGGTGGCAGGCCGCCAGCTATTGTTGGCTTTTCGGGCCTCAAGGCCCGTCAGCGTAGATCTTGATCAGACGATAGAGGAAGTCGCGGCCCGAGTAGAGAGAAGGGACAGGCGAGGCGCTCGTTCAGGCCGTGGATGCGGCAAAGTTCCGGCGGAACTCACTGCGATGGGGTTTGCCCTCACGCGCCCGGCGGTCGAAGATGGCGGTCAAATCGCTTGGAGAGCTTCGTTGGCGGACGGGATCGAACATACCATTACGGAACCTCCCCGGCCGAAGTTGATCTATCCCTTCGAGCACGGCCCCAAGACCGGAGAGGCGGTGGATGTCGCTCCAGGGCTGAAGTGGCTGCGCATGCCGCTGGGCGGGTCGCTCGCCTTCATCAACGTCTGGGCGATCGAGGACGACGACGGCTGGGCGATCGTCGACACCGGCATGGGCGGCCAGGCGACCCAGCAGGCCTGGCGCGAGGCTTTCGCCGGACCCTTGGCGGGGCGCAGAGTGAGCCGGGTTTTCGTGACCCACATGCACCCTGACCACATCGGCATGGCGGGCTGGTTGACCCGCAAATTCGACTGCCGGCTGTGGATCAGCCGGCTGGAATTCCTGATGTGCCGCTCACTCGCCGCCGACACCGGCCGCGAGGCGCCCGCCGACGCGCTGAACTTCTTCAGGGCCGCGGGTTGGGACGAAGAGGCGCTGGAGACCTATCGCGCGCGCTTCGGCGGCTTTGGCCGCGCGCTGCATGCGCTTCCGGACAGCTACCAGCGGATGACTGACGGCGACGAAATCCGGATCGGCGGTCATCTGTGGAAAGTCGTGGTGGGCTCCGGTCACAGCCCGGAACACGCCTGTTTGTGGTGCCCGGACCTCAATTTGATCATCACGGGCGATCAGGTGCTGCCGAAGATCTCGTCAAATGTCTCGGTGTTCCCGACCGAGCCCAACGGCGACCCGCTCACCGACTGGCTGACTTCGCTCGCGCGGATCAAGGGCCAGGTGCCGGACGAGGTTTTGGTGCTGCCGGCCCACAACGACCCGTTCTTCGGGCTCCACGCGCGGATCGACCACCTGATCGGCGGACACGAGCGTGGACTTGCGCGCCTGCGCCAACTGATCGGCGAGCCCAAGCGAGCCGTAGACGTCTTCCGCGCCCTCTTCCGACGGCAGATCGACAACAATCTCCTGGGTCTGGCCACCGGCGAAAGCCTGGCGCATCTCAACTGCCTGATCGCCCGCGGCCAGGCCGTCCGTACGCGGGACCAGAACGGCGTCGACTGGTATCGAGCGGCGGCGTAAGGCTGGTCAAGCGCGGCCAGAAATGGCGCGCACCAGGGGAGTGAAATCATGAGCCTGCAGGGCAAAACCCTTTTCGTCACAGGCGCAAGTCGCGGCATCGGCCTGGCCATTGCGCTGCGCGCCGCCCGCGATGGCGCGAACGTGGCCATAGCCGCTAAGACCGCCGAGCCCCATCCGAAGTTGCCCGGCACGATCTACACGGCAGCCGAAGACATCGAAAAGGCCGGCGGCAAGGCCCTCCCGCTTATCGTCGACGTCCGTGACGAGGCCTCGGTGATGGCCGCAGTCGAGGAGACCGCACAGAAGTTCGGCGGTATCGACATTTGCGTGAACAACGCCTCGGCGATCCAGCTCACGGGCACACTGGCCACCGACATGAAGCGCTACGACCTGATGAACCAGGTGAATGCGCGCGGGACGTACCTGACGTCCAAGGCCTGCATCCCGCACCTGAAGCGCAGCGCCAATCCGCACGTGCTGATGCTCTCGCCGCCGCTCGACATGAGCGCCAAGTGGTTCGCTGGACACACGGCCTACAGCATGGCCAAGTTCGGCATGAGCATGTGCGTGCTGGGCATGAGCGCTGAGTTCAAGGACGATGGTATCGCCTTCAATGCGCTCTGGCCCCGCACAGGCATCGCCACGGCAGCAATCCGCAACGCCCTGGCCGGCGAAGAGGGCATGCGCCGCTGCCGGACGCCGGAGATCATGGCCGACGCCGCCCACGCGATCTTCGTGAAGCCGGCGCGCGAGTTCAGTGGCAACTTCGTCATCGACGACACCTTCCTTTATGGAGAAGGCGTCCGCGACTTTGAAAAATACCGCGTCGACCCGACCCAGCCGCTGATGCCTGACTTCTTCGTACCTGACTCCGTGCCGCCGCCCCCCGGAGTGAAGATCGGCGGCGGGAGCCTATCGCCAGCATGAATGCACCAGCGAGCGTAACGGTAAGGGTCGCTTCGCCGGCCGATACCGCACTGATCCTGTCGTTCATCCGCGATCTGGCGGAATATGAACGACTGGCCCACGAGGTGGAGGCGACCGAAGCCGACATCCGCCGCGACCTGTTCGGCGAAAATCCCAGGGCCTTTTGCGACATTGCGGAGGCCAATGGCGTCCCGGTGGGCTTCGCGCTCTGGTTCTACAGCTATTCGACCTTCCGCGGCCGGGCGGGGATCTATCTTGAAGATCTGTTTGTTGTCCCGGGCGCGCGCGGCGTCGGCGCGGGCAAGGCGCTGCTCAAGCGGCTCGCAGAACGCTGCGTGGAGGCTGATCTCGGGCGGCTTGAGTGGTCGGTGCTGGACTGGAATACGCCCTCGATTGAGTTCTATGACAGTCTGGGGGCGATGAGGAAGGAAGGCTGGACGGTGCGCCGCCTCTACGGGGAGGCGCTGGAGAACCTCGCGGCATCATGAGCGCCCCGCCCAAAACCGTGCTGCAAGCCACGCCCGAGGAAGAGGCCGCAATCCGCGCCGCCGTCCGCAAGGCCGAGGGGCGCACGGTGGCCGGGCCGCAACATGTCGGCGGCCTCTTTGATCTACTGTCTGATCCGCAGGTCTCGGACCCGATCTACGACCTGCCCCGGCCGATCACCCGCGAGAGCATGGCCGCCTACGTGGCCGAGAACGAAGCGCTCCGCCAGGAAGGCCGCGCGATCCTGGCGGTCAATCTCGACGAAGCCGGCAGGATTTCGGGTTACAGCCACTTCGCGATCTGGCCGGAGCGGGCGTCCGGCGAGTTGGCCGGCGCCCGGCGCGCCGACCTGCAGAACAGCGGCCAGGGCCGCCAGGGCGTCGCCCACTCGGTGGCCTGGATGTTCGAGGTGCTGGGTTTGCGCCTGATCGGCCTCACCGCGGCGCTCGACAACGTCCGCTCAGCCAAGGCCATCGAAGGCGCCGGCTTCAAGCGCATGGGCGAAGTCGAAAGTGTGCGCCCCGACGGCACAACCCGCCGCTCACTCTATTGGGAGCTCACCCGCGACGAATGGCGGATGCGGCACCGGCTCTAAGCGAGCCAGACGAAGGCGTCGTCCAGCGTGTCTGCGCGGCGCGAAAGAGGAGATTACGGCCTTGCCCCTAGAGTTGAACGAAGAGATCCGCGAACACATCAACGGCGCGCTGATCGCGGGGAATCCGATGATCCTGGCGTCTGTGGATCAGGCAGGGCGGCCCCGACTTTCCTACAGAGGCTCCACGCAGGTGTTTTCCGCCGACCAGCTCGGCTTCTGGGTGCGCAATGCCGGAGGCTCGACAATGGAGTCGATCGCCAAAAACCCCAACGTGGCGCTCATGTACCGCCACCCGGCTCAGCGGGTCATATTGCAGTTCGCCGGCCGCGCGCGGATCGCCGAGGGCGCCGAGCGCGACCGGGTCTACGATCTGGCTCCGGAGTACGAGCAAAAGGCGGACGCGGAGAAGAAGGGCGTCGCGGTGGTCATCGACCTCGACAAGGTCGACGGCATTCTGGGCCTGGACGCCGAGGGCCAGCGGCGCGGCGTGAGCATGCAACGCGCCTAGATTGCCGACGTTCGGCCCAGCCCCTGGCCAGGGCCGCACATGACAACGGCGGCAGCCCGAAGACTGCCGCCGTCTCAAATCCGAAAGTCGTCGGCCCTTAGGCCGGCTGCTTCTGCTGCTGGTTGTTCTGGGACCCGGCCAGCGGCGCGCGGTTCAGGTCGAAGAACTTGGGAGCCATCTTCGGCACGGCTTCCGAGAGGATGGTCTGCACCGTCCAGCCCTCTTCCTTGGTCACTGTCTCGATCGGCCGCGGCTGTGAGTAGAGAATGATGTTCTCGCCTGACGAGCCGAAGATCTGACCGGAGACGGAGGCCGCTGCGGGGGTCACCATGGCCACCGAGAAGCGTGCGGGTTGGTCGGCGCGGACCTTCTCCGCCATCACCGCGCGGCGCGCAGCGGCGGCTTCGTCCTTGATCGGCACCGATTGGGTCATCCGCGTCCAGGCGACCGGCGCCAGGCAGTTGGAACGCACGTTGTTGCGCGCGCCTTCCATGGCGATGATCCGCGACAGGCCGGCGATGCCCATCTTGGCCGCGCCGTAGTTGGCCTGGCCGATGTTGCCGAACAGGCCGGACGTCGAGGTGAAGAACATGTAGGCGCCGTCGTTCTGCTCGCGGAACAGTTCGATCGTGGCGCGCGCGACGTTGAAGCTGCCGCGCATGTGCACGTCGATGACCCGGTCCCAGTCCTCTTCGCTCATCTTGTGGAACATGACATCGCGCAGGATGCCGGCCGGATTGATCACGGCGTGCAGGCCGCCGAAGGTGTCGCGGGCCTGCTCGACCATGCCTTCAACCGCCTTGAGGCTGGTGACGCTGTCAGAGTTGGAGACCGCATCGCCCCCGGCGGCGCGGATTTCCTGAGCGACCTTCTCGGCCGGCCCCGCGGAACCCTCGTCCTCACCCTTGAGGCCGCCGCCCAGGTCGTTGACCACGACATTCGCGCCTTCCTGTGCTGCAATCAGGGCGCAGTCGCGCCCGATACCGTTGCCGCCGCCTGTAACCAGGACCACCTTGCCGTCTAGCGCGCCCATTGGCGTAATCTCCCTAAAGGAAGCTCCCTGAATTTATGCGGAGACAGTTATTCGAGGCGGTCGGCCTTGCGCAAGGCGGGAAAGAGCCCGGCCCAGACGCCAGTGACAATGAGCGCCCCGACGCCACCGAAGAGCGCCGCCCCCACGGGACCGAGAAACCTGGCCACGACCCCACTCTCGAATTCACCCAGTTCATTGGACGCCCCAATGAACACCGACGAGACGGCGGCGACCCGCCCGCGCATCGGATCTGGCGTAACCAGCTGCACCAGCGTCTGGCGGACATAGACTGAGAGCATGTCGGCGCCGCCGAGCACGGCCAGCGCCACCACGGAAAGCCAGAGCGCCCGTGAAGGCCAAATGAGGTGGGCGAGCGCGAAGACACAGGTCGCCAGGCCGAACACGGCCACCCCGCCGAACATGAATAGCCCGGCTTTGCGGTGGATCGGCCGGGCGGCCAAGAGCAGGGCCACCGCTGTCGCCCCGATTGCGGGGCCGGCGCGCAGGATGCCAAATCCCGGCGCGCCGACGTGCAGGATGTCGCGGGCGAACACCGGCAGGAGCGCGGTCGCGCCGCCTAGCAGCACGGCGAAGAGGTCGAGCGAGATCGCGCCGAAGACGATCTTCTGGTTCCACACATAGGCCAGCCCCTCCTTCATCAGCGTCCAGCGCGAGCCGGGGCTGACATCCGGCTGGGTGTTCTTGCGGATCAGGAACGTGGCGAGCGCGGCCACCAGATAGAGGCCGAATGTCGTGAAATAGGCGTAGGTCGGCGACTTCGCGACCAGAAGACCGCCGGCCGCTGGCCCGATGATCGAGGCGGTCTGCCAGGCCAGGGAGTTCCAGGCGATGGCGCGGGGTAGGAGAGCGCGCGGCACCAGCATCGGTCCCAGAGCGGTGTTGGCCGGGGCGAAGAAGGCTCGCGCCGTTCCGAACAGGAAGCCGACAAGCAGCAGGAGCGGGACCGAGGCCCAGCCCTGCCAAGTGGCGATGGCGAGGGTCAGCACCGTGGCGATCTCGCCGGTGAAGCAGAATAGCAGCACCTTCTTGCGGTCGTGGCGGTCGGCGGTCTCGCCGGCCGGCAACGCCAGGAGAAAAACCGGGATGAAGGCTGCAAGCCCGATCATCCCCACCAGAAAGGCGCTCTCCTGCACCGAGCGGGTCGCCCGGGCGATGGCGTACATCTGCCAGCCCATAGCCACGCTCTGGATCTGGGCGGCGAAACTGCCTGTCCAGCGTGAAACCCAGAAGGCCAAATAGTCGCGTTCCTTGAGGAGGGCGCGGGCCGAGGGGACGGCAGCTGAGGAGGTCTCGGCCATGGGCGTGCGAACCTGCCTTGCGTTGGTGCGTATCGCAACGGCGTTGACGAAGAAGCCCGCTGGCCTTACGTGCGCGCTTCCTTTGGGCGGCCGAAAGGGCCCCTGACATGCAACAGCGACGACGCCGGGCCTGAGCGCCCTCGACCTATCCGTTCCCCGATGCCCGCGGCCTCGGCGGTCCCCTGTCGCACCTGCAGCCCTTCAAGAGCCCATGACCCTCCAGCCTTCCGCGCCCATCCCGGCGCTTGTCATTCAATCTGAGCGGCCGAAGGACGGTCCGTTGGTCGACGCCCTGGTTGACCGCGCCTTCGGGCCGGGCCGCTTCACCAAAGTTTCCGAGCGGGTTCGTGAGTTCGCAACGTTCGCGCCGGAGCTTTCGATGTGCGCCTGGGCCCCTGACGCCAAGACGGGCCAGCGCCTGCTGGGCTGCGCGCGCATGTGGCGCGTGCGGGTTGGCGGGCGCGCGGTGATGTTCCTGGGCCCCTTCGCAGTGGAGCTGGGCGAGCGCAACGCGGGCTTCGGCGCACGGCTGATCGCGCGCGCCTGCGAAGCGGCCGAGGCCGCCGGCGAGAGCCACGTGGTGCTGGTCGGCGACGAGGCCTATTTCGGCCGTGTCGGCTTTGCGGCGACGCCGGGGCGGCTGGTGCGGATGCCGGGGCCGGTCGATCAGCGCCGCGTGCTGGTCCGCGCGCTCCACGCCGAAGCTGGCGACCTCGCGGGCCTGGTAGCTCCTGTTTGAACGAACCCGATAGACGGCCCTCCCCGCGGCCTCCCGCGAGGTGAGACCGTAAGCGCGGCTTGAGGCGGGTGGCGGGCGCGCCTAGGTTCACTTGCGATGGCGGATAACGCAGATAGATCGGGACTGGAGGGCGTGGTCGCCGCGGCAAAGCAGGCTCCTGGACGCGGCTTGCCCCCGGTACACCTGTGGAACCCCGCGCATTGCGGCGAGATCGACATCGTCATCCGCAAGGACGGCGTCTGGTTTCATGAAGGTACGCCGATCGGCCGCGAAGCCCTGGTGCGGCTCTTCTCGACGGTGCTGCGCAAGGATCCCGACGGCATCCATCTGGTCACGCCGGTCGAGAAGCTGAAGATCACGGTCGAGGACGCGCCGTTCATCGCGACGCGAGTGGACCGGCTGGGCGAGGCGCTGAAGTTCCTGACCAATGTCGGCGACGAGGTCGAGGCGGGCCCGGAAAACGCCATCCGCGTCGAGGTGGGCCCGCACGGCGAGCCGCGCCCCTACGTTCATGTGCGCCGAGGCCTCGAGGCGCTAATCGCCCGGCCGGTATTCTACGAGCTGGTGGAGATGGCGCAGGAGCGCGAGACGCCGGCGGGCCCGACGCTGGGGGTCGTTTCCAACGGAACATGGTTCCCTGTCGGTCCGGCCCGGGCGCACCAGCTATGAGCCTGCGCGGCGGGCGCGGCGATCTGCGGGACTGGATTGGCCAGCACCTCGATCCACTGGAGGCGCACGACCCGGCGCAAGCTGACGCGGTCTATTCGGACTATGACCTGAGCAAGGCCTATGGCCCGGCCGAGGCCGAGGGGCCGCCGACGCCGGCGGCGGTGTTGATCGCGTTGGTGGAGCGCGACGCCGGGCTCTCTGTGATCCTCACGCGCCGCGCCGACACGCTTCGGCGCCATACCGGCCAGATCGCGCTTCCCGGCGGGCGGCGAGATCCCGGCGAGACCCCCTGGCAGACGGCGCTGCGCGAGGCTCACGAAGAGATCGGGCTGGAGCCGGCCTTCGTCTCGGTGGCCGGGCTGTCCACGCCATATCGCACCGGCACAGGTTACCTGATCACTCCCGTGGTCGGCTTCGTGCGGCCGGGTTTCACCCTGATGGCCAATCCGGAGGAAGTGGCGGACATCTTCGAGACGCCCTTCGGCTTCCTGATGGACCCCGCCAATGTCGAGGAGCACGAGCGCGAGCTGCCGTCGGGCGAGAAACGCCGCTTTTACGCCTATACTCACGAGGACCGCTTCATTTGGGGCGCCACGGCAGGCATGCTGCGAGCGCTCTACGATCGGCTTTATGGAGCCGCAGTTGCCTAGGGTCGTGCTCATCCGTCTTGTGCTGATCGCGCTGCCGTTCGTGGTCTGGTTCTTCTGGCGCGCGGTGGCTCGGCGCACGGGCCGCGAGATGGGCTCAACGCCCTACGCCTGGCTGTTCGCGGCCGGCGCCGTGCTCGTCGGCTTGTCGTTGATCGGGACCGCGGTCTTTCACAGGGACAACCGCGAGGACCGCTACGTGCCCGGCGAGGTGACCGCCAGCGGCACGGTGACCCGGGGATATTTCGAGAAGGCGCCAACCCCGAAATGAGCGAGACGATCGGTCAGCGCCCGTGGATGACCGCGCCGGAAACGGTGGCCGTGTTCGACGCACTGGAGGCCGCCGGTGGGGCTGATTGCGCACGCTTTGTCGGCGGCTGCGTTCGCAACACCCTTGTTGGGCGCCCCGTAGATGATCTCGACATCGCCACCACCTTATCGCCCGAGCGGGTGACGACGGCGCTCAAGGCCGCCGGCCTGAAGGCTGTGCCGACAGGGGTCGAGCACGGCACGGTGACGGCGGTCTGCGGCGGCAAGCCTTTCGAGATCACGACCCTTCGCCGCGACGTGGCGACCGACGGACGCCGCGCAGTGGTGGCCTTCACCACAGACTGGGCCGAGGACGCCCGGCGGCGGGATTTCACCCTCAACGCTCTCTATGCCCGTCGTGACGGCAGTCTCCTTGACCCTACCGGCCACGGCGTCGCCGATGCGCGCGCCGGCCGAATCATCTTCGTGGGCGAGGCGGAGCAGCGGGTCCGCGAGGATTATCTGCGCATCCTGCGCTTCTTCCGCTTTTTCGCCTGGTTCGGCTCGGGTCCGGCCGACGCGGCAGCGTTGGCGGCGTGCGAAACCCTGCGCGGGGAGCTCAGGACGTTGTCGGCGGAGAGGGTCTCCAAGGAGCTCCTGAAGCTGCTGGCCGCGCCCGATCCGCGTGGGGCCGTGGCGCTGATGGCGCGAACCGGTGTGCTGGGCGAGGTTATGCCGGGACCTGTCGACCTCGATCGCTTCAATGGCGTGGTCGCCATCGAGGAGGACCAGCTCTTCGAGGCGGATTCCGTGCTGCGCCTGGCGGCCCTGCTGCCCGACGACCAGGTGGGCGCGCTGAAGTTCGCTGAGCGCCTGCGGCTTCCCAACGCCGAGCGCGATCGCATCGCAGCGGCGTTGGCCCAGACACCGGCCTTCAAGAGCTGGATGAGCCCGCGGGAGATCCGCCGCGCGCTTTACCGCCTGGGCGCTCAGGCCTTCCGTGACCGCGCCAAGCTCGCCTGGGCCCGCGCCGGGCGCACGGCGACGACACCGCAGTGGCGCGGGATGATCGCGCTGGGCGAAGGCTGGAGCGCGCCGGCGTTTCCGCTGACCGGCGAGGATGTGATCGCCGCCGGCGTGCCGAAGGGGCCGCTGGTCGGCCAGGTGCTTCGCGAGCTGGAGGACTGGTGGATCGACCACGACTTCATCGACGACAAACTCTCGGCCGTCGAGAAACTGAAGGCCGTCGCCCAAGGCATGGCTTATTAGGAGGACGTCTTGAAACTCGGCATCCTCAAGGCCGGCCGTCCGCCGAAGGCCTGCATTCCCGAATTCGGGACCTATCCGGACATGTTCGAAAAGCTGCTGGGCCCGGCGACCTACGACTATCATGTCTTCGCCGTCGACGAGGGAGAGTTGCCGACGTCGCCGAGCGCCTGCGACGCCTATCTGGTCACGGGCGCCTCAGCGGGCGTCTACGACCCGCTGCCGTGGATCGCGAGCGCCGAGGATTTCCTGCGCGCGGCCAAGGGGCGCGCCGCCCTGGTCGGAGTCTGCTTCGGTCACCAGCTGATGGCGCAGGCGTTCGGCGGCAAGGTCATCAAGTCGCCGAAGGGCTGGGGCCTGGGGGAGAACGAGTATCGGGTGTTGACGCGCGAGGCGTGGATGACCGGGTCTGAGGACGACAGCGCCGGGACAATCCGACTGCCCGCCTCGCACCAGGACCAGGTTGTCGAGGCGCCGCCGGGCGCTGAAGTCTTCGCCGCCAGCGACTTCACGCCCATCGCGGGTCTCGTCTGGCGCGACCAGCCGGCGATCTCCATCCAGCCGCATCCTGAGTTCGAGCCCGCCTATGCGGTGTCGCTGATCGAACACCGGCGCGAAGGGCCCTACACGCCTGATGAGGCCGATCGCGCTGTCGCGAGCTACAATGGCCCTGACGACCGCGCGCGTGTCGGCGGCTGGATCAGGAATTTCCTGAGACAGGCAACGTAACGCCCGTCCGGAAGTTGGGTGAGCGAGGCCCGGCGACCGACCATGCGATACTGGAAATTGCTGATCGTCTTGAGCAGCGGCGCCGCCGCAGTCGCGGTCGGCCTCAGCAGTCGAACGCCGATGCCGAGCCTCCTCGCCGACATGGTCAGCAGCGTTCTGGCCGGCATTACCTGAGAGACATTGTCCCAGGCTTCCTGGGCCAAGGCGCGATGCTGCGCCCCAGGCGGACCGCCTTCGCTCAGGGCCAGCGCACCAGTGGCGGCATCGAGGAAAGGATCGTCTCGATGTTGCCGCCGGCCTTCAGGCCGAACATCGTCCCGCGGTCGTAGAGCAGGTTGAACTCCACGTAGCGGCCGCGGCGCATGAGTTGCTGGGCGCGGTCCTCGTCAGTCCAGGGTTCGTCCATCCGGTGGCGCACGATCTTCGGGTAGACGTCGAGGAAGGCCTCGCCGACGGCGCGGGTGAAGGCGAAGTCCTTTTCGAAATCGCCGGAGTTGTGGCGGTCGTAGAAGATTCCGCCCACTCCGCGCGGCTCGTTCCGATGCGGCAGGAAGAAGTACTCGTCGCACCAGGCCTTGTAGCGGGCGTACCACTCGGGGTCGTAGGCGTCGCAGGCGGCCTTCATGGCAGCATGGAACAGCACAGCGTCGTCGGCGTCCTGGCTGCGCTGCTCGGCCAGCGTCGGCGTAAGGTCAGCCCCGCCGCCAAACCAGCTCTCCGCGGTTGAGAGGAACCTGGTGTTCATGTGCACGATCGGCACGCGTGGGCTGCGCGGGTGGATGATCAGGCTGATGCTCGCCGAGACGTAGGACGGATCCTTGTCTGCGCCGGGCATGCTTGCGGCCATCTCCGGCGAGAAGCGCGCCGCGGCCGCGGAGGTGTGCACGCCGGCCTTCTCGAAGAGCCGCCCCGAAAAATGCCCCCCGATCCCGCCTCCGGCGCCGGACTCCCGGCGCCAGGGCCGCAGTTCAAAGCGTCCGGGCGCATCAGGGTAGAGTTCCGCGGGCGCCTCGTCCTCGAGACGTTCCAGTTCGGCGATGATCCGTTGCTGCAGGTTCTCGAACCATTCGTGCGCCCGCGCGCGGCGGTCGTGGACTTCCTGGGGCAGGTTGATGGCGTGCGGGGTCGACATGCTGCTTGCTAGCCCGTCGGAGCGCCAGTTGGAAAGCTATTGGTCTGCCGAAGCGCCTCGGAAAGCGCGATCGCAGCGCTCACCGTGAGATTCAGAGATCGTGCGCCTGCGGCCAGCGGAATGAACAGCCGCGCGTCGGCCGCCGCATGCACCTCATCGGGCGCGCCGGCGCTCTCACGGCCGAACAGCAAGGTATCGCCGGTCCGAAAGGCAAAGGCGTGGAGTGGCTCGGCGCCGCGGGTGGTGAAGAGGAGGAGCCGACCGGCGCGACGCTCGGGCGCGGCCAGGAATTCGGTCCAGCTCGCATGCCGCGTCATCCGGGCGAGCGCGCCGTAATCCATCGCCGCGCGACGAACGCCGGCGTCGGAAAGCGGGAACCCACAGGGCTCGATTACGTCGACCGGCACGTCCAGACAGGCGCCCAACCTGAGTGCGGCGCCGAGGTTTTGCGGAATGTCCGGTTGAAAAAGGGCCAAACGCATTCTAAGCGATCCGCGACGGGTTAGGCCGGGCGGGAAAGACGAATCACGGAAGACACCTTGCGGACCTCCGCGGGCGCTTCCGCGAGTTGCGTTCCGTACGAACCCGCCGTGACAATAAAGCCCTTACCGGGCCGTCCGGTAAGGTCCAAAGACTTAAGGCCCCTGCGCTTTCGTGGGGCTCGAAACGAAGGGTAGCTTTAGGTGGCCGACACCGTCGTGGGCGCAAACCCCGATCCGCATGCTTCGGGCGATGACCCGAACCGTCGCGACTTCATCCATATCGCCGCGGGCGTTGCAGCCGTCGGCCTGGCCGGAGGCCTCGCGTGGCCGTTCATCGACCAGATGAACCCGGCTGGCGACACCTTGGCGCTCGCCTCCATCGAGTTCGACCTGTCGAAGGTCGTCGAAGGCCAGCAGGTTGTGGTCAAGTGGCGGGGCAAGCCGCTCTTTGTCCGCTACCGCACGGCAAAGGAGATCGAGGCGGCGATCAAGGACGATCATGCCGACCTGCGCGATCCGGCGACGGATGAGAGCCGCCACAAGCCGGGCAAGGCGCAGTACCTGGTGCTGATCGGCACCTGCACTCACCTGGGCTGCGTGCCGACCTTCGGCGGTGGCGATTACGGCGGCTGGTTCTGCCCCTGCCACGGCTCCGTTTATGACACCTCCGGACGGATCCGCAGAGGTCCTGCGCCTCTGAACCTGGCGGTTCCGGACTACGCCTTCCTGTCAGACTCCAAGATCAAGGTCGGCTGAGCAGATGAGCGGACATTCAACCTACGAGCCGAAGACCGGCTTCGAACGCTGGCTGGACCTGCGGCTGCCGGTAATCCGGATGGCCAACGACACCATCCTGACTTTCCCCACCCCGAAGAACCTCAACTATTGGTGGACCTTCGGCGGCGTCCTTTCGCTGATGCTGGGCATGCAGATCGTCACCGGGATCATCCTGGCGATGCACTACGTGCCGCACGTCGACTACGCCTTCAATTCGGTCCAGCGGATCATGCGGGACGTCAACTACGGTTGGCTGATCCGGAATCTGCACGCCAACGGCGCGTCGATGTTCTTCCTGGCCGTCTACATCCACATCTTCCGCAACCTCTACTACGGATCCTACAAGGCGCCGCGCGAGGTGCTGTGGATCCTGGGCTGCATCATCTACCTGCTGATGATCGGAACGGCGTTCTTCGGCTACGTCCTGCCCTGGGGGCAGATGAGCTTTCACGGCGCCGTCGTGATCACCAACCTGATCGGGGCGCTGCCCGTCGTCGGCCATGCCGTCACGACCTGGCTGTGGGGCGGGTTCGCCGTCGACAATCCGACGCTGAACCGCTTTTTCTCGCTGCACTATCTGCTGCCCTTCGTGATCGCCGGCGTCGTCGGCCTGCACATTTGGGCGCTGCACGTGCCGGGGAACAACAACCCGACCGGCGTGAACGTGACGTCGAAGGAGGACACCGTCCCCTTCCACCCGTACTACACGGTGAAGGACGGGTTCGCGATTTCGGTCTTCCTGATCATGTACGCGGTGTTC
>NZ_DASXNL010000002.1:0-15801 GCF_036495085.1 Phenylobacterium sp. | reverse complement strand
CCAGCCGTCACGAACCTCCCAGATCAACGTTCCCAACGGAAAACCGTCCAGACATTGCACTTAGCGCCCCATCGTGGCGAACATGCCTCCGGCGGCGGCAGCCATGGCGGCGGTGCTGACCCAGCCGACCGCCTTCAGGGGCCACGGCAGAATGAAGCGACCCATGACCTTCGGACGGCTGGCGAGCAGCATCATCATGACCATTACCGGCACGGCGACGATGCCGTTGATCACCGCGCTCCAGAACAGCGCCTTGATCGGGTCGATCGGCGTGAAGTTGAGCACGGCGCCAACGACGACCGCGGCGCCGATCGTCAGGTAGAACTCTCGCGCCCGCTCGAAACGGCGCGCCAGGCCGACGTGCCAGCCCAGCGCCTCGCCCAGGGCGTAGGCGGCTGAGCCAGCGAGCACCGGTACGGCCAGGAGACCGGTGCCGACGATGCCCAGGGCGAAGACCACAAAGACCGCCGGGCCCGCGATCGGCCGAAGCGCCTCGGCCGCCTGGGCCGAAGTCTGAATATCCTTGACGCCGTGGGCGGCCAGGGTCGCGGCGCAGGTCAGGATGATGAACAGGGCGACGATGTTAGAAAGTGCCATGCCGATGTAGGTGTCGATGCGGATCCGCCGGAACTCCGGCTCAGCCTGGCGCGGGGCGCGCTTCAGGGGCTTCGCGCCGTCGCGCTCCTTGACCTCCTCGACCTCCTCTTCCGCCTGCCAGAAGAACAGGTAGGGGCTGATGGTCGTGCCCAGGACCGCCACCACCAGGGTGAGGTAGTCCGCGTTCCAGGTGATGTGTGGCGAGACGAGCCGCACCGCGACCGTCGGCCAGGGGATAGGGACCACCAGCGCGACGCCCACATAGGCGAAGAGCGCCAAGGTCAGCCACTTCAGGAAGAAAACGTAGCGGGCGTACTTCACGAACACTTGGAGTAGCGCCGAGAGTACGCCGAACAGGGCCACGTAGAGGAGCTGCGGGCCGCCGACCACCAGCTTCAACGCCGCCGCCATCGCCCCGAGGTCGGCCCCGAGGTTGATGGTGTTGGCGACCATCAGCAGGGAGACGATCCCGAGCAGCACCGGCCGCGGATAGTGCAGGGCGAGGTTGCCGGCGATGCCGCGCCCCGAAACCCGGCCGATGCGGGCGCTGATCTCCTGGATGGCGCACATCAGGGGCCAGCTGAACAGCAATAGCCACGCCGTGTCGTAGCCGAACTGGGCGCCGGCCTGCGAATAGGTGGCGATGCCACTCGGGTCGTCGTCGGAAGCGCCGGTGATCAGACCGGGACCGAGGACCTGGAGCAGATTCCGTGGACGGACATCGAGCTCTGCGTCCTGTCCCGCTTTGATCTCGGCCATGAATGAGCCCAGTCGAGGAGCCTGACAGGATGTCGGCATCCAGATTGGCCCCGCACCGTCTCATGTGCGGGGCCTGTGGTCACCTTTAGTTCTAAAGCTTAGCTCAGGTCAGGCGACGAGCGACGTCCTCAAACGACGGCGCTGCATGCGGAGCACCGAGCCCAGGCCGCCGAAGCCGAGCAGCATCATCGCCCAGGTGGCCGGCTCAGGAATGCCGCCGCCGGTCGGGTTGATGACGGGGCAGTTGGCGGTGCAGACGCCCGGAAGGAAGTTGTCGGGGCCCGTACCGAACGAGAAGTTGACGCCCGTGACACTCGGAGCGGCCAACCCGGTAAAGTTCAGCACGAAAGTGCCGGTGCCCTGGATCTGCGGGTTGCGCCCGGTGATCGAAGGGTTGGCGTTCGTGTAGGGCCCGGTGCCGATGATCAGGTCATTGGGCGACCCACCCGGAGCCCCTGTGCCGGCCGTGGCCAGGAAAATTGATCCGCCGGATATAGCCGCACCCCAGTGCGTGATAGACCCGCCTGCGGTCGTGGCGCCGCCGGGGGCGATGTTGATCGTGGTTCCGGTTGCGGAGCCCAGACTCACGGTTGATGGCAGGGTCGCCAGGAAGATCTGGAGGTCGCTGACTTCCTGACCCGCCGCCGTCGGGTTGTTGATCAGGCTTGAAAGCACAACGGTCAGGGAGTTCGTTCCAGTCGTGATAACGGCTGAGGCGCTCTCAGCGCCGTCACCTCCCGTGCCTGAGGCTGTGAAAGTCACAGCGTTCGCCGCCCCGGCGGCAAGGACCCCGAGCGCCGCCACAGCGGCGGTAACCGGCAGCTTTAGCTTCATAGTGTGGCTCCATGACCAAAAAACAGGGCGAAACATTCCGCGGGAGACACCAATTGGTCCTGAATTCGACGCTGGGACTGTCGGCCAGTCGACCGCCGGAGATGAAATTAAATTGAGCTCTCGGCCGGGAACTTTTCTGCGGAGGAGCTTTGCTGAAGCACTTACTCGGCGACCACGGCCCTTTTTTGATGGTGATCCGCCACAGCAGCAGCAGGGTCGGCATCGGAAAGAACAGGCCGTCCTCTGCGACCTGGATCATCGGGAAGCTGCGCAGCGGATGGAGGCGTAAGCCCAATTCGCAGGGCCAATCGCAATCCGTCACAGCGCCCCACGGGGCGCTCAATCATCAGAGTGTGGCGAGCCGGCTGGCAGGCCTCAGAAGTCAGGCGACCCATCCGCTCGCGGCGTTTTCTGCAGGCGGAGTCATCCATGTCTCCAGCAAGGAAGCCCGAGGGTGGGCCCCGGTGAGCAGGTCGTTCGTGACCCAAGGCGCATGTTCAGCGCGTCCCGTTCCATGGCGCACGAAAGGGCGTTGGCCGCTCGCGCGGCTCCCTGCGGCCTGAGTCATTGTCCGATCAATCACCTTGCCCCCGACATTCGGCAGTTAGCTCACGCGGGGCAGGCCTGCCGCGGGCGACTACTCCTGAGGGTTTTCGACCAGGGCTTCGAGCTCGCGGGTCCGCTGCTCGTAGATGTTGAGCACGGCGCGCTTCGAATAGCGCGCCGCGTCCTCGCGGATGTTCAGCCAGTCCGCCTGCTCGGCTCTGAGTTGATCGATCGGTCCGCCCGCGGCAAGCGCCGCGGCGTAGGCGTGGCTCAGTCGCTGGTCGGCAGCCGCCAGACGCGGGTCGCCGCAGACCATCTGCTGTGCTTGGGTCAATGCGTCGGATTGGCAATCGAAGGCAGGACGGATCGACGTGGCCGCGGGCTGCCCGACGAGCGGCGCCGGCGCAACCGGGGCCGAGATGCTCGCCATGGCGTTGGACGACACCTGCGGGTCAGGGAACCGCGGACTGGGCGCTGCCGCCGGAGCGGCGCGGGGGGCCGATGGTGCGCGCAGGACCCCTGCCGCGCGATCCGGCTGCACGGGCTCTGGCGACGCGAGGAGGCCAGCAGGCGCCGCTGCGGCCGGGGCGACCGCGGCCGCTATGCGGGGCGGAATGGGTGCGATCTCGACGCGGAGGGTTTTTGTCGGCGCCTGCTGCGACGACACCGGCGCTATGGACGTCCATCCGCGCGTAAGCGCGAAGCCCGCACCGATCGCGACGAGCACCAGCAGGGTGACGCTGGCTTTCAGCCCGAACCCAAGAAATGGCGGCGCGGATCCGTGCAGATTCTCGCGAGATTGGACATTCAACGGGCCCTGGGAGGACGCTGCGGCACTGAGCGTCGGCTCTGTTTCCCCCCACTCGTCATCTTCCCCCCACTCGTCATCGTAACGGGCGACGGGACTGGGCGCCCGGGGCGTGTCGTCCGCATTGCTGCGGAACCCATGGAAGACATGCGGCGATGCATCATTGTCCAGTTCGCCTTCCAACATGGCCGGCCTCACTGATTTCGTCCCTCGAGCGGGAAAGTCCCCAATCGCCTCCACGGTTGCAGAGCCTGCAGGCAAGAGAAGTCAGGTTTTCGTCCCGCCCCGCTATTTCTTTCATTCGCAACGGTGCGGCTAGTGGGGCCCCTCCAACCGAAAGGGGCGGAAACAGATAGGCCAAACCTAACGCCACCCGCGCCACACTCCGACTCTAGCGAACCTCGCCTTGTCTGTGATGCCGCCTCTGGAAACGCCGCTTTCGACCCACCGCCAACATCTACCGATCCGGGTCAGACTCCGACTTGGCTCGCCGTGCGGCGTCTCTCGCGGCAAGCTGGGTCCGGTCGCGGAGACGGGCATAGTCCGCGGCGGAATAGCCGGGCAGGGCTTCGAGGAATGCCACCACATGCCAGACATCAGCCTGCGACAGGGTCTGGTCCCACGCCGGCATGCCGGTCATCCGCACTCCGTGGCGAACGATCCAGAAGAGCTGATTGGGTGTCCATTGGCGAGCGGCGCCCAGCAGGAAAGGCGGGCTGGGCGTCATGCCGCTGACCCAGGCGGCGCGGGGGACGCCCGGCCCTCCGTGGCAGGCCTCACAGTTCGTGTCGTAGATTGCGAACCCCCTTTGGACGCTGGCAGCCGTGAACTGAGATGGCGGCGGCATCTTGGCGGCGGCTCGGCGTACGGCGTTCTTCATGGTCATGTGCGTCGCCCAGGCGACCAACGGCGGGTGCGGCGTGCTCGCTGTGGTGTCGAAATAGCCGAAACAGACGATGACCAGAGCGACGATGCCCACCGTGGCTATCCCCGCCCCCCACGCGAGCGCCAGCTTGAGCCAAGGCGGCGGGTGGTGGGGCATCGGCCTAGCGAAGGGTCGCGAGATAGGCGGCCATGTCGCGGGCCTGCTGTTCGGAGAGCCCTGCGTTGGGCATGGCGTTGCCCGGGACCACCGCCTGTGGGTCGCGGAGCCAGCGGGTCATGTTGTCCGGTGTATTGGGCAGGACACCGGCGATGATCGTGCGGCGGGCCACGCCGTGCAGCGGCGGCCCGACCTGGCCTTCGGCCTCCTGGATGCCGGGGATCTCGTGGCAGGCGCCGCAGGCCTCGCGGACCATGAGCACCGCGCCGCGTTCGGGGTCGCCGACGCCCGGTCCGGCCGGGGCTTCGGGCGGCTGGACGCAGCCAAGCAAAACGACGACTGGCGCCCCTAGGGCCAGCAGCGGCCGGCGCAGCCTCACCGCGGGACGCTCCAGCACAGGCGCAGGGCAAGCGTCGAAGGCGTGTTGAAAGCGATGGCGATGGCGAAGGCCGAGGCTGAGAGGACGCCACACATGGCCAGGAAACGGGAACGGCCAACGCCGGTTGCGGCGGCGTCGGCCGCACGGCTGCGCCTGAGGCCGGCCAGGCTGATCCCAAGCCCGAGGAGGGCGAGCGCAAGGCAGGCGAGATTGATCAGCAGTAGCACGCCGTGCTCGGCGGGCGGCGGGGCCGTGAGCCGGGGGCTATCGCCGGGGAAGCAGGCGTAGCTCGATACCGCGTAGTTCAGCACCAACTGCGTGATCCAGGCGGCGGGGCCGGCTGCGACGCCGAACAGCTGGGCCGGCGTGCTGATGGGAAGGGGCGAGGGCGGGGACATGCGGCTTAGCCCATCAGCCGGGGGCTGAGGTAGAAGGTCGAGAAGACCGCCAGCCAGATGGCGTCGACGAAGTGCCAGTAGACGATCGAGATCGATACCGGCTCGTAGCGGCGCGGGGTGAAGTAGCCCACCGCCGACCAGATCAGGACGACACTGAGCAGGGCCAGGCCCACGATTACGTGGGCCATGTGGAAGCCGGTGATAGTGAAGTAGAGCGAGGCGTATGACCCGGCCGATGGGCCGAAACCCTTGGCCTTCCACTCGAAAACCTGGACGACAAGAAAGACGGCGCCCAGGACGATCGTCAGCGCAAGGCCTCCCAGATGACGGCCGCGCCGGCCCCGCCGCGCGCCGTCTTCGCCCCACCAGGCCGCCACGCTGCTGGAAAGCAGGATGAGGGTATTCGGGCCGGCGAGCGTCATCGGCGGGTGCGGCTCCGGTGACCAGCCGGGCCCACGCTGAATGGCGATGTAGAAGTAGCTGAATAGCAGATAGGCGAAGAGGCAGCTTTCGGTGGCGATCAGGCAGAGCATGCCCCACCAGCCGACGCTGTCGCGCCCCCGGGCCCCGACGGGGAGGGCGCCGGCCGGCCAGGCGGCGTGGTCGCAGGATGCGTCAACCATCGGCGACCTCCGGCAAGTCGGCGTGGCGGCGGTTCGGCCAGAACCAGAAGATGAGCGCGCCCGCGCAGATCGCGCCGCCTGCGCCGGCCAGCCACCAGGCCGTGAGCACGGCGCCCGCGAAGAGGGCTGCAAGGCCGAGCGCCAGCAAAGCCGGCGCCACGCTGTCGGCCGGCATCTCCAGGATCAGGTTCGGCTCGGCGTCGAGCGCCGAAGTGCCGAGGGTCTCGCGCCCGCGGGCCAGCAGGAGTCCTTCGTCCAGGCGTGACCGGGCCTCAGTTTCCCGCAGGCGGTCCTCCCAGAGCGGGTGGCGGCTCGCCACCGTCGGGATGACCGCGAAATTGTAGGGCGGTGGCGGCGAGGCGACGGACCACTCCAGGGTCGGCGCGTCCCAGGGGTTGTCGCCGGCCGCCTCGCCGCGGCGCAGGCTGACCGCGACATTGATCAGGAAGAGCAGCACGCCGAGCGCGAAGAGCCCCGAGCCGAGGCTAACGATCAGGTTGGTGGTGTCCCAGCCCATACCTGACGGATAGGTGTAGATGCGCCGCGGCATCCCCATAAGGCCGAGCAGGTGCATCGGGAAGAATCCGAGATTGAACCCGATGAACATGGTCCAGAAGTTCCACCGGCCCAGGCGCTCGCTCAGCATCCGGCCGGTGATCTTGGGGAACCAGTAGTAGGCCCCGCCCAGCACCGGGAAGACGTTGATACCGATCAGCACATAGTGGATGTGCGCGACCACGAAGTAGGTATCGGTGAGCTGCCAGTCGACGGGCGCGGACGCCGTCATGACACCGGAGACACCGCCGATCACGAACAGCACGATCATGCTGGCGAAGAACAGGAACGCGGTGGTGATCACCGGCCGGCCCAGCCAGATGGTGGCGGTCCAGGCGAAGACCGCCACGGCGCTGGGGATGGTGATGATCAGCGAGGCGCCGGAAAAGAACGACAGGCTGATGTCCGGTAGGCCAGTCGCGAACATGTGGTGCACCCACACGCCGAAGCCCAGCGCCATGGTCGCAACCGTCGACAGCGCCACGGGGGTGTAGCCCACGAGCGGCCGGCGGCAGAAAACCGGCAGGCCGTCCGAAACCATGCCCATGGCGGGCAGGACGATGGCGTAGACCCAGGGGTGTCCGAACATCCAGAAGAGATGCTGCCAGAGCAGCGGCTGACCCTGGGCCGTATCGAAGACATGCAGTCCGAACTGGCGGTCCAGCCACAGCAAGAAGAAGGCCAGGCTGACGGCCGGCACCGCGAGCAGGTTGGCCACCGACGCGGTCAGCGTCCCCCAGGTCAGGATCGGCACGCGGTCGATCGACATCCCGGGCGCGCGGGTTCGCAGGAAGGTCACGACGAAGTTGGCGGAGCCGACGGTGGTGGAGATGCCCAGCAGGATCAGGCCGAGCGCGTAGACGTCGATGTTGACGCCCGGATTGAAGGTGCGGCTGGCATAGGGGACGTAATTGAACCAACCGGCGTCGGGTCCGCGTCCGACCACGAAGCCGGCGTAGATGAAGACGCCGGCCGCGAGATAGACCCAGTAGGACAGGGCGTTCAGGCGGGGAAAAGCCATGTCCCGGGAGCCCAGCAGCAGCGGCCACAGGAAGTTCGAGAATCCGGAAAGGATCGGGGCTGCGTAGAGGAAGATCATGCTCACGCCATGCATGGTGAACAGCTGGTCGTAGGCCTCCGGGCTCAGGAGCCGCCGGTCGGGACCGGCGAGCTGCAGGCGCATGACCATCGCCTCGATCCCGCCCAGCAACAGAAATACGAAGGCGGTGACGATGTAGCGCTTGCCGATCTCCTTGTGGTCGACGTCGCCGATCCAGCCTTTGAGGCCCGGCGCACGCGCCCAGATCTCCTCCAGGCGGGGTCCGGGAAAGTCCGGGGTCACCCGGGCGGTGCGCGGAATCCGCGCGTCCTCCCACGCGCTGTTCGGTGCGGCGCTCACTTGAGGGTCTCCAGATAGGCGGCGAGCTGGCCAAGTTCGGGCCCCGAGAGGTTGCTGGGCGGCATCCGCGCGCCGGGTTTCAGCGCCTGCGGATTGGCGATCCAGCCCTCGAGGCCCGAGACGGTGTTCGGCACGGTCCCCGCAGCCAGGGTCGCGCGGCTCATCAGATGGGTGAGGTCCGGTCCAGCGACGCCGCCGGCTGCCACTCCGCGCACGGTGTGGCAGGCGCCGCAGCGCTCCACGAAGAGCTCTTCGCCGCTCGCCGCGGGACCCGTCGCGGGCGCCGCCAGCTGGAGCTGGCCCTCACGCCAGGCTTCGAAATCCGCCGGCGGATCGGCGACCACGAAGGCGGCCATGTGGGCGTGCTGCAGACCGCAGTATTCGGTGCATTGGCCTCGATAGGTCCCGGCGTGGTCGGCCTGCAGCCAGGTCAGGTTGGTGCGGCCGGGGATGGTGTCGGTCTTGCCGGCCAGGGCGGGTATCCAGAACGAGTGGATCACGTCGGCGCCGGTCAGCCTGATGAGGATCGGGCGGCCCACGGGAATGTGGATCTCATTGGCGGTGACGAAGGTCTGGCCAGGAGCGGCGCCCAGGTATCGGGCTTCCCACCACCATTGATGGCCGGTGATCTCCAGGGTGAGGGCGGGCCTGGCGGGCGGCGAGCCGACGGCGGCCATCACCGCGATCGTCCAGGCCAGGGCGGCGACAAGTGCGATAAGGGTGAGGGCGAGGCCGATCCAGATCCAGGACCACCCGCCCGCGCTGCCGCCGACCGGCAGGGCCTCGCCCGCGCTCGCCGCGCGCAACCGTCGAACCGCGGCGCCGGCCACGACCAGGATCGTGACGATCAGGATCACCGCCAGCGAAAGGACGATCAGGCCCCAGGTCAGCCCGGTCACCGGATCGGCGCGCGGCCCGAAGGTGGTGAGATAGGACATGGGCCAGGCGGGAGAGACGGCGCTGCCCATGCGTCACCGCACGCGTGCGCGCTGGGCGTCGATCAGGCCCTGGTGGCTGGAATCGGCCGGATCCTGCTCAGCGGCCTGGGCGCCGGTCGTGGAGGGCCTGCCCGAGGCGTCCGCCAGGGTCTCGAGATAGGCCACCAGCTTCCAGATCTGTTCCGGTGGTAACCGTCCTCCCCAGGCCGGCATGCCCTGTGGGCGCCCATCGTGGATCGAGCGATAGAGCTCCGCTGGGGCGCCCCCGTACCGCCAGCCTGCGTTGTTGAGCGCCGGACCCATCAGGCCGGACGCCTCCGCGCCGTGGCAGTAGACGCAGTTCATGGCGCTGAAGAGCTGCTTGCCTTCCGCCGCCGCTTGGGCGTTGCCGGCGAAGGGATTGGCGATACGGCTTGCGCTGATCGGCTGCCCGGGCGGCGCGCCCAGGGGGATGCTGTTCAGGGCCGCATCGGCGGGGACCTGGGCCGGCGCGCCGCCGGTTGTGGAGTCGCCCCGCGCGCGGCTGCAGGCGGCCATCAGCGTGACCAGGAGCGCGAGGGCAAGGCGTGAGGTCATGGCGCCGCCTCAATCGGGCGCGTTGTAGACGGCGCCCGAAGCCTTGGACCCCTGGGTGGTGAGCATCCCGGGCGCACTGGCCGGCGAGACCCCGTCGAGTGAGAAGACGTAAAGTGTGCCGCCGCGCGGCGGGAAGCCGTTCTTCGCGCCCATCACCTGGCTGGCGACGCCTCCGACGCCGGCCACCACGGCGACGTACTGGCGCCCGTCCGGACCCAGGTAGGTCATCGGCTGGGACGTGATCCCCGAGCTCAGCTTCTGTGACCACAGGACCTTGCCATTGCGCGCGTCTACGGCGCGGAACCAACCGTCCGTGGTGCCGTAGAAAACCAGGTCGCCGGCGGTCGCCAGCGCCCCGCTCATGGTCATGAAGTTCTCCGGGATGGACCAGGCCCGCTCGCCGGTCAGCGGATTCCAGGCGATGAACTCGCCCCACTTGTTGGTGTGGCCGCCGGCGTGGGTGGTCAGGTCCATGCCGTCGTAGGGCGTGCCGGGGATATAGGCGACCTTGTGGTCCGTCAGGTCCATGCAGATGTTGAAGGTCGCTGCGTAGATAAGGCCGGTGCGCGGCGAGAAGGCGGCCGGCTGCCAATCCTTCGAGCCGATATGGGTGGGGCAGATGTCCTGCACCTTCTCCTCGAGCTTGGCCTGCTTGTCGGCGATGACGAGGGGACGCCCGGTGGCGGGGTCGATGCCAGTGGCCCAGTTGAGCGAGGAGAACGGCTTGGCGACGACGATGCGTCCGGTGGTGCGGTCGAGCGTATAGCCGAATCCGTTGCGGTCTAGGTGGACCAGCAGCTTGCGCGGCTGGCCGGCGACGTTCGCGTCGATCAGCACATTCTCGTTGACCCCGTCGTAGTCCCATTGGTCATGCGGCGTGAACTGGAAGGCCCAGCGCGCCTGGCCGGTCTTCGGGTCGCGGGCGAACATCGCGCTGGACCAAAGATTGTCGCCTGGCCGCTGGGCCGGCACGCGGGGACTGGGGTTGCTGGTGCCGACGTAGATCAGGCTCAGATCCGGGTCGTACGAAATCCAGCCCCAGACCGTTCCGCCGCCTCGCTTCCAGGCATCTGGCGGCCAGGACGTGGCGCCCAGGTCCTTGCCGCCAAGCCAGGGGTAGGGCGCACGGAAGTCCGGACCGATCTTCACGTCGGCGTCGGGACCGGTCGAATAGGCCCGCCAGAGCTCCTGGCCGCTATCGAGGTCGAGCGCCGTGAGCTGGCCGCGCACACCCATCTCGCCGCCGGAGTTGCCGACCAGGACCGCCTTGCCGACCACCAGGGGCGACATGGTGATGGTCATGCCATTGGCCGGATCGCCCAGCCGCGTGCGCCAGGCGGCGTGGCCGGTCTTGGCGTCCACCGCGACGGCTTCACCGTCCAGCAGGCTGAACACCAGCTTGCCGTCCGCGTAGGTCGGCCCGCGGTTCACCGCGTCGCAGCAGGCCTTGCCCACCGCGATGGGGTCTGGGTGCGGCTGATAGGTCCATTTGATCGGCGCGCCCGGCTTGGCGAGGTCGAGCGCATAGGCGACATTCGGATAGGGCGTGACGAGATACATGGTGTCGCCGACCACCAGCGGGGCGGCCTCATGCCCGTAGGGGATGCCGTCGGAGAACGACCAGGCGACTTTCAGCCGGGCGACGTTGCGCACCCCGACCTGGTCCAGTGGACTGAAGCGGGTGTTGGCGTAGTCGCGCGCCTGGCGTCGCCACTCGCCGGGCGGGTCGTTGGGGGCGAAGTCGGCCGTGGCGCCCGTGGCCCCGAGCTGGGGCCGGATGGCGGGGGTCTCGGCCACTTTGGCGGCGGGGGGGTTGCGGCTGCAGCCGGCCCCGAGCGCCAGCAAGGCCGCGCCGATCGCCATTCCGCGCCTCATCCGACGGCCGCAGGCGAAGGACCGCGCTGCGTCCGGAGCATGGCTACGGCCAGGGCCGTCACCACCGCCATCACGACGATCACGCTCGCAGGTATCCACATGATCACCCCGCCCAACTGCTGATCGGCGAGCGGGGTCAGGCCCCAAGGCAACGTGGTCAGCAGATGCGGCGCGTAGAGTGGGCGGCCGGCAAACGTCATGATCGCGCCCAGCAGACCCATCTGCAGGCTGGTCAGCGCCGCGGCCGCAACCAGGCCGGCGAGCCGCTCCGCCGGGCGATCGAACAGCGCAGCCCACAAGGCCAGCGCAGCGCCGAACGCAGTCACGTGCATCGTCCAATAGACGACGTTGCTGTCGAAGGTCGCGGCGTAGGGTCCGGGCGCATGCCAGATCCACAGGACGATGGCGAACACCGCTGCGGTGATCGGCGCGGCTGCGGCGCTGCGGTACCGCCAGGTTCCCGGCATGCCCAAGACCAGCAGCGGCGCGACCACCGCGGCGAGCAGCATGTGTTGAGCGACGCGGGCGGAAAACAGGGACACCGAAAGCGCGCAAAGGGGAGAAATCAGCGCCAGGGCGCCCAAGCCCCAACCGGCATAGAAACTCGTCCGCCGCCAGGGCGTGACCGCCCACCGGCCGCCAAGCCGCGGCGCTGTCATGGCCGCGTAGATCGCGCCGGCCAGGGTGACGCCTGCGATCACCGCCGGATCGAGGTTCCAGCGGGCCGCGAGCGTTTCGGGTATCGGCGGCGCGCCGCAATAGGCGGCTGCAAATTGCTGGAGGAGAGGCGTTGTCATCACCGCGCCGCCTGTCCGGTCAAGGCTGTCCGCTGCCACCCGAGGCGCCGTAGATCTGGCCGTTGGCGTAGCTGGCGTCCTCGGCGGCGAGCTGCACATAGATCGCGGCCAACTCGGCGGGCTGACCGGGACGTCCGAGCGGCGTGTGGCCGCCGAATTCCTGCAGCTTCTCCATGGTGGCGCCGCCGGAGACCTGCAGCGGCGTCCATATCGGACCCGGCGCCACGCCGTTGACGCGAATGCCCTTGGGTCCGAGCTGCTTCGCCAGCGACTTGATGTAGTTCATCGTGGCGGCCTTGGTCTGGGCGTAGTCGTAGAGGTCGGGCGAGGGGTCGTAGGCCTGTTCCGAGGTGGTGCCGATGATCACTGCGCCCGGCTCCAGGTGGGGCAACGCCGCCTTGATGATCCAGAACGGCGCATAGATGTTGGTCTTCATCGTCCAGTCGAACTGCTCGGTGGAGATGTCGAGGATCGAGGCGTGGGTCTGCTGGCGGGCGGCGTTGTTGACCACGATGTCCAGGCCGCCCAGTTCCCGCGCGGCCTGATCGACCAATCGCCGACAGAACGCCTCGTCCCGTAGGTCACCGGGGATGGTCGCGCATTTGCGCCCGGCGGCGCGGATCCACTCAGCCACCTCCTGGGCGTCGGGCTCCTCATCGGGGAGGTAGTTGATCGCCACATCGGCGCCTTCGCGGCCGAAGGCGATGGCGGCCGCGCGGCCCATGCCGGAATCACCGCCGGTGATCAGCGCCCTGCGGCCCAGGAGCCGGCCGGAACCTTTGTAGCTCGTTTCGCCATGGTCGGGCTTGGGGTCCATCTTTCCCGCCAGACCCGGCCACGGTTGCGACTGCGCCTTGAAGGGCGGCCTGGGATGCTTGGCCTTGGGGTCCCGCATCGGCGGCGCGGCGGGCATGTCGCCAGTGGCGACCTTCGCTGCGCCACTCGGAGCGCTTCGTCGCATGGCGCCCGGCTTGTCCGTGTCCATGTCCAATTCCCTGCGCGTGGCCGCAGTCGCCGCCAGCGGCCGACGATATCGATCTTAGGAGGCGTGATGCTCCGCGTTGCGCTTTCGCGTCGCGGCGGCCTTTTTCGCGGAAGCCGACCGCTCGGCGGCGCTGCGGGAAGCCGAGGCCTTGCCGCCGGCTTTGCCCCCCTTGTGCGCTGCAGGGCGGCCTGTGGATTTGCCTCGTCCGGAGCCGCCGGCTTTCTTGCCGCCGCCGTCGTCCTTATTGACTGTCGCCCAGGCCCGCCGCTCGGCTTCCTTTTCGCCGATCCCGCGCTTTTCATAGCCCTCGGCGATGTGGTCGGCTTTGCGCTCCTGTTTGTCGGTGTATTTGGACTTGTCGCCTTGGGGCATTGACGCCTCCTTTCGCGTGGATTGGCGGTGACTCAGTTCGGCTTGGAGCGGGCCATGTTGGCCATGAGCTCTTGCTTCCGCGCCTTGAGCCGCTCGCCCATGGCGTCGAGATTCTCGTCGCCCTTTTTGGCCTGGGCGAAGATGCCGCCAGGCTGCTCCTCCTCCTTCACGTGGTGCTTGATGTACTCGCCTAGCACCTTGACCTTGGCGTCGTAGAATTCGTCGCCGGGGTTCATCGCCTCGATCTCGGCGATCAGCTTCTTGGCGCCGTCGTGCTCCACATAGGCCTCGTCGAGCATGTCCTCTTCGACGTCGCCCCGCTCTTCCGGGTAGAAGATCTCTTCCTCGATCTGCGTGTGGACCTTCAGCGCCAGGGCGATCTTGTTGAAGAGCTCCAGCTTCTCACGGTCCTCCTCGAGCTGCTCGTACTCATCGAACCAGCCTTCGACCTCGCGGTGATCCTTCTTGAGCAGGCTGACGGCCAGCGGATCGCGCCGGCCCGTGCGCCGTCTGCGGCCGGAGCGGGTCCTGGAGGCATTCGATGGGACTTTGGCCTGAACGGTCGCCATGTCCGTCTCTCCCGTTTTTGGTGTCGTCAAGGTCGTCGCCCGGGGGCCGTCGTGGCTGGCCTGGGCCGTCCGAATCTTCCTTCGTGGCGCTGAAAACCGCGAGCGTCGCGGTCGGTTCCCGAGCCACTGCACCGCAATGTCTCCCCCCGGTGCAGCTCTCCGCCGTCACCAGCTTGAGCTCGCGGTCCCGGGCGGCTTTCAAGATCGGTAGGACCAGCCGCTCAACATCAGCCGCCGGCGTCGGACTGAGCGTCTCCGTCACGCCGGCCCAGACTTCTCGCGGACGACGCTGATCCTGCCATTGTTCTCAAGCGTCGCGAGACGCACGTCCTCCGGGCGCTCGGCCTGCTCCAGCCGAAGGGCTTCCAGCAGATCGCCCTCACCGATCCCGTGACGGACCATTGCAGCGGAATCCTTCACGCCATCGCGCACCAGCACCACCGGCTCGGCTTTCATGACCTTGGCCAGCCAGGTCCAGCGGAGGGTCAGCATGACGAACAGCCGGTGCAGGATGACTAGCAGCAGGGTGGCGGCCAGGGCGGGCCAGAACGGAGCCTTGCCGGTCATGGCCCGGCTGAGGTTCGAGCCGACGACCAGCGCGACCACGATGTCGAGCGGCGTGGCTTGGGAGAACGTCCGGCGACCTGCGATGCGGATGTAGACGATGCCGACCAGGAACAGGATGACCGCACGGACGCAGAGCTGAGCCGTACTGGCGTCGCCGTTATCCGGACCGATCAGCTCACGGAGGAGTTCCATGTCGCGCTAAACGCTGTTGGATCGTAGCCGTTGCGGACTTGGCCGGGTCAGGGGAGGTCCTCGATGCGGATCGGTAGGTCGCGGATGCTTGCCACTGGCGTGGAAGACCGCGTTGGCGACGGCGGCGTTCATGCCGACGATGCCGATCTCTCCGATGCCCTTGACGCCCAGGGTTCACCCGGCCGTCCTCTGAACGAAGTGGTGTGCACGTTCAGCGGGACCAAGTAGTCGGCGAAGCACCCCGCGGCCGTCCACGCGCTCCGTGCCTCGCGGGGGAACGCGTCAAGGTGTCCGTTCCGTAGAGGCACGCCCAGCAGCGGCAACCGTGGTTCGCGACGGGCGGTCCAGGATTCGTATTCCGGGACCACTTCACCGGGGGGGTCAAAGCTTCCGAGTGAGATCTCCACCTGCGGCCCGGCGCTGCACCCGGCTGCCGCAGGCCGCACAGAACTCGCGGGCATAGTCGGGCGAGCTCTCCCAACTCCGAGTCTCGCCGGTCACGTCCACGGCCCACCGAACATAGACAAAGAACGGATTGAAGGCGGCGGCGGGGGCGCTGCGGCAGGTGAGACAATAGCGGAGGCCGGCCGGCGTGAAGGATGGTGTCAGTCATGCCGGAAAACCCCGGCGCGGTGGGAAGTGGCTCCCCGGCGTCGGCCCCGCGCAACCGCTCCAACCGCCGCGGGTCTGCCACCAACCGTGCAGCTGTCGGGGCCCTTCGCCCATGGTCCGTAACGACTACTCGTTCTGCAGCGCGGTCGCGGGCTGGATGGCGCGGATGCGCTCCAGCCTCGGCGGGGAGCTAACTCCATCGTCAATGGGTGATGGCGAGGACTCTGGCCTCAGAGGCTCCGACGCCACGCACGAAGTGCAGCACCACCAAGACAACGGCAGCAGCAGGGCATGGATAACGGCAGCCGTAACGTGAAACGCGAAAGCCGAGCGCCCACCCGAACGCCGCTTCGACGCCAACCCTATATTTCCCGGAAT
>NZ_DASXNL010000001.1:0-4446 GCF_036495085.1 Phenylobacterium sp. | reverse complement strand
TTCGTGGCCTTCCCAACCAAAGACGAATGGGGTGTCCCATCACGCGGTTGGCACGTCGACGCGAACTACACCGGCCAGTTGTCACCGCCGAAGGGCGTGCAAACCCACGCGCTGTTCGGTGACATTGCGCCCCGCAGTGGCGCCAGCCAGATCCTGTCGGGCTCGCATCGATTGATCCACAAATGGTTCAAGGACCATCCGCCGCCAGCCGGCGCGCGAAGCGCTGACATGCGCAAATCATTGCAAAGGCATCCCTATGTCCGCGATCTGCACACCGAGGGCGACCGGGAGAGCCGCATTGATCGGTTCATGAACCGCATCGAGGAGTTGGACGGCATCCCGCTGCAGGTGGTCGAAAATACGGGCGCGGCAGGGGACGTCATCCTCTTGCACCCATTGACGCTCCACGTCGCCGCCCCAAACAACGGCGTCGCGCCTCGCTTCCTGCTTAGCGGCGCCGTCACCACCGATATGCACGGCTGGGCTTTGTGAGCGGTCGGCTGTGAGGCCCACAGCCGAGCTTCCGCGGGTCGGGGCGTGTGTGGGGGCTGGTTGCGCGCGCGGGCGAAAACGCGCAGTCTGCCGATCCTTCAGAGGAGGCCTTATGGCCACGATCGGGAACACGGTCCGCTAGGACCCAAGCTCAAGTCGCCGCCCTGGCCTGCGCCAGGCTGCACGTTCCCTTCTTTCCTCTGAGCTCTTGAGATGGCCTTCTTCCGCAACTCGGCAATCAACCGCCTGAACCTGCACTATGCGATCGAGATGCTCGCCCTGAGCGGCGGTGGGCTGTTTTTCCTGGTTTTTATGGTGAAGGTGGGCGTGCCGGTCCCGGTCGCCTTCCTGACCCAGGCCGCGATCCTGGCGGGGCGGTTTGCCCTGCGGCCGCTGATCCTGCCGCTCGCGATCCGCTACGGCCTGAAGCCGCTGCTCATCGCCGGCACGTTGGGAATTGCGGCGATCTTCCCCCTGCTCGCTCAGGTCCACGGTGTCGGGCCTGAGCTATGGGCTGTGATCGCCGTCACCTCGATCGCCGACATCTTCTACTGGCCGAGTTACCACGCCTATTTCGCGGCCGTTGGAGACGCAGAGCATCGGGGTCATCAAGTGAGCCTGCGGGAGGCGGCGAACGCTGGGATCGGCGTGGTCGGCCCAATCGCCGCCGGCTGGTCGCTGGCCACCGCCGGGCCCACATGGACCTTCTGGGCTATTGCGCTCATTCAGGCGGCCTCGGTCATCCCGCTTATCGGGGCGCCGAACGTGACTGTGGCCAAGCATGCGCCGGGGGCATTCCGTTACGCTCGCCTGGGCGTCGCCCTTTTTCTGGCAGATGGCTGGCTGGGCGCGGCTTTCTACTTCTTCTGGCAAGTGGCGCTGTTCCTGGCGGTGGGCTCGAGTTACCGCGCCTATGGTGGGGCGATGGCGCTGGCCGCCCTCCTTGGCGGAGGCGGCAGCTTGCTGCTCGGGCGCCACATCGATGCCGGAGGCGGCCGGCGGGCGGTACTAATCGCCTATGGGCTGGCCATCGGACTACTCGTCTTCCGCGCCCTCAGCCTGGGTTCCCCGTGGCTTGCCGTGGCGGCCAACGCGCCCGGAACCCTCGTGGCGGCCCTGTACATCCCGGCAGTCATGGCTGCGGTCTACAACGCGGCCAAAGCCTCGCCCTGTCCATTCCGCTTCCACATGATGAGCGAGGGAGCCTGGGACATCGGCGGCGGGGCAGGCTGCCTCGCCGGCGCAGCGGTGACGGCGTCGGGCCACTCACTCGCCTGGGCCGTCCTACTGGGCGCGCCGTCCGCCATCGTCACTGTGGTGCTGCTCACCCGCCACTACGGCCCGCGCAGTGCCGTCTCCGCAGCCGAGTGACATTGGATATAAATCGGCGTTCGTGAAGGGCGACTTCCTGCCGCCCGCCCGTCAGGTCCACCCTCTACCCCCTCTCCGGCTGTTCCGATCGTCAGCTCGAAATCGGCGGCCAGAAGGGCCCGCCAAGACCGAACGGCGCCAGGAAGGACTGTCAGCGCCGCGGGGCTCCAGCGTCTGCGCACCATTGGATGAACGTGTGCACGGCCGCGGTAGCGGGCCGGCTGGCCGGCCGGGTGATGAAGTAGGCGCCAACATCGACCATCTGGGGGAACGGCTGCACCAGTCGGCCGCTGGCCAGCTCGCTGGTGAACATGCCGGGCGGCGCGAGGGCCACGCCGACGGACCGCTCCGCCGCAGCGGCCATCGCCAGCGACGTGTCAAACATCATCCCGCGGGTCCTCGGGGGGGCCACGCCTACCACGGCGAACCACCGGCTCCATTCGTCGGACCTGTACGACTGCAGAAGCGGCATGCCGGTGAGTTCGGTGGGGTGTTGCAGGCGACCCGCAAGCGTCGGCGAGCAAAGCGGGGCGAGATCGGCGTCCACAACACGCGTCGCCTGAAGACTAGGCCAGCGGCCATCTCCGAACTGGATCGCGCAATCGAGCCCCTCGCCGGCATGGTTGACGAGGTTGTTGTGGGTTCGGATCCGCACTTCGAACTCGGGGTGACGCGCACGAAAGAGCTCAAGGCGCGGCAAGAGCCAGCCGACGGCGAAAGTATTCGCGACGCCCACGACGATCGACTCGCGAGCCCCGCCCGCGCGGGCCCTTTCCAGCACGCCGGTCATAAGCGCGAATGAGCGGCTCAACTCCGGCAGAAGCGCCAGCCCCTCGTCGGTAAGCCCGACTCCTCTGGGCAGGCGATCAAAGAGCCGCACGCCCAGGTGCGCCTCAAGGACGCGCACCTGGTGACTCACGGCGCCTTGGGTGACGCAAAGCTCGTCCGCCGCGCGCGTGAAATTGAGATGTCGGGCTGCGGCCTCGAAGGCCTGCAGCGCACTCAAGGGAAGCGACACGTCAGACCTCAATTCAACTCATGCCTACCCTGAAGAAGCTTCGATTGTGATCAATTTTCAAGCTCTCATGCTGCGATCTCCCCTGGCGAGGGTGTGAGGCATGAACGAAACGACTGACCTGGGCCGCGCGCGCTGTTCGCCGGGGGACTTACAGCGCTACTTTGATCGGGTAGGATACCGCGGCCCGCGCGCGGCTGGCGTTGAGGTTCTCCAAAAGCTCCATACTCACCACGTCGAGACCATCCCTTTCGAGGCCATCGACGTCCTGCTCGACCGGCCGATCAATCTCGAGCTGGACGTCCTGATCTCGAAGCTCGTGCATGGCGGTCGGGGCGGATACTGCTTCGAGCAAAACCTTCTGTTCCGCGGCGTGCTGCCGGCCCTTGGTTTCAACGTCCAATCGCTGATCGCACGCTCGCGATGGGGTCGGCCGCTCACTGAACGCCGACCTCGCACCCACTTGGCGCTTCGCGTCCGATTCGCCGACGAGGACTGGCTGGCGGACGTCGGCTCCCCGCGAGGGCTCTTGAGCCATCCGATCCGGCTGGACGATCGGTCGGCCCAGGCCGGACGACTGGAGGCGGTGCGCCTCACGCCGACCGGTTCCGAACTTCGACTCGAAGCGGAGGGCGCTCGCGGCTGGCTGCCTGTCTATGACCTGATGCTCGCTCCGCAGCACGACGTGGATCTGTTGGCTGTGAACTGGTTTGCCGCGACGCACGCCAGCTCGCCGTTCCGGCAAGCCCTGATCGCCTCCCGCGCGCTCCCCGACGGACGGCTGACGCTCCTTGAAAATCGACTGACGATCCGGCGGCGTGGCAGCGCTCCAGAGCACCGCCGATTGTTCCCCCAGGGACTCGTACGCAGCCTCGCCGAGGACTTCGGTCTGAGGGCGGAGCCGTGGGTGGGGATGATCGCCGCAGCCGTCGCTCGCGGCGATCGGCTCGGGGCCGCTGCGTGATGGGCGCCCGCGACGCGCGGCCCCGGATCGCGGTGCTGCTTGACGAAAACACGAGTGGCGATGGCCGGCGCTATGAGGCCGCCAAGGGCTATTTCGAAGGCGTGTACGCGGCGGGCGGCCTCCCCTTCGGGATTCCCTACCTCGAGGGCGTGGCCGAGGTCGTGGTGCGTGACTTCGATGGAGTCCTGCTGACCGGAGGCCGCTATGCGTCGCCTGCCGAATGGTACCTCGGCGCTCGCCTCCCCGCGCCGACCGCGTTCAACCGAGCCGCTGTCGAGACGCGGATCGCCTCGGACTGCCTTCGCCTGGGCCGCCCGATCCTCGGCATCTGCGCCGGCATGCAGCTCCTCGCCGGACTGAGCGGCTGCCGCCTCCGCAGCGACATCGCCAGTCGGGCGGTCTTTGGAATTGACCATGCCGCGGGCGCCCGCGGGCACATCGTCCGGCTCACTCCCGACAGCCGGCTTCGACGCCTCATCCGCCGCTCGGAGATCCAGGTGAACAGCTACCACGAGGAAGCCGTGACCGACCTATCGCCTGCGGTCCGTCTTGCCGCAACGGCAGAGGACGGCGTCATCGAAGCGCTAGAGGTCAGCGCTCACCC